>NZ_VFUW01000003.1:0-706615 GCF_006441385.1 Mesorhizobium sp. B2-4-18 | reverse complement strand
ATCCAGCCAGCATCTTGAATCACAAATCCAACCGAGCGGGAATCCCTTCCGATTCTATCAAGCGATGAACCGCTCTAGGACGGGAAAAGCCTGGTCGCGGCGGGCGCCGAAGATCGCGGTGCTGGATTGAGACATGATTGCGAGCGTAGCGAAGGGGACGCGCGGTTTGAAGCGGTTTGTTCGGGGACTGGCCAGGAGGGCAGGTCATCGGGCAAGAAAAAAGCCCGGACGAACCGGGCTTTTTCTCAGGGTTTCTGAACCGATCGAATGGTTCGAAACGGGAATTTGGTGCCCAGAAGAGGACTCGAACCTCCACTCCTTGCGGAACACGGACCTGAACCGTGCGCGTCTACCAATTCCGCCATCTGGGCTGGTGCGGGCTCAATAAGCGGGCAAGCGATTGCTGTCAACGCGCTTTTTTAAACCCGCTGCTCGCTTGCCGGCTTAGCCTTCCAGCACTTCCTTCGAAGCCACGGTCGAATCGGCGTTGAGCTGGTAGATCACCGGCACGCCGGTGCCGAGTTCCAGCTTGACGATCTCCTCGCCTGACTTGCCGTCCAGCGCCATGATCAGCGCGCGCAGCGAATTGCCATGGGCGGCGACCAGCACCGTGCCGCCGCGCAGCACATGCGGCTGCAGATCGTGCAGGTAATAGGGCCAGACGCGGGCGCCAGTGTCCTTCAGGCTTTCGCCGGCGGGCGGCGGCACATCATAGGAGCGGCGCCAGACATGCACCTGCTCCTCGCCCCATTTCTGGCGCGCGTCGTCCTTGTTGAGGCCGGAGAGGTCGCCATAGTCGCGCTCGTTCAGCGCCTGGTCGCGAACGGTCTGCAAGTCGCTCTGGCCGACCGCGTCGAGAATGTGCTGGCAGGTTTTTTGCGCCCGGGTCAGCGCCGAGGTGAAGGCGATATCGAACTTCAGGCCGCGCGCCTTGAGTTTTTGGCCGGCGGCCTTGGCCTCGGCATGGCCCTGCTCCGTCAGGTCGACGTCGCGCCAGCCGGTGAACAGGTTCTTCAGGTTCCATTCGCTCTGGCCGTGGCGCACGAGCACGAGGGTTCTCGACATTTTTGCTCCTCTGGGGTCCGGGCATTCCAGGAAAAGTGTGTAGTGGTTTTCCGTCCCGCGTAAGAACGAAGATGGTTGAGGCTCGTTTCAGGCAAGCCCAAGCACGTCCCGCATCGAATACAGTCCCGGCTTCTGGCCATGCGCCCAAAGTGCGGCCTTGACGGCACCGCGGGCGAAGATGGCGCGGTCCTCGGCATGGTGCGACAGCGTGATGCGCTCGCCGGTGCCGGCCAGGATCACGCTGTGGTCGCCAACCACCGAGCCACCGCGCAGCGTGGCAAAACCGATCGAGCCGGTTTGTCGCACACCCGTATGGCCGTCGCGCGAACGCACATCATTGCCGGCCAGCGCGATGCCGCGCCCGGCGGCGGCCGCTTCGCCGAGCAGAAGCGCCGTGCCCGAAGGCGCGTCGACCTTGTGCCTGTGGTGCATTTCGAGGATCTCGATGTCGAAATCGTCGGCGTCGAGCGCGCGTGCCGCCTGTTCGACCAGCACCGCCAGCAGATTGACGCCGAGGCTCATATTGCCCGACTTGACGATGGTCGCGTGGCGGGCGGCGGCAGCGATTTTCGCGTTGTCGTCGACCGAACAGCCTGTCGTGCCGATGACATGGACGATGCGCGCCTGCGCCGCGTAACCGGCGAACTCGACCGTCGAGGCCGGGGTGGTGAAATCGAGCACGCCGTCGGCCCTGGCGAAGACCGGCAACGGATCGCTGCCGATCGCCACGTCGATGCGGCCGACGCCGGCGAGTTCCCCCGCATCCTTGCCCAGGTGAGGCGAATCCGGGCGCTCGACCGCGCCGATGACGCGGGCGCCCGGAATGGCGTGGATGGCGCGGATCAGCGTCTGGCCCATGCGGCCGGCCGCGCCGACCACCACAAGGCCCATATCGCCGGCCGGCTCGCCTGATGTGGTCTCGCTCATGGCGTGCTCCCGGCGATGTCCTGGGTCTCTAGTTCCTGAACCGAAGTTTCGGCCGGGGCGCTGTCGTCGACAAGCCCCAGGCCCTTGACGCCCTGTATCCGGTGGAAACGGGCATAGACGCTGTGCGGGTCGGCCATCAGCGAGGCATGCGTGCCCTCTTCGACCAGATGGCCCTGTTCCAGCACGATGATGTGGTCGGCATTGACCACGGTGGACAGGCGGTGCGCGATGACGATGGTGGTGCGCCCTTCCATGACCTTGGTGAGCGCCTGCTGGACGCGCGCTTCCGCCTCGTTGTCGAGCGCCGATGTCGCCTCGTCGAGCAGCAGGATCGGCGCCTGGCGCACAATGGCGCGGGCAATCGACACGCGCTGGCGCTGGCCGCCGGAGAGCGTGGCGCCATTCTCGCCGACCGGCGTGTCATACCCTTGCGGCTGCTGGCGGATGAACTCGTCGGCCGCGGCCAGTCGCGCGGCCTGTTCGATCTCGGCATCGGTGGCCGAGGGGCGGCCATAGCGGATGTTGTCGCGGATGGTGCCCTCGAACAGATAGGGCGCCTGCGAGACATAGGCTATCGAGCCGCGCAGCGACTGTTTGGTGACCTTGGAAATGTCCTGGCCATCGATCTCGATCGTACCGCTCTCGACGTCGTAGAAGCGCTGCAGCAGCGCCACCAGTGTGGTCTTTCCGGCACCGGAGGCGCCGATGACGGCGGTCATCTTGCCGGCGGCGGCGACAAAGCTGAGGTCCTGAAGGACAGGCGTCTCCTCGACATAGCGGAAGGACACGTTGTTGAAGCGCACTTCGCCCGTGGTGAAGTTTGCCTTGGTGGCGCCAGGCGCGTCGCCCTGCTTCGGCTCGAGGTCGAGCAGCTCGTAGATCATGCGTGCATTGACCAGAGCCCGTTCCATGCCGACCTGCATGCGTGCCAGGCGGCGCGCCGGATCATAGGCCAGGATCAGCGCCGTGATGAAGGAGAAGACCGCGCCCGGCGGCTGCCCGAGAACCAGAGCCCGGTAACCGGAATAGGCGATGACGGAGGTGACGGCGAAGCCGGCCAGCATGTCGGAAATCGGCGACAGCCGTTCGGAGACGCGGGCAATCTTGTTCGAGCGCTGTTCGGCGTCGCTGGCGAGCTTGCCGATGCGGCTGGACAGTTCGTCCTCCATGGTGAAGGCCTTGACGATGGCGATGCCTTGCGTGGCTTCCTGCACGGCGCCGATCAGGCGCGAATTGATCAGCACGGATTCGCGGGTAATGCGCCGCACGCGACGGGTGAGGTAGACGACGGCCCAGATCAGCGGCGGTCCGATCAGCAGCGAACTGAGCGACAGGACCGGATCCTGGTAGACCATGACGCCGAGCAGGCCGATCAGCGTCACCGCGTCGCGGGTGATCGAGGTCAGCGTCAACGACAGGAGGTCGCGGATGCCGCCGACGTTTTCGTTGACCTGCGCCGCCAGCCGGCCGGAGCGTGTATCATTGAAGAAGCCGACGCCGAGCTTCATCAGGTGATCGAAAATGCGCTTCTGGTAGCGCGCCACCAGATTGTTGCCGATCTTGGCCAGCGCCACCGCCTGGCCATAGCCGGCAAAGCCGCGCAGCAGGAAGGCCGCCATGAAGCCTGCGCAGATCCACACGATCGCGTCGCCACGCCGTTCGTAGAAGATCTGGTTGACCATCGGGGCCATGATCCAGGCCGTGAAGGCGGTCGTGCCCGAAACGATCAGCGAGCAGGTGATGACCATCACATAAGTCCAGCGATAGTCGTGGCTGTTCTCAGCGAGAATGCGGCGCAGCACCGCTGTGACCTCGCCGGGCCGGGCTTTCAGCTTGTTTGGAGTTTGAAGTGTCAAATCAGAGGGCTTTGTCGGTTTCGCTTCCCGTGGCCGGGCAATTCGGCACCCCTATTACCGCCAAGCAGCCGGCTTGCCTATGCCTTGGGGTGACTAACTTCGTCGCGCCAGCGCCGGCCCGATGTTTGGACGCCGAACAGCGTGGGGTTCCTGGCATAGGCGGCAAGGCCGAGAAGGGCAGCCAGCGGATGGGTGATGACATAGACCGGCATGGTGCGCATCAGCGCGCTGTGCGGCGCCTTGTCCTCGAAGGCGGCGCGGAAATTGCCTTGCTTCAGCGCCGGCACGATCTTTTGCGCGATGCCGCCGGTTAGGAACACGCCGCCCCTGCTCATGAACACCAGCGCCAGGTCGCCGGCGGTGCGGCCGAGGCAGGTGACGAAGGTCTCGAGGGCTTCCTGCGCCACCGGATCGGTCTTGGCCAACGCCGCACCGGTGACTTCGGCCGGCGTGGTGAAGGGCGACGGCTTTCCATCCGCCTTGGCCACCGCCCGGTAGACGTTGACGAGACCGCGTCCGCACAGGATCTGTTCGCCCGAAATGCGGCCCTCGAGCTTCTCGATATGCGGGAAAACCTCGAAATCGCGCGGTGTGCGCGGCCCGATGTCCATATGACCGCCTTCGCCGGGCACCGGGATCCAGTGATGCAGCGCGTGGACCAGCCCGGCGACGCCGAGCCCGGTCCCGGGGCCAAGGACGACGCGGCCGGCATTGGGCTCCGGCGCGCCGCCGCCGATCTTTTCCATGTGCTCTTCGCCAAGCGCCACGACGGCCAGCGCCTGCGCCTCGAAATCGTTGAGCACGACAATGTCGCTCAGCCCAAGATTGGCGAACATCTGCCTCGGCTTGACGACCCAGGGACAGTTGGTGAGCTCGATCTCGTCGCCGTCGACCGGGCCGGCCACGGCCAGCACCGCCGAATTGGGGCGAACCGAGGACCGATCGAGCACCGCCGCCTGGATCGCCTCGTCGATGGTGTTGTAATTGGCGGTCTGGACGATGATCGGCTCGCCGGCCCCGGAATTGGCGTCGAGCACGATCGAAAACCGCGCATTGGTGCCGCCGATATCGCCGATCAGGATCGGAAACCGCAGCAAAGTCTCGTCATCGCCCGTGCTTGGCATGCTCTCGTCCGTCCCCGGCGCCCGCGACGGCGTTTCGCCGTTCCTGCGTTGACTAGCGCATGAGTTTGAAAAGGGAAACGGTTTTCGGGCCTGGTGGCGCGCAGGGAGAGGTTCTGCGGCCAAACGGCCACTGTTCCATGAAAACGGGGGCTAAACCGATTGAGCCTGCGGGTGGCGCGCCAATCACTTCGCTGGCGGCCGTGGCCGCGGCACCGGTACGCCGACCTCGGGCGTCGCGGTGAAGGCGTTCACCGCGCTTGGCAGGCCGGCGGTGCCGCTTGCCGTGACGGCGGGCAGCGACGGCGCTTCCGGCTCAGGCACCGCCACCGCGACCGGCACGGCGTCGCCGTGATAGGTCGCGGCCTCGGCCGAGGCAGGCCCCGGCGCGTCGAGCACCGCGCGGCATTCCTTGGGCAGGTTGGCCATCGTCATCAGGTCACGTGCCTTGGGCGCATCCGGGTTCTTGTTCGGCCGCCACGGCTCCTGCGTGAACCACCAGGCCAGCGGCTTGCCGCAGCCATCATCCTCCGGCGTTGCTTCCTGCGCCTTGCAATTGGGCGAGCCCGGCTGGCAGCCGATGCGCATGTGGAAATGGTAGTCGTGGCCCCAGAACGGCCTGATCTTGCGTAGCCACGAGCGGTCACCCTTGACCGTGTCGCAGAGCTTTTTCTTGATGCCGGGATTGACCAGGATGCGCTCGACCTCCGGATAGCTCGCCGCGCGCTTCAAAAGCCGCGTGTGCGCCGGCGTCCACAGCGCGTCCTTCACAAGATGCGTCTTGTCGTCGACCATCAAGGTGGCGCTCATGGTCTCGCGCTGCGCCCTGGTCATGGTGCGGTCGGGCATCGGCGTCAGCCAGATGTCGGCGTCGAGCCCGATCTGGTGCGAGGCATGACCTGATAGCATCGGGCCGCCGCGTGGCTGCGCGATGTCGCCGATCAACAGGCCCGGCCAACCGTCGGCGACGGCGTCGCGCGACAATCTCTCGATCAGCGCGATCATCGCCGGATGGCCCCAGCGGCGGTTGCGCGAAGGCCGCATCACCTGCCAGGTCGGACCATCCATGGGAATGGCGACGCCGCCGGCAAAACAGCCCTTGGAATAGAAGCCAAAGGATTGCGGGGCGGTGGCCGTCGGCAGCTTCTCGGCGCCGAACAGGTCTTTCGCCCGCTCCTCGGCCGCTGCCGGCTGCGCGGCCAGGCCTGCCAGAGCCAGTGCTGCAGCCAATACCGCATTTCTGGGGCAAAGCGACCGCATCGATGATTTCATGAACCGCACCCCCGTGCCTGCAATCGCCGAATCATACCACGCCAAGCGCCACGCTTCGATCATCCTATCCCTTCACGCCCCTCATCGGGCTGCGCGGCGCACCGTCACGCCAGTCGCCGCTTGCCCACATATGGTCGAAAGCGGCGCGATAGTCGGGAAAGCGAAACCGATAGCCCGCCGCCTTGATCGCCGCATTGGCGACCCGCTTGTTCTCGCCATAGAAGGATCGCGCCATGGGCGAAAGTTGGGCGCTGTCGAAGGGAATTTCGGGCGGCGGCTCAACGCTCATCAGATGTGCGGCGTAGGCGACGACATCCTGCGGCGGCGCCGGCTCATCGTCGGTGACGTTGAAGATGCCGCCTCTATTGCCGCTGATCAGATGCCACAGCGCGCCTGATATGTCGTCGCAATGGATGCGGTTGAACACCTGGTCCGGCTTGACCAGCCGCCTGGCAGTGCCGTTCTCCAGATTGACCAGCGCGTTGCGGCCGGGGCCGTAGATGCCGGACAGCCGCAGGATCGCCACTGGGCGCCCGATGTCCTCGCCAAGCCTCAACCACGCCCGCTCGGCCTCGACCCGCATCACCGAACGCTTCGACACCGGCCGGCAGGCGGCCGTCTCGTCGACCCAGGCGCCGCCATGATCCCCATACACGCCAACGGTCGAGAGATAGCCTATCCATTCCAGCGCCGGCATCCCTGCGATTGCCTGGCGAGCGGCATTCAACACCGGATCGCCGGCTTCTTCAGGGCCGACCGAAACCACCAGATGCGTGGTTTTCTCCAGCGCAGCGCCGATTTCGTTCGTCAACTTGCCGTCGAACAGCAGTGGGACGATGCCGGCCTGGCGCAGCGCTTCGAATTTTTCCTCGGAGCGTGTCGTGCCGAAGATGCTGGCGGTTCCCCTATTGGCGCGGGCAAAGGCCTTTCCGGAATAACCGGCACCGAAGATGAAGACCTGTTTTCCGCTCATGCACGCGCCCTGCTTGGCCGCGCCAGGCGCCATTCCTCGCGCACCGCCGCGTCGTCCTCACTGTTCAAGCCGTTCGCGGCCCGTTCGGCATATTCGGTTTCCGGCACCAGCCGCGCCAGCGCCCATATTGCCGCGCCCCGCACCAGCGGCGAGGCATCGCCGAGCAGGTCCCGGACGACGCCGACGAGCGCGCCGTCGCAGGAATTGCCGGCGGCGATCAGCACGTTGCGGACGAAACGGTCGCGGCCGATGCGTTTGATCGGCGAACCGGAGAAGAAGGCGCGGAAGCCAGCATCATCGAGGGCCAAGAGATCGGCGAGCGGCGGCTCGCGCAGATCGTCGCGCGCGGCGAGCTTGGCCTCGGACGCGGCGCGGGCGAATTTGTTCCAAGGACAGGCGGCGAGGCAGTCGTCGCAGCCATAGATGCGGTTGCCGATCTTTTCCCGAAATTCATGCGGGATCGGCCCCTTGTTCTCGATGGTGAGATAGGAGATGCAGCGCCGCGCATCGAGCCTGTAGGGCGCGGGGAACGCGTCGGTCGGGCAGGCGTCGAGGCAGGCGCGGCAGGAGCCGCAATGGTCGATCTCGGGCTTGTCCGGTTCCAGTTCGGCCGTGGTGAAGATGGTGCCAAGGAACAGCCAGGAGCCGTGCTCGCGGCTGACTAGGTTGGTGTGCTTGCCTTGCCAACCCAGCCCCGCTGCTTCCGCCAACGGCTTTTCCATCACGGGCGCCGTGTCGACGAAGACCTTCACGTCGCCGCCGGCGCGCGCGACGATCTTGCCGGCGATCTCCTTCAGCCGGCCCTTCATGACCTCGTGATAATCGCGGTTTTTCGCGTAGACCGAGATCGCGCCGCGATCGCGCCTGGCCAGCACGTCGCGCGGATCATGATCCGGTCCGTAATTCATCGCCAGCACGATGATCGAGCGCACGTCGGGCCACAGCGTGGATGGCTCGCCGCGGCGCGCAATCGTCTCGGCGATCCAGTCCATCGAGCCGTGGAAGCCGTCGGCGACGAATTCGGCCAGGCGCGCCGGCGCCAGCGGGATGGCATCCGGGGTGGTGACGGCGACCGCGTCGAAGCCGGCGCGCCGCGCCTCCGCGTCGATCAGCGCGCGCAGTTTCGACGCATCAGAAGTCGAGATCCGCATAGTGCGATACCGGTGACAGGCCGCGCACGCGGTCGGTCAGGAGCGGCCGGAAGGAGGGCCGTGACTTCACCCGCGTGTACCATTCGCGCGCGGCGGGGTGTTCGCGCCAGTCGATCTCGCCGAGATAGTCGAGCACCGACAGCGTCGCGGCGGCCGCCAGATCGGCATAGGTGACCCTGCCGCCGGCCAGCCAATGACGGGTGCCCGCCAGCCAGTTGGTGTATTTCATGTGCTGGCGGATGTTGGCGCGCGCGGCGCGGATGGCGCCTGAATCGGGCGAGCCGCCGCCCGCCGTTTCCGGCATCACCGGCTTCAGCACGCGTTCGCGCACCAGATGGCGCGTCACTTCGCTTTCGGCCTTGTTGAGATACCAGTCGATCAGCCGGCGGATTTCGGCGCGCTGCATCGGGTCCTCGGCGAACAGCCGCTTGTCGCGCTTGAGCACGCCGCGCGTCTCGTCGAGATATTCGGAAATCACCGTCGCGCCGATGATCGGCACGTCACCTTCGGCCAGCAGGATCGGCAGTGTGCCGGCCGGGTTCAGCGCCAAGAACTCCTTGCGCCGCGTCCACGGCTTTTCCTCGATCAGCGCCAGCTCCTCGCCATACTCGCCAAAGGCGAGGCGGACGAAGCGGCAGGTAGCGAACATGGGATGGTGGAAAAGCGTCAGCATGGTTCCGCGATGATAAAGCGCACTGGTGTCGTTCAGAATCCGGAATTCGCGCATCGCGCTCGTTCCAGGTATGGCGAATTCCGGATTGCCACACTGGCGAATCGCAGGGCGCACCGGTAAGTCTTGGCCGCCCGGCTAGCGGGCCGTCAGGGGTGTTGCGACCTATAGGGGGACTTCGGCGCCATGACAAGCAAGCCATTCTGTTAGCCGTCACGCCAATGCCGAGGTAGAAATGGAAAGCCAGACCATCGTCGAAGCCCTGCTGCTTGGCCTGCTGGAGGGGTTGACCGAATTCATCCCGGTGTCCTCGACCGGCCACATCCTGCTCGCCGGCCATTTCCTCGGGTTCCAGTCGACCGGCAAGGCCTTCGAGATCCTGATCCAGCTCGGCGCCATCCTGGCGATCCTCAGCGTCTATTTCCGGCGCCTGTGGCAGATGCTGCTCGACCTGCCGCATGACCGGCTGACGCGGCATTTCGTCATCGGCATCCTCATCGCCTTCCTGCCGGCGGCGATCATCGGCGCGCTGGCGCATGATTTCATCAAGACTGTGCTGTTCGAATCACCCCGGTTGATCTGCATCATGCTGATCATCGGCGGCGTCGTGCTGCTGGTCGTCGACCGCATGAACCTCAAGCCGGTCTATCGCGACGTCGAGCGGTTCCCGACCAGACTCTACCTGCAGATCGGCCTGTTCCAGTGCCTGTCGCTGATCCCCGGCACGTCGCGTTCGGGTTCGACCATCGTAGGCGCGCTGCTTCTGGGTGTAGACAAGCGGGCGGCGGCGGAATTTTCCTTCTTCCTCGCCATCCCGACCATGGTCGGCGCCTTCGCCTTCGACCTGTTCAAGAACCGCAACGTGCTGACCTCGGCCGACCTGCCGATCATCGCCATCGGCTTCGTTGCCGCCTTCGTCACGGCCTTGGTTGTGGTGCGCTACCTGCTCGACTACGTCTCGCGCAACGGGTACTCGCTGTTCGGCTGGTGGCGCCTGGTGGTGGGGATCGTCGGGCTGGTGGCTCTGATGATCTGGGGGTGAACGTGCGTTGTTGCAGGCCCCTCACCGGGATTGCCAACCGAATTGAGAGGGGCAACTCGGGGCAACCCGACCTCTCCCCTAGCGGCCGGATGAGGGGCTGCCTCGCACGGATTTCTGTCAACTCCTTCCGTAAAACGCATTCGGGACATGCACCGGCCACCGCCAGGGCAGCACGGCGACCATATCGAAGCGCATAGACAGCCTGCCATAGTCGGGCTGGCGGGACAGCCAGATATCGGCAGCACCCTCGATGCGGCGCTCCGATTCGTGACCGATCGCCTCCATGGCCTCGATCAGCGTGCGCCGCGCCTTGACCTCGACGAACAGGACGAGGTCGCCGCGCCGCGCAATCAGGTCGATCTCGCCGAAGCGGGTGCGGTGGCGGCGCGCGAGAATCCGGTAGCCCTTCAACATCAGCGCGGTCGCCGCCAGCCATTCGCCGCGATGGCCGCGCCGGTAGGCCTTTTGGCGGCTGGCGCTCGGGCGCTCAGCCACCGCTGGTTTCTCGTTGCTCGGCCATGACTTTTGGACAAACGGAACCGTTTGTCCGAGAAAACCGGTTTCCGCATTTCGGGATCATGGTCTGTCCTTGAGCTCGAGCAGCCGCCGATACAGCGCCTGCTTCTGGCCGCCGGTCATTTTCGCCGCTTCCGCCGCCGCCTTGGAGGCGGGCATTTCAGCGGCGAGCGACAAAAGCAGGCGATCGATGTCTTCAGGTTCGTCGACCTTGGCCTCGGCGGCGCCGACGCAGACGACGATCTCGCCCTTGGGCGTATCGGCCGCCGCATAATGCTCGGCAAGCGTCCGCAGCGTGCCGGTGCGCATCTCCTCGAACGTCTTGGTCAATTCGCGGCCGATGGCGGCCTTGCGCTCGCCGCCGAGCGCCTCGACCATGGCGCCGAGCGACTCGGCCAGCCGGCGCGGCGATTCGAAGAAGATCAGCGTCGCCGGCACGGCTCTCAGGGCCTCCAGCCGGGCCAGGCGTTGTCCCGATTTAACCGGCAGGAAGCCGGCGAACAGGAAAGCGTCCGACGGCAGGCCCGACGCCGTCAGCGCGGCAAGCGGTGCCGAGGGGCCGGGGATCGGCACGACGCGGATGCCGTGGTCGAGCGCCTCGCCGACCAGCCGGTAGCCGGGATCGGAGACCAGCGGCGTGCCGGCATCCGAGATCAGCGCCACGCTCTGGCCGGCTTCGAGCGCCGCGATCAGCTTCGGCCCGGCTTCGCCCGCATTGTGTTCATGATAGGCCGTGGTGCGCCGGCGGACGCCGTAGCGGTCGAGCAGCACGCGCGACACGCGCGTGTCCTCGCAGGCGACGATGTCGGCGGCGGCCAGCGTCTCCAGCGCGCGCAGCGTGATGTCGGCGAGGTTGCCGATAGGCGTCGCCACCAGATAGAGCGCCGGATCGAGCGGACGGGCCGCGATCTCGGTCTGCCCGACCACATAGCTGCGCTTGCCCGTTTCGCCAGTCACCGATGCCGTCTCCGTTCAGCCTGTTGGCTTGCCAAACCCATTTGGCATGGCTGGCGCCGGCTTGCAAAACTCACACCGATGTAAGGCAGTCGCCATTCCTTCGCCACAGTAGGGAACGAAACCGGTTTTGGCAGATTTAGCCCCTGATTCCCAAGGGAGGACAGGATGGACAGCCTGACGATACAGGACGCTTTCGAGCCCTACTATGCCGGCCGCGGCCGAATTGCCGCACGCCAGGACAAGCGGCTGCCAGCCCGGGACGACACCAGCCTGACCAAGCAGGCCGCGATTGCCTTGCCGACGGATGTCAGGCTTTCCGACAACAAACCCGACAGCACGACGGAGCACTGACCGGACGATGCCCAATCGCTTCGATATTTTCATCACCCGTCTCGAAACGAAAAACGCGCGCCACGGCGTGCCGCTATCTCCGATAGGCGACCAGCACCGAGGGCGCCGCGACAAGGACAACGCCAAGCCGGTGCGCTCCGGAGAGTCCCACGCCGAGAAGGATCGCGGAAAGCATCGCCACAAACACGACGCCTGATCTGGTTCAGATCGGCGAGACGACAGTTCATCGTCGTGGGCGGAGCAAGGCGCGACGCAGCGCATGCCCGCGAGCAACACGGGCCTCGGTCAGCCGAAAGGCACTCAGCCCCCCAGCGCCCGATCCAGATCGGCGATCAGATCGTCGCCATCCTCGATCCCCGCCGACAGCCGCACCAGCGAATCCGATATGCCGATCTCCGCCCGCTTCTCGGCGGGAATGGAGCCATGCGTCATCAACGCCGGGTGCTCGATCAGGCTCTCCACCCCGCCAAGACTTTCGGCCAGCGTGAACAGCTGCGTGCGTTCGAGAAAGCGTTTGGTGCCGGCAAGATCGCGATCGAGCACAGCCGTGATCATGCCGCCGAAGGCATGCATCTGCTGGACCGCGATGGCGTGCTGGGGATGGCTGGCGAGGCCGGGATAGATGACGCGGCGCACATCTTTTCGCGCTTCCAGCCACTGCGCGATCTTCAGGCCGTTGGTGGAATGACGCTCCATCCTCAGCGCCAGGGTCTTCAAACCGCGCAACGCCAGAAAACTGTCGAACGGGCCCGATATGGCGCCGATGGCGTTCTGCAGGAATTTCAGCCGGTCGGCCAGATCCTTGTTGTCGCCGACCACGGCGACGCCGCCGACCATGTCGGAATGGCCGTTCAGATATTTCGTCGTCGAATGGACCACGATGTCGATGCCGAGCTCCAGCGGCCGCTGGATGTAGGGGCTGCAGAAGGTGTTGTCGGCGACGGACAAGATCCCCTTGCGCTTCGCCAGCGCCGCGACGCCTTCGAGATCGACGATACGCAGCAATGGATTGGTCGGCGTCTCGACCCAAAGCATTTTTGTTTCCGGCCGGATCGCGGCTTCGACCGCGGCCAGATTGGTGAAATCGACGAAGGAAATCCGCAGATTGGCCGAGCGCTTGCGCACCCGCTCCATCAGCCGGAACGAGCCGCCATAAATGTCGTCGGTGGCGACGATATGCGCGCCGGCATCGAGCAATTCGAGCACCGTGGCGATCGACGCCAGGCCGGAAGCGAATGCGAAAGCCGCCGAGCCGCTTTCGAGATCGGCCACGGCGCGCTCGAAGGCGAATCGCGTCGGGTTCTGGCTGCGGGCATATTCGAAACCCTTGTGCACGCCGGGCGACTGCTGGCCATAGGTCGAGGTGGCGTAGATCGGCACCATCACCGCACCGGTGAGCGGGTCGTGGCTCTGGCCGCCATGGATGGTGCGCGTCGAAAACGCCAGGCGGTTCTTTCCGGATGTTGTCATCGTGCGCGCCTCAGATGGTTGATCAGGTCGATGCGGGTAATCAGGCCGACGAACTCGTCGCCGTCGAAGATGATGGCAACCTCGTTGCGGTCGAACACCGGCAGCAGCGCGTCCAGCGTCTGGCTGGCCTGCAGCGTGTGCAGGTTCGAGGTCATGGCTGTGCGCACCGGGCCGTTGAAGCGCTCCCAGCGCCCGTCATAGGGGCCGTCGACATGGGCAAGGATGTCGCTCTCGTCGACGATGCCGACGAGCTTGCCGTTGTCGAGCACTGGCAGTTGCGAGACATCGGAGCGGCGCATGCGTCCATAGGCGTTGAGCAGGCTCTCGTCCGGCCCGACATAGACGGTGTCGCCAGTGCGGTGAGTGCGCATCACGAGGTCACGCAGGTCGCCATGCTGTTCGTGTTCGGCCAGTCCCTGTTCCGCCAGCCAGAAATCGTCGAACACTTTTGACAGGTACTTGTTGCCGCTGTCGCAGACGAAGGTGACGACGCGCTTGGGCACCGTCTGCTCGCGGCAATAGCGCAACGCCGCCGATAGCAGCGTCCCGGAGGAAGAACCGGCCAGGATGCCTTCCCGGGACAACAGATCCCGCACCGCCAGCATGCTCTGCTTGTCCGTGATGGAATAGGCCTTCTTGACCAAAGACAGATCGGCATTGGGCGGCACGAAATCCTCGCCGATACCTTCCACGGTCCAGCTTCCCGCCTCTTCCATCTTGCCGGTCTTGATCAGCGGCGCCAGCACCGAGCCGACCGGATCGGCCAACACCATCTCCGTCTTCGGCGACACCTCGGCGAAGTAGCGGCCAAGTCCGGTCAGCGTGCCGCCCGAGCCGACGCCGACCACCACCGCGTCGACATCCCCGTCTAGCTGCGAGAAAATCTCCGGGCCGGTGGTCGTCTGATGCGCCAGCGGGTTGGCCGGATTGGCGAACTGGTTGGCGTAGAAGGCGCCGGGCAGTTCGGCGGCGATTTTTTCCGCCATGTCCTGGTAATATTCGGCATGGCCCTTGCCGACATCGGAACGCGTCATGCGCACTTCCGCGCCGAGCGCGCGCAGATGCTGGATTTTCTCGCGCGACATCTTGTCGGGCACGACCAGGATGATGCGGTAACCCTTGGGAATGCCGACCTGGGCGAGGCCAAGGCCGGTATTGCCGGCTGTCGCCTCGACGATGGTGCCGCCGGGCTTCAGCTTGCCCTGTTTTTCGGCCGCCGCGATCATCGACAGCGCGATACGGTCCTTGATCGAGCCGCCAGGGTTCTGGCTCTCGAGCTTGATGAACAGCCGGCATTTTCCGGTGTCGAACTTGGTCAGCTCGACGATGGGCGTCTGCCCGATCAGATCGAGCAACGACGCATAGGGCGGCCGGAGGCGCGAGAGCGCCCTATCCGAGGAGCCACTGTCGGCCGTGGTTTTTCTATGCTCACTCATGTCGGAGCCTCCATGGGTCAACCCTACCGTCTTTTCCAGCCGATCGCAGTTGGAAAGAAGATAGATCGTGCCAATCCGGTGGCCAGACGGGGAATGAAATTCCATGGGGCCGTCATCCAGGCGAGGCGGTGCCGACCGAAACGCCAGCGAGACAGCGCCAAGCCGTGGGACTGGACGGCGGCATGATCCGGTCCAGCGAAGGCGTCGCAACCTGATCACCGGCCAGCAGAATTTTCCGGCGCCGAGACCGCGCGCGCCGTGTGTGAGGCATTTGGGCTGAACGCCATCCCTCCGGCTGGTAGCTGGAGGGACTTCAGTCTTAGTTGAGCAATAGCTAATATATATGTAGCTTGGTCGTGCGGGGGACGATCCCAATCGAAGCCTAACCCGCGATGGCCGGTGCGACCTGCTTCCAACCCAAGCATCCCCGCACCGGCCATTCTTTTGGTCCGAGGGCATAGGAAAGCACTGGCTCGAAACCGGGCTGGGGAGGCATTGGGTCACTCGACGGAAGGAAGATCGCGCCTTTTGGCAGGCCGATTCGCATCCCCATTACCGCGGTCCATATCAAGCCACGTATATCTCGATTGACTAAAGTAATGGAACGTCCAATGGACAAGCACGGAACGTTCGAAGACCCCTCGGACCAAGGCCTGCTAGCGCGCAAGACTTTAGTCCTGCCGTTTTATAGTTAAGAACGGAAGTTGTTCAGACCGACATAGGGCCGCTCAGGACGAATACCAGACTACGCCCAGCCGAATATGGTGCGATCACGGAAGACGCTCGCGGCTTAAGGCGGGCACCACTTGCCAAAGACAATCGCCGCCTGGGGTTGTCTATCCCAGCAACCGCTTGCTCAGCCTGGCGCACTGGACTCGGATATCGGGAATGGCGTCGATCTCGAAGAAGGTGCCGCGCGTCAGCGGGCCGACGGCGAGAATTTTTCGCGAAACGGTGCCATCGGCGGCGATGATCTCGCAATTGGCCGAGACGTCGAGGCCGATGCGCAGCGGATCCGGCCGCGCCAGGCCGCGGTCGACCAGCGAGCGCACCACGCTGTTCGACGAGGTCGAGATGTCGCGGACGATACCGGAGCAATCATAGATGCGGGCGACGCCGAATGTTTCGAGGCGCTGGGTGTGACGCGACTGGACCTCCACCGCGAAGCCGTCGCCCGGCGTGACGCCGACGACGCGCCCGGCGAGCGGCCGGATGCGGCCCGATTGCACGGCCTCCGTCACCCTGGCGTAGACCTCGGGTGCCATGCGGTGACGATGGATGTCCCACCAGGCCTTGGTGTGCTCGACGAAGCGGCGCTTGGCCGAGGCCGGCCAGTTCTGCCAGATCTTCTGGTTAAAGGGGCGCAGGCCGTCCACCACGTCGCGCCAGTCGACGCCGGCCTTCTGGTTCTGACGGATGAGGTCGCGGAACCAGCCGACGAAATAGGAGAGCTGGGTGCCAAGCGGGATATCGGCGACGTCGAGCTTGATCGGATTGCCCTTGCGGTGTGGCGAGGGCAGCAGGCCGCGCCGCGACACCGCGATGATGTCGCCGCGATGGCCGCGCTGCTCCAGGGAAAGGAATGCATCGACCATGCTCAAGCCCGTGCCCAGCACCAGGATGCGGCTGTCTGGATCGAGCGCGGTGTCGGCTTCCGAGCCCATCCGGATCGCGTGGCCCTGCGCGGGCTGTTCGTCATGGCCGGTGGCGAGCACGGCAAGATGGGCGACCACGCTGGTGCCGTTGGCGAGCGCCACCTCGACCCCGGACGCCGTCGGCGTGATCGATAGGCTCTCCTCGCGGATCAGGCGCAGCCGGCCGCTCTCGCGCTCGCGCGTTTCCAGGTCGTCGAGCAATTCCTTGAGATAACGCGCATAGAGGCTGCGCGGCGCATAGACCGGAGCCTGTTCCGGTGTCGCAAGCCCCCGCTCCAGCAGCCAGCGCCAGAAATTGCCGGGATCGTCGGCATAGGCGCTCATGCCTGCGGCGCTGACATTCAGCACATGCGCCGACAGCAGCGTCGAATAGGCAATGCCCTGGCCAAAATGCGGGCGTTTTTCGATCAATGTGACGCGCAGGTCCGGATTGGGCGATTTGAGCAGATGCGCGGCCAGCACGACGCCGCTGGCGCCGCCGCCGACGATGATGATGGAACGGGTCGGGTTCGTTCGCCCGGTCATGCGCAAGCGAGCCCCATGCGAAGTGCCGGCTTCAGGCCTGGACCTTCACCGCGACCGACAGGTCGTTCCGCGCCACCGGCAGGTCGTCCCTCGCGACCGGGAGGTCGTCGGCAATGTCGCGCATCTCGGCGAGGCTGCGCTGGTCGAGCACCTCGGCGATCGCCTGCCGGACTTCCAGCATCAGATGTCGGACTTGGCATGTCGCCTCGTTGCAGTCTTCACAGCGCTGATACTGTGTGCGGCTGGCGCAGGGGATCGGAGCCAACGGCCCGTCGAGGACGCGCACGACGTGGCCGACCTTGATCTCGTCGGCGGGCCGGGCCAGGCGATAGCCGCCCTCCTTGCCCTTCCGGCTCTGGACGAAGCCGGCATTGCGCAGCTCGCCCAGAATGGCGTCGAGGAATTTCTTCGGGATGTTGTTGCCGGTCGCGATATCGCCGACGAAGGCGAGCCGTCCGGCCGGCATGTGCGCGAGATGGACGAGCGCCTTGAGGCCGTACTTGCCTTTTTTGGTGAGCATGAACCGAACGTTTCTCTGTCGTGCGATGGCCTTAGGCCATCCGTTGCGAAACGCCTCGCGTGCCTCCCCGCCGCGCCGAAGCCTCCATGACACATAAATTCCAGTGACATGATATACAAGCCAATTGCGGTTGATCTTGCTTGATTTTCAACTCGTTGCGGCGATTTTAGGCCCGCCTTGTGATTTCGAGGACACAGACGCCAGGCTTGCTCGCATGACGGCCTGCGGCTGGGAACCGACGACGCCAGCGATCTCCACGATACGCTTGGGATGCCCTGTCATCGGCACCCCGCACCTATGTCTATAAGATTACTATACTTAGGTGCCGACACGTGGAACCTCATTCTAAATTCTGTGCCATTCGAAGCATCAGTTTGCTGGAGGTAGGGAAAACCCGGAATTCTCGTTTGACCCTGTCTGTATCTGCAACGGTCGAGGTCGAGCCCTCGGGCAAAGTTGATGGGCTCGCCGCTCTTGGACGACGGCCACCGTCACTTCCGCCGTGGCGGCCCGCCGCCAGTGGCTTTTTTCCAACAAGCTCTCCTTCCTTGGAAGGATTTAACTCTACAAGAACCATGGAATTAGCGAACTATGGACATGCAATCCGGTTTTCCCTTTTCATGGAGCCCTTTGATGCCCACCATTTCGCGACGCATTCTCCTTCTGTCGTCGGCCGCCCTCGCCGGCGCCGCCTTCCTCAGCCCGGCGCTCGCCGAAGACCTGAAGATCACCATCGGCTACCAGACGGTGGTCGAACCCTCGAAAGTGCCGCAGGCCGATGGCGCCTATGAAAAGGCGACCAAGGCCAGCATCGACTGGCGCAAATTCGATTCCGGCGCCGATGTCATCGCTGCGGTCGCCTCCGGCTCGGTCGATATCGGCTATGTCGGCTCGAGCCCGCTGGCGGCCGCCGCCAGCCGCGAACTGCCGATCCAGACCATTTTCGTCGTCGGCCTGATCGGGCAATCCGAGGCGCTGGTCGCCCGCAACGGCGCCGGCATCGAGAAGGTCGCAGACCTCGCCGGCAAGAAGGTCGCCGTGCCGTTCGTGTCGACGACGCATTACAGCCTGCTTGCCGCGCTCAAGCACGAGAATGTCGATCCGAAATCGGTCCAGATCCTCAACCTGCGGCCGCCGGAAATCGCCGCCGCCTTCGCGCGCGGCGACATCGACGCCGCCTATGTCTGGGACCCAGCGCTGGGCCAGATCAAGACATCCGGCAAGGTGGTGCTGGATTCCTCGCAGGTCGCCGCCTGGGGCGCGCCAACCTTCGACGCCTGGATCGTGCGCACCGACTTCGCCGAGAAGAACCCGGAAGCCGTGCGCGACTTCGTCAAGGTGACGGGCACCGCCTATGCGGACTATCTCGCCAAGCCCGACGCCTGGTCGGTGTCGTCGCCGCAGGCCGCCGCGATCGCCAAGCTCACCGGCGCCAAGCTGGAAGAGGTGCCGGAGCTGCTCAAGGGTTATGTCTTCCCCACCCTGGAAGAGCAGGCATCCGGGAAGTTCCTCGGCGGCGGTACGGTCAGTGCGATCGCGGCGGCATCCGCCTTCCTCAAGGAGCAAGGCAAGGTCGACGCGGTGCTGCCGGACTATTCGAAATACGTCACTTCGAAATACGTCACCGAGGCGCTGGCCTCGAACTGACGCCTCGCACACGCGGCTCTCCTTCCCTGACGCCGCGTGTTGCCTGTCTCGAAGCCGCAGACGAGGCGCGGTTTTGGGGCCGGCGGATATTCTTCCAATCGGCGAGGGCCCATGCCGCATCTCGTGCTCGACAAGATCTCCATCCACTATGACGGCCAGCCGGCACCCACCGTCGAGCACGTGTCGATCGGCGTTGCCAAGAACGATTTCGTCGTCCTTGTCGGCCGCTCCGGCTGCGGCAAGACCTCGCTGCTCAACGTCGCCGCCGGCCTGGTCATACCGGCGCGCGGCAGTGCCACGGTCAATGGCAGGCCGATCACCGGGCCCGGTTCGGACCGGGCCGTGGTGTTCCAGAACGATGCGCTGTTTCCGTGGCTCACGGCGCGCGAGAACGTCGCCTTCGCGCTCAGGCTGCGCGGTGTGAGGCCAGCCGAACGGGCGCGCCGCGCCGATGAACTGCTGGCACTGGTCAAGCTCGCTGAAGCTGGCGACAAACGCATCTGGGAGCTGTCCGGCGGCATGCGCCAGCGTGTCGGACTTGCCCGGGCGCTCGCCGCCGAACCCGAATTCCTGCTGCTCGACGAGCCGCTCGGCGCGCTCGACGCGCTGACGCGCGAGCGCATGCAGACGACGCTGCTCGACCTTTGGACGGCAAGCCATGCCGGCGTGCTGATGGTGACGCACGGCATCGAGGAGGCGCTGGTGCTCGCCACCCGCATCGTCGTGCTGGCGCCCGGCCCGGGCCGCGTGGTGCGAACCTTCGAGCCGAGCTTCTCCAGGCGTTACGCGGCAGGCGAGCCCATTCGCGCCATCAAGGCCGATCCGGCCTTCGCGGCGGCGCGCGGCGAACTGACCGACGCGATCTTCGAGGGAGAGGCGGCATGACCATTTCCTCCTACACCGAACGGCCCGGTTCAAGGACAGACGAAATCGACGGCCTGTCGGTGCCCTGGTCGAGGCCACGGGCGAAACGGACGGGCGTTTCGGCGCGCATGGTCAGCGCCGCCACCATCCTGGCGGTGCTGGCGCTCTGGACACTGTCGGCCCGCCTGCAACTGGTGTCGCCGGTGTTCCTGCCCTCGCCGCTAGCCGTGTGGAACAAGTTCATCGTGGTTATCAGCGACGGCTTCGTCGACGCGACGCTGCCGCAGCATGTCGTCGCCAGTCTGGGCCGCGTCTTTGCCGCGCTGGTCGCCGCCATCCTGGTCGGCGTGCCGGTGGGGCTCGCCATAGGCATCAGCACGGTGGGGCGCGGCATCTTCGATCCGCTGCTCGAATTCCTGCGGCCGATCCCGCCGCTGGCCTACCTGCCGCTGGTCATCATCTGGTTCGGCATCGGCGAGCCGTCGAAGATCCTGGTGATCGCCATCGCCATGCTGGCGCCGGTCGCGCTGTCGACCGCCTCGGGCGTCCGCGGCGTCTCGCGGGAGCGCGTCAACGCCGCGCGTTCGCTTGGTGCGACTCGACGCCAAGTGGTCCGCCACGTGATCCTGCCCAGCGCCCTGCCCTCGATCCTGACCGGCCTGCGCATCGCGCTCGGCGCCGGCTGGTCGACACTGGTCGCGGCCGAGCTGGTGGCGGCAACGCGCGGGCTTGGCTTCATGATCCAGTCGGCGGCCCAGTTCCTCGTCACCGACGTGGTGATCATGGGCATATTGGTGATCGCCGCCATCGCCTTCGTGCTCGAATTCACCATCCGCCGCATCGAGCGCGTGCTGGTCCCATGGGCGGGGCGGGAATGATCGGAAAAGGAGAATGACGATGACCCATTCCACCGCCGTGTTGTTTGCCCATGTCAGCGCCTGGCTGCTCGGCCTTGCTTCCGACGAGAAAGCGGCAAGTGACGACAGCCCGCGCTCGCCGGCGCCGGTCCATCTCCGCGCCGGGCGCGATCGCCTGCCACCGCGCGACGAGAGTTTTTACTGGGCCTGGCAGTACTGGTCCCAGTGAACGCAGTCGCCACGGGCGGCGCGCTCGGCAGCGGGCGCGCTTGCTCGAAAATCAACCATGCCCACGGTTCGCCCATACCAGGCCGGCCAGGCCGACCAGCATGGCGGCGAGGCCAATATAGAGCCATTGCGATTGGCCGGTCATGAAACTGCCGCCGACCACGCCGATCCCTTGCAGCGACCACAACGCACCGATCGCCAGCACAATCAACGCCAGCAGATTTTTGGTCAGTCTCATTGTCGGATCTCGCTTTCCCAGTCGATCGAGAGCGGCGCCACAGCCGCGATGAAAGAGCCAAAGGAAGTGGCTCGATCCCAGCGGTTTCTACTTGGAGATTAATCCCGGATCTTGTCAAACGGATCTCGGATATCGGCACGAACATCATCGATAACTGATGAAATCTGGTCCGAAAATCCCTGACAAACTGTTACCCCCTGACTCCAAACGTGTGATCTTGCCATGGAACCGCCAGATCACTGCCGCATTTCCTGCCTTATTTCCCACCTAACGGCTTGGGTCTGTCAAAAACGGAGCCATCCCCCAAATATGAAGACCACGAAACAGACCGCGCTTGTCGCGGTAACGATCGCTGCTGGCCTGATGGTCGGCGCCTCCGCCACTTCGGCAACCGCCGCCGCCGGTCAGTGTGGCCGCGCTTCCTGGTACGCGCTGCACTCGAGGACCGCATCGGGCGAGCGTATGAACCCCTCGGCGATGACCGCCGCCCACCGCACGCTGCCTTTCGGCACCAAATTGCGGGTCACCAACAAGAACAACGGCCGCAGCGTCGTCGTGCGCATCAACGATCGCGGTCCCTTCATCAAGGGCCGGATGCTCGACCTGTCGAAAGGCGCCGCCGGCCAGCTCGGCTTCATCGGCTCCGGGCAGACCTCCGTCTGCATGGCGCGCGTCTGATCTGATCGTCTCCTGACCATGATCCCTTCCCGACCGCAGGACCATCATGGTCAGGTCGCCGCGAAAGCCTGACACATATCCTACACATTTCGGCACTGCACATTGAGCCGGCTGGGCCGGCCGTGCCGGGTTTTCAAGGCTTTCGGCGAAAGAAGCATTGGTCACGCCATGTGACGTATTGCATCGCAGCAATTAGTTGTTAACTTCCCCGCGAGACATCTAGGGCTCGGCGCTGATCGTCGTCCCTTCGGTCGCGGGGTAACGTATGTTCTACCAGCTCTACGAAATGAACCACGCGGCCCTGCAGCCGGCGCGGCTCTATGCCGACGCGGTCCGGTTGTTCTACTCCAACCCGCTCAACCCCGTTTCGCATACGCCCTGGGGCCGTTCGATCGCGGCCGGCGCCGAACTGTTCGAGCGCACCACGCGCCGCTACGGCAAGCCGCGATTCGGCCTGGCCAAGACGGTGGTCGACTGGAAGAGCGTCGCGGTCACCGAGAAGACCGTCTGGTCGAAGCCGTTCTGCAATCTCGTCCGGTTCGAGCGCGCCGTTCCCCCCGGGCGCAAGGCCGACCCGAAGCTTTTGATCGTGGCGCCGATGTCGGGCCATTATGCCACGCTGCTGCGCGGCACGGTCGAGGCGATGCTGCCCTATGCCGATGTCCATATCACCGACTGGGTCGACGCCCGCATGGTGCCGCTGGCCGATGGCAGCTTCGATCTCGACGACTATATCGACTACGTCATCGACATGCTGCACACGCTGGGTCCGGACACGCATGTGATGGCCGTGTGCCAGCCTTCCGTGCCGGTGCTTGCGGCCGTGGCGCTGATGGAGGCCAAGGGCGATCCCTTCGTGCCTTCGACGATGACCCTGATGGGCGGACCGATCGACACCCGCCGCAACCCGACCTCCGTCAATCTGCTGGCCGAGGAAAAGGGCATCGACTGGTTCCGCGACAACGTCGTCATGCGCGCGCCCTGGCCAGTGCCGGGCTTCGGCCGCGAGGTCTATCCCGGTTTCCTGCAGCTTTCGGGCTTCATGAGCATGAACCTCGACCGCCACATCATCGCCCACAAGGAATTCTTCATGAACCTTGTGAAGCACGATGGCGACAATGCCGAAAAACACCGCGACTTCTATGACGAATATCTGGCGGTGATGGATCTGACGGCGGAGTTTTATCTGCAGACGGTGGACACGGTCTTCGTGCGCCATGCGCTGCCCAAGGGCGAGATGACGCATCGCGGCACCAGGATCGATCCGTCCGTCATACGCAACGTTGCCCTGTTCACTGTCGAGGGCGAGAACGACGACATTTCGGGTCTTGGCCAGACCAAGGCGGCGCAGGATTTGTGCGTCAACATTCCCGCCGACAAGAAGGCGCACTACATGCAGCCGGCAGTCGGCCATTACGGCGTCTTCAACGGCTCGCGCTTCCGCTCCGAGATCGTGCCGCGCATCGTCGACTTCATCACCAGCTATGGCCGCCAGAACCGCGTCGCGGTGAAGCCGAAGCTGGTGCGCACCGCCAAGCGGTAGACGGTTTTGAAAACGGAACCGGCTGCGGGTCCGATCCGTTGCACAAGTGCCGCTCTGCCTCCTCGCGGGTAACCATGCTGCAAATCAGGCCGATGTCGTAATTGACACGGAGTGTAAATCGCCCTTAACGTTTCGTTAACAACAGGGCGAGCGGGGACAATGAATTCCTCAACCATGCGAAGGCTGCGCGTATGCGCGGCAGCAGGGCTGGCGTTAACGGGGGGCTGGATGACACCGGCCTGGGCTTCGGGCGCCATGGCCACCGGGGGCCTCACCTCGCAGCCGATCGGCCACTACGATTTCTGCAAGCAGCGTCCAGGCGAATGTTCGATCCGCCCGGCCAATCTCGCGCCGGCGGTGCTGACCGACGGGTTGATGCGCAAGCTGGTCAACGTCACCGCCAGGGTCAACGCCGCCGTCAAGCCGATGAGCGACATGGACATCTACGGCAAGGACGAGGTCTGGGCCTATCCCGACAAGGGCGTCGGCGACTGCGAGGACTACGTGCTGGAGAAGCGGCGCCAGCTGTCCCGCATGGGCATGTCGCTCGCCGATCTCCTGATAACCGTGGTCCGCAAGCCCGACGGCGAAGGCCACGCCGTGCTGACGGTGCGCACCGATGGCGGCGACTATGTGCTCGACAATTTGACCGACAAGGTCAAGTCCTGGGACCAGACCGGCTACCGCTTCCTCAAGCGCCAGGCGATCGACAACACCGGCCGCTGGGTCTCGATCCGCGGCGGCCAGCAGGTTCTGGTCGGCTCGGTGCAGTAGGGCCATAGCGGGGCACCTGCATGAGGCGGCGCCACCCCAGCGCTGCCATACCGTTACATTCTGCACGTTGCGAAGCTCGCAGATCGCGGCATGGATCCTCGGGGCTGCGCGTCCGCTTCGCTCCCGCTCCGCCCGTGGATGATGAACCGTGGAGGTTCCGCAATCCCTGGGGCCTCTGCCATTGCCGCACCGCCTTGACCCACGGCTCCCTTTGGGGACCCTCCAGAAAATTTCCGCATCCCTCCGTGAACCATTTCCGTTCGCCCGGCGACACACAGCCGTGAACCGAACCAACCCAAATCATGGAGACTTCAAATGACTGCTTTTCTGCGCAACACGCTTCTCGCCGCCGCCGCCGTTTCGGCGCTCACCGGATCAGCTCTGGCCGGGCAGACCATTCCAAGCTGCGCCAACACCAACCTCAACGATTTGTGGGCCGGCCGCTGTTGCGGCGAGGCCGGCGCGTCGGACTGCCTGGGCGGTGGAAATGGCGGCCAGGGCCATGGCGACCATGGTCGTGGCGGCAATGGCGGCAGCACGGCCGGCAAGAATTGATCGCACCACGGTTGCCCGCTGGCTGCTCGCCGGCGGGCGCTGTCTTCTACGATCGCCGGCCCAATGCCGCGCGGATCGACGCGGTGATGCGCAGAAGCTCGGCCTCGTCGAGTTTCTCGATGGTCTCGGCCAGAAGATTGGCAAGTTCGGTGGCGGCGGGGGACAGGCCTGACGTATCGAGTTTCACCCGCGGATGCGAGGTTTCGGCCAGCCGCGCCAGTTCCTCGGCATCGTCCCAGATGATGTTGAAATAACCGATGATCTTCTGGATCAGCGTCCAGGTCGGCGCGCCGCGCCGGCCATGCTCGAGCGCTGAGAGATAGGCGGCGCTGACGCCGATCGCCGCCGCCATGTCCTTCTGGCTGACGCCGCGCTCGGCCCGCAGCGCCCGCAGCCGCTCGCCGAACGGCGTCATGAGCGCGCCCGCCGCAGCCTGATATAAAGCGCGCCCGAGCCGCCATGGTTGCGGGCGGCATGGTCGTGGCTGGAGACCAGTGGCCGGAACGCCGGTGTCGACAGCCAGGCCGGGACGGCGCGCCGCAAGATGCCATCGCCGCCCGAGGAAGACCCCTTGCCGGTGATGACCAGCACATAGCGGACGCCGCCGGCATGCGCCCGGTGCAGGAACGAGAACAGCAGCGAATAGGCCTCGTCCTGCGTCATGCCGTGCAGGTCGACGCGGCCCTCGATCGGCAGCCGGCCTTTTTGCAGCTTGTCCAGCGTCGGCTCGTCGAGCCGGTGCGTGACATGCTGGATTTTCGGTTTTGCAACAGCCGTCGCGTTGGCGGCGGGCTGGACCGGCTGCGCCGGCGCCGGCCTGGCATCGACGGCCATGTCCGGAATGTCGACCGCGGCGCGGCCCTTGAGCGGCTTGGCGGTGCGCGCCACCAGGTTCCACAGCACCCGGTCGTCGTCGCTGAGTTTATCGCCTCGCTTGCTCATCTCGCGCCCCCGGCCAGCGCTCGCGGCACCAGCGCATAAAAATCGGCGGCGTTGCGCACCACGCCGGCGATCTCGCCGGCGGCATCGCCCGAGCCGGCGAACAGGTCGCCACGCGCCGGCCCTGTTATGGCCGAGCCGGTGTCCTGTGCGATCATCAGCCGCCGGAACGGGTTTTTGTCGAAGGCGGTGAGCGTCGGCGCGTCGATGTAAAAAGGCGTGCCGAATGTGTGCAGCAGCCGGTCGACGGCCATCGAGCGGCCCGGCGTCAGCGGCACCTTGGCGGCCGCGATCGGGCCAAGCGCGGCATCATCCACTGCAGCCTCGCGGAAGAAGATGTAGGAGCGGTTCTGCCACAGGATCTCGTCGACCTGCCCAGGATGCGCCTTGAACCAGGCGCGGATCGACTGCATGGTCACGTCGGCCAGCGGGATTTCGCCGAGCCCGCTCAGGATTTTGCCGGGACCCGTAAAGCGCTGGCCTGACTTGGCGGCGTAGGTGACGCGGCAAAGCCGCCCGTCGGTCATGACAAGCCGGGCCGCGCCTTGGACATGGATGAAGAAGGCATCGACCTTGTCTGCCAGCCAGGCGATCTCCAGCCCCTGGCCCGCGAGCGCGCCGCGCTCGATCGCGCCACGGTCGGGATATTCGGCCAGCCCATCGACGGTCCGGCGCGCGAAGGCGAGGTAAGGATCCATCCCGGCGGGCCGGTTGGTGTCGTCGACATCGACGAGATCGGCCGGACGCGACAGCAGCGGCACGGCAAAATGCTCCGTCCGCACCGGCGAGGCCTCGACTTGCGGTTCGTAGAAACCGGTGACGAGGCCGGCGCCAGTTTCGGGCCGCACCAGCATGGGGACAAAATGGCGCTCGAAGAAGGCGCGCGCTTCGGACGAACTGGCGGCGGGGGCTTCGCGTGCTTGCGCATAGGCCTCGGCGAAGGCGCCGAAGTCGACGCCCAGCGCGCCGCTGCGATAGGGTTTTACCGGCACATGGAAGGCGGACCGGGCAAAGGCGGCGAAAGCCGGCAGATGGTCGTCGTCGCCCCAGCCGGGCAGGTCGCCGAAGGACCTTTCAACAAGGAGAGGCGACAGCGACACCGGAGCCTGCCTTTGCCGGACTCAGTCTTCTTCTTCGGTGGCGACGAGCTTCCAGTTCGGATCGCGCGAGCGTGTGTCGCGGGCGAAGGTCCAGACATCCTTGACCTCGGCCACCGTCTCGGGATCGCCGTCGATGACCGTACCGGCCTGGTCGCGCGTCGCCGAGATCAGCTCGCTGATGATGCGCAGCGTCACATGCGCCTCGCCGCCCTTCATCTCGGCCGAGACGATGTCGGCCTTGTCGATGCCGACGAAGGAGGACTGGATCTTTTCCGACTTGGCCTCGCGCTCGCCGATCGCGGCAACGAAGCCGTCATAGACCTCGCGCGACAGAAGGTTCTTCAGCGTTTTGCGGTCGCCGTCGGCATAGGCCATGACGATCATTTCGTAAGCCATCTTGGCGCCGTCGACGAACCCCTTGGGATCGAAGGAGGGGTCGTTGTCCTTGATCGCGCGCAGGCCTTTGTTGAGATCGGTGTCGGGCTTGGCGAAGGCGTCGATGGCCGTGTAGGCGTCGGCCGGCGCCGGCTCGCCGGGCGCCCGCTTGCGCGGCAGCGAAACGACATTCTCGGGCTTCTGCGTGGCGTCCTTGTCGGTGCGCGCCGCCGTGTAGGGGTCGAAGGGCGGCCGTTCGCTACCGGTCCGGCGGCCCAGCACGTTGCGCAGCTGGAAGAAGATCACCACCGCCGCGATCAGGAAGAAAATCGTGCCGAAGTCGAAGAAGCCCATATTTTCCGCCAATCAATCCCTGCCTCTAGGCCGGACCGTCCAGCCCAGCAGGCCGCGGTCGCATAGCGTTCACCATTCAAAGCATATAGAACGCAAGGCGCAATCATTCAAATCAAAGGCAGGCATACCTATCTAACAGCCTCCGTGCCAGCGGCGATTGGCCGCCAGCGGGACAAAACAATCGAATGATCGGTAAAGACTTGCGCATTTCGCTGCTTCCCCTCTTTCTCCTCGCGCTTCCGCTGCTGGAAATCGCCGGTTTCGTCGTCGTCGGCCGTGAGGTCGGCGCGCTGGCGACGGTCGGACTGGTGCTGGCCTCGAGCTTCGCCGGCGTGCTTTTGCTGCGCCACCAGGGTTTCGGCGTCATGACCCGCATCCGCACCGAGATGGCCGCCGGCCGCGACCCCAGCGGCCAGCTCGCCCATGGCGCCATGATCGTGGTCGCGGCGATCCTGCTGATCATTCCCGGTTTCATCACGGACATTGTCGGCCTGCTGCTGTTCCTGCCGCCGGTGCGCGACCTTGCCTGGAGCAGGCTGAAGGGCCGCATCGTCGTGGCCAGCAATTTCTCCACCGGCGGCTTCCGCCGGCAGCGCGACAAGGTCATCGACCTCGACGACGGCGACTATTCGCGCGAGGACGACCTCAAGCGCGGCCCGGACCACAATTCGCCGTGGCGGCGGCTGAAGGACGATTGAGGTGGCGATCGCAGCGTTCTGGCCCATTTTGAGAGGCCGGCGCCGCCCCTCATTGTCCTGCCGGACATTTCTCCCCGTATAGTGACGGGGAGAAAGGGCTGATTGGGGCGGCGCTGGCGCTCAATCCTGCAACGTTGGCGATTGGCGAAGCGCCGATGACAGCACCCCTCTCCCCGTCACTATACGGGGAGAGGATGCCGGCAGGCAGGTGAGGGGCGGCACTGCCCTCGGTGATGATCTTGCCGTCACAAAGCGTCCGCGCCGATTGCCTCGGAACCACACGGCGGCAAACCTTGTCTTGTCATGCCGGCCATGGTAGCGAACGCCCGATTTCAATTCGGTCAGCCCCGATTCAATTCGGTGAGCGAGACTGCCCAGGGGAAAAGGATATTGGCTCATGGCCAGCAATGATGACGCGCCGGTCGGCGCCAACGGCAACGGCAACGCGGCACAGCCGTCGCTCAACGTGCTGGCCCAGTATGTGAAGGACCTGTCCTTCGAAAGCCCCGGCGCGCCGAACTCGCTGCGCGGCCGCGACAAAGCGCCCGGCATCGCCATCAACGTCAACGTCAACGCCAACCCGCTCTCCGACAAGCAGTTCGACGTCAATCTGACGCTGAACGCCAAGGCCTCCTTCGACCAGGAAGTGCTGTTCAACGTCGAACTTGTCTATGGCGGCGTCTTCGCCATTTCGGGCTTCCCGCAGGAGCACATGCTGCCGATCCTGTTCATCGAATGTCCGCGCCTGCTGTTCCCCTTCGCACGCCAGATCATCGCCGAGGCGACGCGCAATGGCGGCTTCCCGCCGCTGATGCTGGACCCGATCGACTTCGCGCAGATGTTCCAGCAGAAGCTCGCCGAAGACCAGGCCGCGTCCTCCAAGACCCAGGTGAGCTGATCCTCGGCTGACAGGCATCGCTTGAAAAAACCCGGCCTAGCGCCGGGTTTTTTGTTCTGGTGGATTGACCAATCGCGCCATGGGTCGACCCCCACTCCGTCGAGCTTCGCTCGACACCTCTCCCCCGATCGACGGGGTAGAGGAAAGGCGCGACCTCGCCGAGCGCGTTCCTTCCTCTCCCTCCGGAGGGGGGAGAGGTGGCTCGGCGAAGCCGAGACGGAGTGGGGGAAGCCGCTGGTGAAACGCGAAGCCGCAGGCAAACGCTTCGCTCTTGCTCGCAATCCGACCGATCCCCTGCGGGAAGATGGCTGGCAGACAAGAGGTGGTGAAGCAATGCGACGGGCAGCCATCCCAAGCGCCCAGATCCGTCCACCCCCTGCGGAGCATCGCACAAGTCCTGCGGATTCCAGAACATTCCGCCACGTCACCCAGCCCTATCATTCCCTCTCAGGCAATGGCGCCCCGGCGGTCGCAGCCGCGCCGCGTCGGCTTGTCCGCCGGGGCGAGCCTGTTTCCGTGCATGCCGTCGTCCCAAAACCGCTGGGCACTTTGGGCATGCACCAACAAAAGAGGGAACGACGATGAAATTCATGCTGACCGACCGCAAACTTCACCCGCGCGCCAAACCTGTCGCCGACGATTTCAGGACGGGCGGCATCAGCCGCCGCGAATATCTGGCGCTGATGGCCGGGCTCGGCGTCAGCGCCGCCGGCGCTTTTGCGCTGGGCGGCATCGCCCCGACGCCCGCCCGAGCCGCCGAGCCGAAGAAGGGCGGCGTGCTGCGCGTCGCCATGAACGTCAAGGGATTCAAGGACCCGCGCACCTTCGACGGCGTCGAAATGTCCAATGTCGCGCGTCACTGCAACGAATATCTGGTGCGCTGGAACACCGATTTCTCCTTCGAGCCCTGGCTGCTCGAAAAATGGGAAATGAGCGACGACGCCAAAACGCTGACGCTGCATGTGCGCAAGGGCATCACCTGGTCGAACGGCGACGCCTTCAACGCCGACGACGTCGTCCACAATCTCACCCGCTGGTGCGAAGCCGGCGTTGCCGGCAATTCGGTCGCCGCGCGCATGGGCGCGCTGGTCAATGCCGACACCAAGAAGGTGGTCGATGGCGGCATCGAGAAGGTCGACGACTACACCATCAAGCTCAACCTGCCGAAGCCGGACATCTCGCTGATCGCCGGCATGGCCGATTATCCCGCGTTGATCATGCACCGCTCCTATGAGGGCGACGGCGACCCGATGAAGGCGCTCGCCATCACCACCGGGCCGTGCGAGCTGGTGAAATGGGACGCCGAGACGGCTGCGGAGGTCAAGCGCCGGGACAAGCCCTGGTGGAAGGGCGAGTTCTACCTCGATGGCATCCAGTGGATCGACTACGGCTCCGACCCTAACGCCATGCTGTCGGCCTTCGAATCCGGCGAGGTCGACACCGATCACGAGACCGCTTCCGACGCCGTCTCGCAGACCGACAAGATGGGGCTGAAGAACTCCGAGATCGCCACCGGCTCGACCATCGTCGCCCGCTTCAATGTCTCCAACGCGCCCTATGACGACGTCAAGGTGCGCCGCGCCGCCCAGCTCGCGGTTGACAATTCCGCCGTGCTGAAGCTCGGCCTCGATGGCCGCGGCAAGCCCGCCGACAACCACCATGTCGGCCCGATGCACCCCGAATATGCCGATATCGGCCCGGCCAAGCGGGATGTCGAGGCAGCGAAGAAACTGCTCGCCGAGAGCGGCAAGGCGGACCATGAATACGACCTGATCTCGGTCGATATCGAATGGCAGAAGAGCACCGGCGACGCCATCGCCGCGCAGATGCGGGAGGCCGGCCTCAAGATCAAGCGCACCGTGCTGCCGGCCGCCACCTTCTGGAACGACTGGAGCAAGTTCCCCTATTCCTGCACCGAATGGCTCGGCCGTCCGCTCGGCGTCCAGGTGCTGGCGCTGGCGTATAAATCGGGCGCCGCCTGGAACGAGAGCGCCTACGCCTCGAAGGAGTTCGACGAACTGCTCGACAAGGCGCTCGCCATGCCAGACCCCAAGGCCCGCAAGGAGATCATGGTCAAGATCGAGCAGAATTTGCGCGATTCAGGCATCATCATCCAGCCCTACTGGCGCTCGGTCTACCGAACCTACCGCAAGGGCATCGAAGGCTGCGAACAGCACCAGGCACTGGAGCAGCACTTTGAGAAGGTCTGGATTGAAAGTTGAGGTTTGGCCGGTCTTGGTTCCTCTCCCTCCGGAGGGGGGAGAGGTGGCGCTGCGAAGCAGCGACGGAGTGGGGGACGGCGTCCGCAAAGTCAAAATCGGGTCGGGGTTGGGGATAGCGGCTAGTCCAGCGTGCGCCTATCGCAGGTCAGCACCGCCCTCACTGTCCTGCCGGCAGGCAGGTGAGGGGCAGCGCCGACGCTGACTTTCCCGTCGCGGGCGGAGGGAGATACCTGCGAAGGTCACCACCGGGCGACGCGGAGCGCCTTTGGCCCACACTCAAATCATTCAGGGAAGATGGCCGGCGCGCATGCCGGTGAGACAATTGCCTGAGCCCCGCGCCGGCCACTAGCGACCTTACAAAGGTCCGCCGCCCGATTTGTGTACCGGCCCCGCGCCGCGCGATCAACCGAGGTGGCTTCTTGGTATGAATTCGTACCAACCCTGCCGTGGGATTTGTCGCGGGAGAGCGATGGGCGGCAGCAGGCCTGCCCTTTCCCGGGAACGTTCTAGCGCGGGCAGACCGACACTGGACACGCGACAGCCGTCACGGCCGAAAGCCTCTCGCGCTTGCTCAGCGTCGGCTTCGCATAGATCTTTTTCACGGATAGTCCCCCAATTGCCCGCCTCCAATGACGCATGTGTGGAGCTGATGTCAATACGGCGGCCGTGGTTCGGGGGGACCGTTACTATTGCCGAGGTCGGCGCCGCCCCTCACTGTCTTGCCGGACGTTCGTCGTTCGAAAAGCCAAGCAATTGGCTTTTCGTCCGCTGCGCGACCACTTCTCAACTCCCCGTAAACGGGGCGAGAGTAGCTGGCCGCAACGCCGGCGCTTTTCTTGCAACGATGGCGATTGGCGAAAGTGTCAATGACAGCGCCCCTCTCCCCGTCCCTATATGGGGAGAGGATGCCGGCAGGCAGGTGAGGGGCGGCGCCCGCGCCTGAAACCGAGCCGCTAGGCGTGCCGAGAACCCCTTAGCAAAGTCCAGATCCAGCCAACAAAAGTCAGCACCAGGAAGGGGTAGCCTGCCGCCGGCAGTGGCGCCGAGGTCGGCAGCAAGGGCGTGCCCCACAGCACCATGCCGACCGAAGCCAGGAACAGCGCGGCGGCGAGGAAGGCGGTCAGGCGCACCCACAGCGCGAACGTGTTGGGCACGCTGACCAGCCCCGCCGCCCAGAGCGAAATGCCGCCGACGTAGGAAGGCACGCTGGCCTCGAGCCCCGCCGCATTGCCGGATAGAAGCAGGCTCTCGCCGGCAAGAAAGGTCAGGAAGCCGGCCGCCAAGCAATCATTGCCGAGACGCTGGTATTTGATGGTGAGCAAGGCCGTCGCCACCACGAGCGCCACGCCGTCGATCGCCCACAGGGATTGGCGCAGCGGGGCGCTGGCGACGAAAGTACTGGCAAGGCCGAAGATGCCGCCGATCGCGCGGCCGCGCGCGGCGGTGGTGTCTGAGCTGGTGCGCATGTGAGATCTCACGCATCAATCATACTTCGAGGTGAGGTGATCGCAAAGATTGATCAAAGCATAGGCGCCGGCCGATGCTTGAATGGGAAACAGGAGATGTGCGGCCGCCCTGTCCTGCAGTTGACGGTTTTTTTACCAGTTGGTAAGATTCTCATCAATCATGGACAGGTCTACCAAAATTGCTCCGCTCACCCGGGACGCCGATATCCGAATACCGCTGATAGGATGGTTGCGGTCGCAACATCCTGATGACGGATCGACAGGCTTTGTCGAAGAATTCAAAATGCCAAAGCCATCGGCCCGTATAGATGTCGCAGTTGTGAATGGTGAGTTGGCCGGATTTGAAATCAAAAGCGACCGCGACTCGCTCAGCCGCTTGACCTCGCAGGTGCCGGCCTTTTCTCGGTTTTTCGACAAGGTCAGCTTAGTAACAACCGCGAAACACCACGCTTCCGCGCGAATGAAAATTCCCCTGTGGTGGGGGATAATCCTATACGGAGAGGGCACCAGTTTCCAAATTGCTAGAACGCCGAAACAAAACAGAAGCGTCGATATCCGTTCGCTTCTATTCGCTTTATCAAAGGGCGAAATCTCTGACCTTGGCCGTTTAGCGGGGTGCCGAATTTCGACGTCAGATAAAAAGAGCCTAATGGTTGAAAAAGCCGAAGCGGCCATTTGCGAACAAGAAATACGCGATCACGCTCGTGATCTGATCCGCGGAAGGAGCCGCCAGCCTATGGTCCATCGCTGCCGCTCATGACTTCAAACGAGTACCCAATCCTCCGGTGTATATGCATATTGATTTTGGCAGCGTGCCAAAATCGAGCGAATGTAGCGCCGATGATGTCGCCCACCGCCGCTTTATCGATAAGTTCGCTCCCCCAACAATTGCACGCCCCGTCATAGCTAGGATCGCCTTTAATTTCCTTGGAGCCTTCTATCCAACCGTTTGCATCCTGCGCATCAGGATGCCGGTAGACAATCCATGCTTCGTCAAGAGGGTAGACTACCTGTGCCTTCCACTCACCCGGCATGAAAGTGTTGGCCTTCTTTAACCGATGGTTGGCACCATAGTCTCCGAAGAGGAAAGGGAACTTCTCACGCGCCTCTAGCCACAGCTGCCACGAGTAGCTCTCATATAATTTCAACTTGGCATTCCCTGGCGTGGTGTAGGAATCGCTCAGACAAACCGCAGATAGATGTTGGGCCTGGCTTGGTTCGATTTCTTCTATGATCCTCGCTATGGCTTTTTTGGCAAATTCAGCTCGCTCGGAAGTTTGCAGACGTCCCTGCCCACAATCTATGATGACGAGCAATTGTGCTGCCGAATCGAGGATCGCGAGGATTTGCCCGACAATGGGAAATATCTGTTCGTTGGTCTCTTGCGTGATCCGAATTGCCAGATGATCATAGCCACTCTTAGCAAGCTGCACCGCCTGCCGTAAAATGTTTTTTCCTTGCGTTTCTGGATCGGTGAATTGGACAACCGGCACCGCATTTGGGAACTTTCCGACCAGCGTTCGCCATTCTGCGAAACCGTCACTCGCATTCAAAAGCGAGGTGAGACTCTTGTTATAGGCGTCTTGTGCTTTTTGGAGCTTCGCGATCTTCCCTTGGTCGGGATTATTCACAGCGACAAAGGGAGGAGGCGCTCGGTCTTTCGAGAGATCAATTACAAAAGGCCGGCTGCTAACAAGCGCCGCAATGGCTGTAACTGACTCTTCGAGTGCTGCCTCGTATTTGACTTGACTCAATTCGAAGATCGGTAGGATAGCGTTCTTGTCTTCCTCGCTAAGTTTCGCATACGCGATCTGTCGGCTTCCGAGCATTGCAAACATGGGAGGTATGAGTACTGGGAGAAATCTATCTGCACTAAGAAATCCCCGTGCCTTGAGAATCGATCTCCCATTGTTGTCATTTTTCTTGATTTGAGTCTCGAAATTTTTAGCCCGACTGATCCCAGGCTCCCCCTGTTCAACCTGCAGCTTCTTCTTGACTCTCTAAGTCGTCTGCATGTTCCGGCGTCAGGACAATACCCCGCTAAGAGCCGTCCAGCGAGTGGGGCCATATACCGTGCAGTGTGGGACCGGTTGCGCAAGCTGCAACCAACTGATCACATCGCCACGATGCGATGACCATCGGTCGACCAGGCAATCTTTGCCAAATCCCCAAAGTATACAATCAGACATTTCTACCGTATTGAGAAAATCAATCATATGCCTAGGCGAGACGACTGCTAAACACCAAGCTCCAGAGGGGTTGAAGCTAGGATGCCAACATTCAACGGATCTATTGCTGAACTTGTGGCTGCCGTAGAGTCCGCCGGAGCCGAGGGAAACTGGGAAGAGAAGCCCAATCAGTGCTGGAAGTTCACGGGACGGGATCGGGCCGGTCTAAATTGGTCCTCGACAAAGGGTACTATGTGGTTTGATGGCCCAAACGACCCCAAGACAGCCCTGATGGGGACAATTGAGGCCGTATTGGGATCGGGCGTGGTCAAACCAGACACGAATAGGACAATTTTTGTCGTGCACGGACATGATCCTGAAGCTCGGGAGCAACTCGAACTGGTTCTACACCGACTTGGACTTCGACCATACGTATTACAAAATACCGATGGCGGTGGACTTACCATCATAGAAAAACTGGAGCAGATGATTGGAAAGAATGCCGCGAGCTCATTCGGCATAGTGCTTTTGACTCCGGATGACGTCGGATACTCAAAATCTGATGGCGACGCCCAAGCGAAGCCGCGCGCTAGGCAAAACGTGATTCTAGAAATGGGTATGCTGCTTGCGTCTCTCACTAGAGAGCGGGTTGCCATCCTTCAGAAGGGCTACATGGAGCATCCATCAGATGTGGCCGGCATTATCTACATCGCATTCAAGGATCACGTAAGAGAGGCCGTCCCAAAACTGGTCGGGAGGCTACAAGCTGTAGGCATCACCCTTGACCCGGCAAAGATTGCTGAGGCGTCTGCGTAGCGTTAGGGTTTGCCGACAAGCTGCTGCCGTCCCGCAAACGGCCGGAAGAACAACTTGTGTTGTATCCATTCTATTCGGCCGGACCGCTCAATCCCCCATCTTCAGCGCCTGGATAAACGCCTCCTGCGGGATGTCGACCTTGCCGAACTGGCGCATCCGCTTCTTGCCCTCTTTCTGCTTGTCCAAGAGCTTGCGTTTGCGGGAGACGTCGCCGCCGTAGCACTTGGCGGTCACGTCCTTGCGGAGCGCCGAGATGGTTTCGCGGGCGATGACCTTGCCGCCGATCGCGGCCTGGATCGGGATCTTGAAGAGGTGGTGCGGGATCAGCTCCTTGAGCTTCTCGACCATCTGGCGGCCGCGCTTTTCCGCCGCCGTGCGGTGCACCAGCATCGACAGCGCGTCGACCGGCTCCTCGTTGACCAGGATCGACATCTTCACCAAATCGCCCTCGCGGTAGTCGGTCAGGTGATAGTCGAACGAGGCGTAGCCTTTCGAGATCGACTTCAGCCGGTCGTAGAAGTCGAAGACGACTTCGTTGAGCGGCAGGTCGTAGGTCAGCATGGCGCGTTTGCCGACATAGGAGAGGTCGGCCTGGATGCCGCGACGGTCCTGGCAGAGTTTCAATATGCCGCCGAGATAGTCGTCGGGCGTCAATATGGTGGCGCGGATCCACGGCTCCTCGATGGCCAAGATCTTCACGACGTCGGGCATGTCGGCCGGGTTGTGCAGTTCCTTCATCGAGCCGTCATTGAGGAGCAGCCGGTAGACGACGCTGGGCGCGGTGGCGATGAGGTCGAGGTTGAACTCGCGCTCCAGCCGCTCCTGGATGATTTCGAGATGCAGCAGGCCCAGGAAGCCGCAGCGGTAGCCGAAGCCGAGCGCTGCACTGGTTTCCATTTCATAGGAGAAGGAGGCGTCGTTGAGGCGCAGTTTGCCGACGGCGGCGCGCAAATCCTCGAAATCGGCGGCGTCGACCGGGAATAGGCCGCAGAACACCACCGGCTGCGCAGGCTTGAAGCCGGGCAGCGCGTGCGCGGTCTGGCGCTTGTCCTCGGTGATGGTGTCGCCGACGCGGGTGTCGGCCACTTCCTTGATCGAGCCGGTGAAGAAGCCGAACTCGCCGGGGCCGAGCTCGTCGACATTGATGCGGGCGGGCGTGAACACACCGGTGCGCTCGACCAGGTACTTGGCGCCGGTGCCCATCATGCGGATGGTCTGGCCCTTCTTCAGCACGCCGTCGATGACGCGCACCAGCACGATGACGCCGAGATAGGCGTCGTACCAGCTGTCGACCAGCATCGCTTTGAGCGGCGCCGTGGCATCGCCCTCGCGCGGCGGCGGCAATTGGTGGACGATGGCTTCCAGCACGTCGGGAATGCCGAGGCCGGTCTTGGCCGAGATCAGCACGGCGTTGGAGGCGTCGATGCCGATCACCTCCTCGACCTGCTCGCGGATGCGCTCGGGCTCGGCGGCCGGCAAGTCGACCTTGTTCAGCACCACGACGATCTCGTGGTTGTTGTCGATGGCCTGGTAGACATTGGCCAGCGTCTGCGCCTCGACGCCTTGCGAAGCGTCGACCACCAGCAGCGAACCCTCGCAGGCGGCGAGCGAGCGCGACACTTCATAGGCGAAGTCGACATGGCCGGGCGTGTCGATGAGGTTGAGGATATAGTCCTCGCCATTGTTGGCGCGGTATTTCAGCCGCACGGTCTGCGCCTTGATGGTGATGCCGCGCTCGCGCTCGATATCCATCGAGTCCAGCACCTGCTCCTTCATGTCGCGCAGCTCCAGCCCGCCGGTGGACTGGATCAGGCGATCGGCAAGCGTGGATTTGCCATGGTCGATATGGGCGACGATGGAAAAATTCCGGATGTGGTCGAGGGGCGTGCTCATGCCGCGCGCTTTAGCAGGGGCGGCAAGCGGCGGCAAGGCTTGGCGCCCAAGGGCTGCCTTGCCGCTCACAAAGCGGTGAGATCAGCGAAAAAATCGAAAAAACCGGCCTACTGGCAAAGAATGCATAAACTTTGATCGGTCACATTAGAGCTTGGTTCGCCGGCTCGTGGTAATTGCACGCTCGCTAATGTCTGTCGGGGGTTTGAAATGTTCAGGGTTTTGCGCGGCTTTGCCCGCTCCCGCAGCGGGTCGATGATGCCGCTCTTCCTGGTGAGCCTGATGCCGCTGATCGCGGTCATCGGCTTCTCGGTCGACTATACAAGCGCGGTCCAGACCAAATCCAACCAGCAGCAGGCGCTGGATGCCGCGATCCTGACGATCACGACCATGGACATCACGTCGACGCTGGCGCAGCGCCAGACGCTGCTGCAGGATTCCTTCGCCGCAAACGGTGGACAAGGCACCGCGACGCTGACCAACTTCGTGGCCGGCAACACCACCACCGCCACCACGGCGCAGGCCACGGCGAGTTTCGCCATGCCGACCGTTTTCATGAGCATCGCCAGGATCAACACCGTACCGATCGCCGTCGCCTCTGCGGTCAGCAAGCCGCCCGCGCTGGTTGCGGCTACCTTCAAGGTCTCCGGGGTTTCGGGTTACTGGAACAAGACAATGACGCTTTACGGCACGCAATTCGGTGCGACGGTGGCCAAGCCGCTGATGACGATCGACTATACCTATGGGAACACCAAGGATCCCAAGGGCTACGGCACGACCAATGTCAACGTCCTCACCACCGATTCAGCCGGCAAGACCGTCACCACGCTGGTCCAGAAGCAGGTCTGCACCGTCGGCAACAATCCGCCAAGCGGCGTGACCCTCAAGACCGATGCGAGCGGCACGAAATACTACTGCGTCGATACGATGTATCCGGCCAACAGCGCCGGCGCGGCGATCGACGTCAGCGCGATGGGCGGCCTCTATTTGCAGATGGACGTACCGTCGGGCAACCCGAAAAAGCTGATCTCAAACGATCCAACGACGTCCAACCGGCTCTATAGCGGTTTGAGCGCGACCACCCTGACCGAGACGGCCACCGGTCAGCCTGTCGACATCTTCAGCGTCGTGCCTTGCGGCGCGACAGCCTACCAGGCTTGGGAAGATGGCGGCAACTCGGTCCCGGCGCCAGTCAGCAACGCCGACTTCTTCTACAACGTGACCGGCAAATGCGACTACAACAAGCGGCCCTCGGAGACGGCGCTGACACAGTGACGCTGCCGATCTCCCCTCGTGGGTGAGATTGGAGCTGGCGACCGTGTTCGCCAATCTCTGAGGCGCGCAGGGCAGAGCGCTCTTCAATCACAAACCGGTGAGCGTTGTAACGAAGCCGTCCGTGGCGGCGAAGTGGGGATATGAGCGGCGCATCGTAGCGTCGCCCCACGGAGCAAGCCGATGTCGCCAGTCCTACCAAGCAGGTTTTTCGCACTGTCCGGCCTCGCCGCGCTGGCGCTCGCCGGATCGCTTGCCAACGCCCTCGCCCAGCCGCTCACCGTGGTCGAGCTGTTCACCAGCCAGGGCTGCTCGTCCTGCCCGCCGGCCAACGCCAACCTCATCAAGGTCAAGGACCGGCCCGGCGTGCTGGCGCTGTCGTTCAACGTCACCTACTGGGATTACCTCGGCTGGAAGGACACGTTCGGCAAGCAGGAATTCACGCAGCGCCAGGTATCCTACGAGCCATCGCTCGGCCATGACGGGCCGTTCACGCCGCAAGTGGTGGTCAACGGCCATGCCGACGTCGTCGGCGCAGCACCCGGCGAGATCGAACATCTGATCGCGGCCACGGCCAAGACCGGCGGCCCGTCGCTGGCGCTTGAGGGCGGCAAGGTCGCGATCGGCGCCGGCGCCGCTCCGGGCGGCCATGCCGATGTCTGGCTGGTGCGCTACACCAAGGGTGTAGTCGAGGTGCCGGTGGCGCGCGGCGAAAACACCGGCCGCACCTTGCCGCACGCCAATGTCGTGCATGCGCTGACAAAACTCGGCAGCTGGAGCGGCGACGCCAAGACGCTCGATCTGCCGGCGGCCTCGGGCGGCCTCAGCACCGCCGTGCTGGTGCAGTCGCCCGGTGGCGGGCCGATCCTGGCCGCCGCCGCCAACTAGATCACGTTCGAGCAGAGATTTGCCAAAACCGAGATTTGCGCCGCCGCATGAGCAGCGGCGCAAGAGCCCGGCCGCCCAAAAGGGCGTGCCATCAACCCGTAAACCCAAGGAACCGACCGTGACCACTTTCTCCCGCCTGACGCTGCCGGCGCTCGCCCTCGCTTTGTGCTCCACGGCGCTATTTGCCGGCGGCATTGCGCGCGCCGACGATGCCACCAATGCGATGAAGCCCGCCGCCAACGCCATGGCGCCGGCCGCGGACGCCATGAAGCCGGCAACCGACGCGATGAAGCCGGCAACCGACGCGATGAAGCCGGCCGACCCGATGGCCACCAACGCCATGAAGCCCGCTACGGACGCCATGAAGCCTGCCACGGATGCGATGAAACCGGCGACCGACGCGATGAAGCCGGCAACGGATGCCACCGCCAATTGAGATTGGTGCGTGGCCTTCTGTCCCTGGCGGGCTCCCTGTCCAGCCGGGGACAGTTGCTGGAGCAGCCCCCGGGAAAGGCTTGAAGCGGTTTTGCTTCGGCAACGGGGTCGAAACAGAAAGTCCGGGGGCGCACGCGAATGTGAGCCTCCGCCGCAACTCACGCATCGCGCCACCGTAGCTGATCCAATAGACTGATCCCAAATGGAAGCCATGAGGAGTGCAACCATGACCACTATCAACAAACGTTCGACAGGCTTTGTCCGGGGGGCGCTCGCCGCACTCGCCCTTGCCGTCGCGGGCGCTGCTTTCTGGCTGACGCCGGCCATCTCCGCCGAGGATGCGGTGAAGATCCCGCCGCCGGCGATCGACGAAAAGGCGGCCACCGGCACAGAGAAGGCGATCTTCGCCGGCGGCTGCTTCTGGGGCGTGCAGGGCGTGTTCCAGCATGTCAAGGGCGTCAGCAAGGCGGTCTCGGGCTATACCGGCGGCGCCAAGGACGATGCCGTCTACGAGACGGTCGGCACTGGCCGCACCGGCCACGCAGAGTCCGTCGAGATCACCTATGATCCGTCCAAGGTGACCTACGGCCAGCTGCTGCAGGTCTATTTCTCGGTCGCCCACAACCCGACCCAGCTCAACTACCAGGGTCCGGATTCGGGCACCCAGTACCGCTCGACGATCTTCGCCGAAAACGACGCCCAGAACAAAATCGCGCAGAGCTACATCGCCCAGCTCGACAAGGCCAAAGTGTTCGGCGAGCCGATCGTCACCACGCTGGAGACCGGCAAGACCTTCTATCCGGCCGAGACCTACCACCAGGACTTTTTGACGCTGAACCCGACCTATCCCTACATCGTCTACAACGACCTGCCCAAGGTGGCGAATTTGAAGACGCTGTTCCCGGCGCTTTACAGCGAAAAGCCGGTGCTGGTGCTGTCGGCGAGCAACTGAGCTGAGCGGCGCTCGCCTCGAAATGCCGGCGGGCCAGCGCCCCCTCTGTCCTGCAGGGCAGCGGGGGGTCCTGCCGGGATCCCTCAATCATACGTCAGATCCGTCGCCTTGCCGCCGAACACGCGGTAGGCATAGAACGAATAGAAGATGATGACCGGCAGCACCACCACGGTGCCGGCCAGGATGATCGCCAGGCTTTCGGGCGCCGACGCCGCCTGCCAGATGGTCAGGCGATCGGGCACCACATAGGGATAGAACGACCAGGCCAGGCCGGCAAAGCCGAGCGCGAAGATGGTGGCCAGCGTCAGGAACGGCGTCAGCGAATGGCGATCGTCAGGCCTCGGCAGATGGAAGGTCTGCCGCCACAGCCAGGCAAACAGCAGCGCCGACAGGATCGGCAGCGGCGACAGATAGAGCATCTCGGGCCAGACGAACCATTTGGCGAAGATGCGCGGGCTGGCGAACGGCGTCGCCAGCGACACGGCGGCCATGCCGAGCGCGGTCAGCACCAGCGCGGTGCGCAGCCAGAGCACCGCCTTCTTCTGCAGCGCGCCTTCGGTCTTGTAGATCACCCAGGCGGAGCCCATCGCCGCGTAGGCCGCCGCCAGGCAGAACGCCACCAGCACGCCAAAAGCCATGCCGCCTGGCCCGACATCGAGGCCGAGCACGTAGACGCCCAGCATATAGCCTTGCGCCAGCGAGGCGATGAGCGAGCCCAGGAAGAAAATACGGTTCCAGCGATGTTTCTTCCCCGCCGGCACCTTGGCGCGGAAATCGAAGGCGACGCCGCGCAGGATCAGGCCGACCAGCAGGACGAAGACCGGAATGTAGAGCGCCGTCAGGATGACGCCATGCGCCAGCGGAAAGGCGACCAGCAGCAGGCCGACGGCCAGCACCAGCCAGGTTTCGTTGGCATCCCAGAACGGGCCGATCGCCGCGATCATGGTGTCCTGTTCGGTGTCCTCGGCGGCGGCGAAGAGGATGCCGATGCCGAGGTCGAAGCCGTCGAGAATGACGTAGATCAGGATGGCAAGGCCCATCAGTCCGGCGAAGATGAGGGGGAGCAGGGTCGGCCAGTCGTAGGTCATCTTGCTCTCCTCAGGCCCTGACTTCGGTTTGCGAAGCTAGCGCCGCCCCTCATCGCCCTGCCGGGCACTTCTCCCCGTATAGGGACGGGGAGAAGGGGGCTGGCAGCGATGCCGGCGCCCTTCCTGTAACGCTGACGATTGGCGAAATCGGTGACGACGGCGCCCCTCTCCTCGTCCCTATACGGGGAGAGGATGCCGGCAGGCAGGTGAGGGGCGGCGCGGGCCTGCAATGAAAACATGCTCACTCCCCCGCGGCCGGCTGCGACAGCGGTGCGTCGAGAACACCCGGCAGCGGCGAGGTGTCGCCGTCCTTGGCCGCCTTTAGCGCCAGGTGCACCAGCACGCCGAGATAGGCGATCAGCAAAAGCACGTAGAGCAGGAGATAGATGGCGAGCGTCAGCGCGACATGGCTGCCGGCCACCGGCCCGACGGCGTCGGCGGTCTTCAATACGCCGGTCACCAGCCAGGGCTGGCGGCCGATCTCGGTCGTGTACCAGCCGGCCAGCGTCGCCAGCCAGCCCGACAACGCCATCGGCACCATCAGCATGGCGAGCGGCTTTGGCAGCGCGTGCCGGCGCTTGAGGAAGAAGGCGGCCGACCAGGAGACGGCGAGCATCAAAAGCCCGGTGCCGACCATGATGCGAAAGCTCCAGAAGAGCGGAAAGACCGGCGGATGGTTGCCGGGATAGTCGTTCAGCCCCGGCACTACACCGTCGGTCGAGTGCCGCAGGATAAGGCTGGCCCCGTCCGGAATCGCGACCTCGAACTTGTTTTCCCTGGCCGCCTCGTCGGGCAGCGCGAACAAAACCAGCGGCACGTTGGGACCGGTGTTCCAGTTGGCCTCCATGGCGGCGATCTTCTGCGGCTGGTGTTCCAGCGTGTTGAGCCCATGCTGGTCGCCGGCCAGGATCTGGATCGGGATCAGGATCGCAGCGGTAAAGACGCCGGTGCGCAGCGCCTTCCACATCGATTCCGAACGGTCGCCGTTGAGGTAGCGCAGCGCCGACAGACCGGCGATCAGGAACGACACCGTAAGCCCCGAGGCGAGCAGCATATGCACCAGCCGGTAAGGCATGGACGGGTTGAAGACGATGGCCCACCAGTCGACGGCGTGCGCGACGCCGTCGCGCATCTCGAAGCCGGCCGGCGTCTGCATCCAGGAATTGAGCGCGATGATCCAGAACGCCGACAGCGTCGTGCCGCCGGCGACCAGCACCGTCGCCAGCGTGTGGATGCGGTTGGAGACGCGGCGGAAGCCGAACAGCATGATGCCGAGAAAGGCCGCCTCGAGGAAGAAAGCGGTGAGGATCTCGTAGGCGAGCAGCGGTCCGGCGATGTTGCCGACATGCTGCATGTAGCCCGGCCAGTTGGTGCCGAACTGGAAGCTCATGGTGACGCCCGAAACCACGCCCATAGCAAACGACAGCGCGAACACCTTCACCCAGGTGAAATAGGCGCGCATCCAGGCGGAATCATTGGTCGCGTTGTAGCGCAGCTTGAAGAACAGCAGCACCCAGCCAAGGGCAATGGTGATTGTCGGAAACAGGATATGAAACGAAATATTCGCGCCGAATTGCATGCGCGACAGTATGAGCGGGTCCATGGCGGGCTCCGGCTGAAAATACCGGCGAAGGATAGGCCCGAAGCAGGGTCAGGTCAAAGCGGCGTCCTGCCGCGAGGCTGAACGCCACAGGACAATTTTACCGGATGGACGCGGCGCATTCCCAGCCAGCTCCGCGCTTCGATGTCCAGAACTGGCAGCAGGGCATTGACTTGCGGTTGCACTGGGCGACAACAGGCCTATATCAAGTCACCTCTTTCAGGCAGCCGTTTTCAACCATGCCCTCCATATTGTCCATTTCCGGGGTCTCCAAGACCTACGCCACCGGCTTCACCGCGCTCAAGGAAGTCAGCCTCGATATCCAGCGCGGCGAGATCTTCGCGCTGCTCGGCCCCAATGGCGCCGGCAAGACGACGCTGATCTCGATCGTCTGCGGCATCGTCAACCGCTCTTCGGGTACCGTGACCGTCGATGGCCATGACATCAACAAGGACTATCGCGCCGCGCGCAGCCTGATCGGGCTGGTGCCGCAGGAACTCACCATCGACGCGTTCGAGAGCGTCTGGGCGACCGTCAATTACAGCCGCGGCCTGTTCGGCAAGCCGGCCAATCCGGCCTTCGTCGAGAAGGTGCTGCGCGACCTGTCGCTTTGGGACAAGAAGGACGCCAAGGCGATCACGCTGTCGGGGGGCATGAAGCGGCGGCTGATGATCGCCAAGGCGCTGTCGCACGAGCCACGCATCCTGTTCCTCGACGAGCCGACCGCCGGCGTCGACGTCGAACTGCGCCAGGACATGTGGGCGATGGTCCGGCGGCTGCGCGAGGACGGCGTCACCATCATCCTTACCACGCACTATATCGAGGAAGCCGAGGCCATGGCCGACCGCGTCGGCGTCATCAACCGCGGCGAGATCATCCTGGTCGAGGGCAAGGCCGAACTGATGCGCAAACTCGGCCGCAAGGAGATGAGGCTGGAGCTGCGCGCGCCGCTCGGCAGCGTGCCCGACGGGCTCTCGCGCTATGCGCTCGAACTGTCGCCGGATGGCACGCAACTCACCTACACATACGACAACCAGAGCGACCGGCCGGGCGTCGCCTCGCTGATCAGGGATCTCGAGGCGGCCGGCATCCAGTTCCGCGATCTCGACACCAAGAACAGCTCGCTCGAAGAGATCTTCGTCAATCTCCTGAGGCAAGAGCCATGAACCTGCGTGCGGCCCCTAATTTTCGCGCGGTCTGGGCGATCTACCGGGTCGAGATGGCGCGTGCGTTCCGCACCGTGCTGCAGAGCATCATCTCGCCAGTCATCTCGACGTCGCTCTATTTCGTCGTCTTCGGCTCGGCCATCGGCTCGCGCATAACCGAAATCGACGGCATCGCCTACGGCGCCTTCATCGTGCCGGGACTGATCATGCTGTCGCTGTTGACGCAGTCGATCTCCAACGCCTCATTCGCCATCTATTTCCCGAAATTCGTCGGCTCGATCTACGAGCTTTTGTCGGCGCCGGTCTCTTACCTGGAGATCGTCATCGCCTATGTCGGCGGCGCCGCGACCAAGTCGATCATCCTCGGCCTGATCATCCTGGCCACCGCCTCGCTGTTCGTGCCGCTGCACATCGAACATCCGTTCTGGATGCTCGCCTTCCTGATCCTGACAGCGGTGACCTTCAGCCTTTTCGGCTTTATCATCGGCATCTGGGCGAAAAGCTTCGAGCAGCTGCAACTGGTGCCACTGCTGATCATCACCCCGCTGACCTTCCTCGGCGGCAGCTTCTATTCGATCCACATGCTGCCCGGCATCTGGAAGACGATCACGCTGTTCAACCCGGTGGTCTACCTGATCAGCGGCTTCCGCTGGAGTTTCTACGGCAAGGCCGATGTCTCGGTCGTCGTCAGCCTCGGCATGACGCTGGTGTTCCTGGCCGTCTGCATCGCGATCGTCGCCTGGATCTTCCGGACCGGCTACCGGCTGAGGAACTGACGCGGCCCTAAAGTCGTGAGAGAGGCCTCAAATGGCCTTGACCAGCCGCAGCAACCCCAGCATCTCGATGTAGGTCCCCTCGCGAAAGGCGATGTAGACCGGTTCCTCGGCGCCGTGGAAGCGGCGCTTGAATGCCGCCTGTCCCTGCAGGTTGAACCTGCGGCGGTTGACCCAGGGCGAGTCGTAGGCGCGCTGGAAGGCGTTGCGCCAGAACTCGCTTTCGGCAAATCCGCTCGGGCCGACATCGAGCAGCGGCGACAGGCCGAGCGTCACCACCGAAATGCCTTCCTCGCGAAAGCGGTCGACGGCGAATTTGGTCAGGCCGATCTCGGCATGCGGCGAGGCATCGATGTGCTTGCGCTTGAAGGCCGTGGTGTAGCCGATCACCTTGCCGTCGGCGAACATCGGATCGAAATCGAGCAAGGCGACGAGGTCGCCATCGGGGCCGTGCAGCACGAAACGGCGCATATCGGTGCCGAGCTGATCGTAAAACGGTCGGTTGAGGAAACCCATCTCCCATCGCTTGACGATACGGTCGCCGCGCCAGTTTTGAGACAGCCGGGAGATCTCGTCGAGGTGGATCGTGCGTTTGTCCTCCTCGAACGAAAAGCCCTTCTTCAGCAGCCAGCGCTCGGAATAACGCACCGTTTCGTTGCGCTTGCCGGAAAAATCATGGTCGGGCAGAGCGAGGCGCGTGTCGATGCCCAGCCGGTTGATCTTGTAGCCAAGGCCGGCAAGGACCTGGGCGGTCTGTTCGCCGATCTGCACGAACCACGGGCCGCCAGCGCTCTCGACGAAGCGTCTGATGTAATCGGGCCGCCGATCCGGCGCCGCCACCGGATCGCCGAGCGCGAAATGATGCCTCATCTTGGTGCCGAAGGCGATGTAACCGTCGGCATCGCCAAAATAGGAAAGCTTGCTTTGCACGGCGGTGGAATAAGCGAGCGAGAAGTCGCCATGACGGCGCACCAGCGCCAGCCGTTCGACATGCGTCAGCGCCCGGCGCTCGACCTTGGGCGAGGCCCCCTCGAGGAGGTTGTCGAAATAGATCCGCAAGGAGGGCATGGTCGAGATTCCGCGTGCCGTCCATGGCGCGACGTGTCCGACGACACGCAAGACGCGCCATGGCGTCTTGATTTTTCGCAAGGTAGCCGAAATCGGGTTGCCGGTTTCGAATGCCCGCGTCCGTGACGAGATCCGCCAGCCCCCGGACCTCGAATCAATCACTTTGCCGCGACCTGATTATCGCCGATGCCGCGGATATGCCATATAGGGCTGGATGTATTCGGACGGAAGCGGGTAATGCGCTCCATGTCGTGGTTTTGACGCGGTGCCGCGACCGGCTGTTTCCGCCGGGCGGAAATGCTCCAGACGCGAAGCCGCCTCGGCGCGGGACCATCGAAAATCGGCATCGAGTTGCCGTTCGGGTCCTGCGCGCGATCAAACTGTTACAGCGGCCTGCGAGCCTTCAGGGGCCGCCGCGAGCGCGAATGGGGTTCGAGAGTGAATGGCTGATACGACAAGCAGATCGATGGTGGAGCAGGCGGTGACGGTCGAGCCGGCGATCGTCGTTGGCGCCGGCGCCGCCGGGCTGGCCGTCGCGAGGGCCTTGATGAAGGCCGGCGTGGCGACGGCGATCCTGGAGAAGGAAAGCCGGCTGGCCGAGCCCTGGCGCCGGCGCCACGAGCAGCTGCACCTCAACACCCACCGCGATCTCTCGGCACTGCCTGGCCTTGCCTATCCCAAGGGCACCCCTGCCTTTCCGCACCGGGACGTCGTCATCCGCCATATGAACGATTTCCATGAGGCGAACCGTTTGCCGGTGGAGTTTGGCGTTTCCGTCGAGTCCATCACGTTCAGGGGCGATCACTGGGTCGTGCGCACCAGCGCCGGCTCGCGCCTGGCGCGCCATGTCGTTGTCGCCACCGGCCGCGACCGGGAACCCTTCACGCCGCAGTGGACGGGCATGCAGGCGTTTGCGGGCCGGATCATCCACTCGGCGGATTTTGGCGATGCCCAGGCCTATGCGGGCAAGAAGGTGCTGGTTGTCGGCGCCGGCAATTCGGGCTTCGACGCACTCAATCATCTGGCCGGTGTCGATACCGCCGCTGTCTGGCTGTCGGCCCGCAACGGCCCCGCCCTTTTGCCCAAGCGCGTCGGCAAGATCGCCGTGCACCGCCTCTCGCCGCTCATGGCGCGCCTGCCGCTGCGCGTCGCCGATGCGGTGATGGCGGTGACGCAGCGCCTGGTGTTCGGCGATCTCACCAAATTCGGCGTGCCGCCCGCGCCCGCGGGCGGCGCCAGCCGCCTGACCTCGGACTATACCGCGATCGCCGCCGACGATGGCGCCGTCGATGCCATCAAATCGGGCAGGATCGTGGTGGTGCCCGGGGTACGGGAGTTCACCCGCGACGGCGTCATCCTGGCCAATGGCAGCCTGATCGCTCCCGACATCGTCATTGCGGCGACGGGCTACCGCACTGGGCTGGAGCGGATGGTCGGCAATCTCGGCGTGCTCGACGAGAAGGGCGTTCCGCTCTTCAACGGCGGCCAGGCCGATCCGAAACTGCCCGGCCTGTGGTTCACCGGCATGCGGCCGAGCATCCGCGGCTGCTTTGCCAATGCCGGCATATTGGCCAAAGCGATAGCTGCGCGGATCGCCGGCTCATCCCGCCCCTCCGGCGCCACACGCTGAGCGACCGCATAGGACAACATTTGCCGTCGGCGTCACGCCGATTTCGGCTCCAGCCGCCGGAAACCGACAGCCTCGGTCAGCATCTCCTCGTCGACCATGCCGGCATTGTAGAGGGCCAGCAAGGTGAGCGCCAATTCACGCGCCTCGACGGATTCGGGATGCGCTTGCCGTCGGCGGCAGGCCTCGTCGAAGACACGTTGCAAGGTGGCCACTTCGTCAGGTTTGAGCAGGCCACGGTCGTAGATCGACTTGGGCATGGCGATGATCTCCTGATCGCGATCTAGGGCGCCAAATGTAAATTGCCAATCTTTCCCGAGGCTTGAATATGATATCGCACAAAAGAGAGGCCCCGGATCGCCGGAGCCCCTCTCATTTTTGTCTCGCCCGACCTCAGACGGCGATCTTGCCGCCACCCTGTTTGGTGATGGCGACCACCGCCGGCCGCACCGGCATGTCGGGCCTGAAATCGGGCCAGCGGGTCGACAGGTCCTCATAATAGGAGGGCCGGCCGAACGCTTCCCAATCCTCGCCGCCGTCACCCGGATGCTGGACGGCGACAAAGGCGGTCTGGTCGTCCGGCGCAAACAGCGGGCCGCACATTTCGGCGCCGATCGGCACGCGGAAGAACAGCTTCGAGGTCGCCCGCGCCGATCCTTCCGTGTCCACCGCCCACAGGCCGTCCGTGCGGCCGGTGGCCTTCGGGCCCTGGCCATCGGTGGCGACCCACAGGCGCCCGGCCGAATCGACCGCGCAATTGTCGGGCATGCCGAACCAGCCATGGGCCGTCGTCGCGGTGGAGAAGGTGGCGCCGACGGCGGCCACCGACGGGTCGCCGCATTTCAGCAGCACTTCCCACTTGCCTTTGGCGGCGGCGAAATCGCCCTCGTCCTCGACGATTTCGATGATGTGGCCGAAGGCGTTTTCGGCACGCGGGTTGGCGGCGTCGACCTGATCGGCCTTGCGCTTGGAATTGTTGGTCAGCATGACATAGACCTTGCCGTTGCTGGCATTGGGCTGGATGTCTTCGGGCCGGTCCATCTTGGTGGCGCCAAGCAGGTCGGCGGCGCGGCGTGTCTCGATCAGCACGTCGGCCTGGCCGGCAAAACCGTTTTCCGCCGTCAGCGGCCCCTGGCCGAACACGATCGGCATCCATTCGACCGAGCCGTCCTCCGCGAATTTGGCGACATGCAGCGTGCCGTCGTCGAGCAGATCCTTGTTGGCCGCGCGGTCGCCGGCGTTGAACATGCCCTTGGTGACGAACTTGTAGACATAGTCGAAGCGCTCGTCGTCGCCGAGATAGAAGACGACGCGGCCATCCTTGGCGACGATCGATTCGGCGCCCTCATGCTTGAAGCGGCCCATGGCGGTGCGCTTGCGCGGCACCGAGGCCGGGTCGTTGACATCGACCTCGACGATCCAGCCGAAGCGGTTGGGCTCGTTCGGCTCCTTGGCCAGGTTGAAGCGGTCATAGTGCGCGCCCCATTCATAGGCGCCTTCCGGAATGCCGAGGCGCTTGTAGTTGGCGGCCTCCTTGTGGCCCTCCGGCAGCTCGCCGGAGAAATAGCCATGGATGTTCTCCTCGGACATCACATACGTGCCCCAGGGCGTGACCCCGCCGGCGCAATTGTTGATGGTGCCGAACACCTTGACGCCGGACGGGTCGGCATTGGTCTTGACGCGGTCATGGCCGGCAACCGGGCCCGACAGCGCCATCTCGGTGTTTGCGGTGATGCGGCGGTTGAGCTTGCCGTCGCGAATCACCCGCCATTTGCCGCCATCCTTGCGGATCTCGACGATGGTGCCGCCATGGGCGGCCATCTCGACATCGACCTGCTCTTTCGAGAGCGGCGCCACCTCGGCCGACTTCTTGCCGTCCTTCTCGACAATCTTGACGATGCCTGGGAACATCAGATGCGGGTTGGTGTATTCGTGGTTGACCACCAGCAAGCCATGCTCGGCCGAGCCATCGAGCGGGATGTAACCGACATAGTCGTTGTTGTAGCCGAACTGCTTGGCCTGGGCTTGCGCCGACTGCTTCGTCGGGTCGAATTCCGGCGAATCGGCAAACAGCGGATCGCCCCAGCGCAGCAAAACGTCGGCGTCGTAGCCCGGCGCGACGTGGTGCTTATCGTCGATACCGGCCTCCAGCTCGTCGAATTTGAACGCTGAGCCTTCCGCGGCGCGGGCATCGTCGGCGGCGATCATGGCCAGCGGGCTGACGGTGGCGGCGATCGCCGAAACGGCAAGCGAACCCTTGAGGAAGCCACGGCGCGAGAACCGCGCAGCGATGATCTCGCCCATGGTGCGGTTCTCGCTGGGATTGTTGGCCGGGCCTTCGTTTTCCTCGAGCAGGCTGGTGCGGAATCGGGCGTCGGGGGAGCGATGTTCGGTCATGGGAACCTCTGGTGGGTTTTGCCTGGAGCTTCCGGCTTACAGTCGGCTGATCACATTTTCGTGACATGGTATCTCCGCTGCCGCTCGCTCACGAGACCGATTTTTCACGCCTCGCCTGGGACTTTGGTCCAAGCTTGCGCCTGCAAAGGTCCTGGGGGACAAACGCAACGGTCGGAGGTCGCTTCCGGTCACCACGTCTTTCGGCGATGTTGTTGCACTGCAACGTTGGGGTGGGCGCGCCGGCTCAATCGACGGAGATCAGTATGCGTGGATCGATCACGGCCCGTTGTTGCCGTCTGGCTCTCAGATCGGCGGCCGTCCTGGCGCTGACCATCGCTCCCTATGGAATCGTCTTCCATGGCTTCGTGCCTGGAATCGATGCCGCGACCGCACATGCCGACAAGGGTGGCAACGGCGGTGGCGGTGGGAACGGCGGTGGCGGTGGGAATGGCGGTGGCGGTAACAGCGGTGGCGGTGGCGGCAACAGCGGCAATGGAGGAAACAGCGGCAACGGCAATAGCGGTAACAGCGGCGGCGGGAATAGCGGAAAGGGTAAGGGCCAGGGCAACCAGAGCACAAGCCATGTCAACGCCACGACCGGCGACACGGTCGACGTGGACGGCAACAAGATTACAGTTCAGCACCCTGACGGCTTGACGGAAAAGATCGAGAACGGCCGCTTCAGCATGAAGGATAAGCTCGGCCGCACGATCATCGATCGCCGTGCCACACCGGCCGACGCCAGCCGTCTCAAGGCGCTATGAATTTCGACCCTTTGAATTTCGGCCCTATGAATTTCGCCTTGTGAAGCTGGTCAACAGGCAACGACCAGTTTCACACGTCACCTCCGCCGCCCCCCGGCGGAGGTGACCTCGTTTCGCGGCGTTCCGCGACGGCTACGAACGGTCCCTGTCGCGGTCGCGAAACTCGCGCATGATGAGGGCCGCTTCAGTACGATTTCGCACGTTGAGTTTCGACAGCACCCCCGTCATGTGATGCTTGACGGTCTTCTCCTGCAGCTCCAGGCGTAAGGCGACTTCCTTGTTGCTCAGTCCCTCCGCCACCAGCCGCAGGATTTCGGTCTGCCGGCCGGTGAGTTGCCGCAGCCGGTCCGCCACGCCGTTGGCGGGCTGCAAGGACTGCACGTCGGAAAGCAGCCGGGCCGACAGCATCGGCGAAAGATAGCTTTCGCCGGCCGCCACGTTGCGCAGGATATCGGCAAGCGCACGCGATCCGACGCCTTTGAGGACATAGCCGAGCACCCCGGCGTTCAAGGCCTTGGTCACATCGGCATTCGCCTCTGAAACGGTCAGCATGACGATCTTCTGGGCGGGATGGTCGGCAAGGATGCTGGCAACCGCGGCCAGGCCGCCGCCCGGCATTGAAATGTCGATGAGCAATATGTCGGGCTGCATGGTCGAGGCGATGCGCTCCGCGTCCTGCGCGGTCGCACCTTCGCCGACCATCTCGAAGCCGCCGATCTCCGACAGGCTGCGCGTCACGCCTTCGCGGAACAGCGGATGATCGTCGACAATGGCAATGCGGATGGTGCCGATCATGCTTGCTCCTCGACCGAAAGACGGATCACCAGCTTCGTGCCTTTCGGCCCTGTGAGTGTTTCGAATTGGCCGCCAATGCTTTCAACCCGCTCCCTGAGGCCGGCAAGGCCCAACCCCTCGGCCCGCGCCGGATCGAAGCCCGGTCCGCCGTCCGATACTTCAACGAAAAGCCTACCATTTTTCATGCCTGCACGCACCGCCTGATCCTTGCCCCGTCCGTGGCGGTAGGCATTGTTCAGCCCCTCCTGCACGAAACGATAGATGCTGATCTTCTCAGAAGCGCCGGGCTCCGGCAAATGTCTCGGCATCGTAAGCGTCACCGATGTGCCCGTCCGGCGCTCATGCTCCTCGACGGCCAGCCGCAGCACGTCCGCCGCCGCCGCCGTTTCTATCTGCGGCAGGACCAGGCCGGTGCAGATGCCGCGTATCTCGCGCATCGCATCCTCCAGCGTCTTGCGGATCATGGCGATTTCGGTCGAGCGGCCTTCGCTGCCATGCCCGTCGCCGGTAAACACCGGACTGTCCATGCGCAGCGCGGCCAGCGCCACGAGCTGGGCAGGGCCGTCATGCAGGTCGGCGCCGATCCGGCGCAGATATCTTTCGTTGAGCGCGGTGGCGCGGCGGGACGCCCGCTGCACACGATGCCGCAAGGCGCTGTTCTGTGTCACCAGGCCCTGCAGCTCCGACACCTGGCGGCGCAGCGCCCCGCGCTGGTCGTCGATAATGCGGCTGCCGCGCAGGACGATGCCCGACAGAAGCAGGAATGCCGTCAAGGTGGTGCCGGCCACGACCAGCCAGCTCGACAGCAGGGCGGAAGCCAGGGTAGCCTTGAAATCGCTGGCGACCTCGTAGAATTCGGTGACGGCGACCACTTCGCCGGACCAGGGCTCGCGCACTGGATTGTAGATCTCGAGCAACGGCACACCCGCGGCCCGCTCCTTGTCTTCGTTCTCGTCGAACGTATCGAACTGGGCAACGACGCTGCCCTGGAAGGCAGAACGCAGATTGTCGTTCAGGTCGAAGCGGCGACCCGTCAAAGCCGAGTCCTTCGCATAGAGGATCGTGCCGTCGCGGCGCCAGAGCCTGAAGGATGCCAGGCGTTTGCCGAGCGCGCCCTGGCCGAGCGTCTCGTCGAGCGCCTGCTTGACGGATGCGCTGAGCTCCTCGCTCTTGCGCAGGTCGGGCAGCAGCGGCGCAATCACGCTGTCGACATAGAGCGCCGTCGTGGCGGCCGAATTGCGAGTGACGCCGTCCCGGATCTGCGTCGTCACCCAGGTCCCGACGATCACCATGACGACCAGCAGCCCAAAACCGCCGGCAACGACGAATTGCAGGGCAAGGGAAAGCTCGCTCCAGCGCCGCGCCAAGTTCTGAAAAATACGAATCATGAACCCCTGACCGCCCCTCTATCGACAGGCTGGGCGATTCCGGCACATTGAGCTTCAGTCTCGTCGTTGCCAAGACCCTCGTTTGAACGACGTCGCTTGACGTTCCGGCACGCTTCGGAAACAAGGTCGGCGATATCAGGCAAAGGGCGCTTCGAGGGGGACGGGACGTTGAGTTTTTCGGGACTTCTGCAGCTCGGCTTTTCGACGGTGATCTTCCTCCTGGCGGCGACCGCCGCCAAGCAATGGGGGCTGGCGCCCAGCCTCGGCAAGATCCTGCTGACGCTGGCGCTCTATTCGCTGGGCAATCTGATCATGCTGCGGTTGATCCGCGAGTTCGGCATGTCGGTATCGTTCAGCCTCTCGGCGGTGATCCAGCTGGTTTCGGTCAATGTCGTTGCGCTGGTGTTCTTCGGCGAGCGCGTCAACGCGTTGCAGGCGGCCGGCATCGCGCTGGCAATCGCGGCCGTGGCGCTGATCACGTTGGGGCCCTATCTGCAAGGGCGGATGTAACGGTGCCGATGAAGAACGCCGCGAAAGCTCTGCTCAACCGGGTCGAATTCCCGGTGCTGCTGGCCGGCCTGGTCATCGCCGGGGGGCTGTGGGCGTTCGAGGAATTGATGGAGGTGGCACGGGCCACCACGCCGCACGCCTTCGATACCGAAATCCTGCTTGCATTCCGCCAGACCGGTCAACCGGCGATCCCGATCGGTCCGCCATGGCTGGAAGGCGCGATGCGCGACATCACCAGCCTCGGCAGCTCCAGCGTTCTGGTGCTGATCACGGCGGCGACGATCATCTATCTGCTATTGATCCGCCGCCCGGCGACGGCGCTTCTCATGTTCGTTGCCGTGGCGGGCGGCCAGGTGCTGTCGAGCCTGCTGAAAGTCGGCGTCGACCGGCCGCGCCCGGAACTGGTTTCGCATCTCGTCAACGAGACGTCGCTTTCCTTCCCGAGCGGCCATGCCATGCTGTCGGCGGTGACCTACCTCACGCTCGGTTCGCTGGCCGCGCGCTTCCTGCCGGGCCGGACGACCAAGGTCTACGTGTTGTTCCTGGCGGTGCTGACGACAGTGCTGGTCGGCGTCAGCCGCATCTATCTCGGCGTCCACTGGCCCTCGGATGTGCTGGCGGGCTGGTGTGCCGGCTTCGCCTGGGCGATGCTATGCTGGTTGGTGGCGAGGCTTCTGCAACGGCGCAAGGCGGTGAGCGAGGAGCCTGACTGAGTCAGATCAACCTGTTGATGAGGTGCCCTCCGCAGCCCGTCAGTATCAGAACCGTCGACAGCAAGCCTGCCGATATTGCCATGGTCTTGAAAACGTTCACCCGCGTACCCCCTGCGTCTGATGCATGCCACCCTACCTGAAATCCCTGGCAGGTATCGAAGAAAATGGGCATCAGGTGTGGTTACGTCTAAAACCGATATGATGATGCTTGAAACATGATAATGACGGTATTATACGTTACGCTAGCAGGCTCAGACGGGGATTCCGGCCGATGATCACTGCCGCGCAGATGCGCGCCGCAAGGGCGCTGGCCGGCATCGACCAGAGGACGCTCGCCGAGCGCGCCGGCGTCTCGCTTCCCACCATCCAGCGCATGGAGGCGAGCGGCGGCGTGGTCAGGGGCGTGGTCGATACGCTGATGAAGGTCATCCAGGCTCTCGACGAAGCCGGGGTGGAACTGATCGGCGAGAACCAGGCCAGCGAGCGCGGCGGCAGGGGCGTGCGCCTCAAGGCCGCCATGCCGCCGGAACCCAAGGCCGGGCCGGAATAAGTCGCGACGGCGACCGCCGACAGTCCTGCCGACGATCCCGCCGCTTTTGCAGGGGCAGTCCATGGATCAATCGCGTCAGGCAGTGCATCAGGCGGTGAAGCCGACATTCTCCGAGCTGTTCACGCCGAAGCTGGTGACGGTCTGGCGGGAGGGCTACCGGCTGCCGCATTTCAAGGCGGATGTCATCGCCGGGCTGACTGTCGCCATCGTCGCGCTGCCGCTGTCGATGGCGATCGCGATCGCTTCGGGCGTGACGCCGGAGCGTGGCCTCTACACTTCCATCGTCGGCGGCTTCATCATCTCGGCCTTGGGCGGCAGCCGCTTCCAGATCGGCGGCCCGGCCGGCGCCTTCATCGTGCTGGTGGCGGCGACGGTGGCGCGCGTCGGCCTCGACGGCCTGCTGCTGGCAACGATGATGGCCGGTGTGTTCCTCATTGCCATCGGCTATCTCCGGCTCGGCACCTACATCAAGTTCATTCCCTATCCGGTCACCGTCGGCTTCACCGCCGGCATTGCCGTCATCATCTTCTCCGGCCAGATCGTCGAACTGTTCGGGCTGACCTTGCCGGGCCGGGAGCCCGGACCGTTCGTGCCCAAGCTGATCGCGCTTGGTGAAGCAGCCGGCACGATCAACCTCGCGGCGACCGGCGTGGCGGCGCTGACCATCGCGACCATCGTCTTGCTGAAGCGCTGGCGGCCGAAATGGCCGGCCATGTTGATCGCCATCGGGCTCGCCTCGCTGGTCGTGGCGCTGTTGGCGTTGCCGGCCGAGACGATCGGCACGCGCTATGGCGGCATTCCGCGCAGCCTGCAATGGCCTGGCATGCCACCCGTCAGCTTCGGCAGGATGCTCGACGTCTTGCCGGACGCCATCGCCTTCGCGCTGCTCGGCGCCATCGAATCGCTGCTGTCGGCCGTCGTCGCCGACGGCATGACGGGCCGGCGGCACCGCTCGAATTGCGAGTTGGTGGCGCAGGGCTTCGCCAATGTCGCGTCCGCTTTGTTCGGCGGCATCTGCGCCACCGGCACCATCGCCCGCACCGCCACCAATGTGCGGGCCGGCGCGCACGGCCCGGTTTCGGGCATGGTCCATTCGGGAATCCTGCTGGTGCTGATGCTGGTGGCGGCGCCGCTTGCCAGCTACATCCCGCTCGCGGCCCTTGCCGGCGTCCTGGCGGTGGTCTGCTGGAACATGGTCGAGAAACAAGCCTTCGCCACGCTGCTCAAGGCATCGCGCGGCGATGCGCTGGTGCTGATGGCGACCTTCCTCATCGTCGTCTTCCGCGACCTCACCGAGGGCATCATCGTCGGCTTCGCGCTCGGCTCGATCCTGTTCATCGACCGCATGGCCAAGTCCGTCGCGGTCGAGGCGGACCTTGCGCAGGACGATGTCGCCGACAGCGTCGGCGGCGCCCGCGCCTATGATTCCGCGGAGGCAAGCGACGCCGACACCGTCGTCTACCGCATCTCGGGCGCCTTCTTCTTCGGTGCCGCGTCCACTGTCGGCAGCGTGCTCGACCGCATCGCCGACCAGCGCCGCAACTTCGTGCTCGACTGTTCGGCCGTGCCGCTTTTCGATTCGACGGCGGCCAATGTCATCGAAAGCGCGGCCCACAAGGCGGGGCGCGCCGGCGTGCGCTTCATCATTTCGGGCGCCTCGCCGCAGATCCGGCGTATGCTGATCAATCACGGCGTCAAGCCGCCGCTGGTGACCTATGCCGCGTCGATCCGCGACGCGCGGGACCAATTGGCGGGGAGACAAGAGGCGAAGCAGCCGTCTCTCAACGATTGAGCGATGCCGGGCCGCTGACGAACGGACTTTCCCTGACGTAGAACCGCAGCAGGCGGTCGGCGTCCTTCGAAATGCCGATCCTGATCCCCTGTCCGATCGCGCCGGGCTCACATTCATCGTGGGCGAGCCACAGCGGGCCTTCCCGGCACAGGTCGATCCCGTCGAGCGAACGATCGATCCGCAACGCCGCGGCCAGCCTCCCGGGCCCGCGCGCCAGGTCGCGCAGGCGCTCGACGCCTCGGTTCAGCCGCATGATCGCGACGCCTTCCAGCGGTTCCAGCGCCCGGATCAGCACGCCGGTTCCGACCCCTTTCGTCTCGCTCGAGACATTCAGCATGAAGGAGGTGCCATAGGCGAGGTAGACATAGGCGTGCCCGGCTTCGAGAAACAGCGACCGGTTGCGCTGCGTCATCCCTCGAAAGCCGTGCCCGGCCGCATCACCGACGACATAGGCTTCCGTCTCGACGATGCGGCCGCTGACCCTGCCTTCGGGCAAGTCGCGCACCACCAGCTTGCCTAGGAGAAACCGGGCGAGCGCGGCCGTATCGTCCGGCAGTTCCTCTCGCGCGAGCGGACGGGGAGCGATCATGGTCATGTCTGTCTAGGCGTCCGTGTGGCGCAACGCATTGGCGATCACCGCGAAGGCAGGCGAGTTCTGCCGCCGGGTCGGATAATAGAGATAATAGCCGGGGAATAGCGGGCACCATTCATCGAGCATCAGCACCAGCCGGCCCGACCGGATGTCGTCGGCCACCAAATTCTCCGGCACGTAGCCGATTCCAAATCCGCTCAACGTCGCGTCGATCATCGCGACCGACGAATTGAAGGTCAGCTGTCCGTCGACGCGCACTCTCAGCTCTCGCCCGTCCCTGGCGAATTCCCATGCGTAAAGGCCGCCCGACCGCGACTGGCGGTGGTTGATGCAATCATGCTGGACGAGGTCCTGAGGCGTACCGGGCGCCGGATGCCGAGCGAGGTAGTCGGGGGATGCGACGACGACCAGCCGCCAGTCGGGGCTGATGCGAATGGCGATCATGTCCTTGTCGACACTTTCCCCAAGCCGCACGCCGGCATCGAACCGCTCCTCGACGATGTTGCGGAAGCCGTTGTCGATATTCAGTTCGACATGGATGTCGCGGTAATGCCGCAGCACCGGTTTCAGCTTCGGCCAGACCATCCAGTCCAGCGCATGGTCGGAAAGCGTGATCCGCACCGTGCCCGAAGGCTTGTCGCGAAACGCCATCAGCGCGTCGATGTCGCTCTCCATGTCCTGGATGCGCGGCGCCAATGCCCGCAGCAGCCTCTCTCCGACTTCGGTCGGCGACACATGGCGGGTGGTCCGCGTCAAAAGCCGCAGGCCGAGCCGCGCCTCGAGCTGTTTGATGGTTTGGCTGAGCGTCGGCTGCGACGTTCCAAGTCTGGCCGCCGCCTTGGTGAAACTGCGCTCTTCGGCCACCGCCAGGAACCAGAGCATGTCGTTCAGATCGTCGCGGTTCATGACCTCAAATCCGCCTATTCATATCCAAGATGGATAAGTCCATGCGAATTGCAACGACTAATCGAGGCAGTCGCGGCTGTTTATATACGCGCCAACGAAATCGTCGGAGGGCCCTCGGCGGGCCAAAGCGCATGGAAGCCACCTACGACAGCCAACTGGTCGAGACACCAAGCGCCTGGGGCGCGGTGATCTGTCTTTCCCTGCTCACCTTCGTTCTGGTGGTCTCGGAGTTTATGCCCGTCAGCCTGCTCACGCCCCTCGCCAGGGACCTGGCCATCACCGAGGGCCAGGCCGGTCAGGCGATCTCCGTGTCTGGATTCTTCGCCGTCGTCACCAGCCTGTTCGGCAACGCCTTGCTCTCGAAGCTGGACCGGCGCACGGTCGTTCTTCTCTATACCGTCGTGCTGGTGGTCTCCGGACTGGCGATCACTTTTGCACCCACCTATCCTGTGTTCATGTTTGGCCGGGCCCTAATCGGCGTTTCGATTGGCGGCTTCTGGTCACTGTCGACAGCCATTCTGGCCCGCATCGTCTCGCGTGACGATCTGCCCAGGGCGATCGCCATGCTGCAGGGCGGGACGGCGTTCGCGACGGTCGTCGCGGCGCCGCTTGGAAGTTTTCTCGGCGGCCTGATCGGATGGCGCAGCGCCTTCTTCATCGTGGTGCCGATCGGGCTCACCGCCATCGTCTGGCAACTCGCCGTCCTGCCCAGCATGCCCGCCGAGGACCCCGTCTCGGCCGGCCGCATGGTCGGCCTTCTCGGCAATCGCGCCTTCGCCATCGGCATGGCGGCGACCACGCTCGCCTTCATGGGCCAGTTCTCGCTTTCTACCTATTTGCGCCCGTTCCTCGAAGGCATCACCGGCCTCGACGTGAATACGCTGTCGATGGTCCTGCTCGGACTCGGGCTGGCGGGCCTCGTCGGCACGTCCCTCGTCGGTTTCGTCCTGCGCTCGCATCTGGGCGCCGTGCTGATTGGCCTGCCGGCCATGCTTTCGGTCATCGCGCTGCTCTTGATCGCGCTTGGGCCCGTCGCGGTCGCGGCCGCGGTCCTGCTCTTGTTGTGGGGATTGTTCACCTCGCCCATTCCGGTGGCCTGGAGCACCTGGATGGCCAAGGTCATCCCCGACGATCTCGAGGCAGGTGGAGGCTTGCAGGTCGCGCTGATTCAGTTTGCCATCACCTTCGGCGCGTTCGCCGGCGGCTTGCTGTTCGACACTGCCGGCTGGTGGAGCCCCTTCGCGCTCGCGGCGCTGCTTCTCCTCGGCTCGACGCTATTTGCCGTCGCCGCGGCGACCTCGACACCCACGAGCCGCCAATCATGACAAAACGACAGCTCAGCCGACGCACACTGCTCCGGGTCGCGCTCGCGCAGGCGGCGGTCCTGCCCGGACAGGCTTTCGGGCAGCAAGGCGCCGGCCCGGCAAGCCAGGAGTCCACGGACATGAAGATCAGGATAAGCTTCAACAGGCAGACGATGACGGCCACGCTGTATGACAATCCCTCGGCACGGGATTTCTACTCCATGCTGCCGCTGGATCTGACGATCGACAACTACGCCGGCAACGAGAAGATCGCCTATCTCCCGCGCAAGCTCACCGTGCAAGGCAGCGGTCCCTTCGGCAACGAACGACCCGGCGACCTTTGCTACTTCGCGCCCTGGGGCAATCTGGCGCTGTTTTATGCCGGCTACCGCTGGTCCACCGGGCTGATCCGGCTCGGGCGCTTCGACGGCGGCTTCGAGCCTCTGCTGGCACGCGGGAATTTCCCGCTGCGAATCGAGCCCATTCGCTGACATACGCAATCGAAAGCAACTCATAGGAGACGTTCCCATGCGAGGCACCGTTCTTTACAGCCCCGGCGACATCCGTTGCGAGGAAGTGGCCGATCCCGAAATCCTGCTGCCCACCGACGCCATCGTGCGGCTGTCGGCGACCTGCGTCTGCGGATCGGATCTCTGGCCCTATCGCGGCCTGCAGCCGATCGCGGAGCCCGCCCATATGGGCCACGAATATTGCGGTGTGGTGGAGGAGGTCGGCAGCGCGGTCCGCGCCATCCGCCCCGGCCAGTTCGTGGTCGGATCGTTCGCGACCTCCGACAACACCTGCCCCAACTGCCGCAATGGCTACCAGTCGTCATGCCAGCACCGTACCTTCATGACCGGCGCCCAGTCGCCGTTCCTGCGCGTGCCGCTGGCCGACGGCACTTTGGTGGCCCTGTCCGGTCAGCCCTCGGCCGACATGATCCCGAGCCTGCTCGCCACCTCCGACGTGCTGGGCACCGGCTGGTTTGCCGCCGACGCCGCCAACGTAAAGGCAGGGTCGACGGTCGCGGTGGTCGGGGATGGCGCGGTCGGCCTGCTTGCCGCGCTTTCCGCCAAACAGATGGGCGCCGAGCGCATCATCGTCATGAGCCGGCACGAGCCGCGCCAGAAGCTCGCCTTGGAGTTCGGTGCAACCGACATCGTCACCGAGCGCGGCGAGGAAGGCGTCGCCCGCATTCTGGACATGACCGGCGGCATCGGCGCCGACTCCGTGCTGGAATGCGTCGGCACGCAGGAATCGATGAAGCAGGCGATCGGTTCGACCCGCAGGGGCGGTTACGTCTCCTATGTCGGCGTACCCCACCAGGTGCAACTGGATGGGCAACAGCTGTTCTTCGCCCATGTGCACCTGCATGGCGGCCCGGCACCGGTGCGCCGCTATTTGCCCGAACTGATAGCCCTCGTCACCGAAGGCAAGATCAATCCCGGCAAGGTGTTCGACCTGGTCCTCCCGCTCGAACAGGTGGCCGAAGGCTACAAAGCGATGGACGAGCGGCGCGCCATCAAGACATTGCTGCGGGTCTGACCGGCACCCCGGGCCGTTCGTCACGGCGCTCATTCGATCTTGAGCGCCGCGACCTCGCCTTCGTTCATCAGCGGCATGTAGAGGATCGACTTGCCGTCGGTGCCGATATCGGCGCTGCCCGGCTTGAAATGCGCCACCGCTTCCGGGGCTGCGCCGGTCCGGTATCGGTAGAGCGTGCCGGTCATGTAGGCCGTCGCATAGATGGTGCCGCCGATGGCGACGACGCCATCGAGGTCGGCGAAGTTTTGGGCGCCCGCCAGCGGCGTCACCGCCTTGCTGGCGATGTCGACCGCCAGCAGCCCGCCCGGCTCGGCCGTGCTGAAGTCGGCCTTGATGCCCTTGCCCCAGGAGGCCACGATCAGCCTGTCGCCATCGGCGAACACGCCGTTGGGCGAGGCCAGCAGCAGATCCTTGACGAACAGTTCCGGCCTGTCGCCGTCGATGCGGTAGATCGCATCCGCCAGCATGTCGGTGACGTAGACCTTGCCCGAGGCATCCGCAGTCATGTCGTTGAGGAAGACCGCGTTAGGGACCACGATGCTGGCGATGAGCTTGCCGCTGGCGAGGTCGACGACACGGATTTTGGTGATGTCGGCGACATAGAGCTTGCCGCCCGATATCGCCATGCCCTTGGGCGCGTCCATGCCGTCGGTCCAGTGCTGGCTCACCATCTTGCCATCCGTTGACAGCAGGCTGAGGTAGCCGTTGCCGTCGGCGTCGCCCGGATTGCCGACGATGTTGGAAACGATGATGCGGCCGTTGGCGGCGTCGAACAGCGCCGATTCAGGCTGTTCGAGGCCCGTTTCGCGCCAGAGCTCGTCGGCCTGGGCGGCCTGGGCGGCGGCAATGCCGATGGCGGCGATGAAGGCGGAAGTGACGAAGAGGTTCATGGCTGCTCTCCTGTGATGTCAGTGAACAGCTAGGATTTTCGATACTTCTCGGGAAGCCGGATTGAAGCTAGTATCGAATATCGATACGAAACCGCCAGCAAGAGGCGCATCCCATGAACGGCCCAATCTTCGAGGCGCTGAAACGGACACTGAAGGCCAAGGGTGTCACCTATCGTGAGCTCGGCGAACGGATGGGCGTTTCCGAGCCGACGGTGAAGCGCATCTTCCATGAGAAGAACTGCAAGCTCGACCGGCTGGTGGAGATCTGCGCCGCCGCCGGCGTCGAACTGGAAAACGTGCTCGGCTCGATGAACCGGGGGCCGGGGCCGGTCAACCACATCGCGCCCGAGATCGAGCGACGGCTCGCCAGCCGGCCGGCGCTGCTGTTCGTCTTCGTCATGCTGTCGGAAAAATTCACGCCTGAAGGCATCAGGCGCTCGCAAGGCCTGAGTGAGGCCTCGATGTTCCTCTATCTGCGCGACCTTGAGCAACTCGGCCTGATCGCGCTTGGCCGTGGCCTGTCGGCGAAACTGCTGGTCGAAACGCCGATCCAGTGGAACTTCGAGGGGCCGCTCAGGCCGCTGTTCGAGATGACCAACAAGAATTTCATCGGCTGGGCCATCACCCATATCGAGAAGGAGGCGACCTTCGTCAGCTTCTCCAGGCGGATGCGTCCGGAGACGGCGGAGATGGTGCGGCGCGAGGCCGAGGAACTGGCCGACCGGGCGAGACTGCTGGCACATCACGACCAGCACACCACGCCCGAGGACGGGTTGATCGGCTACAAATGGACCTTTGCCTTTGGCGCCACGCCATTCGAGGCGATCATGCCCATCGGGCCGCATCCACGCGATGCCGGGGCGCGGATGAAGGATCAGCCTTCCCCAGCGAAAGGCCGGCGGCCGCTACCCGCTTAGACCGGCCCAGGTCCGCCGCCCATCAGCCGGCAGAGGCGGCAAGATCATCCGCGGACGAGGCGCCGGCGAGATCGTCGCGTGCCTTGCGGGCGAGCTTTTTCGTCGCGTGCTTGGGGCTGTCGCCGAACAGTTCGGCTGCCTCGGCGAGACAGGCTTTCCTGAGGCTCTTTTCCGAGCGCTTCAGCAACTTGCCGAGAAGTTTTGTGTCCTCGGGCGGCCCCAGCGGCTCGCTGTCCGCCTCGAGCAGCGCGCGCATGACGAACACATCATGCAGTTCACCGAGCCGCTCCCCCAGTTCATCCACGGCCTTGCGCCGCGCCTTGATCGGGGTCGGCCACAGCCTGCCCAGCAGCGACAGGTGCATGCCATGCGTCTTGGCCGCCTTGCGCAGGTCATGGAAATCGTCGGCTTCACCGCGCGTGCCGGCCTTGTCGAGCGCCTTCCTGGCGCGGCGCAAGGCGACGCGGGCGCCTTCGGCAAGCACGTCGGCGGCCTGTTCCGGCTGATCGGGCAAAGCAAGGGTTTCGATGCGCTTCAGGCCGTCTTCGCAGGCGGCGGTGGCCGCCCCGATCGCCGCCTTCAGGCCGGCGCCTTCGTGCAGATCATGCTGGCGTGCGATCAACCTGTCGCGCACGGCATCAAGTCCGCCATCGACGCTTTCCCTGGCGAAGCCCGCCGCCAGCCGATCGATGGTTTCGATCAGGGCCGTGGCTTCACGCGGACCGGCAAGCAGCGCCGCGACGTTTCGATAGCACTGGTTCTCCGTGGTGCAGAATGTTTCGTCTCCGGAACGAACGAGGCGCAACAAGGCACGCGCGCTCTTCAGCCGCTTGCGGCACTTGTGCAGCCCCTGTTCCGGCCGGGTGTGCGCCGTCTCCAGATGCAGCAGGGCCTTGCCGATCTCCTCGGCAAGAATACGCCTGACCTCGCCGGTCAGCGGCAGGCGCGGGTCGATACGAAAGCTCATGCGGCGATCTCCGGTATCCCCCCGAGGGCGAGCGACGCGTTGTAGAATTTCTGCTCGCCGGTCACTTCCCGGCCGAGCCAGTCAGGCAGCATTTCGTCCGGAACCTCTTCCGGCGTCTCGAGCTCGGCCACCACAAGTCCCGCCAGTGCACCGCCAAAGACATCGACTTCATAGAGATAGCCGCGATGCCTAACATGGTGACGTGTCTTCTCGATGACACGTCCGATGGCGAAGTCCAGCATCTCCACCGCCTCCGCCAGCGGGATCGGGTATTCGAATTCGTCGCGCTCGCGCGCGCTGCTGCCGAATTTGAGCGTCAGCTTGGCGGAGGCGCCATCACTGATGCGGATGCGGACGGTTCGCCCGGGTGCCGTGGCGAGATAGAACTGGAGAATGCGGATATCCGCTTCCGCCAGATCCCGCCATGCGGTGCTGGAGACCAGGAACTTACGCTCGACTTCCTTGCCCATGGCCGCGCACTAAAGCGGTTGCCGCGCGCGATGGCAAGACAGCGCCGCACACAAGTTGACCTTAATCAATCGATTGATTAAGGTCTTTGGCATGATCAAATTGCCAGACGCCAAGAGACCCCGCCGCGAGACCTCCCCGGCAGAGCCGACGCGCGCCGCGCTTGTCCAGGCGGCGTTGAAACTGTTCGGGCGGCAGGGCTTCGACGGCACCTCGACGCGCGAAATTGCCGCCGAGGCAGGGGCCAATATCGGCTCGATCGCCTATCATTTCGGCGGCAAGGAAGGTCTTCGCGCCGCTGCCGCCGACTTCATCGTCGAGACCATCCAGGGCGTCGCAGGGCAGGCACTGGGCGCCGGCGAGGGGCTCGGCCACGGACAGGCGGCGGCAAGCGATCCTGAGGCGGCGCGCGCGCAGCTCTTCACGGCACTCGAGCGGATGGTCGGCTTCATCGTGGCACAGCCGCAGGCCGGAGAGATCGTGCAATTCGTGCTGCGCGAGCTGTCGCATCCGACGGCGGCGCTCGACCGCATCTATGACGGCGTCTTCGAGCCGACGCACCGTCGGCTGTGCCAAATGTGGGAGCAGGCCACCGGCGAGCCGGCCGAGAGCGAACGCACCCGACTCACCGTGTTCACGTTGATCGGCCAGGTCATCTATTTCCGCATCGGCCGCGAGGCTGTCATGCGCCGCATGGGCTGGCGCGACATCGGCGCCGCCGAGGTCGCCAAGATGGTGGCGGTCACCACGGACAATCTCGGCGCCATACTGGCCGCCCGGAAGGGGCCAGGGATGAAGGGATTAAAACAATGAGCTTTCTGTGTTCGCTGCCGCTCGCCGCGCAATTGTTCGGTGCCTGCGCGCCGGCGGCACCGCTCGCCGTCGGTTATGTCGAGGGCGATTATGTGCTCCTGGCGCCGATCGAGGTGGCGCAGGTCGAGACGGTGGCGGTGAAGCGCGGCGACCGCGTCACGCCGGGAGCCACCGTGGTGACACTCGAAAATGCCGACGCCAAGATCGCGGTGGCGCAAGCGCAGGCGGCGCTGGCCCAGGCGCAGGCGCAGTATGCCGATCTCCAGGTTGGCAAGCGGCCGGAAGAGATCGCCGTGCTGAAGGCCGAGGTCGACATGACCAAGGCACAGGCCGCCGACGCCAAGCGAAAATTCGACCGCGCCAGCGACCTGTTCAAACGCGGCGCCGGCACGCAGGCTGATTTCGACACGGCTTCCGCGACGCTGGAGACGGCCAATGCGCAGGTCGGCCAGGCGGAGGCCAACCTGGCGGTCGGCGGCCTGCCGGCGCGTGCCGAAACGATCAAGGCCGCCGACAATCAGGTCAGACAGGCGCAGGCGGCACTGGATCAGGCGCAATGGCGGCTCTCCAAACGCGTGTTGGCGGCGCCTTCGCCAGGCCGCGTCAACGACGTCATCCGCAATCCCGGCGACACGGCGGGCCCGACCGCGCCGGTCATCTCGGTGCTTCCCGACGGCGCGGTGAAGCTCAGCGTCTATATTCCGGAAAGCGCCTTCTCCTCAGTCAAGGTCGGCAGCCTGCTCAGCGTCCATTGCGACGGCTGTGGCCCGGAGGTGAAGGCGCGCGTCAGCTATGTCTCGCCCGATCCCGAATTCACCCCGCCGGTGATCTACTCCCTGGAAAACCGGCAGAAGCTGGTCTACCTCGTCGAGGCGCGGCCGGAGGGCGATGCGGGGCCGCTGCAGCCCGGCCAGATCGTCGATGTCGATCTCGCGGACATGGGAAAATGAACGCCATCGACGTTCACGGCCTGGTCAAACGCTTCGGCGACAAGACCGTCGTCGACCATGTGACGATGTCGGTAGCCGAGGGCGAGATCGTCGGCTTCCTCGGCCCCAACGGCTCGGGCAAGACCACCACCATCCGCATCATGTGCGGCCTGCTGACGCCGGACGAGGGTGAAGGCACGGTGCTGGGCTTCAACATCCGCACCGACAGCCTCAGGATCAAGCGCGAAGTCGGCTACATGACGCAGAAATTCTCCTTCTACGAGGATCTGACGATCGGCGAGAACCTCGAATTCGTGGCGCGGCTCTACCGGCTGCGGCCGGTCGAGGACTATGTCTCGCGCACGCTGGAGGAGCTCGGCCTGACGACGCGCCGCAACCAGCTGGCCGGCACCTTGTCCGGCGGCTGGAAGCAGCGGCTGGCGCTGGCCGCCTGCATCATGCACAAGCCGAAACTGCTGCTGCTGGACGAGCCGACGGCCGGCGTCGATCCGAAGGCGCGGCGCGAGTTCTGGGACGAGATCCATCGCCTGGCGAGCGGCGGGCTGACCGTGCTGGTCTCCACTCATTACATGGACGAGGCCGAGCGCTGCCACCGCATCAGCTACATCTCCTATGGCAGGATGCTGGCCACCGGCACCGTCGCCGAGGTGGTGAAGAATGCAGGCCTGACCACCTTCGTGCTGCAGGGTCCAAAGCTCGACGAGGTGGCGCAAGCGCTGCAAGGCCGCCCCGGCGTCGACCAGGTGGCGCCGTTCGGCGCGACGCTGCACGTCGTCGGTTCCGACCGCGAGAAGCTCGAGGCCGCGCTTGCCGACGTCGAGAGGGAGCACAAGGGCGTAACGGTGACGCCGGGCGAAACCAGCCTGGAGGATGTCTTCATCCAGTTCATGTCGGGATCGAAGGACAACATGGCATGAACAGCGTCTTTTCCTTAGCCAGGCTCGGCGCCCTGCTGATCAAGGAGTTCATCCAGATGCGGCGCGACCGCATCACCTTCGCCATGATGCTGGGCGTGCCGCTGATCCAGCTCGTGCTGTTCGGCTACGCCATCAACAACGACCCGAAAAGCCTGCCGGCGGCCCTGGTGGCGACCAGCAGCGATCCTTATACCCGCGCCATGGTCGCGGCGCTGCAGACCACCGGTTACTACCGCTTCGACCATGTCGCGCAAAGCGCCGAGGAGGCCGAGTTCCTGATGGCGCGCGGCGACGTCGCCTTCGTCGTCACCATCCCGGCCGATTTCGCCCGCCGCGTCGAGCGCGGCGACAAGCCGCAAATCCTGATCGAGGCCGACGCCACCGATCCGGCGGTCGCCAGCGGCGCCATCTCGACGCTCGGCACCATCGCCGGCCAGGCGCTGCTGAGAGCGCAAGGCACGCAGGAAGCCGCGGCGGAAGCCGCCAGGGGGCAGCTCGATGTCGTCGTCCACCGCCGCTACAACCCCGAAGGCATCTCGCAATACAACATCGTGCCCGGCCTGCTCGGCGTCATCCTGCAGATGACCATGGTGATGATGACCTCGATCGCGCTGACGCGCGAGACCGAGCGCGGCACGATGGAAAATCTCCTGGCGATGCCGTCGAGCCCGCTGGAGATCATGATGGGCAAGGTGCTGCCCTACCTGGCGGTCGGCGCGGTGCAGGTGGTGGTGGTGCTGGCGGCGTCGAAGCTTCTGTTCGCCATCCCCTTCACCGGCTCGATGACGCTGCTTTTGTCGGCGGTGCTGGTGTTCGTGCTGTCGCTGGTGCTGCTCGGCTACACGATCTCGACGATCGCACGCACGCAGATGCAGGCGCTTCAGCTCACCTTCTTCTTCTTCCTGCCCTCGATCATGCTGTCGGGCTTCATGTTCCCCTATCGCGGCATGCCGGACTGGGCGCAGACCTTCGGCGAGATCTTCCCGCTGACGCATTTCCTGCGCATCACCCGCGCGGTGATGCTGAAGGGCGCGGAACTGCCGGCCGTGGCGACCGAAATCGGCTGGCTGGCGGTTTTCGTGGCGCTGTTCGCCGGCGTGGCGCTGGTGCGGTTCAGGCGCACGCTGGACTGACGAGAGCTGACCTGTGCCGCCCTACGCCGCCATGATCCCGGCATAGGTGCCGAAATCGACATTGCCGCCGGACAGCACCACGGCAACGCATTTGCCGGACAGCTCGATCTCACCCGATGACAGCGCCGCCAGCGCGACGCAGCCTCCGGGCTCGACCACCAGCTTCAGATAGGCCATGGCGTCGCGCATCGCCTGCCTGACGGCATCCTCGGAGACGGCGACGGCGCCGGCGAGGTTGCGGCGGTTGATCTCGAAGGTGATCGCGCCCGGCTCGGCGGTGAGGATGGCGTCGCAGATCGAACTGTGGCCAGGCTCGTTCGAAACCCTGGCGCCCGCGGCCAGCGAGCGGCGCGTGTCGTCGAAATGCTCGGGTTCGACAGCCCAGATCGCGGTGCCGGGCGAGGTATCCTTCACGGCGACCGAGATGCCGCTGGTCAGGCCGCCGCCACCACAGGGGATGACGACCGCGTCGAGGCCGACACCCAGAGCCCGCGCCTGCTTGACCAGCTCCAGTCCGATCGTGCCCTGGCCGGCAATGATGGCCGGATCGTCGAAAGGCGGCACCAACGCCATGCCCTTGTCGAGATAGGGGCGCACCACCGTCATGCGGTCGTCCTTGAATCGGTCGAAGGGCACCACCTCGGCGCCCATCCTGCGGACATTGGCGATCTTCATGTCAGGTGCATCCGCCGGCATGGCGATGACCGCCTTGACGCCGAACATGGCGGCGGAAGCCGCCACGCCTTGCGCGTGATTGCCCGAAGAGAAAGCGACGACGCCACGCGAGCGCTCCGCCTCGCTCAGCGTCGACAGCTTGTTGTAGGCACCGCGGAACTTGAACGAGCCGGTGCGCTGCAGCGTCTCCGGCTTGAACAGGATGCGGCCGCCGAAGCGCCTGTTCAGTTCCTGCGATTCGATCAAGGGGGTCTCGACGATCAGGCCCGAGAGGCGCGCTGCGGCGGCATGGATGTCGGCGATGCCGGGAGGGGTGGTCATGGCGGGTCCTGTGGCGATGCGATCCGGCCATGGTGCACGCAAAGGCGCGCGCGATGCCAACGAAAAGATGTGACCGGGACAAAGTTCGCGATTGTGATCAAGACACAAACACATCCTGCGTTGCGGCCGTCACGCCCGCATATCGAAATTCACCCCAGCAATGTCCGCTGCCGCTTGCTGCCGCCCAGCTTGCGCCAATTGTTGAACCGATGCGTGGCGGCGGCAAACGAGATCTTCATCTGCTGGGCGACCGAATAGCGCGACTTGCCCTCGTCGAACATGCGGTAGCAGCACTCGACGCCTTCCTCGGTCAGCTTGCCGTCGGGTGCCTTGTTGTGCGGGTTGGCGGGGTCGAATTTCTCGATCTGCTGCTCGACCAGCCCCTTCAGGCGCTGCAGGTCGGCCTCGATGCTGGCGATGAGATCGAGGACCGGTTTCGGGTCGTAGGGGTGCGGAGGCTTCTTGGCCGTCATCAGCTCGTTCCTTTTTTGGCTTGGCCCGATATATAGGTAAACATTCGCTGATAATGAAGAGGGATGCCCGGTGCCGGCTCAACTATTCTTGACCGTGGCCAAGCGCACGATTGACCAAGGACGTTGCAAATCATAGTTTAGAACAATTCTAAACTAGGGTGATTTCCTCATGCTTTCCCGTGTTTTCGGCTTCGGCCGCCGCTCCTTCGAATCGCTCTCCGAACAGGAGATCCTGGCGCTGGCCATTTCATCGGAGGAGGATGACGGGCGTATCTACCGGGCCTATGCGGACGGATTGTCCGAGACCTTTCCGCAATCGGCCAAACTCTTCGAGGCCATGGCCGAGGAGGAAGACGGCCATCGCGACTCGCTGATCGAACTCTTCCGCAAGCGTTTCGGCGAGCGCATTCCGCTGATCCGCCGTGAACATGTGAGGGGCTATTTCGAGCGCAAGCCCGACTGGCTGGTGCGGCCGCTCGGCATCGAGGCCGTGCGCCGCCAGGCCGAGGCGATGGAGCGGCAAGCTTATCTGTTCTATGTCGAGGCGGCCAAGCGCACCACCGACGCCTCGACCCGCAAGCTGCTCGACGATCTGGCCGCGGCCGAACAGGGCCATGAAAGCTCGGCGCATGCGCTGGAGCAGAAACACGTGCCGGGCGAAGTCAAGGTCGAGGAGGCGACCGCCGAGCAGCGCCAGTTCATCCTCACCTATGTGCAGCCGGGCCTGGCCGGGCTGATGGACGGGTCGGTGTCGACGCTGGCGCCGATCTTCGCCGCCGCCTTTGCCACCCATGACACCTGGCAGACGCTTCTGGTCGGTCTCGCCGCCTCGATCGGCGCCGGGATCTCGATGGGCTTCACCGAGGTCGCTTCCGACGACGGCAAGCTGTCGGGCAGGGGTTCACCGATCAAGCGCGGCCTGACCGTCGGCATCATGACGACGCTGGGCGGCCTCGGCCACGCGCTGCCCTATCTCATCCCGCATTTCTGGACCGCGACGGCGGTAGCCGCCGTGGTGGTGTTCTTCGAACTGTGGGCCATCGCCTTCGTCCAGAACCGCTACATGCAGACCCCGTTCCTGCGCGCCGCCTTCCAGGTGGTGCTGGGCGGCGCCCTGGTGTTCGCGGCGGGCGTGCTGATCGGGAATGCGTAAACAAAGTGGCGAGGTCAGCGCTGCCCCTCATCGCCCTGCCGGGCACTTCTCCCCGTATAGTGACGGGGAGAAGGAGGCTGGCTGCAGCGCTGGCTCCTTTCTTCCAACGCTGGCGATTGGCGAAACCGGCGATGGCAGGCAGGTGAGGGGCGGCGCCAACGTCAGCCCAATAACTCTACCCATTCACGGCCCGGCTGTCCGCCGGCGCCTCGTTCCTCTCGACCAGTCCGTAGTCGCGCACCACGTGCGCGATCCGCAATCGATAGCCGGCAAAGATACCGCCGCGCCCGGCCCGCTGCGCCTGCCGGTGCTCTTCGGTGTTGCGCCAGGCCTTCACCGCCTCCTCGTCGCGCCAGAACGACAGCGACAGCACCCGGTCCGGGTCGGCCAGGCTCTGGAAGCGCTCGACGGAGATGAAGCCGTCAATGCCGTCGAGCAGCGGACGCAGGTCGGCGGCTATGCTCAGATAGGCCTCGCGCCGGCCCTGCGCAGGCTGCACCTCGAAGATGACGGCGATCATAGCTTGACCAGCGGCGCATGCGGGCCGGAAGCCAGTTTCAGGAACATGCGGTCCTCCTTGAGGATGAAGCGTTCGCGCTTGGCGAATTCATAGTTTGCCTTGCCGGCGGGGTCTGCGGCAAGCCGGGCGCGGTAGGCTTCGTAGGCGGCGAGGCTTTCGATGTTGTAGGCGGCATAGGCCGTCGTGGCCGAGCCCTCATGCGGCGCGAAATAGCCGATCAGATCGGCGCCGCAGCGCGGAATGGCCTGACCCCAGTTGCGGGCATACTCCTCGAAGGCGGCCTTGCCGAACGGGTCGATCTCATAGCGGATGAAGCAGGTGATGGTCATGTCGGTCTCCTTGATGGGCTTTCGCGCCGATAGTTCGAGCGGCCTCGAAACGTCGTGCCACCCGATCTGCTAGGCAGATGATTTGGCGATCACGCCTGCCAGAAGGATTTCGCGCATTCGCGGCGCACGTCCTCCCGTGTCAGGCCGAGGTCGCGCAGCAGGTGGTCGTCGATCTCCGAGAGGTCGCGGCGCTGCGAATGGCGGTCATACCAGCGGGCCAGCAACCGTGAGCGGACCCAGGTGACGAACGGGGACGATTGGCGGCGGGGCACCGGTTCGGGGGTGAAAGCGATTCGTGCGGCCATCCTCGTCTCCTTGATCCCGTCGGAGAATAATGGTTATCTGACAAGAATGCTTCGATGAGGATCAAACCATGCGTGAAGGACCCGACATTGCCCGCATCGCCAGCCTGGTCGGCGATCCGGCCCGCGCCAACATGCTGAATGCCCTGATGGGCGGCACGGCATTGACCGCGAGCGAACTGGCGCTGGAGGCCGGCGTGTCGCTGCCGACCGCCTCCTCGCATCTGTCCAAGCTGATGGAGGGCGGACTGCTGACCTTGGCCAGCCAGGGCCGGCATCGCTATTACGGTCTGGCCGGCCCGCAAGTGGCCGGCATGATCGAGGCCATCACCGGCGTGGCGGAAGCCGTTGGCCCCAGGCGCGTGCGGCCAGGCCCGCGCGACGGCGCGATGCGCGTCGCGCGCGTCTGCTACGATCACCTTGCCGGCGAGCAGGCCGTTGCGATGCTGGACCGCCTCGTCGAGAAAAACATACTGGTCCGCAACGACAAGGAGATCAGGCTCGGGCCATCCGCCGCATCGCATTTCGCGGCGATCGGCATCGATGTCTACACCAAGCCTCGGCGGCCGGTGTGCCGCGCCTGCCTCGACTGGAGCGTGCGGCGCTCGCACCTCGCCGGGACGCTGGGCGCCGCCATCCTCGACAAGATCCTTGCCGAGAAATGGGCGCGCCGCGAGAAGGACAGCCGCGCGGTGATTTTCTCGCCGCCGGGCAAGCAGGCGTTCGAGAGGGTGTTTTTGGGGTGAGAGTCCCGCAGCGTTGAAAGTCGAGCTAGCCGCGCTTCAGCACCTTCCCCTTCTTGAAGAAATCCACCCACGGATCGGCTTCCGAGAGCCGTTTCAGCGTCGTCTTGTCGCCGATCGGGAAGGCGTTCGGCGGCAGGCCGGCCTCGATCTCGGCCCATGTCACCGGCATCGACACCGTCGCGCCCTTCTTGGCGCGCGAGGAGTAGGGCGCGACGGTGGTCGCGCCGCTGCCGTTGCGCAGGTAGTCGACGAAGATCTTCCCCGTGCGCGCCTTCTTCGACAGCGTCGCGGTGTAGCGGTCCGGCGCGCCTTGCTCCAGCGCCCTGGCGAAATCATGGGCGAAGCCTTTGACCTCGGCCCAATCCGCCGACGGCTTCAGCGGAACGACGACGTGAAAGCCCTTGCCGCCCGATGTCTTGACGAAATTGGGCAGCGACAGCTCGTCGAGCTTGCCCCTGATGTCGAGCGCCGCCTCGCGCACCGCCTTCACATCGACGCCCTCGTCGGGGTCGAGGTCGAAGACGATCTGGTCGGGCTGTTCAAGCTTGTCGATGGTGCAGCCCCAGATGTGGATCTCGACCACGCCGAGCTGGACCAGCGCCGCGATGCCGTCGAAATCGCGGATGAACAGGATTTCCTCGCCATCCGTGGGATCCTTGGTCTTCTCGATCTTCGCATGCATGCCGGGCGAGGCATGCTTCTGGAAGAAGCGCTGGCCGCCGACACCATCGGGCGCCCTGACCAGGCTGAGCGGGCGGTCGACCACGAATTGCTTCATGCGCGGCCATACCAGCGCGTAGTGATCGAGCAGGGCCTGCTTCGAGATCTTTTCGTCGGGCCACAGAAGCTTGTCCGGGTGGGAGAGCTTCACGCTGGTTTTCGCCGCCGGTGCTGCCGTATTGGCGCTGCCTGCCGCCGGCTTGGGCTTGGCGGGGCTCTTGCCTGTCGCTGTTTTGGTTCCCGCTGCCCCTGTTCCCGTTGCATTGGGCTTTTCCTGCACGACTTCCTCCGCCGGCTTGTCCTCGCGCAGCCCCTGGAACGAAGCATGGCGTATTATACGGTCCGACGTCCAGCTGCGAAACTCCACTTCGCCGACCAGTTCCGGCTTGACCCAGACCAGGCCCTTGCCCTTCGGCACGGCCGCATCGAAGGGCGAGGCGTCCGCCTTCAGCGCATCGAGCTTCTTCTTCAGGTCGTTGGCGCTCTTGGTGGAGAAGCCGGTGCCGACACGGCCGGCATAGTGCAGGCTGCCGCCTTCGAAATAGCCGACCAGCAGCGAGCGCAGGCCGCGCCCGGTCTTGTCCGACGGCAGATAGCCGCCAATGACGAATTCCTGCCGTGCCGTGCATTTCGATTTGACCCATGCCGGACCGCGCCCGCTGCGGTAGGGCGCATCGGCGCGTTTTGAGACGACGCCTTCCAGCCCCATGCGGCAGGCATGTTCCAGCATGATCTTGCCGGGTTCGGCAAAATGGTCGGAAAAACGCACCGCCGCGGTGTCGGACGGCTCGCCGAGCAGCGCCTGCAGGGCCTGCTTGCGCTCGACAAGCGGCTCGCGGCGCAAATCCTTGCCGTCGAGCCGCATCAGGTCGAAGACGTAATAGATGAAGCGGTTCGTCCGCTTCGCCGACAGATCCTGCTGCAGCAGCGCGAAGGACGACACGCCGCTGTCGGCCAGCACGACGATCTCGCCGTCGAGGATGGCGTCGCTGCATTTCAGCCCGGCGAGTTCGGCCGCGATCTCGCCGCCGAATTTTTCCGTCCAGTCCAGCCCGGTGCGGGTCAGGAGCCGAACGTCGGTGCCGGCGATCTGCGCCTGCATGCGGTAGCCGTCGAACTTCACCTCATGCAGCCAGTCCTGGCCCGACGGTGCGTCGCGCTCCAGCGTGGCGAGCTGCGGCTCGATGAAATCGAGCTTCTTGCCGCCGGTCTTGGCCTTGCCGGCGGCCGGCTTGTTCGAATGCCAGACCTTCGGCTTCTCGCCCTTGGCCGCCTTGCCTTCACCGACCTCCTCGATCGTCAGGCCTGATTTCACCGATTTCGGCTCGTCTTGCAGAATATCCTCGCCCGGGCGTGCGGCGGCATCGTCCGACTTGATCAGCAGCCAGTTGTCGCGTTTTTCGCCGGGCCGCGGCCGCAGCCGCACCAGATGCCACTTGCCACGCAGCTTGTGGCCCTCGAGCTCGAAGTTGATGTGCCCCTTCGCCATCATCTTGGCCGGATCGCCCTCGGGCATCCAGGTGCCCTCGTCCCAGACGAGGACCGAGCCGCCGCCATACTCGCCCTTGGGGATGGTGCCTTCGAAGCCGGCATAGTCGATGGGATGATCCTCGACATGCACGGCCAGCCGCTTTTCGTGCGGATCGAGGCTCGGGCCGCGCGTCACCGCCCAGCTCCACAGCACGCCATCATGCTCGAGGCGAAAATCGTAATGCAGCCTTGTGGCGGCATGCTTCTGGACGACGAAGATGCCGCCGGCCTTCTTGCCGCGCGCAACCTTACCGGCCGGCTCGGCGGTCTTCTTGAAGTCACGCTTCGAATGATACTGTTCGAGGCTGCTGGCCATCTCGTATCCTCAGGCCGATTTGCGCTTCGGCGCAACGCTTTTCGCCTTGGCACGTTTGGCCGCCGGCTTGGCTTTCGCCGGGGACGACTTGGTTTGTCCTGAACCCGAATCCGACGACAAGCTCTTCTTCAGCGCGTCGAACAGGTTGACGACATTGGAGGGTTTGGGCGCCTCCTTGGCCTTGGGCGCCTTGTGCCCCGCCTTCTTGGCGCGGATCAGCTCGAGCAGGGCTTCCTCATATTTGTCGTCGAATTTCGAGGGATCGAACTTGGTCTTCTTCTTGTCGATGATGAGCTCGGCCAGATCGGTCATCTCCTGGTCGGTCTTCACCGCCTCGATGTCGCCGAAGACGGTCTCCGGCTGGCGCACCGTGTTGTCGTAGCGCAGCGTGGTCAGCACCATGCCCTTGCCGAGCGGCTCGATGACCACCGGACGCTCGCGTCGATAAAGGACGATGCGCGCCAGCCCGGCCATCTTCTTGCCCGCCATCGCGTCGCGGATGACGGCGAACGCCTCCTCCGAAACCTTGTCGGCCGGCGCGACATAGTAGGGGGTGTCGAGATAGATCTGCCGGATCGAGGATTTGTCGACGAAGCCGTCGAGGCTCATCGTGTGCGAGGTTTCGATCTGCACCGCCTCGATCTCGTCCTCCTCTATATGGACGAAGTCGCCTTTTTCGATCTCGTATCCCTTGATCTCGTCGCCGTCCTCGACCGGTTTGCCGGTCTCGGCGTCGACATAGATCCGCTTCACCGTGTTGCCGGTCTTGCGGTTCAAAATGTGGAACGAGACCTTGTCGGCATGGGTGACCACGTTGGTCAGTTCGATGGCGCAGGTGACCAGCGAGAGCTTCAGATAGCCTTTCCAGGCCGGGCGCGGCGCCATGATGATTTCCCCGTGAGAAAGATCAGCTGGAACGGGCGACCACCCCGCTCGGTTCCAACCCGGTCGGCCGGGGCCGGCGCGGTTGCCGCCGGCCCCGGCCTTCAGCCCCTATTCGGCGGCCTGCAGGTTGATCTTGCTTTCCGCGATTTCGGTCAGCTTGCGATCCGTCGCCTGCTCTTCCTTGAGATTCTTGGCCAGCACATTGGCGCAGTCGCTGCGGCCGAGCTGCTTGGCCCAGGCGATCAAGGTGCCGTAGCGGGTCATTTCATAGTGCTCGACGGCCTGCGCGGAGGCGATCAGCGCGGCATCCAGAACGTCCTTGTCGTCGACATCGCCGCTGACGTCGTCGGCCTCCTCGAGAATGCCGTCGATGGCCGGGCAGTTGACCTGCTTGGCCTTGACGCCATGCAGCTCGAACACCTGCTCGACGCGTTCGATATGGCCCTTGGTCTGCTCGAGGTGTTTTTCGAAGCCGGCCTTCAATTGCGGATCGGTTGCCTTGTCGACCATCTTCGGCAGCGCCTTCTCGATCTGCTTTTCGGCATAATAGATGTCGCGCAGCGTGTGCACGAAGAGGTCGTCCAGCGTTTTGATGTCCTTCGAAAAGAAGCCCATGATTTCAACCTTTCCATTGCTCTTGCTTGTTCGGGAGATCCCGGCCTTGCCTGGGCAGTGCCTGTGAGCCGGCAATGCCGGTTCTTGGAACTCAACGTCCATTGGTGGGGCCGGTTCCGAGCGCTCGCGGCCGCACGGCAGGAAATTCCCGGGCGGCACGAAAGTTGAAACACAAGCGCGCCAAGGCGACATTCAAACGAAACATATGTGATGCAAAAGTCACACCAACCGAAATGGTGACAAAAGGCGTCGAAACACCCCGAATCAGCCGCAATCCGGCCATGAAGCGACGGGTTTTCGACCAAAAATTAACATCACGTTCACTGAGTATTCACGCCTCGATGCTATCGTTCTCGCACTTCGGAAGGGACGTCCGAAAATCGGGACAGGGACCAGGTAAAATGAACTTCCTCACGCAACTCATCGGCTATGCCGCCGCTATCCGCGAATTCGTCGCGCCGACCTATCGGCCCGAGCGCTATTACATGCGTGGCCCCGGTCCGGCCTGCGCCCGTCGCGGCACGTCGCTGGGCGCGCACTGACCATGAGCTTCGAAAGCCGCCACAACAGCCGCATCTGCAGGCCGGACGCCGACAGCCGCGCCACCGCCTATCGCGCCGAACGCCCTGTCCTGGCCGACCGCCGGCGTGCGGCAACGCCGCGTCTTTGATGCCGCCATCGGCTGGCTTGGTGTCATAGGACATAAGCAGCCGAGGCCAGCGTGACCGCGCGTCCGCGGACGAGCCATCCCACGCAAGCCGTCCCTCTGAACCCTTCGGTGCAGCCGCTGATCCTCTTCGAGAGCGTCGCGCCTGGTTGCGGCCAATCGGATGAATGCGCGCTACCGCAGCCGGCTCAAGCGATCGGCCACACAGGGTTGGAGCACAATCGCGCCGCCCGCCGCCTTACCCAGTTCGCGGCAATCCTGGGACGTGCACAGCGTCCAGCCACCGGCCGTCGCGCCGGAGGCCGCCAGCACGAGACGGGGCTGCGGCCCGACCTTGGGCGAATAGGCCCACCAGCCATCCTTCAGCACCGCACCTTCCGGCGGCTCCATGCCGGCACCCGAGCCTTTGATACGGGCCTCGACTACTTGCAGGCCGGAGGGCGTCACCTTCCAGTCTTCCTCCCAGCGCGTCCGCTCCACCGAATGCGCCCAGGACAATGTGAAGGCGGCAACGCCGAGCGTCACGCTCTTGCCGGCGGCGAGGATGCACAGGCTCATGCGGTTTCTCGCCTGAGCAGGATCGCCGCCGCCAGCCGGGTGCCGCTTTTTGCGTTCGCCGACCTTCGCTTCGGGATCATGCCCTGGCCGGCGCCTGCCGGGCACGCCAGACATGCCAGCCGATCCAGGCCAGCGACAGCGCCCAGCCGGTCTCGTCGGTCAGCGGCACCGCCGCCACCAGCAGCACGCCGGCGGCGAAGGCGACCAGCCGTTCCCACCAGGCCATGCGCGTGGCAAGGAAGCCGACGGCGGCGGCGCCCCACAGCACGATGCCCATGCAGGCCTTGAGAACGATGTAGGCGACCTCGACGGGATAACCGAACTGGGCGGCGATCGGTCCGGCGTCCTGCAGCATCAGCGCCGGCGTGTAGACCGCCATGAACGGAACGACGAAGCCGGCAATGGCAAGTTTTGTCGCCTGGATGCCGATCTTGAGGCCGCTCTCCTTGGCCATGGGTGCGGCGGCAAAGGCGGCCAGCGCCACCGGCGGAGTCAGGTCGGCCATGATGCCGAAATAGAAGACGAACATGTGGCTGACCACCAGCGGCACGCCGAGCGATAGCAGCGCCGGCCCGGCCAGCGACGAGGTGATGATGTAGTTGGGGATGGTCGGGATGCCCATGCCGAGCACCAGGCAGGTCAGCATGGTCAGCACCAGCGACAGGAACAGGTTGTTCTCGCCGATCGAGATGATCCAGCCGATGAAGGTCGAGGCGATGCCGGTCAGCGTCAGCGTGCCGATGACGATGCCGACGATGGCGCAGGCAATGCCGACCGGCAGCGCGTTCTTGGCGCCTTCGGCAAGCGAGTCGATGCAGATCCGCAGCGTCTCGCGGCCACCCTTGAAAGCAAGGCAGGCAATGACGAGTGCGGCGATGACAAGGCTGAGGATGTTGACGCCGAATTTCATGAAGGAGGAGGCGGCAAGCCCCAGCGCCAGCCAGAAGACGACGCGGAAGGCGAGCGGCCCGATCAGCGCCGCCAGCGGCGTGCCGAGGATCAGCACGATGGTCAGCGCCAGGCCCATCGTACCGGCGAAGACCGGCGTGTAGCCGGCGAACAGCAGATAGATCAGCGCCGCCAGCGGCAGCACCAGCGGCCAGTGCTGTCGCACGGCGTCCCAGGGGTTGGGCAGGTCCGCCTTGGCCATGCCGCTCAGGCCGGCCTTGCCTGCCTCCAGATGCACCTGCCAGAAACAGGCGCCGAAATAGAGCAGCGCCGGGATGATGGCCGCCTTGACCACGTCGGCATAGGGGATGTTCAGCGTCTCGGCCATGATGAAGGCGACCGCGCCCATCACCGGCGGCATGATCTGGCCGCCCATCGATGAGGTCGCCTCGACGGCGCCGGCAAAGGCCGAGCGGAAGCCGAAGCGCTTCATCAAGGGAATCGTGAACTGGCCGCTGGCCACCACATTGGCGACGCCGGAACCGGAAATGGTGCCCATCAGCGCCGAGGACAGCACGCAGACCTGCGCCGGGCCGCCGCGCCAGGTGCCGACCAGGCCGAGCGCGAAATCGTTGAACAGCGCGATCATTCCGGCGCGCTCCAGGAAGGCGGCAAAGACGACGAAGATGAAAATATAGGCGGCCGAGACATAGATCGGCGTGCCGTAAATGCCTTCGGTGCCGTAGGCGAAGGTGTCGACCAGCTGGGCGAAGTCATAGCCGCGATGGATGAAGGGCGGCGGCAGATGATTGCCGACGAAGCAATAGGCGAGAAAGATGAAGGCGATGGCCGCCAGCGGCAGTCCCATCAGCCGGCGCGCCGCCTCGAAGACCAGCACCACCAGCACCGCGCCGACGATCAGGTCCGGCGTGGTGAGGAAGCCGGAGCGCCGGATGAGGTCGGTATAGAACACCCAATTGTACAGGCCGGTGCCGAAGCCGAGCACGCCCAGCGTCCAGAACGCGGCCTTGGCCGGCAGGTTGGTGGCGCGCAGATTGGCGATCAGGCCGAAGCCGAGCAGCAGCAGGAAGCCGACATGCATGGCCCGCACCACCTGGCTCGGCAGGCTGCCATAGGCGGCGATGTAGATCTGGAAGGCGGAAAAAGCGACCGCGATGGCGAAGGCCGCCTTGCCGGCGATGCCGTCGCCGAAACCCGGCGGCAGTCCTTCTACCTGCTCTTCGGCGACGGGGAGATGGAAGGTGGAGGATTTGCCGTCGACTGCTTCGCTCATCCGACGCACTCCAAAATGAGCGAATGATAGTGCGAGGCGCGTCGCGAAGACATCTCAGATAGTCCTCGCCTACTTCAGCAGCCCCTTCTCCTTGTAATACCGCTCCGCGCCCGGATGCAGCGGCACCGGCATGCCGTCGAGGGCCTTGGCCGGGTCGATCGCCTTGGCGGCGGCGTGCGCGGCGGCAAGCTGGTCGAGATGCTCGAACATCTGCTTGGTCATCTGGTAGGCGGTCTCATCCGAGACATCGGCACGGGTGATGAGGAAGTTGCCGACGGCGGCTGTCGCGACATCCTCTGCCTGGCCCTCATAGGTGCCTTTGGGAATGACCACCGACAGATAGGGCGAGCCGATCTTGGCGACGTCTTCGGCCGGCACCGCAACGACATTGATCGGCAGCGAGGTGGCGAGATCGCGGATCGAGGCGACGCCCAGCCCGGCCGATTGCAGCGTGGCGTCGAGCTGGCGGTTCTTGATCAGCTCGACCGATTCGGCGAAGGGCAGATATTCGACGCGGCCGAGGTCCTCGTATTTCAGCCCGGCGGCGGCGAAGATGGCCCGCGCGTTGAGCTCGGTGCCCGATGCCGGCGCGCCGACCGACAAGCTCTTGCCCTTGAGGTCGGCGAGCGTCTTGATGCCGGATTCCTGGCTGGCGACGATCTGGATGTAATTGGGATAGATGGCGGCGATGCCGCGCAGCTTGTCCAGCTTGCCGGGGAAGCCGGCCTCGGCATTGCCCTCGGCGGCCATCTTGACGGAATCGCCGAGCGCGAACGCGATCTCGCCCTTGCCCTGCTGCAGGAGGTTGAGGTTCTCGACCGAGGCCTTGGTCGCCTGCACCTGGGTGCGGGCGCCCTCGATGCCCTTGCCGTAGATTTCCGACAGTGCCACGCCGAGCGGATAATAGACGCCCGAAGTGCCGCCGGTCAGCACATTGATGAATTCCTGCGCGGTGGCGGACACCGCACCAAGGCCAAGGGAAAGCGCCATCGCGCCGGCAGCAATAAACGTCTTTCTGAAGTTCAACATCCGGTTTCCTCCCTGAAATATTGGCCGCATCGCCTCCCTGACGCGAACCGGGCGAGTTTAGACAGCGGAGGGGAAATGCCAACCCGCAATTCCGCTCGTTAGACGAATGGTTGAGAGTGTCGCCAAACATATGCCCGCTTGCACAAGGCGCGGCCGGAGCCGAAAGTTTTTCCAGCGCCTGTCGAAATCGGCCAAGGTCGCGCGACATACGTTCGGCCCGCAACGAAGCGGCCTTCGAAACCACGGGAGAAGACCCATGCGATACATGCTTATGATTTACGCCGACGAAGCCGCGATGGCGAACGTGCCGACCGAGGCGACCTATCAGATGAGCGCCGCCTATGACGCCTACACGGAAGCGCTGAAGAAGTCCGGCACCTGGCTGGCCGGCGACAGGCTGCGCCCGAGCCAGGCGACCACCCTGGTCCGGATGACTGACGGTAAGACCAGCGTGCTCGACGGCCCCTATGCCGACACCAAGGAGCAGCTTGCCGGCTTCTACATGATCGAAGCCGAGGACGCCGACGCCGCGATCGCCTGGGCGGCGCGCTGTCCGGCGGCCAGCACCGGGACTGTCGAGGTGCGGCCGATCTGGGAAATGGCCGACTATCTGCCCAGGAAATGACGGCGTGATGGACACACGCCCCGAAATCGCCCGGGTGGCCGCCGAGACGGCCGCCCGGCAGAGCTACGGCAAGCTGGTCGCCTGGCTGGCGGCGCGCACGCGCGACGTGGCTGCCGCGGAGGATGCTCTGGCCGACGCCTTTGCGGCGGCGCTTGAACGCTGGCCGCGCACCGGCGTGCCGGAAAAGCCGGAAGCCTGGTTGCTCGCGGTGGCAAGGCGGCGGCGTGTCGACGCGGTGCGGCGGCGGCTGACCAGCGAAGCCGGCCGCGACCATCTCAAGCTGATTGCCGAGGAGGCGGAGGCGCGCATGACCGATGAGGACCTGCCCGACGAACGATTGCGGCTGATGTTCGCCTGCGCCCATCCGGCGATCGAACCCGGCGTGCGGGCGCCGCTGATCCTTCAGACCATCCTCGGCTTCGATGCCGCGACGATCGCATCCGCCTTCCTGCTCTCGCCGTCAACGATGGGACAGCGGCTGGTGCGCGCCAAGAGCCGCATCCGCGAGACCGGCATTCCGTTCCGCGTGCCGGAGCGAGCCGAACTCGGTGAAAGGCTGGACGCCGTGCTGGAGGCGATCTACGCCGCTTTCGCCGAGGGCTGGTCCGACCCCGCCGGTACAGAGACGCGGCGCCGAAACCTCGCCACCGAAGGTATCTGGCTCGGCCGGCTGGTGGCCTCGCTGCTGCCGGACGAGCCGGAAGCGCTGGGCCTGCTGGCTCTGATGCTGTTCGCCGAGGCGCGCCGCGCCGCGCGTCGCGACACGGCCGGAGAGTATGTGCCGCTCGCCGAGCAGGACCATGCACTGTGGGATCACGCCCTGGTCGACGAGGCCGAAGCGCTGCTCCGCCGTGCCGCCACCATGGGCACGATCGGCCGCTATCAGCTCGAGGCGGCGGTCCAGTCGGCGCATGTGGCGCGACGGCTGAGCGGCCGCACCGACTGGGCGGCGATCCGCGCGCTCTACGAAGCGCTGTTTTCGATCGCGGGATCACCGGTCGTGGCGATCAACCGCGCGGTGGCGATCGCCGAGACCGAGGGCGCGGTGGCGGGGTTGGCGGCTCTTTACGTGCTGGGAGACGACAAGCGGCTCAATGACTACCAGCCCTACTGGGCCGCGCGGGCCGGCCTGCTGGCCAGGCTCGGCCAGGCACCGCAGGCGCTCGAAGCCTATGATCGGGCGATCGGCCTCGAGCGCGATCCGGCGGTGCGCCGCTTCCTGCAGGCAAGACGCGCCGCGCTCATACAGTGAAGTGTCCGCTCAGGCCGGCCACATTTCGTGCGACGTGTTGAGCGTCTTCATGAGCGGATGCTCGCGCAACCGCGCCCACAGGCGTTCGATACCGGGCCAGGCCGCCCGCGCCATGTCGATGTCGGGATGCCAAGCCACCAGCATGACGAGATAGATGTCGGCCAGCGACATCTGATCGCCGGCGAGCCAGTCGCGGTTGCGCAAGGCTGCATCGACGACGGCAAAACCGCGGTCCATCTCGGCGACCGCCGCCTGTTTCACCGCCTTCGACCCCTCGGCATCTGTCGTGTAGCGATGGGCGTAGTAGAGCCGCAGCACCGCCGGGTAAAGCACCGAGGACATGAACGCCATCCAGCGCAGGAACTCCGCGCGGGCGGGCGCGCCGACCGCCGGCGCCAGGCCGGCTTGCGGGTGGCGCTCGGCGAGCAGGATGCAGATCGCCGCCGATTCGGTGATAGAGCGTCCGTCCGGCAAGGTCAGCACCGGCACCTGGTTCAACGGGCTGATGGCGAGGAAGGCCGGATCGGGCGCCTCGCTTTTCGGCACGTCGATCTGCTGGAAAGGCGCATCGATCAGCGCCAGCGCCGCCTCGACGACAAAGCCGCCGCTGCCCGGACGCGTGTAGAGCTTGTACATGAAATCCTCCCCCGGCCCGAACCAGGGCGCGCTCGAGATTTGCACCGGAAGCAGGGGCTACTCAAGTCGGGTAAGGACTCCACGGCAGGTTTTTCAACGGGCCAGGCTCAGGACGCTAAACAAGCCACGTTAGCGCTGCTGTTCTTGGGTATCGAAGCCTAAGCCCCCAGCCCCTCGAACAGGATCGTCGACAGATACCGCTCGGCGAAGTCGGGGATGACCACGACCAGGGTCTTGCCCTTGTTCTCGGGCCGCGAGCCGACGACGATGGCCGCCTGCAGGGCCGCGCCCGAGGAGATGCCGACCGGCACGCCTTCGAGGCGGGCGATGAGGCGCGCATTGGCGACCGAGTCCTCGTTCGAGACCTTGACGATCTCGTCATAGACCGTGGTGTCGAGGATTTTTGGCGCGAAGCCGGCGCCGATGCCCTGGATCTTGTGCGGGCCGGGCTGGCCGCCCGACAGCACCGGCGAAGCATCCGGCTCGACGGCGACGACATGCAGCGCGGGCTTGCGCTTCTTCAAAACCTGGCCGACGCCGGTGATGGTGCCGCCAGTGCCGATGCCGGCGATGAAGATGTCGATCCCGCCCTGGGTGTCGTTCCAGATTTCCTCCGCCGTCATCTTGCGATGGATCTCTGGATTGGCCGGGTTTTCGAACTGCTGCGGAATGATGGCGTTGGGGATCGTCGCGGCCAGTTCGTCGGCCTTGGCGATGGCGCCCTTCATGCCTTTCGGGCCTTCGGTCAGCACCAGCTCGGCGCCGAGCAGCGCCAGCATCTTGCGGCGCTCGACCGACATCGTCTCCGGCATGGTCAGGATCAGCTTGTAGCCCTTGGCGGCGGCGGCGAAGGCGAGCGCGATGCCGGTGTTGCCGGATGTCGGTTCGATCAGCGTGGTCTTGCCGGGGGCAATCTTGCCGGCCGCTTCCAGCGCCTCGATCATCGCTACGCCGATACGGTCCTTGACCGAGGCGATCGGATTGAAGAATTCGAGCTTGGCGACCAGATTGGCGACGATGCCCTTCTCCTTGGCGAACTTGTCGAGCCGTACCAGGGGCGTGTCGCCGATCGTGTCGGTGATGGAATCGTAGATGCGGCCGCGGCCGGGCACGCGGGCTGAAGTGACGGGCTTGTTCATTGGTTTCGCTCCCTGGATTTCAGGCAATTGGCAGTAGCCGACAGAATAGGGCTTTCAACCGCGCAAGATAGGCTGCGGCTGGAAAATATCCGAGTGGGGCGCGTGCTGAAAACGCCTGGCCCTCGGAAAAGCATTTCCCGAAACAGCCGGGGCAGGGAATGGTTTGGCCGAAACGACCTACTGACGAGCGGCGATCGCCGCCGCCGCGCCAACCATGAAGGCGCCGGCGGTGCGGTTCAGCACCTTCAGCGCGCGCGGCGACTTCAGGAACCAGCGCGCCTTGGCCGCCAGCGCCAGGTAAGGCACCAGCACGACGAACAGGACGACGACCGTCAGCGCGACGAGAATGCCGTAATCGGCAAGCGTGATCGTCTTCAGGTCGACGATGGTCGGCGTGATGGCGAGGTAGAAGATCATCGTCTTGGGGTTGCCGAGCGTCACGGTGAGGCCGGCGACGAAGCTCGACAGCAAGCCGCCCTTTCCCTTCCTGGCTTCGACGGTTTCAGGTGTGATGCCGGCGGTCCAGAAGCGCCAGCCGAGGAAAGCCAGGTAGGCGACGCCGGCCCATTTGATGGCCAGGAAAACCATGCCGAACTCCTGCGCGACGAAGGCGAGGCCCAGCACCACGGCGGTCAGGTAGGTGAGATCGCCCAGCATGAGTCCGAAGGACATGGCCAGCGACGAGCGAAAGCCCGAGCCCAGCGCACGCGCGACCAACGCGGTGATGCCGGGGCCAGGAATGGCGGCGGCGATACCAAGAGCGGCGCTATAGGCGAGGAATCCGGTGAGGGTCATTGGCGTTGGCGTCCAAGGGCGGTCGCGCCCGTTGTCGCACGAGGCGGGCCTCCAGGAGAACGCCCTGAGCGCGGGATTCGCTTGCGCCAGACGGCAATGGCCCGGTTCGCAAGCAAGGATCAGGAGCGGTCGCCACCATAAGTCACGCGCCAGATCGTGCCGTTGCCGTCCTCGGAGACGATCAAGGATCCGTCGCCGGCCGCCGCAACGCCGACCGGGCGGCCCCACACCTCGCCATTGGAAACGACGAAGCCGGTCATGAAATCCTCGTATTCGCCGGTTGGCTTGCCGTCCTCGAACAGAAGCCGGACCACCTTGTAGCCGGTCCTGTTGCCGCGGTTCCACGAACCGTGCAGGGCAACGAAGGCGTCGCCTCGATACGCCTGGGGAAAGCCGGTGTCGGCGGGCAAATCCTTGCCATCGTAGAAGGCGATGTTGAGCGGCGCCGAATGCGCCTGCATCAGCACGTCGGGACTGTCAGCCTTGCCGGTGAGATCGGACCGCTCGCCCCTGTGGCGCGGGTCCTCATTGTCGCCGATATAATACCAGGGCCAGCCATAGAAGGCGCCTTCCCTGACCGATGTCGCGTATTCGGCGGGCACATTGTCGCCGAGCCCGTCGCGTTCGTTGACGACACACCATAGCGCGCCGGTCGCCGGCTGGACGGTCATCCCCGAACAGTTGCGCAAGCCGGTGGCGACTGTGCGGCCGTTCTTGCCGTCGGGATCGAAGGCCCGGACCTCGGCCCGGCCCGCCTCGGAACCCCAACTGGCGCCGAGCGGCTTAGCCTTGACCCAGGCGTCGAGCCCGCCCCTGGGCCTCTTGCCCATGTCCTCGGCGACATTCGAGCCGGAGCCGACGGAGAGGTAAAGTGTCTTGCCGTCGGGCGAGAAGGCGATGTCGCGGGTCCAGTGGTGGGTCGAGGGGATGTCGGCGACGATGGTTTGCGGCTCGCCCGAGGCCTTCAGGTCGCCATTGCCGTAGGCAAAACGCACGATGCTGTCGCTGTTGGCGACGTAGACCCATTGCGGGTCCTTGCCCGGGGGATAGAAGGCAATGCCATAGGGCCGGTTGAGGCCGCCGGCAAAGATGCTTTTCTCCGCGGCTTTCGCGCTGCCCTTTGCCAGGCGATAGACCCGAACCTGGTTGGCCTTGCTGTCGGCAACGAACAGGTCGCCATTGGGTGCGATGCGCACGACGCGCGGATTGTCGATCCCCGAGGCGATCAACTCGGCCGAAAACCCCGGCGGCAAATGCGGCTTTGCGTCCGCCGGCATGTCGATCACGCCGGCGCTGTTGGACGCGGATTTGGTGACATAGGGTTTCGGCAGGTCTTCCGGCTTGATCAGCCGGCGCACGCCGGGCCTGTCCGCCCGCCAATCGCCGAAGGCGGCCGGGCCTTTGAGCACAGGCTGGTCGGCTTGCTGGGCGAGCGCCGCTGTCGTGACAAACAGTGCGGACATCGCCAGTCCGGCTAATCGCATTACTTCCTCCAATCCGTCATGAAGGAAAGCAACGATCGGTTTGCCCGTGGGTTCCGTTGCGCACGATGCGCAAAACTTCTCGGATCAGGTCCCGGCAGCGTAAAAATCGTCGTCCAGGCGTTTTTCCAATTCAACGAGATCGGCCGGCAATGGCAGGCCCATGGCGCGCATCTCGCGCAGTTTTTCGCGCAGCTGTTCCTGAATTTCGTGCTGGTCCTCCGGCTGGTTGACCATCTCCTCGAGCAGCAGACTGATCTGGGCCTTGAACGATTCCAGCGCCATTCTTTTTCTCCTTTGCAGCCTGTCTGGATTTACGGTCCCGCCAGGAAAGTCGTTCGCGGTCGAATTCCGGCATGGAAGCCAAAGCAATAATTCCTCGGACTCCTTACCTCAGCATGCGGGAAATCAGCTGTGCCGTATAATCCACCATCGGCACGATGCGGGCATAGTTCAGCCTTGTCGGGCCGATGACGCCGAGCGCGCCGACGACGCGGGCGTCCTTGTCGCGATAGGGCGCCACCACCAGCGACGAGCCCGACAGCGAGAACAGCTTGTTTTCCGAGCCGATGAAGATGCGCACGCCCGATCCCTGCTCGGCGAGGTCGAGCAATTGGATCAGCCCGTCCTGCGTTTCCATGTCCTCGAACAGGTGGCGCAAGAGTTCGATGTCGGCCTGGGCGGTGACGTTTTCCAGCAGATTGGCGCGGCCGCGCACGATGAGCCGGGCAGGCAGGCCGCTTTCGGCGCCCGCCCACACCGCAAGCCCCTTCTCGACGAGGTCCTGCGACAGCGTATCGAGGGCGGCTCTCGTCTCTTCCTTGATGCGGGCGATCTCGGTGCGCGCCTCGGCCAGCGTGCGGCCACGAATATGCGCGTTGAGGAAATTCGAGGCCTCGTGCAGTTGCGAGACGGTGATGCCGGCGGGCAGCTCGACGACACGGTTTTCGACGTCGCCATTCTGCGATACCAGCACGGCAAGCGCCTTGGTCGGCTCCAGCTGGATGAATTCGATATGCTTGAGCGCCACCTCGTTCTTGGCGGCCAGCACCAGGCCGGCGCCCCGCGACATGCCCGACAGCATCTGGCTGGCTTCGGTCAACATATGCTCCAGCGTCGCGCCCGAGCCGGAGGCCCGCACCTGCGCCTCGATGGTGCGGCGCTCCTCGTCGGAGAGGTCGCCAAGCTCCATGAAGGCATCGACGAAGAAACGCAGGCCAGCCTGGGTCGGCAGGCGCCCGGCCGAGATGTGCGGCGCGTAGATCAGCCCGAGATGCTCGAGGTCGCTCATCACGTTGCGGATGGTGGCGGGCGACAGCGAGGACGGCAGGATGCGCGACAGGCTGCGCGAGCCCACGGGTTCGCCGTCCCGCAGATAGGAATCGACGATGCGCCGGAAGATGTCGCGCGAGCGCATGTCGAGCGACTGAAGAGCCAGCGACTGCGAGGCGGGATCGACTGCCTTGGTCATTCGGCTAAAAACCTCCGGTTCAAGGATATAGACTTCGGTGGGCCGCGCGCAACCCGGTGTCTGTGTCGGATCGCTCGGCCATTTTCCTTTGCGCCATGGGCTTGGTGGGGCTACAAGCCGGCCACGATTCAAAAAATGACAAGAAAGCAGGCCGAATGCGCCCCTCCAAACGCCAATTCGACGAAATGCGCGCCATATCCTTCGAGCGCGGCGTCTCCAAGCATGCCGAAGGCTCGTGCCTGGTGAAGTTCGGCGACACGCATGTCCTGTGCACCGCCAGCCTTGAGGAAAAGGTGCCTGGCTGGATGCGCAATTCCGGCAAGGGCTGGGTGACGGCCGAATATGGCATGCTGCCGCGCTCGACCGGCGAGCGCATGCGCCGCGAGGCCTCCGCCGGCAAGCAGGGCGGCCGCACGCTGGAAATCCAGCGGCTGATCGGCCGTTCGCTACGCGCCGTGGTCGACCTGCAGGCGCTGGGCGAACAGCAGATCACCGTCGACTGCGACGTCATCCAGGCCGATGGCGGCACCCGCACCGCTTCGATCACCGGCGGCTGGGTGGCGCTGTATGACTGCCTGCGCTGGATGGAAGCGCGGCAGATGGCCAGCGTTTCGAAAGTGCTGAAGGATCATGTCGCGGCGATTTCCTGCGGCATCCATGACGGCCAGCCGGTCATCGACCTCGACTATATCGAGGATTCCTCGGCCGGCACCGACGCCAATTTCGTCATGACCGGCAAGGGCGGCATCGTCGAGATCCAGGGCACCGCCGAGGGCGAGCCTTTCTCCGAAGAGCAGTTCGCGGCCTTGATGGGCCTGGCCAAGAAGGGCATTTCCCGGTTGGTCAGCCTGCAGCAGATGGCGGTGGCTTAGTTTATTCATGCGGAGCCTGGGCACCCCCCTCTGCCCTGCCGGGCATCTCCCCCGCAAGGGGGGAGATCGGATGTTGTCGAGAGCTTCGCCAACAATCAGCATAGAATACCATGAGCTGGCGCTCACGCTGCCAATCTCCCCCCTTGCGGGGGAGATGGCCGGCAGGCCAGAGGGGGGTGCCTCGTGACTCCCTCTGCCATTCTTGAATCCGCCCTCTATGTCACCGACCTCGCTGAAGCAGAGGTCTTCTACACCGATATCCTCGGCCTCACCCTGCTTGGCAAGGTAGAAGGCCGCCACCTGTTCTTCCGCTGTGGCCCGGGCGTCCTGCTCGTCTTCAACGCCGAGGCGACCAGAATTCCCCCGGCGTCCGATGCGCGGCTGAAGGTGCCGCCGCACGGCACGGTCGGCGAAGGCCATCTGTGCTTTGCCGCGACCGCCGATGAAATCGAGCTTTGGAAAACCCATCTCTTGGCGAAGAAAATCGCCATCGAAAGCGAATTCGAATGGCCGCAAGGCGGCCGTTCGATCTATATACGCGACCCTTCGGGCAATTCGATCGAGTTCGCCGAGCCAAGAATCTGGGGCCTTTGATGCATTCGCCAAACCTCCATACGCTTGATGGCAAGAAGATCGTCGTCGCCAGCCACAATGAAGGCAAGCTGCGCGAATTCGCCGAGCTGATGGGGCCGTTCGGCTTCGAGGCGAAATCGGCCAAGGCGTATGGCCTGCCCGAACCGGACGAAACCGGCACCACCTTCGAGGAAAACGCCTACATCAAGGCCTTTGCCGCCGCAAAGGCGACCGGCCTGCCGGCACTGTCGGACGATTCCGGCCTGTGTGTCGACGCGCTCGACGGCGCGCCTGGCGTCTATACCGCGAACTGGGCCGAGACTCCGGACGGTTCGCGCGATTTCGCCATGGCCATGCAGCGCACCGAAGTGGCGATGCAGGAAGTCGGCGCGGCCACGCCCGAACGGCGCACGGGCCGCTTTGTCGCCGTCATCTGCCTCGCCTTTCCCGACGGCGAGGCCGAATATTATCGCGGTGAGGCCGAGGGCACGCTGGTCTGGCCGCCGCGCGGCGAGCTCGGCTTCGGCTACGATCCGGTGTTTTTGCCCAATGGCTTCGACAAGACCTTCGGCGAGATGAGCGCGGAGGAAAAGCACGGCTGGAAACCCGGCCAGGCGACGGCGCTGTCGCACCGCGCCCGCGCCTTCCAGAAATTCGCCCAAGCCCGGCTTGGTTCGGTGAGGCCTGGCTCGGCATGATCGGACCCGGCACCACCATGGCGCTCGACCGCGGTCCCGGCTTCGGCGTCTATGTCCATTGGCCGTTCTGCGCGGCCAAGTGCCCCTATTGCGACTTCAACAGCCATGTCCGCCACCAGCCGGTCGACCAGGAGCGCTTCGCCGCCGCCTTCGAGGCCGAGTTGGCGACGATGCGCCAGCGCACCGGGCCACGCGAAGTGACCAGCATCTTTCTCGGCGGCGGCACGCCGTCGCTGATGAAGCCGGAAACCGTGGCCAGGGTTCTGGACGCCGTGGCTGGGAATTGGACGGTGCCTGACGGCATCGAGGTGACGCTCGAGGCCAACCCGTCCTCGGTCGAGGCGGAGCGGTTTCGCGGTTACCGGGCAGCGGGCGTCAACCGCGTCTCGCTCGGCGTGCAGGCGCTGAACGACATGGATTTGCGCTTTCTCGGCCGGCTGCACAATGTAAGGGAAGCCTTGCACGCCATCGGGCTCGCGCGCGAAATCTTTCCGCGGCTCTCCTTCGACCTGATCTATGCGCGGCCCGGGCAGACGCCGGAGGATTGGCAGGCGGAACTCGAACAGGCGATCGGCCATGCCGCCGACCACCTGTCGCTCTACCAGCTGACCATCGAGGAAGGCACGCCCTTCCATGCGCTCCACGCGGCGAAAAAATTCGTCGTTCCCGACAACGACCACGCCGCCGATCTCTATGCACTGACGCAGGAAATCACGTCGGCGCACGGCCTGCCGGCCTACGAGATCTCCAACCACGCCAGGCCGGGCGCCGAGAGCCGGCACAATCTGACCTATTGGCGCTACGGCGAATATGTCGGCGTCGGCCCCGGCGCGCATGGCCGCTTCGTGGAGAACGGCCATCGTGTGGTGACCATCGCCGAACGGATGCCGGAAACCTGGGCCAATCTGGTCGAGGCCAAGGGCCATGGCATCACCGGCGGCGAACTGCTGACGCGCTCCGAAGAGGCGGACGAATTTCTTTTGATGGGGCTGAGGCTCGCCGAAGGCATCGACCTCTCGCGCTACGAGGCCTTCTCCGGGCGCGGGCTGTCGAGCGCTCGCCTGTCGGTGCTGCAGGGCGAGGGCCTGGTGGCGCCGATCGGCAACGCCCGCCTGCGCGCCACGCCGGCCGGCATGATCGTGCTCGACGCCGTGGTGGCGGACTTGGCGCGCTAACCTTTGAAAAACGTCCTCTTCGTCTGCAGCCAGAACCGCTTGCGCAGCCCGACCGCCGAGCAAGTGTTTTCCACGCGGCGCGACATCGAAGTCGCGTCGGCTGGCACCAATCATGACGCCGACACGCCGCTGACGCACGAGCTCGTCGGCTGGGCGGACATCATCTTTGTCATGCAGAAAACCCACCGGACGAAACTGCGGAAGCAGTTCAAGGCCAGCCTGAAGGCGGCCAAGGTGATCTGCCTCGATATCCCTGACAATTATGAATTCATGGACCCGGAGCTGATCGCGCTTTTGAAGGCGCGCGTGTCCCGGTATCTGGACTGAGCGCTTGCGTTCGCCCCTTCGCCTTCGGCCGAACACCGTTGACCCCGAAGCCCATCTGTCCGAATTGTAGCCCCGATCCTCCCGGCTCCGGACGTCATGGCCACACGCGAACCACCCAAACCCACGGACGCCCCGCTCACCTTCGCGGTGCTGGTGTTCCCCGGCTTTCCGATGATGGCGTTCAGTTCCGTCATCGAGCCACTGCGCGCCGCCAACATACTGGCGAAGCGGGAATGCTACCGCTGGATCATCGTCGGGGCGACCCAAGATCCGGTCGAGGCCTCGAACGGCGTCGTCATCCAGCCAGGCTTTTACGCCGAGGCAGCGCCCAAGGTCGACCGCATCGTGGTCTGCTCGGGCGGCGATGCCGACCATCTCGTCGCCGAGGACGCAGCGAGCTGGATCCGCCGCAGCCTGCGCAATGGCGCGCATATCGGGGCGGTGGCGGACGCGGCGTTCTTCCTGGCACGCGCGGGCCTGCTCGACGGCCATGCCTGCACCTTGCACTGGACCAGCCAGGCCGCCTTCACCGAGGCGTTCCCCAACATCGAGCTGCGCCGCGATCTCTACGTCATCGACCGCAAGCGTTTTACCTCGGCCGGCGGGGTCGGCAGCCTCGACATGATGCTGGAGATCATCACCCGCGACTACGGCGCCGAGCTTGCCGCGGGCGTCGCCGAGTGGTTCGTGCACAGCCAATTGCGCTCGAGCGTCGACCGCAAGCTGATGCCGCTGCGCCTGCGCACCGGCGTGCAGAACGAGCTGGTGCTGTCGGCCATCGCCATCATGGAAGACGCGGTGGAGGAGCGGCTCGGCATGGCCGAGCTGACGGCGAAGCTCGGCGTTTCCTCCGACAAGCTCGAACGCTCGTTCCGCTCCGAACTCGCCATCTCGCCCAACGGCTATTATCGACGGCTCAGGCTGAAACGCGCCGCCGACCTGCTGGCGCATTCGACGCTTGCCGTGCGCGATGTGGCGCTGGCCTGCGGCTTTGCCTCGATGTCGAGCTTTGCGCGGGCTTTTCGAGAGGAGCATGGCCATGCGCCGAAGATGGCGAGAAGGCATTAGCGCGAGCGTTGACGCGGGAGGCGTTGGCGGGACAGCGCCCCCCTCTGTCCTGCAGCGGTATCCCGCACAACCCACGCGGTTTTCCGCACAATTGCCCCGATCCTCCTGCGCCATGCTCTGGCCCTACACCCAGCCAAAGGCCAGACACCATGAGCATCGTCGTTTTCGACCCCGACAGCACCGAGGATGTCGACTTCAAGGACCGCATGCGCCATCCGGCGGCGGCCGACCCGGCCGGCGGCATGTGGCTGTCGGACACCGAGCCGTCCTTCATCGATGCCGATGCCCTGCGCAAAGGCCGGCTCAACAAACTGCGCGGCTGGATGCGCGAGGCCGGCTATGGCGGCGTCGTTTTGTTCGACCCCTACAACCAGCGCTACGCCACCGGTTCGCGCAACATGTTCGGCTATTTCCTGCGCAACTCGACCCGCTATTTCTTCATTCCGGCCGACGGGCCGATCGTGCTGTTCGAATATCCGCAGAGCTACCATGTCTCCATGGTGCTCGACACGATCGACGAGGCGCGTCCTTCCAAGCTCGTCTGGTCGTCCGTGTCGGGCCGCGACGACGAGACCGCCGGGCCCTTCGCCGACGAGATCGCCGAACTCTTGAGAAAGCACGGCGGCGGCTCGATGAAGCTCGGGCTCGACCGCTGCAGCCATCTGCAGGCCCTGGCGCTTGAAAAGCGCGGCTGCGAGGTCCGGGACTGCCAGGGCGAGATCCTCGCCGTGCGCGCGGTCAAGACGCCGGAGGAGGTCAAATGCCTGCTGGCCTCGATGGCCGGCGCCGAAGCCGCCGTCTATGCGGTGCGCGAAGCGATCAAGCCCGGCGTTTCCGAGAACGAGCTGTTCGCCATCATGTATGGCGAGGTCATACGCCAGGGCGGCGAGTTCATCGAAACGCGGCTGCTGACCTCGGGCCAGCGCACCAATCCGTGGTTCAATGAAGCCAGCGGCCGCAAGATCAGGCCCGGCGAATTGCTGGCGCTCGATACCGACACGATCGGCTGTTACGGTTATTATTCGGATTTTTCGCGCACCTTCCGCTGCGGGCCGGGCAGACCGACGCCTTATCAGAAATCGCTCTACCGCATGGCGCATGATCAGGTTCAGCACAATATTTCGATCGTGAAGCCCGGCATGGCGTTCCGCGAGATCGCCGAGAAGGCGTGGAAAATTCCGGACCGCTTCGTCGACCAGCGCTACACCTCGGTCATGCACGGCGTCGGCATGCATGGCGAGACACCGTTCATCGCGCATGCCATGGATTACGAGACCTATGGCCGCGACGGCCATATCGTGCCAGGCATGGTGGTGAGCGTGGAAAGCTATATTGGCGAGAAGGGCGGCCGCGAAGGCGTCAAGCTGGAGGACGAAATCCTGATCACCGAGACCGGCACCGAGCTTCTGTCGCGCTTTCCGTATGAGGATGAGTTTTTGGAGACGCAGGTTTGATGCCTTCTGCCCACCTCGCTGACGTGACCTTCGCGGCCGACGGGGCCTCCTATCGCTTCGTCATCCTAGGGCGAAGCAAGGAGCGCAGCGACGCGGCGCAGACCTCTGGAGCTGCTTCGCAGCCCAAGGGATCCATGCCGCGACACAGAAGCGCAGCAATGGTCCGAATTCTGCTCCGTTGCACCAGTCGATCAACGTCACGGCATGGATCCTCGGGTCTCCGCGACGGAGCTTCGCTCCTGCTCCGCCCGTGGATGACGAAGGTGGGGAGGCGCCGGCCAATCGCCGGGGCCTGCGCCAGCGCGCTGAAAGGAACCGTGTTGGCCCGGACCCTATCCGCATGAAAGCCCCCATTTCCATCAGGCGCGGCACGGTGGCCGCTGTGTTCATCGACCTGCAGGAAGAGCACCGGCGGGACAAGCGCTACCTCGTCGAGGGCTATGAAAAGATCCTCGCCAATGTCCAGCGCCTGCAGGCGGCGGCGCGTCAAAACCATGTGCCGCTTCATCACTGGGCCTATATCGTCGATCTCGACAGCCAGGACCGGCCCTTTCATCCGGTCGGCGAAGACGGCAAGTCGGCCTTTTCCGACAAGAGCGACCCGCTGACCGAGATCTGCCACGAGGTGGCGCCGGCGAATGGCGAGGCGCTGCTGATCAAGGCCGAGGCCAGCGCCTTCCGCTCCGGTCCGGCCGGCGATCGGCTCAAGGCTTCCGGCATCGAATGGCTCGTCATGGCTGGCGTGTGGACCGAGGCCTGCATCGACGCGTCGGTCAGGGATGCCGTGGCAAGGGGCTTTCGCGTGCTTTTGGTCAAGGATGCCTGCGGCAGCGGCAGCGCGGCCATGCACCAGACCGGCATCCTCAACCTTGCCAACCGGCTCTATGGCGGCGCGGTTGCCGACACCGACGGCGCCTGCCGGCTGCTGGCCGGCGAGCCGGTCACCGTCTGGCAGGTCGAAGGCTCGGTACCCCTGCGCTTCACTTTTGAAAACGCCGCGCGTCTCTATGCCGAGCTTTGACGTGCCGCTCGGATTGAAATGACCAGCCGCGGCAAATACGGACCATGGCTCGACCCGGCGCTCTGGGCCTATATCGACAGCGTCAACGCCTGGTACCCGCCGGAGATCGCCGGCCTGCCCATCGACAGGCAGCGCGCGGTCTATGCGAGGATGTGCCGGGCCTTCCACCAGGGCCGTCCGCCCGGGGTCAAGGCCACCGACAGCCTGGTCGCCGCTTCGAACCATGATATCCCGGTCCGCCGTTACCGGCTCGCCGGCGCCACACCGCGCGCGACAGTGCTCTATTTCCACGGTGGCGGTTTCATCCTCGGCGGGCTCGAAAGCCATGACGACATCTGCGCCGAAATCTGCGCCGGCACCGGCTTCGACATTGTGTCGGTCGATTACCGGCTGGCGCCCGAGCATCTTCATCCCGCCGCCTTCGACGATGCGCTGGCGGCTTTCGAATGGGCGGCGGCGACCAGCGAGCCGCCGCTCGTGCTCTGCGGTGAAAGTGCGGGCGGCAATCTGGCGGCGGCGGTGGCACACGCCACGCGTCGCCATCCGCGCGCCGCGATCGGCCAGGTGCTGATCTATCCCGACCTCGGCGGCAACGAGGCGATCGGCTCCTACGTGGAACACGCCGATGCGCCGCTGCTGTCGACGAGCGACGCCGCCTTCTACCGCGACGTCCGCTCAGCCCGGAAGCAATCGCCCGGCGATCCGACCTTCGCGCCGCTGCGCGACCGCGACTTTTCCGACCTGCCGCCAACGGTGATCATCACGGCCGAATGCGATCCGCTGTCGTCGGACGGCGAAGTCTATCGCGACCATATCCTGGAGGCCGGCGGCAAGGCCTGGTGGCATGAGGAGCCCCGCCTCGTGCACAGTTTCCTGCGCGCCCGCACGACCGTGCCGGCCGCGGCGGAGGCTTTTGCGCGCATCATTGCGGCCGCTGCCGCGCTGGGCCGGGGGGAATGGCCCTACTGAGGCCGCTTCTCGGATGGCTGCATGACGACAGCGCCTGGGCTGCTTCCTGGGGGGAGGCTTTCAGCCACAGCGCCTTTTCGCCGAGCGTCGCGACCATGGCGGCGTGCGCGGCGCGCTCCGCTTCGGTCAGGCGGGGCAGCAGCGGCGCCGGACGCTCGGCAACGATGATCTCGATATGCCTGACATTGTTGCCGCCCTGGGCCGGCGCGGTGGCACTGTCGAGGATCAGTGCGGCCTGTTTGCCGCCGATCAGCTCGATATAGACTTCCGCCAGCAATTCGGAATCGAGCAGGGCGCCGTGCTTGGTGCGCTTGGTATTGTCGATGCCGTAGCGCCGGCACAGCGCGTCGAGCGAATTGGGTCCCATCGGGTGCTTGCGGCGCGCCAGTGCCAGCGTGTCGACGACAAGCCCGTTATCGACAGGCGGGTGGCCGAGCCGCCCGAATTCGACATTGAGGAAGCCGATATCGAAGGTGGCGTTGTGGGCGACCAGCTTGGCGCCTTCCGTGAATTTCAGCCATTCCTCGGCAATTTCGGCGAAGCTCGGCTTGCCCGCGAGATCGGCCGCGCTGATGCCGTGCACGGACTGCGCCTCGGCATGGATCGCGCGGCCTTGCGGGTTGATATAATGATGGAAGGTCCTGCCGGTCGGAAAGCGATTGACCAGTTCGACGCCGCCAAGCTCGATCACGCGGTCGTCACGCGAATCGAGGCCGGTGGTTTCCGTATCGAAAATGATCTCACGCATCGAATCAGATCGCTCCTGGGAGCAGAATCGCCAGACCGGAACAAAATGGCAATGGGCAATGCTGAAGGCCTGCCGTCAGGAGCCCGACTTATCCCTTGATTTCGGCAATGATCGAAGCAACCGCCGCACGCGCGGCGTCCAGGCCCTCGCCGGTGTCGATGACGAAATCGGCCAGCCGGCGCTTTTCGGCATCCGGCACCTGCCTGGCCAGAATCGACGCCAGTTTTTCCTCGCTCATGCCAGGCCGCGCCAGCACGCGCTGGCGCTGGACTTCGGCCGGCGCCGTCACCACGACGACCTTGTCGACGCGGCCACGGCCGCCGGTTTCGAACAGCAACGGGATGTCGAGGACCACGAGCGATTCGCCCGCTGCACGATGCCTGGCCAGAAAGGCATCGGCATCGGCACGGACCAGCGGGTGGATAATGGCTTCGAGTTTTTTCAGAGCCGCGGCATCGCCGAGCACGCGAGCGCCGAGTTTTGCGCGGTCGACGCCTCCGTGAACCATGGTGCCGGGAAAGGCGGCCTCGACCAGCGGGGCCGCCTTGCCGGCATAGAGGCGGTGCACCGTCTCGTCGGAATCATGCACCGGCACCCCTGCTTCGGCGAACATCCTGGCCGTGGTCGACTTGCCCATGCCGATCGAGCCGGTGAGGCCGAGCACGATCATGATTTCGGCACCCGGGATTTGGGCACCAGATCGGCAACGATGAGTGCGCGCAGTTCAGCCGTCACCTTCGGCCTGACGCCGAACCAGCGTTCGAAGCCGGGCACCGCCTGGTTGAGCAGCATGCCGAGCCCGTCGACCGTCTTCAGCCCCCGTGCCCGCGCGGCGGCGAGCAGTGGGGTCTCGAGCGGCACATAGACGATGTCGTTGACCACGGCGTGGGCGGGCAGACCCCTGGGGTCGGCGGCCAGATCCCCGTTGCCCTGCATGCCCAGCGCCGTGGTGTTGACCAGCAGGCCGGCGTCGCGCAGCAATTCGCCGGTCGCCGCCAACGGATGCGCGGACACCCCGGCGCCAAAGCGGTCGCGCAATTCGATTGCCCGGGCGAGCGTGCGATTGACGATGCGGATATCACCGAGGCCGCGCGCCTTCAGCGCATGGATGACGGCACGGGCGGCGCCCCCGGCACCCAGCACCACGGCAGGGCCATTGGCCGCCCAGCCCGGAGCGTGGTCGTCGAGATTGGCGGCAAAGCCGTGGCCGTCGGTGTTGCCGCCCCACAAAGTGCCGTCCTCGAACCACAGCGTGTTGACGGCGCCGATCTCGTCGGCCGCATGGTCGCGGCGCGCGACCCCGGCAAAAGCCGCCTCCTTGTGGGGGATGGTGACGTTGCCGCCGCGATAACCGTTCGCCTGCAGCGTCGCCAGGAATTCGGCGAAGTTTTCGGGCGCGACATCGATCGCCTGATAAGTGCCGTCAATGCCGTGCTTGGCCAGCCAGTGACCGTGGATCTTCGGCGAGCGCGAATGTTTTATGGGGTGGCCGGTGACGAAGGCCTTTTTCGGGGTTTCAGCCATCGATGGCTCCCAGTGCGCGCAGCTCCGCCAGCAACGGCAGCAGCGGCAGGCCGACAATGGTAAAATGGTCGCCTTCGATTTTTTCGAACAGCTGGATGCCTTCGCCCTCGACCTGGTAGGCGCCGACACTCGACAATGCCTTGACGCCGACATGGGCCAGATGCCGGCCGATGAAGGCGGGGTCGAGCTTGCGCATGGTCATCGAGGCGATGCCGACATGGCGCCACAGCACCTTGCCGTCGCGCACCAGAACGGCGGCGCTGTTGAGCTGATGGGTCTTGCCCGACAACGCCAGGAGATGGCGGCGCGCGCCCTCCATGTCCGCCGGCTTGTGGAAGACCTCGTCGCCCAAGGACAGCGTCTGGTCGCAGCCAAGCACCAGCGCCCCGGGCCGGCGCTCGCTGACTTCGGTGGCCTTGGCTTCGGCGAGCACCAGCGCGACGTCCTCGGGCGAGGCGCCGCTGTCCTGCAACGGCGCCTCCAGCGCCCGCTCGTCCAGCGTCGCGGGAACCGCCTCGATGTCGACGCCGGCATCGACCAGCATCGCCTTGCGGAACGGGCTGCCTGAAGCGAGGATGATTTTTTCTGTCATGATCTTTCGCCTGTTACCCGTCATTGAGTTGCTGGCTGGGTGGGACGCTAGCGGCCGCCGCACCCCTTGGCCACTGTAACGGCATGGATCCTAGGGTCTGCGCGACGGAGCTTCGCTCCTGCTTCGCCCTAGGATGACGAATGCATTGCGATCCACGGCTAATCTCAACGGCCGGAGATTTGCAGTTGTGTCGCCGCATAAGAAGTGACGATGCTGGCAAGTCACAAACCTTCGAGATTAGCCGGGACAATCATCCCTTCGTCATCCTAGGGCGAAGCAAGGAGCGAAGCGACGCGGCGCAGACCCTAGGATCCATGCCGTGACCTTTCGAAACACGCAGCGGTTCTGTTGGCAGGTTGGCGCACGGTTCCAATTATCTGTTCTTCCCCCGCAGGGCAACGATCGCCGCCGCCGTTTCCTCGATCGAGCGGCGGCTTACGTCGATCATCGGCCAGCCGTGGCGGGTGCAGATCTGGCGGGCATAGGCGAGTTCCTCGTTGATGGCGGCGCGGTCGACATACTCGGTTGGCACATAGGTGCTCGAATTGCCGAGGATGCGGTTCTGGCGCACATGCGAGATGCGCTCGGCGGTGGCGATCAGCCCGACGACCAGCGGCGCCCTGGCGTTGATCAGGCTTTCTGGCACCGGCACGCCGAGCACGATCGGGATGTTGGCGGTCTTGATGCCGCGGTTGGCGAGATAGATGCTGGTCGGCGTCTTCGAGGTGCGCGATATGCCGATCAGCACGACATCGGCGTCATCCATGTTTGCCGGCAGCTGTCCGTCATCATGGTCCATGGTGAAGTTGAGCGCATCGATGCGCCGGAAATATTCGGCATCGAGAACATGCTGGGCGCCGACGCGGCGGCCGGCCGGCGTCCCCAAATAGGACTGGAAGACCGTCAGCACCGGCTCCAGCACGGACACGCAGGGCAGGCCCATGGCCGCGCAGCGTTCGTCGATGCCGCGTGCCAGCTTCTGGTCGACCACCGTGTAAAGGATGATGCCCGGCTCCTCCTCTATGTCCTCGAAGACCTTGGCTATCTGCTTTTCGGTGCGGATGAGCGGATAGATGTGCTCGATGGCCCGTGCATCCTTGTATTGCGCTGAAGCCGCCCGGCCGGCGGCGAGCAGGGTTTCGCCCGTGGCATCGGAAATCAGATGCAGGTGGAAGAAGCTCTGGGGTTTGTTCACAGGGATCACCTGGGGCTGTGGGCGGATGTGGATAAGATCGGACGGGCCGACGGGCCGGCCGGAGGCGACTGTATCAGATGCCGGTTTGTCCACAATTCGATGCGCTGTCAGCTTCTCCGGGCGGCTGGGGACAAGTCCGTGGACGAAGCATTTTGCCTTTTGCTCGTCCACAGGGCAGGTCTCCAGGGCATCAGACCTAGCGCATTGACTCCAGTAGCGGATTCCTGATTGTCCCCAGAACCCTGCCAGCCGCGATCGGGAGTGCGCGACAATATGCTTGCTGGCGTTTTGGCGGCCAAAGCGGGACAGGTGACAACCACCACAACCAACAGACTCTTAGAATCAGAAGACTCTTTTAAAATAAGATATTTGATTAAGAGGAAGCCGGGAGAGGCGAGCGCTCGATGCCTGCAAGACGGATCATGCTGGATGTGCTGAAAGGCGAGGCGGTGTTTCCTCCTCCGCTCTGGATGATGCGACAGGCCGGGCGCTATCTGCCGGAATACCGTGAGACGCGGAGACGGGCCGGCTCGTTCCTTGATCTCTGCTACGATCCCGAGCTTGCCGTGGAAGTGACACTGCAGCCGATCGAGCGCTTTGGCTTCGACGCTTCGATCGTGTTTTCGGATATCCTTGTCGTTCCCCATGCGCTTGGCCGCGACGTGCGCTTCGAGGAAGGACGTGGGCCGCTGCTGACGCCGATTTCGGCGGTCGAGATTCCGGCGCTGGGAAGCGATGTGTTTCACGTGAATCTCGAACCGGTCTACGAGACGCTTCGCCGGCTGCGGGCGAAATTGCCCGACGAAACGACGCTGATCGGCTTTTGCGGCGCGCCGTGGACGGTGGCGACCTATATGATCGCCGGCCACGGCACCCCGGACCAGGCGCCGGCGCGGCTGTTCGCCTACCGCGAGCCGGCGGCGTTTCGGCAGCTGCTGAAAGTGCTCGCCGACCATTCGGCGTCCTATCTGATCCGGCAGATCGAGGCCGGGGCGGATGTCGTGCAGATTTTCGATTCCTGGTCGGGGGTGCTCGACGATGCCTCGTTCGAACGCTTCTGCGTCGAGCCGGTGGCCGAGATCGTCAGGCAGGTTCGGGCGGTCCATCCCGAGGTGCCGATCATCGGTTTTCCCAAGGGCGCCGGCGCCCGCTACCAGAGCTACCGCGAGAAGACCGGCGTGACAGGGCTGGGCATCGACTGGACGGTGCCGCTGGAGGCCGCGAAGGCGTTGCAGCGGCAAGGCGCCGTCCAGGGCAATCTCGATCCGTTGCGGCTGGTAGCCGGCGGGCAGGCGTTGGCCGATGGCGTCGAGGCGATCCTCCAGGCGCTGGGGAATGGGCCGCTGATCTTCAATCTCGGCCACGGCATCACGCCGGAGACGCCGGTGGCGCATGTCGAGGCGATGGTGAAACAGGTTCGGAGCGCCGCACGCTGATGGCTGACAGAGATAACACCAACAGCACCGGCCAGGCGGTGAAGCGCATGGTCGTTGGCATCGCTGTCCTGATCGTTCTCACCGTGCTTTTGTTTTTCTTCGCGCCCGAAAGCTTCTATCCCTGGGCAAAGGCGATCCATATCCTCGCCGTCATCTCCTGGATGGCTGGGATGCTTTATCTGCCGCGGCTGTTCGTCTATCACGTCGATGCGCAGAAAGGCTCCGTGCAGTCGGAGACTTTCAAGGTGATGGAGCGGCGTCTGCTGCGCGGCATCATCAATCCGGCGATGATCCTCACCTGGGTGTTCGGGCTGTGGCTGGCCTGGAAGATCTTTGCGTTCCAGGGCGGCTGGCTGCATGCCAAGATCGGCCTGGTGCTGATTTTGTCGGGCATTCACGGCTATCTGGCCGGCGCGGTGCGCAAATTCGCCGAGGACCGCAACGAAAGACCGGCAAGGCACTGGCGGATCGTCAATGAGATCCCCACATTGCTGATGATCGCAATCGTGATCCTGGTCGTCGTGAAGCCCTTCTGAGACTTCATCGGACCCGCTCAAAAGGCGGCTTGCTCTTTCAGCCGACCGACGATACAAGACGGGTCTTCCTTCCCGTCATGCGCCGCCCGTCATTGCTTTCGGCCGCGCCCGGCATTTGTCGCATCCCGCCGATCTTTCCCCCAAAGCCTACCCAGAGTCCGTCTAATGCAAGAAATGAAACTCACCGAGTTCAAGAACAAGAAGCCGCCAGAGCTGATCGCTTATGCCGAATCGCTCGAGGTCGAGAACGCCAGCGTCATGCGCAAGCAGGAACTGATGTTCGCGATCCTGAAGAAGCTCGCCGCCCAGGACATCGAGATCATCGGTGACGGCGTGGTCGAGGTGCTGCAGGACGGTTTTGGCTTCCTGCGCTCCGCCAATGCCAACTATCTGCCAGGTCCCGACGACATCTACATCTCGCCGTCGCAGATCCGGCGCTTTTCGCTGAAGACCGGCGATACGGTCGAAGGGCCTATCCGCAGCCCGAAGGAGGGCGAGCGCTATTTCGCGCTGCTCAAGGTCAACACGATCAATTTCGACGATCCCGAAAAGATCCGCCACAAGATCCACTTCGACAATCTGACGCCGCTCTACCCGACCTCGCGGCTGAAGATGGAGGTCGACAATCCGCCCGGCAAGGACATCTCGCCTCGCGTCATCGACCTGGTGGCGCCGATCGGCAAGGGCCAGCGCGCGCTGATCAACGCACAGCCGCGCACCGGCAAGACGGTGCTGTTGCAGAACATCGCGCACTCGATCACCGCCAATCATCCGGAATGCTACCTAATCGTGCTGCTGATCGACGAGCGGCCCGAGGAAGTCACCGATATGCAGCGTTCGGTCAAAGGCGAAGTCATCTCCTCGACCTTCGACGAGCCGGCGGTGCGCCACGTCCAGGTCGCCGAAATGGTCATCGAGAAGGCCAAGCGGCTGGTCGAGCACGGCCGCGATGTGGTGATCCTTCTGGATTCGATCACTCGCCTGGGCCGCGCCTACAACACCGTCGTGCCGTCCTCCGGCAAGGTGCTGACCGGTGGTGTCGACGCCAATGCGCTGCAGCGCCCAAAGCGTTTCTTCGGCGCCGCGCGCAACATCGAGGAAGGCGGCTCCCTCACCATCATCGCCACCGCGCTGATCGACACCGGCAGCCGCATGGACGAAGTCATCTTCGAAGAGTTCAAGGGCACCGGCAACTGCGAAATCCAGCTCGACCGCAAGGTGGCGGACAAGCGCATCTATCCGGCCATCGACATCCTCAAATCCGGCACCCGCAAGGAAGACCTGCTGGTGTCGCGCCAGGACCTGCAGAAGATCTTCGTGCTGCGCCGCATCCTGGCGCCGATGGGAACCACCGACGCGATCGAGTTCCTGATCGACAAGCTGAAGCAGACCAAGACCAACGGCGATTTCTTCGATTCGATGAACACGTAATCGAGGCGCGGCAGAGCCTTATCTTCGTCATCCTCGGATCAAGCCCGAGGATGACGAATCACTTTCGCCGCAACAATCCTTCCAATTCGTCAGCATCCGTAACCACCGGCAGGCAGACCTGGCCGGTGCACAACCAGGCGCCGGGCCGGTTGGTCGGAGGCAGGATTCCGCCGGGGAGCAAGGGTCGATTCGCCGCCGTACCGATTGGTACCACGATATCGACGCGACGCGGATCTGGGTTTCGATTCGCCACCGGAATGAGCTTCGGATCCTCCAGCCCGTCCACGATGACCAGTTTCAGCGGCTCGAGGGCAAGCGCGCAGGCATTGACGATACCCGCCTGGCCATAGGCCTGGTGCGCCGCTCGGCCGGCAGCATGCTCGGCCGTTTTCCACGCCTTCTCCTGCAAGTCGAGGTTGCCGGTAATAGAAGCCAGCCGGACCTGCGCCTCGATAATCTGGCTGGTGGCCGAGGGGATGGCCTCGTCGACATCGCCCCGGATGCGGATCGGCACGTCGGTGCTGTCCGAGGCGGTCAGATAGTAACCCGTGCCTTCCGCGTCGGCGTGCCAATGGTCGAGCTGTTCAAGGAACTGGCTGGCCTGCTCGACATAGCTCCAGTCCTCAGTGGCCTCGAACAGCGAGATCGCCGCGTTGGTCATGCCGGCATAGTCGCTCGACAGTGCGGGAAACAGTTTCCGGACACCAAGCATGGAATGCGGCAAGCGACCGTCGCGGCCGGCTTTGCCGATATGGGCAAAGGCCTTGGCCGCGGCCTCGATCCAATCCGGTCGCGCCAGCGAACGACCCGCCTCGGCGAGGGCGGCGATCATCAGGCCGTTCCAGTCGGTAAGGGTCTTTGCGTCCAGGCCCGGCCTGACGCGTTGTTCCCGGACAGTGAGAAGGCTTGTCTTGAGCGGGACAAGCCGCTCCCGGTCGGCAACACCAAACGCCTGCTGGGAGAGGGTCTGATGGAGCACCGGCTTACCTTCCCATCCGGGCGGGCTGGAAAGACTGAAGTAGTTGAAAAACAAGGTTGAATCGTCTCCAAGAACAGATTCGATCTCCCCCGTGCTCCAGGTGTAGAACAGGCCTTCCTCGCCATCGCTATCGGCATCGAGGCTGGCGGCGAAGGCGCCGCCTTCGACACGCATTTCGCGCAGTAGCCAGTCGACCGTGTCCTCGATTCGGACCCGGAACAAATCATTGCCGGTCGCCGCGAGGGCCCAGTTGCAGAAGCGGATGAGCTGCGCATTGTCGTAGAGCATCTTCTCGAAATGGGGCACCAGCCATTCGGCGTCCGTCGAGTAGCGGCTGAGCCCGCCGCCGATGTGATCGTAGATGCCGCCGCTCAGCATATGTTCGAGGCTGACGAGGACGTCGTCGCGATGCGCGGCATTGCCGTCGCGCAGCCAGGACAACCACAGCGTCTGCATGAACGGCGCGTTCGGGAATTTCGGCGCGCCGGCGAGGCCGCCGCGGTCGCGGTCGATCATGCCACTGACGCGGCCGGCAAGGTCGGACAGCATATCGCGATCGAGAAGTGCCTTGGAATGCGTGGCCGAGAGCCGCGCCTCGACATGCGAAGTCAGGCCGTCGGCGCTCTGGTGCAGGCTTGCCCGTTTCTCGCGCCATGCCTTGTCGACCGCTTCCATCACCTGGATGAACCCCGGACGGCCATAGCGCGGCTCGCGCGGGAAATAGGTGCCGCCCCAGAACGGTTTGCCATCGGGGGTCAGGAACATGGTCAGCGGCCAGCCGCCTTGCTCGCCCATCGAGGACAGGGCCGCCATATAGATCTGGTCGATGTCGGGGCGCTCCTCCCGGTCGACCTTGATATTGACGAACAGACGGTTCATGACGGCGGCGACGTCGTCATTCTCGAAGCTTTCATGGGCCATGACATGGCACCAGTGGCAGGCGGCATAGCCGATGGAGAGCAGGATTGGCCTGTCCAGGGCTTTTGCCTCCTCGAGCGACGCCGGTGACCATCCGCGCCAATGCACGGGATTGCCGCTGTGCTGCTGCAGATAGGGGCTGGCCTCTTCGGCAAGCAGGTTTTGCGCGGGCAATGTCACAATGGCCAACTTTCAGGAGCAATCCGGGACGGTGATGAGGCGAAAGCTAGGGCGGTTCGGTAGAGCGGGCAAATGATTTCAGGCGATTCTATCGTGGCGCTGTCGAGCGGCCGGCTTCCGGCCGGCGTTGCGGTGTTGCGCATATCCGGCCCGCAAACTCGATTCGTAATCGAAACGATCGCCGGCGGCATGGTTAAGGCACGATCCGCGGTCCTGCGTAGGTTCAGGGCTCCAGATGGAACCGTGCTCGATAACGGCCTGGTTCTGTTCTTTCCCGGTCCGGCGAGCTTCACCGGCGAGGATGTCGCCGAGTTCCATGTTCATGGCGGGCGTGCCGTGGTGGCCAGGATACTGGAAACGATCGCTGGTTTCGACGGCGTCAGGCATGCCGAGCCGGGGGAATTCACGCGCCGCGCCTTCTTCAACGGCAAGGTCGATCTGGTCGAGACTGAGGCGCTGGCCGACCTCGTCAATGCTGAAACCGAGGCGCAGCGGCGTTTTGCCATCCAGAACGCCGGGGGCGCGCAGAGCGCGCTCTACCTCGGCTGGCGTCGGCGCCTGATCCATGCGCGGGCCATGATCGAGGCCGAAATCGACTTCGCCGATGAAGACGATGTACCGGGTTCCGTTTCGGATACGGTTTGGTCCGATGTGAGGTCGATGATATCGGAGATCGACCGCCACATTGCCGGCTTCCATGCCGCCGAGATCATCCGCGACGGCTTCGAAGTCGTCATTCTCGGCGCGCCCAATGCCGGCAAGTCCAGCCTGTTCAATGCCTTGGCGCGGCGCGATGCCGCTATTGTAACGGATGAACCCGGCACCACCCGAGATTTGCTGGAGGTGGTGCTGGATCTCCGAGGCTTGCGTGTCCGACTGACCGACACGGCCGGGTTGCGGGAAGCGCCTGGCAAAATCGAGGCGATCGGCATCGAGAAGGCAAGAGCCAAGGCGGATCGCGCCGATCTGCTGCTGCTGCTCGAGGACGCCGCGGACCCCAAGGACGCCGGTCCGCTGCCGATGTCGACGCCGGCATTGCGCGTCGGCACCAAGCTCGACCTGCTCGATAGGAGAGCGACCCAGGATGCAACTGGGCGCTACGAGTTTGGTTTATCGGTGGTCGACGGGACGGGTGTGGATGGATTGCTGGCGGAGATCGGTCGCCGCGCTGCCGAGGCGGCCGGCGTTAGCGGCGATGTGCTGCCGTCACGGCTACGCCATGTCGAGTTGCTCGACGCGGCGAACCGGCATCTGCACCGCGCCGCCGGTGAACGCATGCCTCAGGAATTGCGCGCCGAAGAGCTGCGCCTGGCAGCGGATCGCCTGGGACGGATAGTGGGCGCGGTGGACGTCGAAGACTTGCTCGACGTGATCTTTTCCCAGTTCTGCATAGGAAAATGACTCACGTGAAACATGATGGCTGCCGAAGCTCGTGCTGACTCACGTGAAACAATCAGGCGGTGATTCAAGTGAAACGCCGATAAAAGTGGGGTTTCGCTGTTTCACGTGAAACGCCTGTGCGGAAGTTTTCTTGACAGTCCCGCCTCGCGGGGACATGTGTCGCTCATCTTCTTTGAGTCCGGGACCTATATGGAATGACCGATCACTATGATGTGGTTGTGGTGGGCGGCGGCCATGCGGGTTGCGAGGCGGCCAGCGCCGCCGCGCGGGCTGGCGCGAGCACCGCGTTGGTGACGCTGCGTTTCGACACGATCGGCGTGATGTCGTGCAACCCTGCCATCGGTGGGCTCGGCAAGGGGCACCTGGTGCGCGAGATCGACGCCATGGACGGGCTGATGGGCCGTGTGGCGGACGCGGCCGGCATTCAGTTCCGCCTGCTCAACCGCCGCAAGGGTCCGGCGGTGCGCGGCCCGCGCACGCAGGCCGACAGAAAACTCTATCGCCTTGCCATGCAGGAAGCGATTCGGCAGCAGAACGATCTTGAGATCGTCGAGGGCGAAGTTCTCGATTTCGAGATCTCCGATGGAAAGATCGCGGCGGTTCTCCTGGCTGAGGGCCGCCGGCTTGCCTGCGGCGCCGTGGTGCTGACGACGGGAACCTTCCTGCGCGGACTCATTCACATCGGTGAAAAGAAGATCGTCGCGGGCCGCATGAACGAGAAGGCCAGCATGGGCCTGTCGGCAACGATGGACCGCGCCGGCTTTAAGCTCGGGCGGCTCAAGACCGGCACGCCGCCGCGACTGGACGGACGAACCATCGATTGGGCGTCTTTGGAAAGCCAGGTGGCGGATGAGAATCCCGTACCGTTCTCGCTGATGACCGACCGCATCGTGACGCAGCAGATCGATTGCGGCATCACCCGTACGACCACAGCCACGCATGAGCTGATCCGCGCCTATCTTGGCCGCTCGGCCATGTATTCCGGCTCGATCGAAGGGGTTGGGCCGCGTTATTGCCCGTCGATCGAGGACAAGATCGTCAAGTTCGGCGACCGGGACGGGCACCAGATCTTCCTCGAGCCGGAGGGGCTCGACGACCACACCGTCTATCCCAACGGCATTTCGACCTCGCTGCCCGAGGACGTTCAGCTGGAGATATTGAAGACTATTCCCGGTTTGGAGCATGCGGCCATGCTGCAGCCTGGCTATGCCATCGAATATGATCATGTCGATCCGCGCGAACTGCATCCCACACTTGAAACCAGGCGCGTTGGCGGGCTTTTTCTGGCCGGGCAGATCAACGGCACGACCGGTTATGAAGAGGCCGCCGGGCAGGGCCTGCTCGCCGGCCTCAATGCGGCGCAGCGGGCGGCGGGCGGCGCACCGGTCGTGCTCAGCCGCACCCAGGCCTATATTGGTGTGATGGTCGATGATCTGACCAGTCGCGGCATCAGCGAACCCTATCGGATGTTCACCTCGCGGGCCGAGTTCCGGCTCTCGCTGCGCGCCGACAATGCCGATGAGCGGCTGACGCCGCTGGCGCAGACGCTGGGGATCGCCTCGCCGGAGCGGATGCAGCGTTATGGCGATGTCATGCAGCGGCTGGATGAAGCGCGCGAGATGGCGCTTTCGTTGACCATGACGCCGAACGAGGCGGCACGGCACGGTTTGGAGATCAATCGCGACGGCGTGCGCCGGTCCGGCTTTGAACTGCTGGCCTATCCCGGTGTTGATGTGGCTTGGCTGGCTGGGGTTGAACCGAAATTTCACGACGTCGATGCCAGGACTGCGGAGCGGCTCGAAACGGAAGCGAAATATTCGGTTTATCTGGATCGCCAGAGCACCGATGTCGCGCAGATCCGGCGTGAAGAGAGCCGGCTGATCCCGGACAGCGTCGATTTTGCCGGCGTGCCTGGCCTGTCCAATGAGCTGAAGCAGAAGATGCAGGCGCGGCGGCCGCGCTCCATCGCGGAGGCGCAGCGCATGGAAGGCATGACGCCGGCGGCGTTGGCGATCATCGTCGCGCATGTCCGGCATTGGGAATCGGTGCGGAAAGCCGAGCAGAGGGATGTTGCGTGAGTTCCTTCTCTCGCGAGCGCCTGCAGGAGGCCGCCGGCCCGGTTTCACGTGAAACATTCGATCGCCTGGTGGCGTTCGAAGCGATATTCCAGAAATGGAACCGCAGCATCAATCTCGTGGCGCAGTCGACCTCGGGCGATGTCTGGCAGCGCCACATTCTGGACAGCGCGCAACTTGCTGGGATAGAGCCCGATGCCATGCATTGGGTCGACATCGGTTCTGGTGGCGGATTTCCCGGGCTTGTCATGGCCTTTCTGCTCGGCGACCGCCCGGGCGCCAGCATCGATCTGGTCGAAAGCAACCGCAAGAAAGCTTCGTTCCTGCAGACCGTCGTCGGGCAGTTCAGCCTGCCGGCGCGGGTCGTGGCGCGCCGCATCGAGGACAGCCATGTGCTTGTTTCGAAGCCGGAAATCGTCACCGCACGGGCGCTGGCACCGCTTTCGGTGCTGCTGGACCTGTCGGCCCCATGGCTGGCCTCGGGCGCGCGGGCGCTGTTCCACAAAGGCCGGGATTATCGTGCCGAAGTGCAAGAAACCGTTAACCGGTGGACCTTCGATCTGGTAGAACATCCAAGCGTGACCGACGCCAGCGGCGTCATCCTCGAATTGTCCAATGTGCGACCTGCCTGAACCGAGACGGGTCTGAGTGTTCGGCGACCCAAAGATGAATTTCTGGCATAGACCCATGATGAAGAACGGCCCTCGAATCATCACCGTAGCCAACCAGAAGGGCGGCGTCGGCAAGACCACCACCGCCATCAATTTGGCCACCGCGCTGGCGGCAATCGGCGAGAAAGTGCTGATCGTCGACCTCGACCCGCAAGGCAATGCCAGCACCGGCCTCGGCATCGACCGCAAGGACCGGACGGTCTCGTCCTACGATGTGCTGACGGGCGAACTGGATCTGGAAGCCGCCGCCATTCCGACCGCGGTGCCCGGCCTTTCCATCGTGCCTTCGACGCTGGACCTGCTCGGCATTGAGATGGAGATCGCCTCGGCACCGGACCGGGTGCTGAAGCTGCGCAACGCGCTGCGTGCCGCGACCGAGCGCGGGGCGCCCTTCGGCTATGTGTTGATCGATTGCCCGCCCTCGCTCAATCTTTTGACCTTGAATTCAATGGCGGCGGCCGATTCCGTTCTCGTGCCGCTGCAATGCGAGTTCTTCGCGCTGGAGGGTCTCAGCCAGCTGCTCGAAACGGTCGAGCAGGTGCGTCGCTCGATCAATCCGGACCTCACCATCCAGGGCATCGTGCTGACCATGTATGACGGCCGCAACAATCTCGCCAACCAGGTGGTGCAGGACGTGCGCGAGCATATGGGCGACAAGGTTTATGAGACGATCATTCCGCGCAATGTCCGGGTGTCCGAAGCCCCGTCCTATGGCAAGCCGGCAATTCTCTATGACCTGAAATGCTCGGGCAGCCAGGCCTATCTGCAATTGGCCTCCGAAGTGATCCGCCGCGAGCGTAAATTGCGCGCTGCTTGATTAGAACCGATGCACACTTAACAGCCGATTCGATACCGAAACGATCTGAAATAGACGTGGAATAAAGATGAGCGAAGATCTATCGAGGAAAAGACTGGGTCGCGGACTGGCAGCACTGATCGGCGAGATCGATCGCCCGGCGGCCCCGGAAAAGCCCGGCATGAGCGCCGACGGCAAGGTGCCGATCGAGTTCATCAGCGCCAATCCGAAAAATCCGCGCCGGCATTTCGGCGATGCCGAACTGACCGACCTTGCCCAGTCGATCCGCGAACATGGCGTGGTGCAGCCGGTCGTGGCGCGGCCTTCGCCGACGCAGGCCGGCCGCTACGAGATCATTGCCGGCGAGCGGCGCTGGCGGGCGGCGCAGCGCGCCGGCCTGACCGAGATCCCGGTCATCATCCGCGACGTCAACGACCGCACCGCGCTGGAACTGGCGATCATCGAGAACGTCCAGCGCGCCGACCTCAATCCGGTCGAAGAAGCGCAGGGTTACCAGCAGCTCATCGACGACCATGGCTACACCCAGGCCGATCTTGGCCAGGTCATCGGCAAGAGCCGCAGCCATGTCGCCAACACGTTGAGATTGTTGAAGCTTCCCGACGTGATCCGCGACATGCTGGTCGATGGCGCGCTGTCGGCGGGCCACGCCCGCACGCTGGTGACGGCGGAGGATCCGGCGGGCCTCGCCAAGCGCATCGTCGAGGAGGGACTTTCCGTGCGCCAGGCCGAAGCGCTGGCGCAGATGCCGGCCGGCGCCAGTTCCAACGGTACCAAACCAGCCGCGCCTGCCGCCGAAAAGGACGCCGACACGCTGGCGCTGGAAAAGCTGCTCACCGACACGACCGGCATGATCGTCACCGTCGACCACAAGGGCAAGGGCGGGGTGCTGCGGGTCGCCTATCGCAGCCTGGAACAGCTCGACGAGCTGTGCAGGCGGCTGAAGCAGGATTAACGCTTAGCCGGCAAATTACGCGACACAGCGTTGTTCCCGACGATCGGCGCCGCCCCTCATCCCCCTGCCGGGACCTTCTCCCCGTATAGAGACGGGGAGAAGAGGCTGGGTGTGCGACGCCGGCGCCTTTCTGCGACGCCGGCGGCCAATTTCTCTACCGCTGCGCCAGCCTGGCGCTTTCCACCGCGATGCCGAGCAGCGCCTGCCTTGCGAGCGCGACGGACAGGTCGGGGCGCCGCCGCGTCTGCAGCACGGCCTGATGCAACCGGGTCAGCGCGCGGCCGAGCGCTTCGCTGTTCCAGCGCTCCAGGGTCTTCTCCACCAGCTTGCGCCTGGAGAAAAAGACCGGCGGGCGCGCGGCGGCAACGACGGAAGCGGCGTTGCGGCCGCCGGTCTCCATCTGGCCGCGCATGACCTGGATCTGCTGGAGCTGCCGCATCGCCGAGGACAGCACTTGGAAGGGCTGCCCGCCGCCCTGGCAGTGGCGCGTGAAAGCGGTGTCGAAGTCGCCGACCTTGCCTTCGAGCAGCGCGTCGACGGCATCGTCGTAAGAGGCGCCAGACACGTCGCCGGACATGGCTCTCACCTCTTCCAGCCCGATCTCCTTCAGGCCGTGGGCGTAGAGGACGAGTTTTTCGATCTCGCCGCGCGAGGCCAGCCGGTCGCCACCGAGATTGCGGCGCAGCGCCTGCCGCGCCTCCAGTGTCATCGCCATGCCGGCCTTGCGCAGTTCGTCGTCGATGACCGTGTCGATGTCACGGGCCTCATCGGCGTAGCAAGGCAGCGCCATGGCATTGTCCGCGCCCTCGACCACGGCGCGCAGCCCGACGCCTTTCTTCAGATCGCCGGCCTCAATGAGAATGATGGCGTCGCGCATCGGCTCCGCCGTCAGTGCCTTGACGTCGTCGGCCAGCGCCTTCTGGCCGCTGGCATTGCGCACCCAGAGCAGCCGCCGGTCGGAAAACATCGGCACGGTGCGGGCCTCGTCGAGCAGGCGGCCCTCGTCGCGATCGACCTCCGAACCCTCGAGCCTGACCACCGAGAACGGGTCGTCGAGCGGCAGGCCGGTCTTTCCGGCAAATGCCTTCGCCCGCTCGGAGACAAGGCCGCGATCGGGGCCATAAAGCAGGACGATCGAGATGCGCGGATCAGGCCGCGCCAGCCAACCGTCGACCTCGTATGCCTTCTTCTGTGCCATGGAGGGTGGTTAGCATGATGCGGGGATGGAGTGAACGGCTTCCAGCTCGGATCGCCAACCTTGGCCCATTCCTCTCCCTCCGGAGGGGGGAGAGGTGGCCCGGCGAAGCCGGGACGGAGTGGGGGAAGCCGGTCCTCAAATCCGCAGGCACTGGCACTCATCACAGCGCCTCAATCAGGGCGAGGCGTCGTCCCGGCTCGAGATAACGCCCGAGCCAGGTCGCCCCCCACTCCGTCGAGCTGCGCTCGCCACCTCTCCCCCGATCGACGGGGGAGAGGAAGGGCGCCAAGGCTGGCGAAACCCCAATTTCCCCTGCTCGCGGAGGCACAAAAGGAGGCGTGGAGCCAAGTCTCGCCAGCCAATCACTTTATCTGGCGACAAACACGGCACAACCATGCGCCAAATTGCGTGCGGCCGCCCAACATCGACAAGAAATTTCGCGGACATATCTTCATCTTGAGCGGGGGAGGCCGGATCGGTCGGCGCGGCCGGAACCGACACCCCGACGCATTCGCACTGGCGGCGCGGATATGCAAATATCCCTGCCAGACAACATTGGAGGACTTGAGGTCATGGCCGATGCTGGGATGTTGCGGTTTCACGTTCCGGAGCCGGAAGTGCGGCCGGGCGGGACGCCTGATTTCTCCAATGTGACCATCGCCGAGGCCGGCTCCGTGCCACGCCCCGATATCGACGTCGATCCGCGCACCATCCGCGACATGGCGTTTTCGATCATCCGGGTGCTGAACCGCAATGGCGAGGCCGTCGGGCCGTGGGCCGGGCTGCTGTCCAGCGAGGAATTGCTGGAAGGCCTGCGCAACATGATGACGCTGCGCACCTTCGATGCGCGCATGCAGATGGCGCAGCGCCAGGGCAAGACCTCCTTCTACATGCAGCATCTCGGCGAGGAAGCGGTGAGCTGCGCCTTCCGCAAGGCGCTCAGCCCCGGCGACATGAATTTCCCGACCTATCGCCAGGCCGGCCTGCTGATCGCCGACGGCTATCCGATGGTCACGATGATGAACCAGATCTATTCCAACGAGGCCGATCCGCTGAAGGGCCGGCAGTTGCCGATCATGTATTCGTCGAAGGAGCACGGCTTTTTCTCGATCTCGGGCAATCTGGCCACGCAGTATATCCAGGCGGTCGGCTGGGCGATGGCATCGGCGATCTCCAACGATTCCAGGATCGCCGCGGCCTGGATCGGCGACGGCTCGACGGCGGAATCCGATTTCCATTCGGCGCTGGTGTTCGCCTCCACCTACAAGGCGCCGGTGGTGCTCAATGTCGTCAACAACCAGTGGGCGATCTCGACTTTTCAGGGCATCGCGCGCGGCGGCTCCGGCACCTTCGCGGCCCGGGGGCTCGGCTTCGGCATCCCGTCGCTGCGCGTCGACGGCAATGACTATCTGGCCGTGCACGCGGTGGCCAAATGGGCGGCGACAAGGGCGCGGGACAACCTCGGGCCGACGCTGGTCGAATATGTCACCTACCGCGCCGGCGCCCATTCGAGCTCGGACGATCCCTCCGCCTACCGGCCGAAGACCGAGTCCGACGCCTGGCCGCTCGGCGACCCGGTCGTGCGGCTGAAGAACCATCTCATCAAGCTCGGTGTCTGGTCGGACGAACGGCATGCGCAGGCCGAGGCCGAAATCCTCGACACGGTGATCGCGGCGCAGAAGGAAGCGGAAAGCCACGGCACGCTGCATGCCGGCGGCAAGCCGTCGACACGCGAGATGTTCGAGGGTGTGTTTGCCGAGATGCCGCCGCATCTCAGGCGCCAGCGCCAGCAGGCGGGAGTCTGAGCCATGCCAAGACGGACCATGATCGAGGCCATCCGCGACGCCATGGACGTGTCGATGGAGCGCGACGACAAGGTCGTCGTGTTCGGCGAGGATGTCGGCTTCTTCGGCGGCGTTTTTCGCGTCACGCACGGGCTGCAGGCCAAATATGGCAAGAGCCGCTGCTTCGACGCGCCGATCAACGAATCCGGCATTGTCGGCTCGGCCATCGGCATGGCCGCCTATGGTTTGAAGCCCTGCGTGGAAATTCAGTTTGCCGACTACATGTATCCGGCCTACGACCAGCTGACGCAGGAAGCCGCCAGGCTGCGCTACCGCTCGAATGGCGATTTCACCTGCCCGATCGTTGTCCGCATGCCGACCGGCGGCGGCATTTTCGGCGGCCAGACGCACAGCCAGAGCCCGGAAGCGCTGTTCACCCATGTGTCGGGCCTGAAGACGGTGGTGCCATCCAACCCGCACGACGCCAAGGGGCTTTTGATCGCGGCGATCGAGGACCCCGATCCGGTGATCTTCCTCGAGCCGAAGCGGCTCTACAACGGCCCGTTCGACGGCCACCACGACCGGCCGGTGACGCCATGGTCGAAGCACGAGCTCGGCGAGGTCGCCGACGGCCATTACACCGTGCCGCTCGGCAAGGCCGCCATCCGCAGGGCGGGCGCGGCGGTCACGGTGCTGGCCTACGGCACCATGGTCTATGTCGCCCAAGCGGCCGCCGAGGAGACCGGCATCGACGCCGAGATCATCGATCTGAGGACGCTGCTGCCGCTCGATCTCGACACGATCGTGGCCTCGGTCAAGAAGACCGGGCGCTGCGTCGTCGTGCACGAGGCGACGCTGACCTCGGGCTTCGGCGCCGAACTGTCGGCGCTGGTGCAGGAAAACTGCTTCTATCACCTGGAGGCGCCGGTCGTCCGCGTCGCCGGCTGGGACACGCCCTATCCGCATGCGCAGGAGTGGGAGTATTTTCCCGGTCCCGCGCGTGTCGGCCGCGCTTTGCTTGAAACATTGGAAGCCTAGAGTGGGGGAGGCCTGAGATGGGCGAACACATCATCAAGCTGCCCGATGTCGGCGAGGGTGTCGCCGAGGCCGAGCTCGTCGAATGGCACGTCAAGATCGGCGACATCGTGCGCGAGGACATGGTGCTCGCCGCCGTGATGACCGACAAGGCGACGGTCGAAATCCCGTCGCCCGTCGATGGCGAAATCCTGTGGCTGGGCGCCGAGATCGGCGACACGGTGGCGATCGGTTCGCCGATCGTGCGGCTGAAAGTGGCGGGCGACGGCAATGTGAAAGCCGGCAAAGAGGCTGAACCGGCGACCGGGGCGGAGCCGCCCGCCAGGCTGCCGAGCCCGAAGCCCGAAGCCGCTTCGCCGCCCAAGCCGGCAAAACCCACCGAAACACCGGCGAAACCCGCATCGTCGTCGTCGGCGCCGAAAACCGTGACGCGCTCCTCGGCTTCGGGCGCGCCGCGTCCGGAAGGCGAAAAGCCGTTGGCCTCCCCCGCTGTCCGCTTGCGGGCGAAAGAGGCGGGCGTCGATCTCAGGCAGGTGGCGGGGACGGGTCCGGCCGGCCGCATCGGCCACGAGGATTTGGAGGCGTTCCTGGCGCGCGGGCCGCAAGCGGCCAGGGCGCCCGGCCTCGCCCGCGACGACACCGTCGAGGACATCAAACTGGTCGGCCTGCGGCGCAAGATCGCCGAGAAGATGATGCTGTCGAAGTCGCGCATCCCGCACATCACCTATGTCGAGGAGATCGACGTCACGGCGCTCGAGGAATTGCGCGCCGCGCTCAACAAGGAAAAGCGTGTTGCCAAGGGCGGCGCGGAGAGGCCGAAGCTGACCTTGCTGCCGTTCCTGATGCGGGCGATGGTCAAGGCGATCGCGGACCAGCCCCAGCTCAATTCCCTGTTCGACGACGAGGCCGGCATCATCCACCAGCATGGCGGCATCCATATCGGCATTGCCGCGCAGACACCGTCGGGACTGGTGGTGCCTGTCATCAAGCATGCCGAGGCGCGCGATGTCTGGGACTGTGCCGCCGAGGTGGGCAGGCTGGCGGAGGCTGCCAAGTCGGGAACGGCGACGCGTGACGAGCTGTCCGGCTCGACCATCACCATCACCTCGCTCGGCGCCATGGGTGGGATCGCGACGACGCCTGTGATCAACCACCCGGAAGTGGCGATCATCGGCGTCAACAGGATGATGGTGCGGCCGGTTTGGGACGGCACCCAGTTCATCCCGCGCAAGATGATGAATCTGTCGTCGAGCTTCGACCACCGCGTCATCGATGGCTGGGACGCGGCGGTGTTCATCCAGCGGATCAAGGCGCTGCTGGAGACGCCGGCGCTGATTTTCGTGGATTGAGGGAGATGTGATGCGTTCTCGAGTTTCCATTGGCGGGCGCCGCGCCGCCCCTCATTGCCCTGCCGGGCATTTCTCCCCGTATAGTGACGGGGAGAAAGACGCCGTTATCCATGGTTTCGCCAATCGGCAGCGTTGCAGACGAGGGCGCCAACATCGCGGCCAATCCCTTCTCCCCGTCACTATACGGGGAGAAGGTGCCGGCAGGCGGATGAGGGGCAGCGCTGGGTTGAATGGGAGGACGTTGACGGCTCTCACGACAAGGAAGCTGCCAACATGAAGGAAATCTCCTGCAAGCTGCTCGTCATCGGCGCCGGTCCGGGCGGTTATGTCTGCGCCATTCGTGCGGGACAGCTCGGCGTCGATACGGTCATCGTCGAGGTTGCCAAGCCCGGCGGCACCTGCCTCAATGTCGGCTGCATCCCGTCCAAGGCGCTGATCCATGCGGCCGAGGAGTTCGAGAAGGTCTCGCACATGGCCGGCGGCAACAGCCCGCTCGGCATTTCGGTCACCGCACCGGTGCTCGACCTGGCCAGGACCATCGCCTGGAAGGACGGGATCGTCAGCCGGCTCAATAGCGGTGTCGCCGGCCTGCTGAAGAAGGCCGGGGTGAAGACCGTGCATGGCTGGGCGAGGTTTCGCGATGGCAAGACCGTCGAGGTCGAGACCGAGACCGGAAGCCAGGTGATCCGGGCCGAGACGATCGTGATCGCCACCGGCTCGGCGCCGGTCGAGTTGTCTTTTCTTCCCTTCGGCGGGCCTGTGATCTCGTCCACCGACGCGCTGGCCCTGAGTGAGGTTCCCAGGAAAATCGCTGTCGTCGGTGGCGGCTATATCGGGCTCGAACTCGGCATGGCCTTCGCCAAGATGGGTGCGGGGGTCACCGTGGTCGAAGCCTTGCCGCGCGTGCTGGCGCAGTATGACGCCGAGCTGACCCGGCCTGTCGTCAAGCGGCTCTCCGCGCTCGGGGTCGAGGTGATGCTGGGCGCCAAGGCCAAAGGGCTGTCGACAAACGGCGATGCCCTGCTGGTCGAGACATCGGATGGCAAGAGCACCAAGGTCGCCGCGGACAAGGTGCTGGTGACGGTCGGCCGCAAGCCGGTGACGGAAGGCTGGGGACTCGACCAGATCGATCTCGACAGGGCCGGAAAGTTCATACGGATCGACGACCAGTGCCGGACCTCGATGCGCGGCGTCTTCGCCATCGGTGACGTCACCGGGGAGCCGATGCTGGCGCACCGGGCGATGGCGCAAGGCGAAATGGTCGCGGAGATCGTCGCCGGCCACAAGCGCGGCTGGGACAAGCGCTCGATCCCGGCCGTCTGCTTCACCGATCCCGAGCTGGTGACGGCGGGTCTGTCGCCCGAAGAGGCCAAGGCGCAGGGCGGCGAGATCAAGATCGGCCTGTTCCCCTTCGCCGCCAATGGCCGCGCCATGACCAAGCTCGGCGAAGACGGGTTCGTCCGCGTCGTGGCGCGCGCCGACAATCACCTGGTGCTCGGCATCCAGGCCGTCGGTCAGGGTGTGTCGGAACTGTCGGCGGTGTTTGGGCTGGCGCTGGAAATGGGCGCCAGGCTGGAGGACATCGCAGGGACGATCCATGCCCATCCGACGCAAGGCGAAGGGTTTCCGGAAGCCGCGCTCAAGGCGCTGGGCCACGCGCTGCATATTTAGAGCTCCCCCTCTCCCGCGTCAGGCGTAAAGGGGGAGGAGTTGCTCGATTGCCCCAGGCTCCTTTCCTCTCCCTCCGGAGGGGGGAGAGGTGGCGCTGCGAAGCAGCGACGGAGCGGGGGAAGCCGGTCCTCAGACGCACCGCCGCTGAAAACTCATCACAAGCCTCAATCAGTCAGGACGAGGGCATCACCCCGGCTTGGAATAACAAGCCCGAGCCAGGTCGACCCCCACTCCGTCGAGCTTCGCTCGACACCTCTCCCCCGGTCGACGGGGGAGAGGAAAGGCGCCGTCGCTCACCCCGCCAGCCGGCTTACCATTTCATGCTGGGCATAGGCGCGGCCGAAGCGGTTGGCGAGGAAGGCGTCGAGCGCGATTTCCTCCTGCTTGACGAAGCCGGTCGCCGGCAGCGATCCGTCCGCCAGCATGTCGAGCACGGCGCAGATGCCAGACGCGGTGGTGATCTGGATGGCGCTGCGCACCGTCCGGCCGATGCGCCGGGAATAGATCTTGTTGGCGTAGGTCTCCTGCAGCAGGCGGCCGTTCCTGCGGCCCGAGACGGTGACGAAGACGATGACCACGTCCTGCAGCGTCGCCGGCAGGGCGCTTTCGAAAATGTCCTTCAGGACGTCGCGGCGGTGGCGCAGCCCAAGGTCGTTGAGCAGCGCCCTCATGATCGCGGCGTGGCCGGGATAGCGGATGGTGCGGTAGTTCAGCGTGCGTACCTTGCCCTTCAGCGTCTCGGCCAAGGTGCCCAGTCCACCGGAGGTGTTGAACGCCTCGTAGGTGACGCCGTCGAGCGAAAACTCCTCGCGCTCCTCCAGCGGCGGCACTTCGACCAGCTCGCCCTCGACGATCGCCTCGCAAGGCTCGCAATATTCGTTGATGACGCCGTCGGTGCTCCAGGTCAGATTGTAGTTCAGCGCGTTGGACGGGTATTGCGGCAGCGCGCCGACGCGCATGCGCACGCTTTCCAGCGTGTCGAAGCGGCTGGCGAGATCGTTGGCGACGATCGAGATGAAGCCGGGCGCCAGCCCGCATTGCGGGATGAAGGCGCTCTTGGCGGTACGGGCCAGCTCCTTGACCCGCCTGGTCGAGACGACGTCCTCGGTGAGATCGAGATAATGCACGCCGGCGCTGGCCGCCGCCTCGGCGATGCGCGTGGTGAGGTGGAAGGGGGCGGCGCTCAGCACCGCGAACTTGCCGGCGAGCGCGGCTTCCAGCGCACCGGGCGCCGCGATGTCGAGTTCCAGCGTCTCGACACCGACAGGGACTTCCGCCGCGGCGAGCTGCGCCGCCGAGCGGTCGAGGAGAGTGACCTGATAGTCGCCCGTCGCGGCAAGCATTTCGGCGATGGTCGAGCCGATCTTGCCGGCCCCGACGATAATGATTTTGTTCATGATCAAATTCCCCTGCGATCCGAGTCCAGAAATCATCGCAGCTTGCCTGTCGAAAGGAAGCGTGGAATTCTGCAAAGTGAACCCTATCTTTTATCGATCTGCCGAAAGGCTTCGTCGAAATGCTCAGTGATGCCGAACAAGCCCTGCTCTCGCTGCTGCGCGCCAACGCACGCGCCTCGACGGCCGAACTGGCGCGGCGGCTCGGCGTGTCGCGCACAACGGTGCAAAGCCGGATCGAGCGGCTGGAGCAGCGCGGCATCATCACCGGCTATGGCGTCCGGCTGGCGCCGGACTATGAGCAGGGGCTGGTCAGGGCGCATGTGCTGCTCACCGTCACGCCGAAGCTCGCCGACAAGGTGGTGCGCAGCCTGCAGGCGCTGCCGCCGGTCAGGACGCTGCACTCCGTCAGCGGCAATTTCGACATGATCGTCATCGTCGACGCACCATCGATCCGCGACCTCGACACGCTGCTCGACCAGATCGGCGCCATGGAGGGGGTGGAGCGGACATCGTCGTCGATTATTTTGTCGACACGGATCGACAGGTGACGTTACGGCCGATCTCCCCCCTTGCGGGGGAGATGGCCGCGACGCCGGCTTTCGCTAACTTCCGAAGTTAATCCATCACCAGGGGAAAACTCACCACCACGGCCAGGCCCGGACGGCGGTCCTCGAGCGCAATGGTCGCGCCGTGCAGCTCGGCGATGGCCCGGACGAGGCTGAGGCCGAGGCCGCTGCCGGGGGTCGAGCGGCTGTGGTCCAGCCGGTAGAGACGCTGGAACACTTTTTCGCGCTCGCCGGCGGGAATGCCGGGGCCATTGTCGGCGACGCCGGCAAGCACGCGGTCGTCCCGGCGCGTCACCGAGAGTTGGATGGATGTGCCGGGTGGGCAATGGCGCAGCGAATTCTCGACCAGGTTGGCGAACATCTGCGTCAGCAGTTCCGGATCGCCATGGATGCGGCCGGCGGTCTGATGCAGCTCGACCGATGACAGCACCTTGCCGTCGTCCTCGGCCACGCCGGCGTAGATCTCGGCGATGGTCCCGAGGATCTCGCCGAGATCGACATCGGTGAAGCGCGCCTTGCGCGCGCCGGCCTCGATCTGAGCGATGCGCAGCAGCGCGTCGAAGGTCTCGTTGATCTGGTGGCCCTCGGCGCGCGCGTCGGCCAGATCGTCGGAGACGTCCTGGCGCCGTGCGGCCTTGTCGGCGGCGCTCTCCAGGATCATCTGCAGGCGGTTGAGCGGCGTCTTCAAATCATGCGCGATGTCGGCGCTGACCTGCTTCATGCCCTCGACCAGCGCCGACAGGCGGTCGAGCGCGGCGTTGATCTGGCTGGAGACTATGTCGATGTCATCGTCCTTGCCGGTCAGCGGGATGCGGGTGTCGAGGCGGCCATGCGAAACGTCGACCATCGTGGCGGCAATGCCGTCGAGACGGCGCTGGACGCGCGAGGCGAGCAGGGCGCCGCCGGCGACGGCCAGGCCGGTGATGATCAGCGTCGCCCAGCCGAAGCTCATCAGCATGATCGTTTCCAGCTCCTCGGTCTCGGAGAGGCTGAAGGCGATGGTCAAAGTGTTGGCGCCGACCGGACCGGAATAGGCGCGGTATTCAGTGTCCGGCGGCAGGCCTGGCATTTCGGCGCCGAACATCGAGAAACCATCTGGAAGCCCCGCCGCGGTGAAGTTGCCCGCAATACGGTTGCCGGCGGCGTCGGTCAGCGAAAAGAGCTGCTCCTTCCCAGGGCTGCGCGCGGAGTGGTTTTCGACGGTCTCCACCAACTCCCTGAGATCCTTGTCGGCATAGGTCGCGGCGATGACGGCATAGGTCTCGCGGATGGTGTCGTCGAGCTGTTCGGCAAGGTCGGCGCTCATCATCTGGTAGACGATGGCGCCCGCCAGCACGAAGGCCAGCATGAACAGGAAGGCGAACGTCAGGGCAAGCCGGAATGGCGTGCTGCGCAGCAGGCGGGTCCGGGTCACGGTCATCGGAAAGTCGCCGTCATGGGAAGTTCGCGATCACTGGGAGAGCGGCGCGTGCAGGCTGTAGCCGGTGTTGCGGATGGTGTGGATGAGCTGGGTACCGAACGGCTTGTCGACCTTGGTCCGCAAGCGGCTGATATGGGTTTCGACGACGCTGGTCTTAGGGTCGAAGTGGAAATCCCAGACCCGCTCCAGCAGCATGGTGCGGGTGATGACGCGGCCCTCGCCGCGCATCAGCACCTCGAGCAGGCTGAACTCCCTCGGCTGCAGGTCGATCGGCTGGCCCTGCCTGACGACGCGCCGCATGATCAGGTCCATTTCGAGGTCGGCGACCCGCAGAACGGTCTTCTGTTCCTGCGCGGCCGGCCGCCGGCCGAGCGCGTTGATGCGGGCAAGCAGCTCGGAAAAGGCGAAGGGCTTGACCAGATAGTCGTCGCCGCCGGCCTCAAGCCCCTCGACGCGGTCGTCGATGCCGCCGACGGAGGTGAGGAAGATCGCCGGCGTGCGCACGCCGGCGGCGCGGACGGCCTTGACCATCGACAGGCCATCGAGGCCCGGGATCATCCGGTCGGCGACGATCACGTCGTAGCCGCCGCCGGTCGCGGCGAAAAGCCCGTCATGACCATTGCGCAGGAGGTCGCAGACATGGCCGGCCTCGGTCAGGCCGCGTACGATATAGTCCGCCGTCCTGTGGTCGTCCTCGACGAGAAGTAGCCGCATCGCTGTTCCCTGGCTGCCGGTATCGGCGACAGGCTATCACCGGCTCGGGTCCGTTCCTAGGATCGTCGCCAACTGGTCAGGCCTTGCGGCGTCCGACCGCGGTTCACTCCGAGTCCAGCAGCATGTCGTCCATCTCATCGGCATTATTCCTGAGCGTCATGTAGAGAACGAGCGCAATGATGCAGCCGAGGAAGATCAGGCTGGTGTAGGTGGTGCCGAGACCGAGGCCGCCATATTCGGCTGGCTGCGACAGCCAATCGCCGAAGGAGGCGCCCAGCGGACGCGTCAGTATATAGGCCAGCCAGAAGGCCAGGATGGCATCCAGATGGATGAGATACCAGGCGAGCGCGATGAGCGCGATGACGCCGCCGAACAGCAGGCCCGTGGTCAGATAGCCAATGTCGAAAGTCTCGGCGACCAGATCGCCGGCGGCGGTTCCCAGCGAGAAGGTGAAGAGAATCGCCAGCCAGTAGAAGATCTCGCGCCTGGTCGTGAAGATGGTGTGGATCGAAAGCGTCCGTTCGCTCGCGTACCAGACCGCGAATGTCGCCGCGAGCACAACGGAAAAGGCGATCGTCGTGGTCTGCAGGCGCACGCCGAAATTGTCGACGAGGTTGTCGGTGATCAACGTGCCGACGACGCTGATCAGCACCACCGCCAGCCAGTAGGCCCACGGCACGTAGCGTTTGTGCGCGAACTGCAGAGCGAGGGCGACGACCAGCACGCCGGTCATGATCAGCGAGGTGACAGTCAAGCCGAGGCCGAGGTTGACGGCGAGATAGTCCGCCGCCGTCTCGCCCATGGTCACCGCCATCAGCTTGACCAGCCAGAAGTCGAGGGTGACGTCCGGCACCCTGTTTTGGCTCGGTGTGGGGTGTGTGTGGGGTGCGAGCATGGCTGATGTCCTCGATGGCGGCGTCGGGTTACTTGCCCATGACCTTCATGGCCTGGGCGAAGAAGTCGTCGGCGCGCTTGTCGTCGTCGGCATTGCAGCGCTCGATGCCCTTGGTCTCCAGTTCCGAGACCGTGGTCTTGTCGGCGGGGCTCAGCTTGGCTGTCGCTTCGGCGGCGCGAAGGGCCTTCAACGTCTCCTCGCAAGGCGCGGTGGCCGCGAAAACGGAGGAAAGCGATCCGCAGAGCGCGAGGGTGGCCAGTGCGGCGGCCAGTGCAATTCTTCTCATGAAACCGTTCCTGTCTCTGTTTAATCGGAGCCGGCCCCTAAATGGCGAACCGGCATCCAACGATAGGGATTTGAGTTCTCGCCAGCCTGTCCGGCGCCATACAAATTCGTAAGGATGGCGGTGGCTGGCCCAAAAGGCCTTTACGAATGCCTCCCGATGCGCTGATAGAGGATGAGCGCCTTGTATCCGCCATCAATGGCGTGCCCCAGTGGCCGGGCCTGCACTAGAGTGCCCAGGAAAACGCGAAAATGACCTACGCTTCCCTCAAGCCGGTTTCACAGGCTTTCGACCAGCGCAAGCGGCTGATATTCATCCGGGTCGCGGCGGTGCTGGCGGTGCTGCTGCTGTTCCTGACCAAACCGGCGCTCAGCGAAGGCTCGAACGGCCACGAAACGCTCGAATTCCTCGGCTTCTGCCTGGTGCTCGCCTGCGTCGCCGGCCGGCTGTGGAGCATCCTCTATGTCGGCGGCAAGAAGAATGAAGAGCTGGTCTCGACGGGACCATTCTCGATGAGCCAGAACCCGCTCTACTTCTTCTCGACGGTCGGCGCGGTCGGCATCGGCCTGCTCTACGGCTCGCTGGTGGCCGCCGCCGCGCTTGGCGTCGCCAGCTTCCTGATCTTCAGTGTCACGGCGCGCAGGGAGGCCGAATATCTCCTGGGCAAGTTCGGCCCGGCCTACAGCGCCTACATCAAGGCGACGCCCCGGTTCTGGCCAAACCCGCTGCTCTACCACGACAATGACGAGCTGCGGTTCTCGACCCGGGCGCTGAGGCGCACCTTTTTCGACGGGCTCTATTTCCTCGCCATCTTCCCGGCCATCGAGCTGATCGAGTATTTCAGGGAGACAGGCGTGCTGTTCCCGGCCTTCATCACGCTGTACTGAGCAGCTCGCCACGCAATTTGCGCGGCTGATCGGCCATCGCGACTGTCGATGGTCATTCATGGAAATCGAAACTAGCTTCCCAGCGGATAAGGCATGTAGCCGACGAAGCCGGCTATCTTCCAGCTCGCGCCGACCTTTCGGCAGAAATACAGCGTCTGCCATTTCAGCCGGTCGACGCTGCCATCCGCCTTGGCGACGCTGCCGTCGAACTTCTTGTGCAGCACGGCGCGGTCGCCGTCGACATCGATGTCGCGCAGATTGGTAACGCGAAACAGTGCCTCGCGCAGCGGCTCGGCGAACTTGGTCGCCGCCGTTTCCTTGGCCTGGCGCAGCCACTCGTCGCGGTAAATCTCCAGCCGCGGGAATTGCAGCCGCCAGGCATCGGCATTGGCCAGGAAATGCGCATGCATGCCGAAGAAGCTTTCGGCGATGAAATCGTCCTCGACCATGGCCCAGTCCTGGCCGATGAAGGCGTCGATGTCGCGCCGCACCAGCATCTCCCACAGCGCGTGGCGGTCTGCGTCGCCGGGAGGGAACGGGTTCTTGTCGAAAGTCATTCTCGGTTTCTCCGCTCTGGAAATGCGCCCGGCCCGTATGGCGTCGAGCCCGTCCGGCAACGTGCACGATGCAAGCGCTTCTGTAATAAAGCAACATGGATTTCGAACAATGTTGCTTTCCAACAAGGGCCTCTATCGGGATTGCCGCGATCGCGGTAAATCTCGTCGCAAAGCGGGCGCCACCTCGGTGTCCGGCCATGTCATCGGAGGAGCCGTCCCTTGCCCAAGCAGACTTTCGGAACATCACACGTGCCGCTGTCGCCCGCCGTGCGGGCCGGCGATTTCGTCTTTGTCTCGGGCCAGGTTCCCGTCGGCGGCGACGGCATCGTGGTCAAGGGCGGCATCACGGAGCAGACCGAGCAGGTGCTGGCCAATGTGAAGGCCGCATTGGCGCTCGCCGGCTGCACGATGGACGACGTGGTCAAGACCACCGTCTGGCTCGAGGACGCGCGTGACTTCGGCGCCTTCAACGCTATCTATGCCAGGCATTTTCCGAAAAATCCGCCGGCCCGCACCACGGTCGAATCGCGGCTGATGATCGACATCAAGATCGAAGTCGAGGCCGTCGCCTACAGACCGGCCTGAGACGACAATTCGGGCAATCGGAGGTTCCAACAATGCAATTCGACCTCCTCGTGAAGGGCGGACGGCTGATCGACCCGGCGGCCGGCATCGATGCGCCGCGCGATGTCGCCATCGCCAATGGCCGCGTCGCCGCGATCGACGCCGACATCCCCGCGACCAGCGCCGCCCAGGTGGTGGACGCCACCGGTTGCATCGTGGCACCCGGCCTGGTCGACCTGCACAGCCACGTCTATTGGGGCGGCACTTCGCTCGGTGTCGACGCCGACAGGCTCGCCGCCAAGAGCGGCACCACCACCTTCATCGACGCCGGCAGCGCGGGCGCGGGCAATTTCCTGGGCTTCCGCCGCCATGTCATGGAGCGTTCGAAGGTGCGCATCCTGGCCTATGTCAACATTTCCTTTGCCGGCATTTTCGGCTTCTCGCAAACGGTGTCGGTCGGCGAATGCAGCGATCTCCGTCTCTGCGAGCCGCGCGAGGTGGTGGCGGCGGTGCGCGAGCACGCCGACGTCGTCGTCGGCGTCAAGGTTCGCTCCGGCAAGCATGCCGGCGGCACAAGCGGCATCGCGCCGGTCGACCTGGCGCTGGAGGCCGCCGACAAGGCCGGCCTGCCGCTGATGGCGCATATAGACGAGCCGCCGCCCGGCCGCTCGGAAGTGCTGCCGCGCCTGCGCCGGGGCGACATTCTCACCCACTGCTTCCGGCCCTTCCCCAATGCGCCGGTGTTCGCCTCCGGCACGGTGCGGCCCGACATGCGGCTGGCGCGCGAGCGCGGCGTCATCTTCGATCTCGGCCATGGCATGGGTTCGTTCGACTTCGAGGTCGCCCGCGCCATGCTGGCCGAAGGGTTGGCGCCCGACGTCATCTCGAGCGACGTGCACCTCTACTGCGTCGACGGGCCGGCCTTCGACATACTGGTCTGCATGTCGAAGCTAATGGCCCTCGGCATGCCGCTGGTCGAGGTTCTGCGTGCCGCGACGCAGGCGCCAGCGCGGGCGATCGCGCGGCCGGACCTCGGCACGCTGACGATCGGCACCGCCGGCGACGTGACCGTGCTGCGGCAGCGGTCAGGCCGCTTCACCTTCGTCGACGCGGTCGGCGCCTCGCTGGTCGCCGACCAGCGGCTGGTGTCGGAAGGCATCGTCGTCGGCGGCATTTGGTGGCCGAACGAGGCGGTCGACGATGTCGGCGAGACCGAGCGCTTCGTGGCCCATGCCAACCATACGCATGTCGAGGTGGCGGCCAGGCATTTCGGGCATCGGTAGGATTAACCGATATCGAGGAGGCTGCGCGATTGACGAGCGGCTTCCCCCACTCCGTCTCGGCTTCGCCGAGCCACCTCTCCCCCCTCCGGAGGGAGAGGAAGGGAGCCAAGGTCGGTGAACTTGCGCCTTTCCTCTCCCCCGTCGATCGGGGGAGAGGTGTCGAGCGAAGCTCGACGGAGTGGGGATCGACCTCTCACCGAAGCATGCTTCCGCCTCACCGCCGCGAATTGCTCGGCGCCCCATAAACCGGCGTCTCGATCCCTTCCATCCGTGCCTTGATCTGCAGCGCGACATATTTCGAATAGAAGCGCGACAGCGCGAGATTGCCGCCGTGGAACCACAGTGCTTCCTGCGCCGTCGGCTTCCACATGTTGCGCAATTCGCCCTGCCAGGGGCCGGGGTCGCCCTTGACGCCGGAGCCGAGGCCCCAGCAGGGGCCGACCTTGTCGGCGACCTCGCGCGAGACGAGAGCCGCCACATTCTCGTTCATCGACTGGTAGCCGGTGCAGGCGACGATGGCGTCGGCCTCGAGCTCGCTGCCGTCCTCGAACAGGATGCCTTTCGCCGTCAGCGATTTTATCGCGACGCCGCTGCGGATGCCGACCTTGCCGTCGATGATCAGGTCCGAGGCGCCGACATCGATGTAGTAGCCGGAGCCGGTGCGGTAGGCCTTCATCAAAAGGCCGGTTTCGTCGTCGCCGAAATCGAGCGCGAAGCCGGACGCGGCCAGACGCTCGTAGAATTCGGCGTCGCGCGCGCGGATGACGTCGTAGAGCGCGCGCTGGCCCTTGGGCACCAGCGCGAACGGCGTCGAGGCGACGATCATGTCGGCCTTCTCGGTGGTGATGCCGCGTGCCAGCGCGTCCTCGGAGAAGATCTCGAAGCCGACCTGCATCAGCGTGTCCGACTTGACCACCGTGGTCGGCGAGCGCTGGATCATGGTGACGTCGGCGCCGCTCTCCCAGAGGTCGACGCAGACGTCGTGGCCGGAACTGGCCGCACCGATGACGGCGACCTTCTTGCCGCGGAATTTCCCGCCGCTGGCATACTGGCTGGAGTGCAGCAGCTCGCCCTTAAACTGGTCGGAACCCGGCAGGTCGATCTTGCGCGGCGGACCGTAGGCGCCGGTGGCGAAGACGATGTGCTTCGGCTTCAGCGTGATGCGCTGCCCGACGCGGTCGACCACCACGGTCCATTCTTTCTCCGCCTCGTCGTAGCTGGCGCTGAGGCACCTGGTGGCGACCCAGTAATTCAGCTCCATGACGCGCGTGTACATTTCCAGCCAGTCGCCCATCTTGTCCTTGGGCGTGAAGACGGGCCAGTTGTCGGGGAACGGTATGTAGGGCAGATGGTCGTACCAGACCGGATCGTGCAGCACGAGCGTGCGGTAGCGGTTGCGCCAGGAATCGCCCGGCCGTGCGTTCTTCTCGATGACGATGGTTGGCACGCCGAGCTGACGCAGCCGTGCGCCGAGCATGATGCCGCCCTGGCCGCCGCCGATGACCAGGCAATAGGGTTGCTCCGTTACGCCGAGCTCGCGCGCCTCACGCGCCCGCGCTTCCGACCAGGTCTCGCGTTCCGGGTCCGCCTTGTGGCGCACGCCCAGCGGCCGCGCCGCGCCCTTGCGCTCCTCGTGTCCCTTCAAGTCGGTCATCGCCGTGAACAGGGTCCGGCAGCGGCCGTCGCGCAGCCGCATGATGCCCTGGCCCGTGGCCGCCGCCGTCTCGAAGGTGAACCAGGCCTCGATCGTGCCTTCATCCGAGCTCGCCTCGCCTGTGAGCTGCCACGCGGCAGGCTTAGTCGCCGCCAGCGTTGCTGTCAGCATGTCGGTGATGGCCTCGCGGCCTTCCATCGTCGTGACGTTCCAGGTGAAGGTCAGCAGGTCGCGCCAATAGCAATCGTCGACGAACAGGTTGCTTGCGGCCGACACGTCGCCGGATTCAAGCGCCCGCGAAAAGGAGCCAAGCCATGCGGCCGCCTGTTTGGATGGTGACATTTCGAGCATTTCTTCCCTCTTGTATGCGTCCAATCCGTGTATTGGGACGGTAACCGTTGAAGTCGGCGCTGCCCCTCATCCGCCTGCCAGCACCTTCTCCTCGTATAGTGGGACTCCTCGTATAGTGACGGGGAGAAGGGACTAGTCTCCCAGCGGCTCCATTTCCTTGCCCGTGCGGTGGATCTGGGCGTTGTATTTGATGCGGCGCACGGTCTCGCGGGCCGGGCCGTCGAGCTTGTAGGCCGACGCCACCGCCAGGAGGTCGATCATCGCCAGGAAGGCGAAGCGCGAGGCCGTCGGCTTCAGCGTGTCGGGATATTCGGGCACGGCAACCGTCAGCCGGACGTCGCAGGCGCGGGCGAGCTCGGTATCGGGCGCCGTCACGGCGATCGCGTTGGCACGGTAGTGCTTGGCGAGTTCGACCGCCTCGATCACCTCGCGCGTGCGCCCGGTCGCCGAGATGGCGACCACCAGGTCGCCGGGCTTCAGCGTCGAGGCGGTCATGCGCATCAAATAGGGGTCGCACTGGGCGCTGATCGAGATGCCATAGCGAAACAGCCGGTACTGAGTTTCCTGCGCCAGCGCCGAAGAGCTGCCGCCGAGCCCGAACACGGTGACCTGGCGGGCCCGGGCGATCAGCTCGGCGGCCTTTTCCAGCTCACCCGGATCGAGCTGCCGCTCGGTTTCCTGCAGCGCCCGGCGCGCTTCGCCGAACACCGCGTTCCAGAACGGCATGGCGGCGTCGCCCTCCCTGGCCGGCGACGTGTCCAGGTAGAGCGCGCCGACGACGAGGCTCTGCGCCAGCTTCAGCTTGAAGTCGCGCACGCCCTCGCAGCCGATGGCGCGGCAGAACCGGGTCACCGTCGGTTCGCTGACGCCGGCGCGCTGGGCCAGCGCCGCGTTGGAGGCGTCGACGGCATATTTGACATTTTCGAGCACGACATCGGCGACGCGGCGTTCGGCCGGGCGCAATTCGCCGTAGGAATCCTTGACCAGCGAGATGATGTCGGGAATGCGCCGGACGGGTTCGCCCCCGGTTCCCTCTTCGTCCGCGATCGGATGGCTGGCAGCTTCGGTCATGAAGGCGGTGTTCCCTAGCCCGTTTTCGACCTGACCTCTTATCATGTTTGCACGCTGTCGTTCCATGCGCAGGACGGCGCTGCAACCGATGCGTGCCGTCAAGGCATCCGCGTGTGCGCCTGCCAAATCATGTAGGAAAGCAACACGAATTTCAAGGCAAAGAATACCACGTCAATACAGATAGTTATGCCTAGCAGTCGGTTCTCGTCCCATGCTCGCCGCCGTCGACGCTTGACAGCAAAGTAGGATAGTTACACACTGATTTTTGACAGTCTGATGACCTTTGGATCATCACGCAATCTCCGAGGGGCGGATGAACGCGGGCGAGATAACAACGCCGAAGCTTGGCGTGCAGGCAGCGACCAAGATCTATCACACGGCGTCCGGCGACCTCTTGGCGCTGGACCGCTGCAGCCTCGACGTCAGAGCCAATGAAATCGTCTCGATCGTCGGCCCGTCCGGTTGCGGCAAGACCACGCTTTTGTGGTCGATGTCGGGGCTGCACGGCCTGACAAGCGGCGCGATCAAGCTCGACGGCAAAGAGATTTCCGGGCCGCATCCCGATATCGGCATCGTCTTCCAGGAAGCCAACCTCCTGCCCTGGCGCAATCTCGACGCCAACATCCGCTTCCCCTTCGAGATCAAGGGCGAAAAACCGGACCGCGCCTGGATCGCGCATCTGCTTAACCGCGTCGGCCTCGACGGTTTCGGCGGCAAATTCCCGCGCGAGCTTTCGGGCGGCATGCAGCAGCGCGCGGCGATCGTGCGGGCGCTGGCGCTGAAACCCTCGGTGCTTTTGATGGACGAGCCGTTCGGCGCGCTCGACAGTTTTACCCGCGAGGAGATGAACCGGCTGGTCGAGGAGATCTGGCTCGACACCAAGACCACCATCGTCTTCATCACCCACTCGATCGAGGAAGCGATTTTCCTCTCCGACCGCGTCGTGGTGCTGAGCGCGCGGCCGGGCCGCGTCGCCAAGGAATACCGCGTGCCGTTCCCGCGGCCGCGCTCGCTGGAGATCATGGCGACGAAGGAGGTGTTCGACCTCACCAACCGGATCAAGATGGACATTGTCGGAGAGCGCACCAGACCGAAGGCGCCGGAGCGCCCGAGCGCCGAGATCGTGAGGATCAGGCCGTGAGCGACGCCATTCCCGAATTTTCGAAGTCGAAGTCAGGCGATGGGCAAGACGTCAGCCTGACCAACCTCTCGGCCTTCGCCAGCGGCCCCGGCATCAAGTCGGGCAAGGAGGTGGCGGCCATTCTCGCCGTCGCCGTCATCATCATCGGCGGCATCGAACTGGCGCTGCGGCTGTTCCATGTGCCGCTCTACATCATGCCGCCGCCGAGCTCGATCGCCTATGCGCTGTTCGACGAGTTTCCGCTGATCGCGCCGCATCTCGGCTATACGCTGGTCGAGCTGGTGTCCGGCTTTGTCATCGGCGCCGCCGTCGGTCTGGTGCTGGCCGCCGTCATCACCCAGTTCCCGTTCGCGGAAAAGATCGTCGCGCCGTATATATTGCTGCTGGTCACCACTCCGATGCTGGCGCTGGTGCCGCTGCTCATCTTGCGTTTCGGTTTCGGCTACACGCCCCGTATCATCGCGGTGGCCCTGGCCGCCGGGCCGATGGTGATGATCAATGCCGCCACCGGCTTTCGTCGCGTCGACAGCGCCAAGATCGCGCTGGCGCGGTCCTATGGCGCCAGCACCTTGCAGATCTTCTGGAAGATCCGCGCGCCGATGGCGCTGCCGATGATCCTGGTCGGGCTGATGATCGGCGCCATCTTCGGCCTGCTCACCGCCGTCGGCGCCGAGATGGTCGGCGGTGGCTTCGGCCTCGGCAACCGGCTGACCACCTATTCGTCGATGATCCAGATGCCGCAATTCTTCGCCGTGGTGCTGATCCTGTCGATGCTCGGCATCCTGATCTACGTGCTGTTCTTCCTCATCGGCAAGAAATGGGCGAGCTGGGAGGCTTGACGCAGAAGCAATGACCACGCCCGGGAGGCGGGCGGCAAGGCAGACTGACATCAAACAAAAAAGGGGAATGCCATGACCAAAGACAATTTCATCCAGCAGGCGGGGATGAGCCGCCGCATCTTCCTGCAGGTGACCGGCGCCGGGCTGGTGACGGCGACCGCACTCGGCGCCACCGGCCTCAGGGCGAGGGCCGAGGCCTATGGAAAATTCACCTGGATCTCGCCGCGCGGCACGCTCGAAGTGCTCGACGACTACCCCTACTGGGCGGCCAAGGAGGCCGGCTATTTCGACGGGCTCGACACTGACATGCAGCCGGGACCGTCCGACGGCACGGCGACGGTGAAGTTCGTCGATGTCGGCCAGGCCGATATGGGCTTTCCCTCGCCCGGCGTGTTCTCCTTCGCCATCCAGAACGGCATGAAGCTGAAGTCGGTGTTCCATATGGGCGCGCGCGACACGTTCAGCATCGCTTTCCGCAAGGGCGAGGGCTCGAACGACCTGAAGAAGCTCGAAGGCAAGACCATCCTGCTTGGTTCCGCAGCCTGGCAGTCGATCACCGATCCGCTGCTTGCCGCGCAAGGCGTCGACATCAAGAAGGTCAAGTATGTCGAGGCCGGCTGGCCGACCTGGGGCACCGCGCTTGCCGGCGGCCAAGGCGACGCGGCGCTGTCATGGGAAGGGCTGCGCGCCGAATGGATCGCCAAGGGTCTCGATTTCGAATACTGGCTCGGCGTGAAGAACTCGAAACTGCCGGCCAATACCTTCGTCGTGCGCGCCGCCGATCTCGAAGATCCCGACAAGAAGGCGTTCCTGGAAAAATACCTGCGCGGCTGGGCGATGGGCCTTGAGTTCGGCTATCAAAATCCGCGCGCGGCGGTCGAAGCGGTGTTCGAGCAGTTCCCGACGCTGGCCAAGAACCTCGGACCGGAGCTCGGCACCACCTCGATCCTGCAGCAGATCAACGTCTTCCGCGGCGACATGGACAAGCGCGGCGGCTGGGGGTCGCACGACATGGCGAGCTGGCAGGGCTTCTTCGACGAGATCCACAAGATCGGCCAGATCACCAACCCAGTGAAGGCCGAGGATGTCTGCAGCAACGACCTGATCCCGGCCGCCAACGACTTCGACAAGGCCAAGGTCAAGGCCGACGCAGACGGCGTCAAACTGTCGGAAGGCTTTGCCGCGCTCGATGTCGAGAAGATCAAGGCGCACCTGTTCGATTCGGCGGTGAAGTAGAAGCGCGCAATTGGTGGGTGTCGGCGCCGCCCCTCATCCGCCTGCCGGCACCTTCTCCCCGTATAGTGACGGGGAGAAGGGAAGCGCTCCAACGCTGGCGATTGGCGAAATCGGCGATGGCAGCGTCTTTCTCCCCGTCACTATACGGGGAGAAATGTCCAGCAGGACAATGAGGGACGGCGCTAACCTGAACTGACTTGCTTTGGGCGAAACGCTATGGGTGGCAACGGACTGCCGCTCACTCTTGAAATCAAAAGCATGGGAGGCGGATGTGGCCGACAAGGTGAAAGTACTGGTGGTGGGTCTTGGCAATATGGGTGCGTCGCACGCCAGCGCCTATCATCGCTCGGAGGGGTTTGAGATCGCCGGCATCATGAGCCGCTCGATCAGGAGCAACACGAAAATCCCGGCCGAACTCGCCGGCTATCCGCTCTACGAGGATTTCGACCTGGCGCTGGGGGAGACCAGGCCGGACGCGGTCTCGATCAACAGCTGGCCGAACACCCATGCCGAATACGCGCTGAAGGCGATCGCGGCGAACTGCCACGTGTTCATGGAAAAGCCCTTGGCCACCAACATCGAGGACGCCGAAAAGGTGGTGGCGGCCGCGCGAGCGAAAAACCGCAAGCTGGTGCTCGGCTACATCCTGCGCGTCCACCCCTCGTGGATCAAGTTCATCGAGGTCGGCAAGACGCTCGGCAAGCCGCTGGTCATGCGGCTCAACCTCAACCAGCAAAGCAGCGGCAGCGCCTGGCACTGGCACAAGAACCTGATCGATTCGCTGATCCCGATCGTCGATTGCGGCGTGCATTATGTCGACGTCATGTGCCAGCTGACCGGCGCCAAGCCGGTGCGCGTGCATGGCATCGGCGCCAAACTATGGGCCGAAGCCGACAAGCAGAATTACGGCCACTTGCATGTCACCTTCGATGACGGCTCGGTCGGCTGGTACGAGGCCGGCTGGGGTCCGATGATGAGCGAGACGGCCTATTTCGTGAAGGATGTCGTCGGCCCGAAAGGCGCGGTCTCGATCGTCGCCGGCCAGCAGGCGAGCAGCGCGGCCGAGTTGGCCGAAGTGTCGAACTCCGCCGACATCGACCGCCACACCAAGACCGACGCGCTGAAGATCCATTATGCCGCCGTCGACGGCGACAAGAATTTCAAAAAGCCCGACGAGATCGTCAGCATGGAGGACGAGCCCGGCCACCAGGAACTGTGCGACCGCGAGCAGGCTTTCTTCCTGCGCGCCATAAGCGAGGACCTCGATCTGACCGAGCAGATGGACGCGGCGGTCAACAGCCTGCGCATCGTGCTCGCGGCCGAACAGAGCATAGAGCTGGGACGGACGGTCGAGCTGGCCTGATGCTATCCGGCTGTTGGCGCTGGAGGCGGCGGCGCAAGAAGGACATTGGCGAGATTGGAGCCGCTGCAGGACAGTTATCTCAGGTTTGCGCTGCCCCTCATTGCCCTGCCGGGCATTTCTCCCCGTAGAGTGACGGGGAGAAAGACGCTGTCACCGACGACTTCGCCAACTTCCTAACGTCACAGGAATGGCGCCGAGGTTGCGACAGTCCCCCTTCTCCCCGTCACTCTACGGGGAGAAGGGGCCGGCAGGCGGATGAGGGGCGGTGCCAACATTGGCAAATGACCGAAGCTGTAGCTCGGTCGCCTCGACGAGCGACGTTGAGGACAGAAGGATCGGGAGGAGAGACATGGTCACCGACAGTCTTTTGAAAACCTATGCCGAGTCCGATGCACTTGGCCTCGCCGCGCTGGTCCGCGGCGGCCAGGTTTCGCCGGCGGAACTGGTCGAGGCGGCGATCACGCTGGTCGAGCGGTTGAATCCGTCGCTCAACGCGGTCGTCCATCGCCTCTATGACATGGCGCGCGCACAGGCCGCGACGGTCGACAGATCGGCACCCTTTGCCGGCGTACCATTCCTGCTCAAGGAACTGGCCTCGTCCTGGACGGGTGCGCCCAACACCAATTCCTGCTTCTACCTCAGAGATGTCGTCGCCGATTTCGACACCGAAGTCGTTCGCCGCATGAAGGCGGCGGGACTGGTGCTGGTCGGCAAGTCGAACGCGCCCGAAAACGGCTGGTCGATCACGACGGAACCAAAACTCTACGGCACGACGAAAAACCCGTGGAAGGAAGGCATCACGCCAGGCGGCTCGAGCGGCGGCGCGGCCTCGGCTGTCGCCTCGCGCATGGTGCCGATCGCGGAGGCCAGCGACGGCGCCGGCTCGATTCGCATCCCCGCCTCCTGCTGCGGGATCGTGGGCCTGAAACCGTCGCGCGGCCGCGTCAGCCTGGCCCCGTTCGGCGACTATTGGTATGGCGGTGCCTACTTCCTCTGCTGCTCGCGCACGGTGCGCGACACGGCGGCCTATCTCGATGCGGTGGCCGGTGCGCTGCCCGGCGAGCCCTATACGCCGCCGGTGCCGGATGCCTCCTGGCTCAGCCTGTCGGCGCGTGCGCCGAAAAACCTGCGCATCGGCTTCACCGTCACGCCGCCCAATGGCACCGCCATCGATCCGGAGGTGAAGGCGGCGGTGCTGGCGACCGTGGCCGCATTCGAGCGGTTGGGGCATGATGTCGAGGAGCACGACATGCCGCTCGATGCCAATGGCGTATGGGCAACCTACACCAACATGACCTGCGTCCAGACGGCGGCGACCTTCGACTCCCTGGAAACGGTGATCGGCCGGCCGGTGACGTCAGGCGATGTCGAGGCGGTGACCTGGGCGATCATCGAGCGCGGCCGCGCCACCAGCGGGGTCAGGCACATCTCCGATGTCGAGCAGCTCCGGCAGGTCGGCCGCGATATTGTCGGCGATCTCAAGGCCTATGATCTCTTCGTCACGCCCACCTTGACGCAACTGCCGCGGCCGTTCGGCTATTACGATATGTCGGAGACCGACATCGACCGCTACAACGCCAAATGGACGGATGCCGTCTTTGCCTTCCCCTTCAACATCTCCGGCCAGCCGGCGATCTCGCTGCCGCTCGGCTGGTCGCACGGCGGCGTGCCGGTCGGCGTGCAACTGGTCGGCCGCTACGGCGACGAGGCGACGGTGCTGGCGGCGTCGGCACAGCTGGAACAGGAAATGCCATGGAGGGACAGGCGGCCGCCGGTGAGCGCTTAGGGACCTGTACGGAGGTTTGATCGCTGGACGGCAAAACCTTTCCCGTCGTCATCCTGGGGCGTAGCAAGGAGCGCAGCGACGCAGCGCAGACCCCAGGATCCATGCCGCGACATCAAAGCATTCCCGGCGGTCCAAAATTCTGCTCCGCTACACCCCACGGAAAGGTCACGGCATGGATCCTCGGGTCTCCGCGACGGAGCTTCGCTCCTGCTCCGCCCGTGGATGACGAAGGTGGAGGGACCTCAGCCAATTTCCGGAGGTGCAGATCTCAAGCCTCCTACTACCCAATCACCTCCAGCCGCCGCGGCAGCCGGTTCATCGCGACCGGCCCATCCGGCGTGATCAGGAACTGGTCCTCGAGGTTGAAGCTGGCGAGGCCGTCGATATAGAGCGGGATTTCGAAGGCCAGCACCATGCCGGCCTCGATCACGACCTCGCTGCCGGCCGATATGAACGGCCATTGCTCGGAAAAGACCGACTGCCCGACGCCGTGGCCGAAGTGGCCGCGGCGGTAGGAGCGCAGGCCTTGGCGCGCCAGGCTGTCGGTGGCGACGCGGTGGACATGGGCAAGCGTGTTCCCGGGAACAAGCTCGGCCAGCCCATCGTCGAAGGCGCGCTCGGCAATGGCGTGCAGTTCGGCCTGATCAGCCGAAGGCGGGCCGAAGGTGAAGTTGCGCGACATGTCGGAGGCGTAGCCACCGACCGTACAGACCATGTCGCATTTCAGCGGATCGCCCGCCACGGCCCTGGTGTCGGCGCCCTTGGCCCGGGCGCCCAGCGTCACATATTCGGCCGTGATGACCGGGTGGGATAGCCCAGCCGCCGCCGTGGCGACGCCCTGCCGGTAGAGCGCGACGAGATCGCTCTGGCGCATCCCGGCCATGGCATCGACCTGCAGCCGCTCCAGGCCGGCTTCCGACAGGATGATGCCTTGCCGCAGCAGGTCGATCTCGCGCTGCGACTTGAGCGCGCGCAGCCGGTCCAGCACAAGCGAGCCGTCCACAACAGGGCTATCCGGCAGCAGCGCCTGGATGGCGGCAAAATCGGCGGCGGGAATGAAGTCGAGGTCGAGGCCGAGCGTGGCGCGCTCCAGCCCGAAATCGGCGAGGATTGCCTGCAGCTGTCGCACCGAGCCGGCGAGGTCGAAGGTGGCGGGACGCGCGAAATCCGGCGCGCGGCCGAGCGAAGCCAGGCCAGCCTCGATACGCTCCGCCAGGGGCAGCCCGGCAGCTCCTGTCTCGATCGGCGCTGCTTCGATCCAGATCGGGTGCGAGCGCACGACCATCTCGGGCGCGGCGGTCCGCAGTTGCGTGGCATTGAAGTCGGCGACCACGACGCCGATCGGCAGGTCCTGCCTGGCCGGGACGACGACGAAGCCGGCGCCGGCGCGCCGGAACAGGCCGGCCGGACCGATCGAAGCGCCGGTCGCATAATGGAAGGCCTCGGGCGCTGAGAGCACCAGCGCGGCGATGCCGGCGCGTTGCATAAACTGCGTGGCGCGCTGCCGGTCGACAAACCCCGTCATGAGACTTTCTCCGTCTGCGTGGAACCGGCAACGGAGCATTGCGGGTGCGGACAATCAAGACGGTTGCTCGTATTGACGCACTGATACCTTGAGTGCGGAGCGGAGACGCCCACGACTTCGTCATCCTAGAGCGGAGCAAGGAGCGCAGCGACGCAGCGCAGACCCTAGGATCCATGCCGGGACTCCGGAGCGTTGCCACGGTCCAGATTCTGCTCCGCTGCACCCGCCAGCACGGTCGCGGCATGGATCCTCGGGTCTCCGCGACGCCGCGCCGCGGCTGCTCCGCCCGTGGATGACGAAGGGATAGGATGTCGGCCGCGGTTGCCGGCGAACCCGCTACTTGATCGATTCCAGCTTGGTCAGGGCGGCGGTGAAGCCGGCCAGCGACACCGGGATGGTGACCGGCATGCGGGTGACGGACTCCATGCCGATGTTCAGATTGGTTCCCGACTTCATCGCCTTGACGAGGTCCGGCGGCAGCGGCGTGGCGGCATAGGCGCCGTTCTGGTCGCTGGTCTGGATGGCGATGGTCGTCTTCTGTCCCTGGTCGATCTGGTAGCTGGCGCCGGACGGCAGGAAGAGGCCGTGCGGCAAGGCGAGCAGCATGGCGAGGCTGCCATTGCCGTTGTCGCGGCGAACGGTCACCGTAAGCACGCGCTGTCCTGTCTTCGCCTCGGTCAGGTTTTGAGACACCTGGCATTGAAGTTCGGAGCTCGCCGAGCCGCTGGAGCAGTTGACCGCCCAGGGATTGGCGTCGGCCGGCTTTGACTGGGCCGGTTGGGGCTTGGCGGCTTCCTCGGCAAGTGCGGGTCCGGCGCTCGACAGGATGAGCCACAGGGCGCCAATACCTGCGGCCAAGCTCAAAGTATTAGCTATAGCTAAAACAACTCTCATGTTCTTTTAGGCCCCACCGGTATTTCCCGCAGTAGGGCTTGATACAACACTCCAATCCAGCCTGAAAGCCAGGAATCCACCGAAGCAAGCCGGCAAATCTACTGTGTCCATATTGCCACAGACAGGCACTTTGGTGGGCCACAGCAGCAGTTTGATCATTGGGGACTCGCTATACAATGGATTTCCATTAAACATCGGCACGCGGGACGTGTAGTCCCAGAAGGACTCGCCAGGGATGGGAACTACCGAGAAGTCTCGGCAAGTTGGTGAGATGGCGGCGCGTGGGGAGGGGTTCCACATGCGCGCCGGTTATCGCCGTTCGAGCATAGCAAGGCAGCTCTGGAAGACGACGGCGCTTACGTCGCTGGCGCTGGCGCTCTCGGGCGTGGCCGCCTATGGCGACGATGCCGGGCTCTGGCAGCCGCAGGTCCGGGCCATCATCGGCGCCGACAACAATGGCGGCAACGCCGCGCTCGAAGGCTTCATCCCGATCAAGCAGAGCGCCGAATCGGTGCTGTTCCTGGATGTGCGGGCCAAGCACGATTTCAAGGACGCCTTCGGCCAGGATATCGGCCTCGGCATCCGCCGCATCGTCAACCCGGACCTGATGCTCGGCGGCTATGCCTATTTCAATGCCGAGAGCTACGGCGGCACGCAGTTCACCGGGGGCACGCTGGGCGTCGAGGCGATCACGCCGAATTTCGACGCGCATGTGAACGTCTTCGTGCCGATCAAGGGCGACTCGACCGACCACTCGACCAGCTCGACCCTGTCGATGGTCTCCAACCAGCTGATCGAGCAGATCTCGGTGCTCGACCATCGCGACTACGCGGCCTGGGGCATCGAGGGCGAGGTTGGGGCGAAGGTGCCGCTCAACCTGCCCGACAAGCATTCGCTGCGGCTGGACATTGGCGGCTACCATTTCGAGGATCCGCACGGTGATGACGGCGGCGTCACCGGCGCCAAGGCCGGCATCGAATATGAGATCGGCGATGTCTTCGGCACCGGAACGTCGCTGACCTTCACCGGCGAGGTGCGCAACGACAATCGCGACGACACCCAGTTCGCCGGCAGCGTGCGGCTGAATATCCCGTTCAATCCCGGCGGCGGCTCGGACAGCACCGCGGCCATCGGGGCGGATCCGGTCTATCCGGTCAGCGAAGGCCTGCGCAAGCGCGTCAACGAGCGGGTGCGCGGCGATATCGGCGTCCGCATCCAGAGCCAGGACAAGACCGGCGGCACGACGACCCGCGTCGCCATCAACGCCGCCACCAATGCCGCGTTCGGAAAGTTCTATTTCGCCGATGGCGGCCTGGCCGGCGCCGGCACGCAGGCCGACCCGACGACATTGGACGATGCCGTCACCAAGGCCGGCAACGGCGGCTTCGTCGTGGCGCTCGGCGGCAATGGCAATCTGACGACTGGCGGCGTGACGCTGGCCACGGGCCAGACGGTCATCGGCGGCGGCGAAAGCGTCACCGCAAAGCTTTTCGGCGGCGGCACGGCCACCTTCAACCTCGGCGGCAGCGACGGCACGATCCAGGGCACCAACGTCGCCAACCCCGTCATCACGCTGGGCAATGGCAACACGCTGAACGGCATCACCATCACCGGCGGCGGCGACGGCATTTTCGGCAACAACGTCACCGGCACGACGCTGACCAACGTCACGGTAACGGGCACCGGCGGCAATGGCGCCGACTTCACCGGCAATTCGACCAATGTCAGCGCGTCCAATTTCACCGCCACCGGCAACGGCCTCGACGGCCTGCACATCGAAGGCGACGGCACCTACAATTTCACCGGCACGACGCTGCTGTCGGGCAACCAGGACGACGGCCTCGATATTACGGGCAAGGGAACCTACAGCTTCGCCATCCTCAATGCTCAGGACAACCAGGATGCCGGCATAACGGTGAAGGGCACCGCCGTCGGCGGCAGCTTCACCACCACCGGCGGCCAGGTGTCGGGCAACACGGCGCTGGGCGACGACGGCGCCGGCATCTTCATCGACCCGATCACCGCGCATGTGGTGTTGGATTCAATCTCGCAGACCGGCGGCACATCGGGCGTGGTGCTCGACCATGTCTCGGGCAGCTTCACGGTCAACGGCGCCACCACGATCTCCAACACGACGGGACCGGCGATCGCCATTTCCGATTCGCCGGCAACGATCCGCTTCGGCGACATCAACATCACGGCGCCGGGCGGCGACGGCATGTCGTTCAGCGGCGTCAACGCGGCGGTTGTGGCCGGCAACATCGTCATCTCCGGGCTCGGTCTCGGCCATGCCGGCCTCGACTTCTCCGGCAGCCAGACGCCCTTCACGGCGCTCTCGGCCAACATCAGCGGATCGGGCGCCGGCTCGATCGGCATCGATCTCGCCGACACGACCGGCGGCGCTTCGATCATCATCACCAATGGCGGCACCATTTCGGGCGTCGACACGGGCGTGCGCCTGGGCATCGCCGGCTCGCTGGCCCACTCGGCCAATGCCCAATTCAGCTTCGGCGGCGGCTCGATCGCGGGCGTCACCGCCTCGCTCGACGCGCGTGGGTTGAACCAGACGCTCGGCCTCTATGCCTTCGGCTCGACGACGTTCAGCGGCCCGCAGCTGTTCGACCTCCAGAACGTGATCTTCGTCGGCGCGGCAGCCTCGGGTGCCGGCGACGGCTCCTCGCTTGCGAACCTGGCGTCGATCGGCACCGCCGACGGCATTACCGACGCCAACGCGATCTTCGTGCTGGTCAACGACGCCGGCAACACGCCGATCAATGCGTCGGGCGGCTTCTCGCTCAGCGACGACCAGACGCTGGCGTCCTTCGGCAATGGCCGCTCCTTCTCGCTCGGCGGCGTGCCGATCAACGTCACCGGGACCAACATCCAGCACGACCAGGTCGTTTCGGATCCCGGCACCGGGGCGGCGACGCTGACCAATTCGGGCGCCGGCGACGTCGTCACGCTGGGCAACGGCAACTCGCTGCTGGATTTCAACATTTCGGGCAGCAGCGGCGCGGCGATCAACGGGACGGGTGTTGCCGGCCTGGCGGTGCAGGGCGTTACGGTCAGCAATGTCGCGACAGGCCTGTCGCTCGACAATTTCAGCGGTACCGGCACGTTCACCAATTTCGATATCGCCAGCGCCGGCGCGGGCGTCAGCATCACCGGCGGCACCACCGGGACCCTGACCTTTGACGCGGCGAGCTCGATCGCCGGCACGACAGGCGTGGCGTTCAACATCGATTCCTCGACGCCGAATCTCATCTATAACGGCACGATCAACCAGACCGCTGCCGCGAGCGCGGTCAAGATCAACGCCATGAACGGCGGCTTCGCCAGGTTCGGCGGCAAGATCACCGCCAGCACCGGCGCGGCCAACGCCATCGACCTGACCGGCAATGCCAGCGGCGCGATTGCTTTCGTCGGCGGTCTCGATCTGACAGCCGATGGCGGCTTTGCCTTCAGCGCCGTCAATGGCGGCAATCTGACGGTGTACGGGGCAAGCAATACCGTGGCGACCGGCCTGGGGCCGGACGAGAAGGGCATCCAGATCGCCGGCATGACGATCGGCCTGGCCGGAGTGAACTTCTCCAGCGTCACCGTGGATGGCTCGGGCGGCGGCGTTTCGACCGGCATCGCCATTTCCAACACCAGCGGCGGCAACGTCAACTTCGGTGGCGTCGACCTGTATCGCATCAGCGGCGTCGCCATCAGTCTCGACAATGTCGCCAGCGGCAGATACACCTTCCAGGGCACGACCAAGGTCGACACCGTGGTGGGTGGAGGCTCCGGCTTCCTGGTTCAGAACAGCGCCGCGACCGTCGGCGTCAGCAACCTCGTAACGACGAATATCGCCGGCGCCGATGTCAGCCTGACCAACAACACCGGCACGATCGACATTGGCGGCACCATCACCAATTCCGGCACGGGCGATGGCGTCGTCGTCTCCGGCGGCAGCGCGGCGATCACGATCGGCGCGACCATCAACAGCTCGGCGACAGCGCCCGGCACGGCCGTCAGGGTCGACGGCATCACCGGCGGCTCGGTCGCCTTCACTGGTCCGGTCACCTCAACCGGCGCGGGCAACCTGTTCGCCATCGGCTCGACCACCGCGCCGACGGGTGGCACGATCAGCTTCACCGACTCGGCGCTGACCGCCAGCGGCGGCGGTGGCGCGATCATCGCAGGCTTGGGCGCGGCCGCGACCTTCAACGCCACGTCCCCAATTTCGATCACCAACGCGGTCGGCAACGGCCTGTCGGTCTCCAATGTCGCCGGCAGCGCCACCTTCGGCGCGGTCACCGTGTCGGGTGCAACCGGCAATGGCATCGACATTTCAGGCAATTCCGGTTCGGTGACTTTCGGCACCACCAATGTGACGCTGGGCTCGGCGGCCAACACCGCCGGCATCAACTTCGGCGGCATCAACGCCGATGTCAGCTTCGGCACCACCAGTGTGACGATGGGCGCCGGCGCCAACCAGACGGCAATCGACTTCAGCGGCTCGTCGACGACGGCCGATTTCGGCGTGACCACCATCACCGGCACCGGCGAGGCCACCTCGCGCGGCATCGACCTGTCGTCGACGACAGGCAACAAGACCATCACCTTCCTGCGCGGCTCAAGCATCAGCAACGTCCATATCGGCGTCGACCTGTCGTCCAGCCTCACCACGGCGACCACCGCCAACGCCAACTTCACCTTCGGCGACGGTACTTCGGCCGACGGACTGCAGTCGTCGATCAGCGCGGCGGCCGGCGGCTACACCGTCAACACGGTCGGGCTCGACCCGACGCTCGGCAACTATGATTTCGACGACGTGTTCTTCACCGGCAGCGCCAATCTGCCCTCGGCGGTCGGCGCGGTGACGATGGTCTCGCAATCGGGCGGCGTCATCGCCGTCGGCACGTACGGCCTCAGCCAGTCGGTGACCACGATTTCGCTTGCCGACGCCGATCTCATGACCGGCACGCAGACCTTCGCCTTCGTCGGCACCGTCGATCTCAGCGCAACGCCGTTCACACTCGATTCCGGCCAGTCGATCACCGGCTTCGGCAACAGCAACGTCATCGCCGTGTCCGGCACCTTCCAGCAGGTGAACGTGCAGGGCAATCTCGGCGCCACCGGCGGCAACGTTACCGGCGACGAGGGCGTCGTCACCGGCACAGCGGACGCCATGCATCTGCTCGGCAGCAATCAGGTGCGCAACACCGCCTTCGACTTCACTGGCGCCAGCGGCTCGGTCTTCCTGATCGACCAGGGTGCGGCCGGTTTCAGCAATGCCGGCGGCATCTTCATCGATGGCGTCACGGTCAGCAATGTCGCCGTTGGTCAGACGGCGTTCAAGGTCGATGGCCTCACCAGCAACGTCTCGATCACCAACAACAACATCAACGTCGCCGGGACGCTGCTCGACGCCAATGGCGGCAACGGCAACATCACGCTGACGCGCGGCAACCTGCCCAATGGCGGGCCGGCCGGCACGCTGACCGGCGGCGGCGTCTCGATCGCCAACCGCACCGGCGGCCTGGTCGATTTCACCGACAAGGCGACCATCGGCGGCAATGGCGTATCGCTGACCAACAACAGCGGCGCGGGAATCACCTTCGCCGATCTGGACGTTTCCACCAATGGAACGACGGCCTTCACCGCCACCGGCGGCGGCACGATCACGGTCGACGCGGGAACGATCAATGCCACGGACGCGCAAGCGGCGTCGCTCGACAGCATCACGGCCGACATTCATTTCACGTCCACCAGCGCGACGTTCAGCGCCGGCAACGGCATCGACCTGCAGAGCCTGGCCGGCACGGCCGCTTTCGGCACCGGCACGCTGACCAACACCGGTGCGGGCACGTCGTTCAATGTCGGCTCGGCGAACGCCGCCAGCGGCGGCACTGCTGATATCTCCTATGGCGGCACGATCGCCACCAACGGCAGCGGCGCCGCCGTCTCGATCCAGAGCATGACCGGTGGCTCGGTGGCGCTGTCGGGCAATTTGACCGACAGCAATGCGGCGGCCGGCGGCAACATTTTCGTTGCCGGCAACGATTCCATCACCATCACCTTCTCGGGTACGACCAAGCAGATCAGCTCGGGCGCCGCCGATGGTGTCAATCTCGGCCTCCCCGGCGGTTGGCCTTCGGGCACGCCGACCCCCAACACGAACTCCGCCATCAACTTCACCAATGGCGGCCTCGACATAACGACGACAACAGGCGCGGGCTTCATAGCCATCGGGGACTTCGGCTCCTCGACCTTCACCGTCACCGGCAGCGGCAACAAGATCAATTCCGGCGGCAACGGTCTCCTGGCGGTCGGCGCCGATGCCGGCGTCGGCGGTGTCACCTTCGACAGCATCTCGGCGGTATCCACGAGCGCCTTGGGCGGCGGCGCCGGCGTGTTCCTGTCAGGCATGAACCTGGCGGGCAATGTCAACATCGGCGGGCTGAAGGATACCGGCTATATCGGCGCCTCGCTGTCCGGCCTGTCCGGCCCCGGCGTGGTCAATTTCACCGGCACGAACGATCTCGACACCAGCCATGAAGGGTTCGAGATCAGCGGCCAGGTCGGCACCATAAACATCGCCAATGTCGCCGGATCCACCCTGACCATCGACGGCAGCGAGGTCGGCATTGCGTTTGCCGTCCTCCAGACCGGGACCGTCAATGTCGGCGGCAACGGCGGCGTCGCCAGCATCGGCGCGACGACAAGCACCACCGGGTCGGCCATAGCTCTCTCCGGCGGCAACGACCTTGTTAATGCGACGCTGAACTACAACGGTTCGATCAAGGTCGATACGGGCACGGTGCTGCAAGCCGCCGGCGGCGACTGGACCGAGTTGAACATGAGCGGTTCGGTCGTTTCGACCACGGACGCGGCGGCGGCGGGGACGGCGGCCTTCACCTTCACCGGCAACGCCAACGGCGCCTACAACATTTCAAGCACGATCAATCATGCCGGCAAGGGCATTGGCGTGCTGTTTGACGGATCGTCCAAGGGAACGGCCACCTTCTCCGGCACGTCCAAGATCTTCAACACCAGCAGCGGCGCCAACGGCGCCATCGTCAAGGCCCCCAGCATCGGCCCGGGCGAAGGCACGGGCACGCTCGCCTTCACCGGTGGCAACCTCAAGATCACCACCTCGAGCGGCGCCGGCTTCACCGCCAGCACCACCGGCCCGGGCACGGTCAGCGTCAGCGGCACCGGCAACACCATCACCACGACGACCGGCACCGCGCTCAGCCTGGACGGCGCGACGGTCGGCCCGGATGGCGTGACTTTCGACAGCGTCTCGGTCAACGGCGCGGCGACCGGCATTGCGCTGAACAATGTTTCCGGCGGCACCGTCAGCCTCGGCGCCGCGAATTTGCTGGGCATCACCTCGCATGGCGTCGATATCTCCGGCACGCTCGGCTCGACGCTGAATTTCACCAGCCTCAACATCGGGCTCGGCGCGGCGGACGCGATCGGCCTCGACCTCAACGGCGCCGCGCTCGGCGCCAGCACCATCACGGCCGGCGATTTCGACGTCGACGGCGGCAGCTTCGCCGGCACGATCGGCATCGACATGGCCGGCACGACCGGCACCGGCACGATCCAGCTCGGCAACACCGACACAACCGACAACCCCGGCGACCAGTTCTCGACCATCAAGAATGTCGCGCTGGGCGTCCAGTTCTCCAGCGCCACCAATGCCGGGCTGGTCTTCGGCGACGGAGCGGGTCCGGCGGCGTCGTCGATCGCGACCTTCGGCGGCGGCCAAGTCATTCACGCCACCGATACCTTGCCAACATCGGGCGACTACAATTTCAACGACGTCAATTTCTCCGGCGACACCTCCAACCTGTCGGCGATCAGCGTCTACTATGTCACCGCCGACGCCAGCGCTCTCGGCGACGGCAGCCTGCTCAATCCAGGCACCTATGCGAACGCCCAGAATTCCACGGCCAATGTCATCGTGCTGATCGACAAGAACGGCACCGGCAGCCAGGAGACGATCGACCTGGGCGGCACCTCGTTCCAACTCGACGACGGACAGGTGCTGCTAGCCTTCAAGAGCGGCGATGCGGCCGTCGATGTCTCGCAGCTTGGTGTCGACACCAGCAGCGGCGCCTCGGCGGCATTCCATTTCACCACGGTGCAGAATTCGCCGATCATCTCGGCGCCGGGCGGCATCGATACGCTGCGGCCGATCCTGCAGAGCAACACCGCCACCTCGGTGGTCAATTTCGCGACGACCGGCACCGGCGTCCTCACCGGCGGCATCGAGAACCTGATCATCCGCAACACCGGCAGCGGCACCGGCGTCTCGGGCAGCGTGGCGACCGCCTCCAGCTTCTTCCTCAGGAACAACGACATCGCCGCCGGCGGCAGGGCGCTCGACTTTACCACCAGCGGCGCGCCGGCTGCCGACAGGCTCCTGCTTTCGATCGACGGCAACACGCTGCAGTCGACAGGGACCGCGCTTGCCGCCAATTTCCTCGGCCAGAGCGTCAGCGCCATTCAGAATACGATCGCGATCCGGTCGTTCGCCAACAATACGGTCATCGGCGGCATCGGCGGCGGCATTGCTTTTAACGGTGCCACTTTCGACTCGACGGGCGGCGGCGGCACCGTCAGCGCGGGCACCCTCACCGTCGGCACAACTGGTGCGCGCGTGCAGGGCGACGGCCTCAACCTGCTCAACACCAGCGGCACGCTCGATCTTGGCACCTTCAGCATTGCCAACAATGGCGGCACGGGCCTGCTGGTCAACGAAAAGGGTGGCACGACCTTCACGTTGAACAGCTCGGGCGGCTCGGTCGACACCACGAACGGCACTGCCATCAATCTCGACCCGCTGACGGTCCACATGACGCTCGGCAGCGTCACCGCCACCGGCGGCGCCAGCGGCATCATCTTCGACGGTGTTGCCGGCACCTTCGCCGTCACCGGCGCCACCAGCATCACCGGCACGTCGGGCGCCGGCGTCAGCGCCATCAATACCAATACCGGCACGTTCAACTTCAACACGGTAACGGTCAACAACACGACCGGCGGCGGCATCGGCTGGGCCAGCGGCACGCTCACCGTCACCGGCCTCGCTAACATCGACACCACCACCGGCGCCGGCATAGCCGCGACGGGCGGTACGATCAGTGTCGCCGGCTCGGGCAACACGATCACGACCGGGTCAGGAACCGCACTCGATCTCAGCGGTACGACCGTTGGTGCTGGCGGCGTGAATTTCTCCAGCGTCTCTGCCAATGGCGCCGCTACCGGCATCGCGCTGAACAACGTCTCCGGCGGCGCCATCGCACTTGGCACGGTCGACCTGCAGGGCATAACCTCGCGCGGCATCGATGTGTCCGGCACGCTTGGCGCGGCCCTGTCTTTCACTGATCTGGGCATCGGCCTGAACAGCGGCTCGGCCGTTGCCTTCGACCTGAATGGCGCGATCATCGACGCGGCGATCACCGCCAATGATTTCGACGTCACCAATGCCGCCGTGGGCGCGGGCTCCTCGATCGGCGTCGACCTGCGCGGCGCGACCGGCGGATCGACGGTACGCCTCGGTGACGCCGCGGTCGGCGGCGCATTTTCCAGCATCGCCGGTACCAACACCGGCATATTCCTGAACAGCACGACGAACCTTGCCTTCACCTATGGCGACGGCGAATCGACGACCGACAAGGGTTCGACCGTGAGCGCCAATGTCGGCATCGACGCCTCCAGCGCGCCAACGCTCGGCACCTATAACGTCCAGGACGTGAACTTCCAGGCCAGCCCGGGCCTCGGCTTCGGTATCGGCAATATCTATTTCGTCGGCGCCACCGCGACCGGCGATGGCCTTGGCAAGGATCAAAGCAATCTGATGACGTTGGCTGCGGCGGAATTCCAGGCCGGGCCAAACGACATCCTCGTTCTCGTCAACAATGGCGTCATCACAGCGGCGGGAGGCGACAACACGCTGCTGCTGCAGGCCGGCGAGCAGGTGCGCGGCTTCGGCGCCGGCAACATCAACCTGGCGCTGACCGTGCCGTCGACGATCCAGCTGGCCAGCAATAACGTCTCGATCGCCGATCAGACGTCCGGCGGCGCGGCGACGCTGACAAGCTCGGATGGCAGCAGCATCGTCACGCTGGGCAGCGGCGGCAACATCATCGACGGCTTTACCATCGACGGTAGCGACGGCTCGGGCGCAAATGCCGCGATCGGCATCAGCGGCGCAACGGCGAACGCCACGATCCGCAACATGAGGATCCGCAACGTCACCGCCACCGATATCGACTTCGGCGCCGGCGCCACCGGCACGACGACGCTGACCAATCTTTCCCTCTTCTCCACGGGCGCGGCCGGCACCGCCATCAAGTTTGGTGCTGCCTCCGGAACGGTCACCGCCACCAAAGTCGTCACGTCGGGCGGCGGCGGCCTGTCCGTCGCCGGCGGCAACGCGGCCATCAGCTTCGACAGCACGAGCTCGGTCTCCAGCGTCGTCGGCACCGCTATTCGCATCACCAACCGCACCGGCGGCAGCTTCGGCTTTGCCGGCATGATCGGGACGAGCACCGGGGCCAGCGGCATCGCCATCTCTGGCGCGACCGGAATAAACACGGTCAGCTTCACCGGCGCGGTCAGTCTCACCGCCAACACCGGCACCCCTGTCTCGATCGACAATGGCGGCCTGGCCTCAACCGTCAGCTTCGCCAACCTCGCCATCACGACGGGCGGTGGCAACACGGCCTTCACCGCGACCGGTAACGGCACGGTCAATGTCGCCACCGGATCGATCAGCACGACGGCCGCCCAGGCGATCAACCTCAACGGCATCGCCGCCGGCATCAATTTCACCTCGACCACATCAGGCGGCGGCGCCAACAATGTCAGCCTGACGAACGTCACCGGCACGGTGAACCTGGGCACGGGTACGCTGAGCGGTGCCTTGGGCACGGCGTTCAACGTCAGCGGCGGCTCGGCCAATATCGACTACAATGGCTCCATCACGCACACCGCCAACGCCACCGCGATCGACGTCCAGAACCACACCGGCACCGGCGGCGGCGCCAGCACGATCTCATTCGACGGAACCGTGTCGTCGAGCGGCTCGAGCCACGGCATCAACCTGGTGAGCAATGGCGGCACCAACGGCACCAATATCAATTTCACCAACACGCTGACCATCAACACATCGAGCAGCGGCACCACCGGCTTCAACGCAACCGGCGGCGGCACGGTTATTGCCTCCAATACCAGCAACGTAATCACGTCGGGCGCGGGCACCGCGCTCAATGTCGCCAACACGACCATTGGCGGGGCGGGCCTGACCTTCCGCAGCATTTCGTCCAACGGCTCAAGTGCCAATGCCGGCATCGTGCTAGACAATACCGGATCGAGCGGTGGACTGACGGTGACAGGAACGGGGTCGGCCGGCTCCGGCGGCACGATTTCGAACAAGACCGGCGGCGATATCCTCAACGGCTCGGATGCGAGCGGCCAGACCGCTTCGGGAACCAACGGGACCGGTATCTTCCTGCGCAACACGGCCAATGTGTCGCTGGCCAACATGCAGCTGAACGACTTCACGAACTTCGCCGTCTACGGCAACAATGTCACCAACTTCACGATGACCGGCACGACCATCAGCGGCGTCAACGGGACAACGCTTGCGGGCGATCGCGAGGAAAGCTCGGTCCGCTTTGACAATCTGCTCGGCATTTCGTCGATCACCAACTCCAGCATCTCGGGCGGCTATAACCAGAACGTCGATCTCTACAATACCAGTGGTACGCTGACCCGGCTGACGATGGACAACATTCAGTTCGGCCTGATCAATGCGATAGGCGGCAACGACAACGTCCGAGCACAGGTGTTCAACAGTGCGACGGCTAACTACACGTTGACCAACAGCACCTTCGCCGGTACCCGCGCCGACTTCATCGCATTCCTTGCCAACAACAACGCCCATATGGACGCGGTAGTGCGCGGCAACACGTTCCATAACGGCCAGGTGATCGTCCCCGGCGGCGGCACGGCTGTTGACATCCGCAGCGGCTCCGGCGGCCTCGTCTCCGCCGCGACGACGACTTTCGATATTTCGCACAACACCATGCTCAACACCGGTGGCGATGCGGCAAACGCCTACGACACGGTTGGCGTGTTCGTAGCCAAGGGCCAGGACAACGGCACGCTGTCCGGCACGATCGCCAGCAACACGATTGGGCCGGCTAAGAGCGGCGCCAACGCGGACGGTATCTTCGTCCGTTCGGCCGGCGCCGGCGCGACGACGGTTTTGATCCAGAACAATTCGCTCTCTGGCTACGGCAATGCCGGTATCCACCTGCAGAACAATGACGGCAGCACGACCATGAATGCCTCGGTGTTCGGCAACGTCGAGTCGAGCCCGAATTCGCAAAACGGCTGGGGAATTTTTGTCGACAACGGCGCCACCGCCACCGACACCAGCACGATGAATCTTGTGCTCGGCTCAAGCGTGCCCGCCACACAAAATACGTTTGTCAGCGCGGCCACCGGAGTCGTCGATGTCGGCCTGAGCAACTTCAACGCCAACACGCACTTCAACCTGTCCACCAACGGTTCGGCGTCCGGCACCGTGACCGGCGTGGTTCAGGACGACAATGTTGGCTCGTCTACCGTCGATACGACAGGTGGCGCTGGAACGATCACGCTGGCGGGATCTTTGCCGGTACTACCTCCTGCAGTCGCCCCGTAAACGCGCTAAGTATTTTCCCAAGTGTGCTTACGATGATGGCGAAAAATTAGTAAAAATGAATTCAAAAGATTCTGCTCTCTTATGGTCCATTGACGTTGCGTAATATCACTACAGTGCGCTAGTATGCGTTAACAATGAGGGGGGCGGCAATGGCGGAACCATTTCTTTCCGAAATCAGAATGATGTCTTTCGTTTTTGCGCCGAAAGGCTGGGCACTGTGCAACGGTCAGCTGCTTCCAATAAATCAGAATCAGGCGCTGTTCTCATTGCTTGGAACAACCTTCGGCGGTGACGGCAGGGTGAATTTCGCGCTGCCCGATTATCGTGGCCGGGTGCCGATCCATGTCGGCAGTGGCCACACGCTGGGTGAACGCGGCGGTGAGCAGGCGCACACGCTGTTGATCGGGGAATTGCCATTCCATAGCCATATCGAGCAAGCCACGACCACAAATGCGGACACGCCGGTGCCCAGCAGCAACCTGCTGGCAACCGTTGCCAACACCTATACGGCGCCTGGGAACCCCACGGCCATGGACCCTGGCACGCTGGCCCTTGCCGGCGGCAACCAGGCGCATATGAACATGCAGCCATTTCTGACGCTGAGCTTCTGCATCGCCCTGCAGGGCATTTTCCCGTCGCCGACCTGAGGAAAAGCAACCATGGCACAACCCTACGTTGGCGAGATTCGGATGTTCGCCGGCAATTTCGCGATAGCCGGCTGGATGTTCTGCGAAGGGCAATTATTGCCCATTTCGGAGAACGAGATCCTGTTCCAACTGATCGGCACCACCTATGGCGGCGATGGCCAAAGCACGTTCGGGCTGCCTGATCTGCGTGGCCGCCTTCCGGTCCACCAGGGCGGCGATTTCATTCTTTCGCAGACTGGCGGCGTTGAAGAAGTCACGCTTACCCCCCAGCAGATCCCTTCGCACACGCATGCCTTCCTGGCTTCGCTGAACAATGCCGGGGCAAGCACGCCGACGGGCAACATGACCGGGCAGGTCGGCGCGGCGCAGATCTACCGCGAGGCGCCGGCAGCCGCGCCGATGTCCCCGCAGACCGCCGGGCAAACCGGCGGCAGCCAGCCGCATACGAACTTCCAGCCCTACCTTTGCGTCAATTTCATCATCTCGCTGTTCGGGATCTTCCCGTCGCCGACTTAAGGAGGGACCGTCATGGCTGACCCGTTCGTCGCCGAAATCCGCATTTTTCCGTTCAATTTCGCACCCAAGGGCTGGGCCTGGTGCGACGGTCAATTGCTGCCGCTGTCGCAGAACACCGCGCTGTTTTCCCTGCTCGGCACCACCTATGGCGGCAACGGCAAGTCCAACTTCGCCTTGCCCGATCTGCAGGGCCGCGCGCCGATGCACCCGGGGCAAGGACCAGGACTTTCGCTGCACGACCTCGGAGAGCCGGGCGGTTCGGAAACTGTGCAGTTGCTGATATCGGAGATGCCGCAGCACGGCCACACGATGATGGGGAACGTCAATCCGGCCAATCTGGCGGCGCCAGGTCCGGCGCGATCTTTCGCGCGTACAGCTCCCGGTATGTCTTATTCGGCAACGGCCACTTTGACACCGCTCAGCGATCAGGCGGTGCGGCCGATCGGCGGCGACCAGCCGCACAACAACATGCAGCCCTTTCTCACCTGCTATTTCTGTATCGCGCTGCAAGGCGTTTTCCCGCCGAGAACCTGAATTCCGAGGCAACAAGGCAGGACCGATACGATGCCCAAGAAAGCAGAACCAAAGTCAGAAGCGTCGGCTCCAACGGCAAAGAAGGGGAATGGAGCTGGACGGCGCTGGCCACCGGCAACCTCAAGCAGATCGCCGTGGTGCCCGACTTGACGCCACCGGTGTGACGGCAGTCCTGACGGCACAGACGGGTAGCGTGACAGCCAGCACGCCCGCGCATTCTTCTTCGGCCTGGCCCCGCTCCGATGCGGCCGGGCTGAAGTTTCGCGCGGCTGGCGAGGCCGACAAACCCTTCCTGTCGCGGCTCTACGCCTCGACCCGCGTTGAAGAGCTCGCAGTGACCGACTGGAGCGAGGCGCAGAAGGCCGCCTTCCTCGCCATGCAATTCCAGGCCCAGCACGCGCATTACCACACGCACTATCCCGAGGCCGACTGGCTGGTGGTGGAGCAGGCGGGCCAAGACATAGGCCGCCTCTATATCGAGCGCTGGCCGAGCCAGCACCGCGTCATCGACATCGCGTTTTTGCCCATCCATCGCCGCAAGGGCTATGGCACGACGCTGCTGCGCGATCTGATCGACGAGGCACGGTTAGCCGGCAAATATGTATCGATCCATGTCGAGAAGAACAATCCGGCGCGGGGGCTCTATGTCAGGCTTGGCTTCGCCGTGGTCGAGGACAAGGGCGTCCATGATCTGATGGCGTGTTCGCCAGCGGATCCATGATCGTTGGTTGGCGCTGCCCCACCCGCCTGCCGGCGTCCCCTCCCAGTGAACCGGACGAGGGACCTCCCGCCACCGATTTCGCCAATCTCTTGCGCCGCAAGAAAGGCGCCGGGTTGCCGCCAGCCACTCTCGTCCCGTTTACGGGGAGAGATGTCCGGCAGGACAGTGAGGGGCAGCGCCGCCGGTAAGGATTGTCGCATTCGGTCCGGTCGCCAATGCGGGAAACATCAATAAATGCAGCTCAAAATGGCGTTAGTTGAACACCGCCTCGTAGGTCCGGCCAGTCGCATCGGCGGCTACCGGTACGATGAAGATGTCGTGGACACCGCCGGCGCCGGCAAGGCTGTAGGTCGCCTGCGGCAGCGCGATCTCACGCGGCCCCCTGAACAGCAGCGAAAAACCACCGCCCGGGCGGGGGCTGGCCGCGATGCGGTTGACGGCGCTCAGTTCGAGCGAGATCCGTCCCGCTCCGGTCTCTATGGTGAACGCCTGTCCGATCGCCTGTTCGAAATCCGCCGCCGCCGCCATTTTGTCGCCTCGAAGCCGTTTGCGCGGCACTGTCGCCGCTTCGTCGCGGGCTGTCCAGGGATCTTTGCCCGACCAAAATTCCCAGGAAAACCGTCGACCACTTTTCCTGGGGATTGGCGCATCGGCACGGAGCGCTGGCGCGCAAGACATTTCGTCGCCGCAAACCCCAAAATACAGCAACGCATCCTTTTATGCGCGCCGGTGACACTGTAGTACTTTGTTTCGGCATGGGATTGTTTCGATACGAGCCCGGCGCCGGACGCGGATTGGCCGGCCTGATCGGCTTGCCGGAGAAAAAGGACCGACGATGGCTGAAGGTGCGAAAACAGGGACGGCGGCGACAGCAGGGGCCGAAGCATTGCCGCTTTTCTACTCCAGGCCGGAGGCGCTCAATCCGGCGCGGCACGGCTCGCTGGGGTTGACCGCGCGCAGCGACTTTTCCTTCGCGCGCTCGGCGCACGCCATCCCGGTGGTGGCTTCGGAGATGCCGGCGGCGATGCGCTCCTATCCGATCGTCTTCATCGGCGCCGCCAAGGCGCCCGTCATCATCACCGGCGTTCGCCAGGACGAGAACCTGTTCGTCGATGCCGACGGCAAGTGGAACGCGCCGCACTACATCCCGGCCTATGTCCGCCGCTACCCTTTCATCCTGGCCGAGGATCCGACCTCGGCCGGCCGGCTGACGCTGTGCGTCGACCGGGCGAGCGACCGTGTCGTCGACCAGCTGATGGCGCCCTTCCGCGACGACAAGGTGCTGCCGTTCTTCGGCGGCAACGAACCGACCGAGGCGACCAGGCAGGCGCTCGCTTTCTGCAACCAGTTCCAGATCGATTTCAGGGCCACCCGCGAGATGGTCGACAAGATCGACGCGCACGGTCTGTTTTCGCCGCGCCAGAGCAAGGTGACGCTGGAAGGCGGCGAAGTGCTCAACCTCACCGACTTCCAGGTGATCGACGAAGCGGCCTTCAACAAACTGAGCGACGAGGCCTTCCTCGACCTCAGAAAATCCGGCGCGCTCGGCCTGCTCTATTGCCACCTCGCCTCGACCAACAGCTGGACCTCGCTGGTGCACCAGGCGTCGCTTCGCAAGGCGGACACCGCGAAGAGTGCCTGACGGCATTGACCGATCTGCCGAGGTCGACGACATCCAATTTGGAACATTTCAGGCGCTGTCCGGTTGCTTCCTATGGATATCCATAGGAATACGGCCATGGTGATCAGCCAGGAAGAACGCGTCGCGCATATCAGCAAGCGGGCCCGCGAACTCTGGGAACGGGAAGGCTTGATGCCCGACCGTGAGAAGGCCTGCTGGGACAAGGCGGTCGAGGAGTTCGAGTCCGGCCGGCTGACCGCCGGACGAAAGCAACCAGGCGCGGATGCCGCTGGCGACAGCGCGGGTACCAAACACTGACGCTGATGGCACAATCGGAGCGAACCCAGAGACGTATCGGACCGACGCCAAAGTGGATGCGGTATGGCCCGCGTCACATACAAGTTCGGGATGGGTCAGTAGCCCAGTCGAGCGGCGCAGGAATTCCCGTGCATCCAACGGAGGGCGCCTGTGCGACAGGCCGCGCCGGCAGCGCCCGACATCACAGATTCGTGATGCTCGGGATGAACGGCGTCCGAAAAGCGTTTCAGTCTTTGTTCGCCGGGTGCTCCTGAGACCGCGAGCGCCCTGAAATCAAACCGATTTTGGGAGAACAACGATGAAACATCACCTTATCCCCGTGGTGCTGGGCTTGCTGATGACCTCCGCGGGCCTGGCCTCGGCAGCCAACGTCCACTCGGTAACGGGGACGAAAGGTCAACCCGATCAAACGATCGGCACCGCTCAGACAGGAAGTGTTACTCCTGGCAATGCCAGCACCGCGCCGGGTTCGGCCTTCAACCCGGACGGAAATGCGGGAACACATTACGCAGGCACCCAGCCGCAGAACTCCAAGAACCCGAAGAGCGTGTCTCAGTACGACGTTGCCGGCTTCCAGCAGTCCCATAAGTGACATCCGGCTCTTGGGCGGTCGAGGTTCAATCCGCCAGAAACGAAAAAGCCGCGGAATTCCGCGGCTTTTCGATGCTTGATTCCCTTGAGAAACTGGAGCGGGTGAAGCGATTCGAACGCTCGACCCCAACCTTGGCAAGGTTGTGCTCTACCCCTGAGCTACACCCGCTCACACGGCGTCTTGGCCGCAAGCCGGGCCTATATGGCTGAAGAGCGCGGCGATTGCAACAGGGAAATAGCAGGCTTTTTGCAACCTTCCGAGCGATGCCGGCAAACTGCCCGCGACGCCCCGATTCATCGCCGCTGGCGCGACGGTCTTGTGTCGGCCGCCTCATTGGCCGTAAACGGCAAGGCCGAGAAACCGACGAAGAAGAGATCCATGCCGAAGACCGAAGCTGACCTGATGGCCTTTCTTGCCGAACTCGGCATCGCGGTTTCGACCATACGCCACCCGCCGCTCTATACGGTTGCCGATTCGCAGGCGCTGCGCGGGGAGATCGACGGCGGGCACACCAAGAACCTGTTCCTGAAGGACAAGAAGGACAATTTCTTCCTGGTCACCGTCGGCGAGGATGCGGTCGTCGATCTCAAGCAGATACATCAGCTGATCGGCGCCGCCAGCCGGGTTTCGTTCGGCAAGCCGGAAATGCTGATGGAGCTTCTGGGGGTCACGCCGGGGGCGGTCACGGTGTTCGGCATCGTCAACGACAGGGAAAACCGGGTCAAACTGGTGCTCGACAAGGATCTGATGGACCATTCCGTCATCAATGCGCATCCCCTGACCAACGAGGCGACGACATCGATCGCGGCCGCCGATCTCATCAGATTCGTCGAGGCAACCGGGCATGATGCTGCTATCTTGAAAGTCTCGGCATGATCGCCACATGGGTGGCAAAGCCGATTTCCAATTGAGACAGGGCGCCGGGCCACGGGCCGGCCGCGCGACCGAAAGGGTGACGAGATGAGCGACAACAATCCGTTTGGCGGATCATTCGGAAACAAGGGCGGCCAGTATGCCACCACGGTGCAGTATGGCGGAACCGAGCCCAAAGCCGGATTCGGCGAGACGTCCGCGCCCCCAGCCGCCGGCCCCACCGCCGGCCCTACCACCGGCGATGTCATCAAGGACACGACGACCGCGGCCTTTGCCGCCGACGTCATCCAGGAATCGCGCCGCCAGCCGGTGCTGGTCGACTTCTGGGCGCCGTGGTGCGGACCTTGCAAGCAGCTCACTCCGCAGCTGGAAAAGGCGGTCAAGGCCGCCGGTGGCAAGGTCAAGCTGGTCAAGATGAACATCGACGACCATCCCTCGATCGCCGGCCAGCTCGGCATCCAGTCGATACCGGCGGTCATCGCCTTCAAGGACGGCCAGCCGGTCGACGGCTTCATGGGCGCCGTTCCCGAGAGCCAGATCAACGAATTCATCACCAAGGTCGGCGGCAAGGGCAATGGCGCGCCGCCGGTGGCCGAGGCCCTGGCCGCGGCGGCGGAGGCGCGCGACGCCGGCGACATGCAGACCGCGGCCGATATCTACGATGCCATCCTGGCGCAGGCGCCGGAAACGATCGAGGCGATTGGCGGGCTGGGCGACCTGCTGTTCGAGGCCGGCGATACCGAGGGTGCCGAGGCGCTCCTGGCAACGGCGCCGGAGGCCAAGAAGGACGCACCGCCGCTGGCTGCCCTGCGCGCCAAGATCGCGCTGGCCGCGCAGGCGGCGGCGCTGGGCAATCCGGCCGAGTTCGAGCGGCGGCTTGCGGAAAACCCCAAGGACCATCAGGCCCGTTTCGACCTGGCGATGATCCAGAACGCCATGGGCGATCGCACGGCGGCCGCCGACAATCTGCTGGCCATCATCAAGGCCGACCGGAGCTGGAACGAGGATGGCGCCAGGACGCAGTTGCTGCAGCTGTTCGAGGCCTGGGGCATGACCGACGAGGCGACGCTTGCCGCGCGCCGCAAATTGTCGGCATTGCTGTTTTCCTGAGCCGGTTACGGTTGTTTTGTCGCAAGGGCTTGTGGCGCCAGGCCTGTGCGCCAGATAGGACAGGGCAGGATTGACGCTTCGCAAGGGAAGCGATCGGAGGAACGAGGTGCAAGCGGGAAACGCGCATTACCGGCTCGCCAAGGATCTGCCATCGACGATCCCGCTCTTTCCGCTCGAAGGCGCGCTGCTGCTGCCGGGCGGCCGCATGCCGCTCAACATCTTCGAGCCGCGCTACCTGCAGATGGTGGACGAGGCCGTCGCCGGCTCGCGGCTCGTCGGCGTCATCCAGCCCGGCCTCAATGGCGCATTGCGCGAGGATGGCGAGCCGGAGCTTTGCAACGTCGGCTGCATCGGTCGCATCATCGCCTTTTCCGAGACCGGCGACGGCCGCTACCTGATCTCGCTGCAAGGCGTGTGCCGGTTCCGCGTCGCCCACGAGCTGACGGTCAAGACGCCGTTCCGCCAGGCGAAGCCGGCGCCCTTCCTCGCCGATCTCGACGAAGAGCAGGCGGCTGATGAAATCGACCGGCCGGCGCTGCTCAGAGCCTTTCGCGCCTATCTGCAGGCCAATGACCTGGAAGCCGACTGGGAGAGCGTCAGCCGCGCCGAAAACGCCATGCTGGTCAACGCGCTGTCGATGATGGCGCCCTACGGACCGGCCGAGAAGCAGGCATTGCTCGAGGCCGCGGACCTGAAAACCAGGGCCGAAACGCTGATCGCCATCACCGAGATGACGCTGGCGCGCGAGAATGAGGATTTTGGCTCGAGCCTGCAGTAGGAATGCGTCGATATCCAGCCGGCCCGCAAATAACGGCCCGACCGATCTCGATAGATCCTGCATCCTGGCTGACAGGCTGGGCGTGAAACCGGAAGAGGACCCAATGGCGGATGGGCGCGACGGAAAGAAGACCAATGTTGACCCGAAGCTGCTGGAACTCCTGGCCTGCCCGCTGACCAAGGGGCCGCTGGCCTGGGACCCCGAGCGCGGCGAGCTGGTCTCGCGGGTCGCCAAGCTCGCTTATCCGGTGCGCGACGGCATCCCCATCATGCTGCCCTCGGAAGCGCGGGTGCTCTCGGCCGAGGATGTGCTGTCGCCGCCACGGCCGGGTGGGCCGAATTGAGGTGGCGCGGAGCCATCCGCTCCGCTTCAACCATATACGTGTACAAACCAAGAGAGATCAGGTCTTCGACGTGGCTTCAGTTCGGCCTGGCCAGCGCCTTGTCGATCTGCGGCAGCAGAAGTTCCTTGGCGGACTCCGGCGTCAGCGGGCCGACATGTTTGTAGGCTATCTTGCCATCCTTGCCGATGACGAAGGTTTCCGGCACGCCATAGACGCCCCAGTCGATCGCAGTGCGGCCGGCTTCGTCGACCCCGATCGCCTGGAACGGATTGCCGAGGTCGCCGAGGAAGCGGCGGGCGTTTTCCGGCCGGTCCTTGTAATTCAGCGCCGCCATCGCGAACCTTTTGTCCTGCGCCAGCGCCAGCAGCACCGGGTGCTCTTCCCGACATGGTGCGCACCAGGACGCAAACACGTTGACCAGCGTGACCTTGCCGGCGAAGGCTTTCGAATCGAGCCCGGGCAGATTGCTGCCCTCCAGGGGCGGCAAGTTGGTCCGCGGCGCCGGCAGGCCGATGAGCGCCGACGGCACTTCCGAGACATCGCGTCCCGACAAGAGCTGCGACAGGAACAGTCCGGCCAGTCCGAGGAAGACCAGCAGCGGCAAGAATACGAACAGGCGACGACGGGCCGGCGTCGGCGTTTCCGTCCCTGTGCTCATGGCTTGGCTGCCTTGTCGGAACGGCGGCGCACGCCAGCCGCCTCGAGTTCGGCGAGTTCGCGCTTGCGCGCCCGCTGATCGATGAGGATCCAGCCGATCAGCCCGGCCAGCGCCACGGCGGTGATCGCGTAGGCCGCCGCGACGTAGAGCGCATGCGCGCTCATGCGCGCCGCTCCATCGCCGCGTCTCGTTCCAGCCGGGTCTTTCCGCCTCGTTCGATCATGTCTTCCCTTAGCCGCGCGCCGGCGGCTTCGCAATCGGCCGCCACGCCGCAGCCTTCAGACCTCTGGCGCCTCAATCGGTGCCGTGGCGCAGCGCCAGCGCCGCTGCGGTCGGCCCCAGCACACCAAGAAACAGCGTCAGCGCGGCAAGAATGAGGAAGGGCTGCAGGAATGGATCGGGATTGGCCGTCGCGCCATAGCTCGCCGAAACGCCGAAGATCAGCACCGGTATGGTCAGCGGCAGCACCAGCACCGAGATCAAGAGGCCGCCACGCGGCAGCGCCACCGCCACCGCGGCGCCCACGGCACCGATGAAGGTGATTGCCGGCGTGCCGACCAGCAGCGTCAGCGCCGTGGCGCCTATGGCCAACGGTTCCATGTTCATGAACAGGCCGAGCAGGGGGGCCGCGACCACCAGCGGCAGGACGCTGCCCGCCCAATGCGCGACGCACTTCACCAGCACCGTCAGCGCCAGCATATGCCGGTCGTTGCCGAGCACCAGGAGATCGAGCGAACCGTCCTCGCGATCGGCCTGGAACAGCCGGTCGAGGCCGAGCAGGCAGGCAAGCAGCGCGCCGATCCACAGGATCGCCGGACCGATGCGGGCCAACAGCTTGAGATCCGGCCCAACGCCGAAAGGGATGGTGGCGATGACGGCGAGGAAGAAGATGACGCCCGTCAGCGCGCCGCCGCCGGCGCGGATGGAGAGGCGGATGTCGCGCAGGAAGAGGGACCACATTACGATGTGGTCCCCTGTTGAAGAAGGGGGGCGCCGTAGGGTGCAGTCATCAAAAGGCCTCCCCCATCGCCAACTCTTTCGCCCCTTCCAATCCCAGCGGCAGATGCGTCGCCGCCACGATCATCCCGCCTTCCTCGCAATGCCCGCGCATCAGCCCCGCGAATCTCCCCTCCGAAGCCTTGTCCAGCCCTGCCGTCGGCTCATCGAGCAGCCACAGCGGCCGATGGCTGACCAAGAGTCTCGCGATCGCCGCGCGGCGTCTTTGCCCGGTCGAGAGATAGCCGAACGGCAAATGGCCGATGCCGCCGAGCTCGACCGTTTCCAGCGCCTCCTCCACATCGAGCCGGCCTTCGCCATGGAACTCCCGCCAGAAGCGCAAATTCTCGGTCACGCTCAGCGCCGTCTTCATCGCGTTCTGATGGCCGAGATAGTGGCAGGCCGAGCCGATCGAAGGGAACTCGTCGCCGCCGCCTTCGAGCAGCAGCCGGCCCTCGGTTTTCGGCAGCAGGCCGGCGACCACCCTGAGCAAGGTCGATTTGCCCGAACCGTTCGGCCCGGTGACGACCAGGGCCCGGCCCTGATCGAGGACAAAGCCGATGCCGGAGAAAACCGGCTCGCCGCCGCGTTCGCCGCCCAGATTTTCGGCGATAAGCCGCATCCCTCGCCTGCCCTGAAATCAGTGTTTCGCGAGCGCTGCCGCATCGCACAAATTTGCTCAGCAACTGTCTAGAACTATTCCAGAAAATTCTCTATATGCGGGGCATCCGTGCCAGCGGTCGGCGCGGGAACAGAATTAGCGCCGAACCAGCGCACGCGCCGCCTTGAACGGCTCGGGTTGCTTGGGAACGGACAGCGGAAATGGCCGTACCCGCACCTTTGCGCGTGATTGCATGCCATCGGCGTCCGTTCCCTTTCAGGCTGAACAGACAAGGACGGATCGCACGTGTCAAAATCCCTCGACAGTTTCAATTGCCGCCGCACGCTGAAAGCGGGCGACGCCGAGTATGTCTATTTCGACCTCGTCGAGGCCGAGAAGAACGGCCTCACCGGCATTGCCCAGCTGCCCTATTCGATGAAGGTGCTGCTGGAAAACCTGCTGCGCAACGAGGACGGCCGCTCCGTCACCAAGGAGAGCATCCAGGCGGTGGCCGGCTGGCTGACCGACAAGGGCACCGCCGGCGTCGAAATCGCCTATCGCCCGGCCCGCGTGCTGATGCAGGATTTCACCGGCGTCCCGGCCGTGGTCGACCTCGCCGCCATGCGCGACGCCATGGCTTCGCTCGGCGGCGATCCGCAGAAGATCAATCCGCTGGTGCCGGTCGACCTTGTCATCGACCATTCCGTCATCGTCGACGAGTTCGGCACGCCGATGGCCTTCGCCCGCAATGTCGAGCTCGAATATGAGCGCAACGAAGAGCGCTACAAGTTCCTGAAATGGGGCCAGCAGGCGTTCCGCAACTTCCGCGTCGTGCCGCCCGGCACCGGCATCTGCCACCAGGTCAATCTCGAATATCTCGGCCAGGTGGTGTGGACCAACACCGAGGACGGCGAAACCACCGCCTATCCCGACACCTGCGTCGGCACCGATTCGCACACCACCATGATCAACGGCCTTGGCGTGCTCGGCTGGGGCGTCGGCGGCATCGAGGCCGAGGCGGCCATGCTAGGCCAGCCGGTCTCCATGCTGCTGCCGGAAGTCATCGGCTTCCGCCTCACCGGCAAGCTCAAGGAGGGCGTCACCGCCACCGACCTCGTGCTGACCGTCACCCAGATGCTGCGCAAGAAGGGCGTCGTCGGCAAGTTCGTCGAGTTCTTCGGCCCCGGCCTGTCCAACATGACGCTGGCCGACCGCGCCACCATCGGCAACATGGCGCCCGAATACGGCGCCACCTGCGGTTTCTTCCCGGTCGATTCCGAAACCATCCGCTATCTCACAATGTCAGGCCGCAGCGAGGACCGCATCGCCCTGGTCGAGGCCTATTCCAAGGCGCAAGGCATGTGGCGCGAGGCCGGCTCCGCCGACCCGGTCTTCACCGACCTGCTCGAACTGGAGCTGGACAGCGTCGTGCCGTCGATGGCCGGTCCCAAGCGCCCCGAGGGCCGTGTCGCGCTGGAAGGCATTCCGGCCGGCTTCGCCAAGGCGATGGACACCGAATACAAGAAGGCGGCGGAAATCTCCAAGCGCTATGCGGTCGAAGGCACCGACCATGACCTCGGCCATGGCGACGTCGTCATCGCCGCCATCACCTCCTGCACCAACACCTCGAACCCATCAGTGCTGATCGGCGCGGGCTTGCTTGCCCGCAACGCCAACCGCCTTGGCCTGAAGCAGAAGCCGTGGGTAAAGACCTCGCTGGCCCCCGGCAGCCAGGTGGTGGCGGAATATCTGGAAAAGTCGGGCCTGCAGAAGGAGCTCGACCAGATCGGCTTCAACCTGGTCGGCTTCGGCTGCACCACCTGCATCGGCAATTCCGGCCCGCTGCCCGCTCCGATCTCAAAAACCATCAACGACAAGGGCCTGATTGCCGCCGCGGTGCTCTCCGGCAACCGCAACTTCGAAGGCCGCGTCTCGCCCGACGTGCAGGCGAACTACCTGGCGTCGCCGCCGCTGGTCGTGGCGCATGCGCTGGCCGGCACCGTGACCAAGGACCTGACCACGGAGCCGCTCGGCGACGACAGGAACGGCAATCCGGTCTATCTCAAGGATATCTGGCCGAGCTCGGCCGAGATCCAGGAGTTCATCGAGAAGAACGTCACCCGCGAGCTGTTCGCCCGCAAATATGCCGACGTCTTCAAGGGCGACGAGTACTGGCAGAACGTCAAGGCGCCGGAAGGCCAGACCTATGCCTGGGACAACAATTCGACCTATGTGCAGAACCCGCCCTACTTCGCCGGCATGACCACGGGTTTCGGCAAGATCGGCGACATCAAGGGCGCCCGGGTGCTCGGCCTGTTCGGCGACAAGATCACCACCGACCACATCTCGCCGGCGGGTTCGATCAAGGCCGCCTCGCCGGCCGGCAAATACCTCACCGACCATGGCGTCGGCGTCGCCGACTTCAACCAGTACGGCACGCGGCGCGGCAACCATGAGGTGATGATGCGCGGCACCTTCGCCAACATCCGCATCCGCAACCACATGCTGGGCGAGAACGGCCGCGAGGGCGGCTACACCATCCACTATCCCAGCAAGGAAGAGGAATCGATCTACGACGCGGCGATGCAGTACAAGAAGGAAGGCGTGCCGCTGGTCATTTTCGCCGGCGTCGAATACGGCAACGGCTCGTCGCGCGACTGGGCGGCAAAGGGGACCAACCTGCTCGGTGTCCGCGCCGTCATCGCCCAGTCCTTCGAGCGCATCCATCGTTCGAACCTGGTCGGCATGGGCGTCATCCCCTTCGTCTTCGAGGAAGGCACCTCATGGGCTTCCCTCAACCTCAAGGGCGACGAGCTGGTCGAGATCGACGGATTGAGCGCCATCAAGCCGCGCCAGACGATGACCGCCAAGATCACCTATGGCGACGGCACGGTGAAGAACGTGCCGATCATCTGCCGCATCGATACGCTGGATGAGCTCGACTACTTCAAGAACGGCGGCATCTTGCAGTACGTGCTGCGCGATCTGGCGGCCTAGAAAACAGCGAGTAGCGAGTGGGATGCAGGGGACGCCCCTGCTCACTACTCGCTACTCCCCTGCCGCGGCACAGCAGACCAGCATGCCGCACAGTCCTGCCGCGATGAAGGCAAGGTCGTCGAAGCATTGAACGGCCCGGACCAAAGTCCAGGGCCGGTGCGTTCGCAATAGAGATCGATGGCGGTGAGGAGAACCTGCCGCATGGCGATGATGCCGCCGCTCAATCGAACCACGCCTTGAAATGCAGCGGCTGCTCCTATTGCGGCCTTACCTCACGATTGCAGCGGTAAAATTTCACCGCAACGTGACTTCCCGTTGACTTCCCGTTCTGCCACATATTTCGGCAAAGCAGAACAAAGCCGGCATCACCGGCGGGAATTGGAATGGTCATGGCCTCGCGACGATCATTGTGGCTGGCAGCCTTCGCGCTGGCCTTCTCGGCTTTTGCCGGCGCTGGGCATGCCAGCGAGCCCGAAAGGGCCCAGGCCGAAAAATCCGACAGGCCGCTCGGCGTGGTCGAACTGTTCACCAGCCAGGGCTGCAGTTCCTGCCCGCCGGCGGACGCGTTCTTCGCCGAACTCGCCACGAGGCAAGACCTTGTCGCACTCGCCTATCACGTCGATTACTGGGACTATCTCGGCTGGAAGGACACGCTGAGCCACAAGGAAAACACCGAGCGGCAATATGACTATATGCGCTATTTCAGCAGCCGTTCGGTCTATACGCCGCAGGCCGTCCTGAACGGCCGCATGCATGTCAACGGCGCCAATCGCGGTGAGGTCGACGGCGCGCTTGCCCGCATGGCCCGTGCCGGCGAAGGCATGCGTGTGCCCATCAAGGTCAGCCGCACCGGCGACCGTGTGATCATCGATGCAGGTGACGCCGGCACCGGCCCGAACGACGCCCATGTCGTCATCGTCTATTTCGACGCGCCGCAGACGGTCAAGATCGGCCAGGGCGAGAACTCCGGCCGCAAGATGACCTATTGGAACGCGGTCACCGGGATCCAGACCGCCGGCATGTGGCATGGCAAGGCGCAGCGCTACGAATTTCCGCTGAGCGAGATCACCAAGAAAGGCGGCTGCGCCGTGCTGTTGCAGTCGGTCGGCAAGGATGGCCTGCCAGGCCCCATCCTGGGTGCGGCTTTCATCCACAAACCGGGATCCGAGGCCTCCCTCGATCGTAAGCTGTAAGGTCACGGGTTCGGCGCAATTCCAGACGGAAACCGCACATTTCCTGCTCGAATGCTTTCAGTGTCCGGTCAGGCGATCGGCGAAGGCCGCAAGGCGCGAGGTCCGGTCCAGGCCGTTTGCTTCACGCCGGTCGGCGATGCGATAGAGCTGGTACATTGTATGCACGCCGAGCCAGCGCAGTGGTTCCGGTTCCCATTTCTTGACCGTGCGGTTGACCCAGGGCAGCCGGGTCAACTCGGTGTCGTGGCCGAGCACGAGGTCGCGCAAGGTGCGGCCTGACAGGTTGGAACTGGAAACCCCGAGCCCGACATAGCCGCCGGCCCAGCCGATGCCGCTTTCCCGGTCGAAGCCTGAAGTGGTGCACCAGTCGCGCGGCACCCCAAGCGTCCCGCACCAGGCATGGTCGAGACGCACGCCCTTGGTCTGCGGCAACAGCCTGGTCAGCACCTCGTGCAACTGGTCGATGGTCGCCTGCTGGGTCCGGCCGCGCACATCGGTGCGCGAACCGAAGCGGTAGGGCACGCCACGGCCGCCCATGGCGATGCGGCCTTCGCGCGTGCGCTGCGCGTAGCAATAGGTGTGAGCGGCATCGCCCAACACCTCGTAACCGTTCCAGCCGATCTGGTCCCACAGTTCTTGCGGCAGCTTCTCGGTCACCACGATGGCGCTGTTCAGCGGCAGCCAGAGACGCTCGTAGCCGGGAATGCCAGCCGTGAAGCCTTCGGTGGCGCGGATGATCTTCCCTGCCCGCACGATGCCTCTGCTGGTGGTGACCTTGCCCTTCTCGATCGCCAGCACCTGCGTCTGCTCGTAGATCGGCACGCCAAGCCGCTCGACAGCCGCGGCCAGGCCTTGCACCAGCTTCGCCGGCTGGACACGCGCGACGTTGCGCACGACGAAGGCGCCCAGCACCTTGTCGATGGCGATGCGCTGACGCGCCTCCCGCGCGTCGAGGAAGGCCAGCCGCTCCGGCGGCATCTCCCAGCGCAGCAGCTCCTCGTATTCGGCCTTGGCGCGCTGCAATTGTGCCGCGTTGGTGGCGACGGTGATGTTGTCGACGCGGCGGATATCGGCGTCGATGCCTTCGGCTTCCGTCACCGCGATCACCTCATCGACCGTGCCGAACATGGCGCGCTGCATGTCGATCACCGCGCCGCGCGAGGAGGTCTTTGCGTATTTCTCGCGCGACCAGCTGAAGCCGCCCGACAGCCAGCCGCCATTGCGGCCCGACGCGCCGAAGCCCGCGAACTCCTTCTCGACCATGGCGATGCGCAGCGCAGGTTGCGCCTTCTTCAAATAATAGGCGGTCCACAGGCCGGTGTAGCCGGCGCCGACGATGCACACATCTGCCTCGATGTCGCCGGGCAAGGACGGCCGATAGGCCGGCACGCCGCCGATATCGGCATACCAGAACGACACGTCGCCATTGTGCTTGGCTTGCATTTTTGAAATCCGTTCCGAAATCAGGTGAGCGTCAGGTCAGCCTTGTCGTCGTCGGCGAGCAGCTTCACGTCGGCGCCGGCGAACAGCACCTCGACCTCGTCCCCGATGGCGAAACTGTCTGCTTCCAGCGTCGAGCGCACGATGGCTTTCGAGCCGTCGGCCAGGTCGACCTCGTATTTTGAGCCGGAGCCGAGATAGATGGCTTCGCCAATACGGCCCGTGAGCCGGTTGCGGCCGTCGCCGCCAGCACCAGGGCGGGCGAGCGCCAGCTTTTCGGGGCGCAGCAGCATGACCGGCCTGCCGCCATTGGCGAGACGCTTGGCGGTCGTCACCGTCTGGCCTGATATCTCGATCGCCGTCTCCTGGCCCGAGGTGGCGGCGGCCCCGCGCAGCACGGTGGAATCGCCGATGAACTTGCCAACGAACAGCGTCGCCGGTTCATCATACAGCTCGCGCCCGGTACCGATCTGTTCGATGCGGCCCCGGTTGAACACGGCGATGCGATCCGACAGCACCAGCGCCTCTTCCTGGTCGTGCGTTACATAGACGAAAGTGGTGCCGAGTTCGCGGTGGATGCGCTTGATCTCGAGCTGCAGCCATTCGCGCAGTTTCTTGTCGAGTGCGCCGAGCGGCTCGTCCATCAACAGCAGCGGCGGATCGAAGACGATGGCGCGGGCCAGCGCCACGCGTTGCTGCTGGCCGCCCGAAAGCTCGCTGGGGAAGCGATGGCCGAAATCCGCCATCTTGACCATGTCGAGCGCCTGGCGCACCCGGCGTTCGCGCTCGGCTCCCGCCACGCCGCGCAAGGCGAGCGGATAGGCGACGTTGCGGCTCACCGTCATATGGGGAAACAGCGCGTAATGCTGGAAGACGACGCCGATGTTGCGCTTGTGCGCCGGCACGCCGACGACGCTCTTGCCGCCCACTTCCAGCGCGCCGGAACTGGCCTCGGTGAAGCCGGCGACGACGTTGAGCGTCGTCGTCTTGCCGGAGCCGCTTGGTCCAAGCAGCGTCATGAACTCGCCGGCCTCGATGTGCAGCGACACGCCGTCCAGCGCCTTGAAGCTGCCATAGGCCTTGCTGACCGACCTGAGATCGATCGCCGCGCCCCTGCTCTCTTGCCCCGAGGTCATTGGCGTCCCTTCCGCTCGCGGCCAAGAAGAAGCATGCCGCCGCCGATCAGGATCGTGGTGGCGAACAACAGGATCGTGCCGACGGCCGCGACCGTCGGGTCGGCATCGCGCGTGATGGAAGCGAAGATCTGCACCGGCAATGTCTTGAGGTAGGGATTGGTGATGAACAGCGACACGACGATCTCATCGAAGGAGGTGGCGAAGGCGAACAGCAGGCCCGACAGCACGCCGGGTGCGATCAGCGGCAGCGTCACCGTGCGGAAGGTAGTGAGCGCGTTGGCGCCGAGGCTCGCCGCGGCTGTCTCGAGCCGCCTGTCGAACACTTCGAGATTGGCCGAGACGGCAATCAGCACGAAAGGCAGCGCAAGGATGGTGTGGGCGAGCACGAAGCCGAGCAGCGTGCCGACGAGCCGCGTATCGAGATAGACCGCGTAGATGCCGATGGCCAGCACCACGCCCGGCACCACCATCGGCGTCAACATCAGCATGCGCAGCAGGTTTGCCGGCCGCGCCTTCATGCGGTCGAGGCCGAAGGCGGCAAGCGTGCCGAGGACCGTTGCCAGCACGGCAACGATCGAGGCGACCTTCAGCGAATTGAGGAAGCTGTTCGACCAGTCCGGGTTGGTGGCGAAATTCTGGTACCATTGCCAGGAAAAGCCCTGCGGCGGAAACGCCAGCGACTTGTTCTCGTTGAACGACATCGGCACCACGACCAGCGTCGGGGCCACCAGCCATATGGCCACCAGCACGCAGACAAGGCCGAGGATGACGCGGGTGAGCGGCTTCATCTCCATCAGCGCCGCTCCGCTTCCCGGTACCGGGACCGCATGACGGGCGCGGCGAGCGCCAGCAGCACGAAGGTCGTGACCAGCAGCACCACGCCCATGGCGCCGCCACGGCCCCATTGCAGCAGGCTGAGCACCTGTGTCTGCACCAGGGTGGACAGCATGGTCGAACGCGGACCGCCGAGCAAAGCCGGCGTGATGTAGAAGCCGAGCGCCAGGATGAAGACGATGATCGCCCCGGCATAGACGCCCGGCAGCGACAGCGGCAGGTAGATGGTGAAGAAGGCGCGGGACGGCCGCGCGCCAAGGCTTTGCGCCGCGCGCATCAGCCTGAGATCGATGCCTTTCATGACCGAATAGAGCGGCAGGATCATGAACGGCAAAAGCACCTGCGCCATGCCGATGACCACGCCCGTCTGGGTGCGGATCAGCCTGACGCCACCAAGCCCGAGCGACCGCAGGACCGAGTTGATGACGCCTGAATCCTGGAGCAGGATCACCCAGGACAAGGTGCGCACCACGCCGCTCACCCAAAACGGGATCAGCACACACAAGAGCAGCACCAGCCGAACGCGCGGCCCGACCGCGGTCATCAGATAGGCGTAGGGATAAGCGCAAACCACGCACACCAGCGTGACCCACGCCGAAATGACGAAGGTCCGCTGGAGCACGACAAGGTTGATCGGCGCACTGAAGAACCAGACATAGTTCTGCGCTCCCCACTCCGGTTCCGACAGGCTGCGCAGCACGATGGTCAGCAGCGGATAGCCGATCACCGCGAAAAGCAGGACCAGGGCCGGCAACGCGAGCGCGAACGGCCGCCATGCCCTGCGCCTTTCGGCGGCCGGAATGATTGGCTCGGACGCGCTCACGGCCCTTGCTTCCCGTCAGCCGGTCAGTTGCCGGCCATCAGCGCCGACCACTTCTCCTGCGCCACCGCAAAGTTCGGGACCCAGAACTTGAAGTTCTGCTTGTAGCCCTGCTTCTGGCGTTCAGGCGTATTGGTCAGGTAGGCGGCGACGGAAGCGTCGACCTTGGGCTGCGCGTCGTTGTTGATCGGCGTGTAGGAGGTCTTCTCCGCCAATATCTCCTGGGCATGCTTGCCGAGATAGGCATTGAGCAGCGCGTAGGACGCATCCGTATCCTTGACGCCGACCGGAATCGTCATCTGGTCCATCACCACCAGCCAATCCTGCCAGGCGGGCGCGTACTTGGCACCGTTCTTGACCGCCGTCATGGCGCGGCCCGTCCACATCATCAGCATGTCGGCCTCGCCGGATTCGGCGAGCTGCTGCGATTCGGCACCCGTCTTCCAGAAGATCGTGTCGGGGCCGAGCTTGCGGACCACATCGATGGCCTTGTCGATATCGGCCACCGTCATCGCCTTCGGATCGCCGCCGGCAACCTTGAAAGCCTGTTCCAGCAGGCCGCCGGTCGGGCTGCCGGAGCCGTCGATGCCACGCACGCCGGGGAATTTTTGGGTATCGAAGAAGTCGGCCCAGCTCTTGGGCGGATTATCCCCGTACTTTTCCTTGTTGTACATCAGCACGACACCGTAGTTCATCGCCGGCACCGAGCATTCGCCGACCTGGCCTTCCGGGATTTTCGAGACGTCGAGCTTCGTCAGATCGAGCTTCTGGAACAGCTTGCCGCAATAGACATAGGGCGGCAGGTCGTCGGTATCGACGACGTCCCAGGTCACATTGCCGGACTCGACCTGCGCCTGCAGTTTGGCGATCTCCGTCGGGCCGTCGTTGAGCAGCTTGACGCCGGACTTGTCGACGAACTCCTTGAGTGCCGCCGCCTGGCCGTCCTGATAGATGCCGCCATAGGAAACGAGGGTCAGCGTCTTGCCCTTCAGCGAGCCTTCGGCGACCTCTCCCGCCACCGGCTTGGATTGCGCGAGCGCGGCGGTGGCCGCCATAAGCACGGCGACGGCCGCCGCATGTCCAAATTTCAGTTTCATGATCATCTCTCCCATTTGCAGAACTCGCATTGTTTTCATTCACCCGGATGCGAGCGGTTTCCGGGCCTGTATCGATCGAGTTCGAGCGCGCCGGCGGTCGGCGGCGCGATGATCCAGAGCACCTCGGCCGGCGTGTCGCCGACATTGACGGTCCGGTGCGGCACCGAGGTTGCGTATTCGACGCTGTCGCCCTCGCGCATCAGATGGCGCTCGTCGGCAAGCGTCAGTTCGACGGTGCCCTTGAGCACCATGAACATTTCGTGCTCGCCGCCATGCACATAGGTCTCGTCGCCGGTCGAGCCGCCAACCTCGAAATGGCCGGCATAGACTTCGAATTGATGGATCGGCCGCCGCGACAGGAGCATCTTGCGGCCTTGGAGGCCGACCGGAACGACCGGCCGCTCCTCGCGCCTCAGCACCTTGTGCAGGGGACGCGCATTGTCCTCGAACAGATCGTTGATGCCGAGATCGAGAGCGGCGGCGATCTTGAGCAGCGTGCCGGTGTTGGCGCCGCACAGATTGCGCTCGAGTTGGCTGATGAAGCTCGCCGTGGTGCCCGTCATGTCGGCAAGCTGGCGCAGCGAGACGCGCCGCGCCATGCGCAATGCCTTGATACGAGGGCCGACGCCGCCGGCCTCCGGCACGGCCGCGCCGCCATTCAACTGTTTTACTGGGGAGCCCGATGCGTGTGGCATTGTCGTCTCCGTTCTCACTTAACACCCTATTAAGTGAAACGGAAAATGGCAAGCACGGTCGGCAGAATTGAATGGCCACGCGGGGTTGGCCGCTTTCGGCCCTACGCCGATGCCGTCGGCGCGCAGTCCCGGGTGCAAGGCCCAAAAACGAAAAAACCGACGTCAGCTTGCTTCTGACGTCGGTCATTTAGGTTTTGGGATCGTCGCACCTGGCTTTTCCGAGGAAAGGCCGAGGTTGGTTCGATCCGACGCAGACCCGTGGGCGGGGGGCTTGGGGTTTACGAGCCGGTGCCGGACCGAACCGTCTCAGGCAACGCCGGTAAATTCGTCGGACATTGGGGCAGGAGCGCGGATAAAAAAAGGCGGAAATGTGGCGAAGCATCACCAATTCCAACATGCGTTTCACAAACGTGACTGGACGCAACGGAAACGGCGCTCCGCTGCCTTCGCTTCTCCGGCTCTTGCAATTGCGATGCGAAGGGGCCAACCTTGGTTGGCAAAGATTCATTTTTAAGGATCGAGGCAGGCATGATCGATGACGGCGGCGGGATGGGGGATGGAGACGCATCCGCAATATTGATCCCGCTGCACGAGGCGCGCAGCGCACGCCTCGACCAGCCGGTCCGCTTCGACCGGCGCGAACTGGACCAGATCCTCAGGCTTTACGGACGCATGGTCGCGGCCAATGAATGGCGCGACTACGCCATCGATCACCTCACCGACCGCGCTGTCTTTTCCGTCTTCCGCCGTGCCAGCGAAGTGCCGCTGTTCCAGATCGTCAAGGATCCGAAACTGGCGCGCAAGCAAGGCGCCTTCGCCGTCATCGCGGCGGGCGGGCGCATCCTCAAACGCGGCCAGGAGCTTGGCCGCGTGCTCGGCGTCTTCGACAGCAAGCTGAAGCTGGTATAGGGGTGAATTGCGAACTGAAGAATTGAGGAACGAAGGAAAGGGGCGCTTACGTCAGGCGCCGCGTGTCCTATTCCTCAATTCTTCAGTTCCCCCTTCCGGAACTTCCGCTCCGGCAGCGAATCCGGATCGGGTGGCAGCGATGCCCCGCCGTTGAGCGACAGCTGCATGAATACCGTGTCCAACCAGCGCCCGTGCTTGTAGCCGGAGCCTTCGAGGCGGCCGGAATGACGGAAGCCGAGCTTCTCGTGCAACCTGACCGAGGCGCTGTCGGCGCGGCCATCGCCGATCACCGCGACGATCTGGCGAAAGCCCGCCGCCTCGACCGCCGCGACCAGGCTTTGCATCAGCTTCAGGCCGACACCCTGGCCCTTGGCGTCAGGCGCGACATAGACCGAATCCTCGACGATGAAGCGATAGGCCGGGCGCGGCCGGAAGGCGCCGGCATAGGCATAGCCAAGCACGGCGCCTGCCTTTTCCGCCACCAGATAGGGAAAGCCGCCGGCCGCGAGCGCGGCGAATCGCGTCCCCATCTCGGTGCGGCTGGGCGGTTCCAGTTCATAGCTCGCCGTGCCGTTGGCGACCGCGTCGGCGTAGATTTCGGTTATGGCGTCGAGGTCGGCCGGGGTCGCCGGCCTGATCGCGATGTTGCTCATTCTTTATGCAAGCCTCTTTTGTGCTTTCGATAACAGCAGAGGCCCGCTTAAAAGAAAAGGGCGGCCGTTGGGCCGCCCTTCCAGGAGTCGATGGTCCAATACCGCTTAGCGGCGGTCGCCCATGAACTGGAGCAGGAACATGAAGAGGTTGATGAAATCGAGGTAGAGCGACAGCGCGCCCATGATGGCCTTGCGGCCCGCGACATCGGAAGCGTCGCCCTCGAAATACATCTCCTTGATCTTCTGCGTGTCGTAGGCGGTGAGGCCGGCGAAGACCAGTACGCCGATCGCCGAGACGGCGAAGGTCAGTGCCGACGACTGCAGGAAGATGTTGATCACCGAGGCGATGATGATGCCGAACACGCCCATGATCAGGAACGAGCCCATCGCCGACAGGTCGCGCTTGGTGGTGTAGCCGAACAGCGACAGCGCGCCGAAGGCCGCGGCGGTGGCGAAGAAGGTCTGCGAGATGCTTGCCGTGGTGTAGACCAGGAAGATCGACGACAGCGACAGGCCGACCAGACCGGCATAGACCCAGAAGGTGGTCTGCGCGGCGGCGACGCTCATCGACTGGATCCTGAACGACAGGAAGAACACGGCGGCCAGCGGCGCCAGCATGACAACCCAGCGCAGCGGCGAACCGAAGATCGCGTAGCCGAACGAGGTCAGCATCTCGCCGCTCGGCAGCGTCGCGACGGCCGAAGCCGGATCGGTGGTGGTGGCCAGCATGATCGTGCCGACGGCGGCAAGGCCGGTGATGAGCAGGCCAAGCCCCATCAGATTGTAGACCTTGATCATGTAGGCGCGCAGACCCTGGTCGATGTCGGCGCGGACGCCGGGCACCGCCGACGTCTGATAGTTGCGAATGGGATCAGCCATTGGAAATCCTCGTTGCTTCTGCCCCGTCCGGTGTCGGGCCTCTTGCGGACCCAGGCGCCGCTGGGGGGCTCCAGCATGCCTGCGCGGAATATGATGGTTATTCGCGTCAAGAACAAGACCGTAACCGGGTGTAACGGTTCGTGACAGGCCAAAATGCCGCTTCGCCGGCCGTTTCGGACGGCATTCTTACCAAGATTTAACCCGGGCAGGCGGCGCCCGCCGGCGAATCAGAGGTTTCGCAGCACGGGTGCCGCCTTGTGGCCGAGCACCCGCCAGGTGCCGGCAAGGCCGATGCCGACCGTGATCACCAGCGAAAAGGCAATCGTCGCCACCGCCACCTCGGGCATGAAATGCGATGGCAGCGTCATGATGCGTGCGACCACGAACCAGGCGGCGGCGCTGCCGGCGGCGAGCGCGAAGATGGCGGTGGCCAGTCCGATCAGCATGTATTCCAGAGAGAATGCCGTGATCAGCGTTCGCCGGGTGGCGCCCAACGTCTTCAGCACCACAGCGTCGTGGATGCGCGCCCGGTTGCCGGCGGCAAGCGCGCCGGCAAGCACCAGAACCGAGGCGATCAGCGCCACGCCGGCCGCCGCCCGGATCGCCGTGCCGAGCTGGCCGACCAGCCGGTTGACGATGTCGAGTGCGTCCTTGACCCGCACCGTCGTCACGGCGGGGAAGGCGCGGGTGACGGCGTTGAGGACGCGTGCGTCGTCGGCCGCCGAGGCGTTCTTTTCGGTGAGCGTGGCTATCCAGCCATGCGGGGCGCCGGCGAATGTGTTGGGCGAGAACACCATGACGAAATTGATGCCCATCGTCTCCCACTCGACCTGGCGGAAATTGGCGATGCGGGCGGTGACATTGCGGCCGAGCACATTGACGGTGATGGTGTCGCCGAGCTTCAGCCCGATTTCCTTGCCTTCCTTGTCGGAAAACGAAACCAGCGGCTCGCCGGCATAGTTGTCGGCCCACCATTTGCCCTCTGTCAGCGTCGCGTTTTCCGGTTGCCTGGTGTCATAGGTCAGGCCGCGATCTCCCTTCAGCACCCAGGCGCCCTCGGCCGGCACCTTGACCTTGTCGACATCGACGCCGTTGAGAGCCATGACCCGGCCGCGCAGCATCGGCACCTTGGCCAGCGTTCCCTGGGGCGCCTCCTTCGCGACCAGCGAGGAGAACGCATCGACCTCGCTGCCCTGGATGTCGACGAAGAAGAAGTTCGGCGCCCGCTCCGGCAGGCTGCCGGAAATCTGGCGTCTGAGATTCCCGTCGACCAGCGCCAGTGTCACCAAGAGCGTCAGCCCAAGCCCCAGCGACAGCACCACCGAGGGCGTCAGCGCCCCGGGACGGTGGATGTTGCCGATGGCGAGTCTCAGCGCGACAAAGCGCACGCGCGGGCTTTTCCGGGCTGCCCATTGCACCAGTCCGCCGACGAGACGCAGCACCAGGAAAGCAAAAACGGTGGCGCCGACGAAGATCGAGGCGATGCGCTGGTCGCCCGAAAACAGAATCGCCAGCGCTGCCAGGAAAAGCGCGATGCCGAGCGCACAAACGGCATAGACGGGCCGAGGCAGGCCCCGGCCTTCCAGTCCCATCTCCCGGAACAGCGCGGTTGCCGGCACGTCACGGGCGCGGCCGAGCGGCAGCAGCGCGAAGGCCAGCGTCACCAGCAGGCCGAACAGGGCCGCCATGGCGAGCGCGCCGGGATAGAAGCCGCCCTGCGCCGGCACCGGAATGACCGACTGAAGCGCGGCACTCGCCGCGAACGGCATCAGCGCCCCGAGCACCAGGCCGAGCACGATGCCAAGTGCCGCGATGATCAGGATCTGCACGAGGTAGACGGCAAAGACGAAGCCGCCGGACGCCCCCAGGCTCTTGAAGGTGGCGATGACGCCGCGCTTGCCGTCGAGATAGGCGCGCACCGCATTGGCGACGCCGACGCCGCCGACCACCAGCGCGGTGAGCCCGACCAGCGTCAGGAACTGCGAGAAGCGTTCGATATTGGAGGATAACGCCGGTGCGGCGTTGCTGCGCGTGCGGATCGACCAGCCGGCCTGCGGAAAATCCTTGGCCGCCTGGTCCTGGATGGCCTTGAGCCGCGCCTCGTCGGCACCGGCGGGCAGCCGGACCTTGTAGGCGTTCTCGACCAGGCTGCCCGGTTGGATCAGCCCGGTGACGGCCAGGCCCTCGGTCGAGATCATCAGCCTTGGCGCGAAGCCGAACCCGTCGGAGACCGCGTCGGGCTCGGCCACCAGCCTGGCGCGCAGTTCGAACGTGGCGGTGCCGAGCTTCAGCCGGTCGCCGATCTTGAGATGCAGCCGTTCGAACAAGAGATCGGGTGCCGCGGCGCCGAAAACGCCGAACTGCCCGCCGAACAGTTCCTGCTTCGTCAGCACCGGTTCGGTTTCCAGCGCGCCATAGAGCGGATAGGCCTCGTCGACAGCCTTGGCCTCGACCAGCGCCTGGTCGGATCCATCAGCCAGGCGCGCCATCGAGCGCATGCCGGCGGTATGCGAAACCACGCCCAGCCCGTCGAGAAAGCCAAGTTCTGCCCGGCTGGCGTCGCGCTGGTTGATCTGGAAGCGAAGATCGCCGCCGAGCAGCGTCTGGCCCTGATCGGCGACACCGGCGGTGATGGAGCGGGCCACCGAATTGACGCCGCCGATAGCCGCCACGCCGAGCGCGATGCAGGCGAGGAAGATGAGGAAGCCGGACAGGCCGCCGCGCATCTCGCGCAGCGAGAAGCGGATGGCAAGCTTCAAGGTCCGCGCCAGCGGCATCAGGCGGTGATCCTGACCGGCGGCGGCGCCTCGATCCGGCCGGAGCGCATCGAAACCTGGCGCGAGCAGCGCGCCGCGAGCGCCGGATCATGGGTCACCAGCACCAGCGTCATGCCGCGTTCGGCGGCCTTGGCGAACAGCAGATCGGCGACCTGCCGCCCCGTCGCCTGATCGAGATTGCCGGTCGGCTCGTCGGCGATCAGGATGCGCGGCGATGGTGCCAGCGCCCGGGCGATCGCCACGCGCTGCTGCTCGCCGCCGGAGAGCTCGCCGGGATAATGGGCGACGCGGTCGCTGAGGCCGACGGCCGCCAGTTCCCGCTCCGCCACCGAGAAGGGATCGGCGTGGCCGGCCAGTTCCAGCGGCACGGCGACATTTTCGAGCGCCGTCATATTGGGGATGAGGTGGAAGGACTGGAACACGATGCCAATGTTTCGGCCGCGAAACGAAGCGATCTGGTCCTCGCTTTTACCGTTGAGCAGTTCGCCGGCAATGCGCACGGTACCGGAATCGACCCGCTCCAGCCCGACCAGCACCATCAGCAATGTCGACTTGCCGGACCCCGACGGGCCGACGATACCCGTCGCCTCGCCGCGCGCGACGTCGAGGCTGACGCCCTTCAATACATGAACCGACGAAGCGCCTTCGCCGAGTGTCAGGGATATGTCTTTCAGCGCGATGACGGCTTCTGTCAAAATGAAAGCGTCCTATATGGAAAGGGAGGCTCTGCCTGTCGGAAGCCATCGCCGGAAGAATTCTCTGTCATATGGGGCCTGCCGCATGTCTTTCAAACGCCGCTTTGCCGCAGGCCTGGTCGTTTTCCTCGCCATCTGCGGCGGCATCTCGTCGGCGCGCGCCGCGCCTTTCAAGATCGTCGGCTTCGGTGACAGCCTGATGGCGGGGTACGGCCTTGGCCCGGGCGAGGGCTTTACCGACAAATTGCAGGCAGCACTTCGCGCCAAGGGCCATGACGTCATCGTCGCCAATGCCGGCGTCTCCGGCGACACCTCCAGCGGCGGCCTGGCGCGGCTCGACTGGTCGGTGCCTGAGGGCACGCAGCTGGTGATCCTCGAACTCGGCGCCAACGACATGCTGCGCGGCGTCGCGCCCGACATTACGAAACGGAACCTGGACGAGATGCTAGGCAGGCTCAAAGAGCGCAAGATTGCCGTGCTGCTGGCCGGCATGCGGGCGGCGCCCAATCTCGGGGCCGACTACCAGAGCGCCTTCGACGCCATCTTTGCCGACCTGGCCGGCAAATACGATGTTCCGCTCTACCCGTTCTTCCTCGACGGCGTCGCCGGCCAGCCCGGCCTGCAGCTCGAGGACGGCCTGCATCCGAGTGCTCGCGGCGTCGACCTGATGGTCGAACGCATCCTGCCTACCGTCGAGAAGGCCATGGCGGCGGCGCCAGGCGGATCGTGACGTCGGATGGAACCGGTTCCGCCGCGGAAGCTTTAGATTGCATGTAGATTGCATCCGCGACCAACAAACCACTTGCTCCATTTGATTATCGATGATTCGCTAGGGATGACAGTTTCGATTCGAGGAAGGGAGGCTCTTCATGCCGCGTCTTTTCACCGCCCTCGAAATTCCGCGTGATGCCGCCCTTTCGCTGTCCCTGCTCCGGGGCGGCCTGCCCGGGGCCCGCTGGATCGACGTCGAAAACTACCATCTGACGTTACGCTTCATCGGCGACGTCCAGGGCCATGTCGCCGACGAGATCGCCAACGCTCTCGACCGGGTGCATCGCCCTTCCTTCTCGCTGACCTTGTCCGGTGTCGGGGCTTTCGGCCAGAAGAAGCCGCATGCGGTGTGGGCCGGCGCTTCGTCCTCGCCCGATCTGGCGGCTCTTCAGGCCGAAATCGAGCGCATCTGCCAGCGGCTCGGCATTCCCGCCGATCCGCGCAGGTTCATGCCGCATGTGACGCTGGCGCGGCTGCGCAATTCGAGCCCGCTCGACGTCGCCCAATATCTGTCGGCGCGCGGCAATTTCTCGACGCTGCCGTTCCGCATCGGCCGTTTCGTGCTGATGTCGTCGCGCGATTCGGTGGGTGGCGGCCCCTATATTGTCGAGGAGGCATGGCCGCTGTCCGGCGTCGATACGCGTGCCGCCAGCCGTGTCGCCAGCACCTCCGACGCCTCGCGGATCATGCGATAGACCTCGGCAAACGCTTGCTGGTCCTCATAGTAGGGGTCCGGTACATCGCGCGGCCTTCCCTCGGCGAATTCCAGGAACAGGTGGATACGGTCGCGCACCGCCGCCGGCGCCAGCGCCTTCAGGTCGGCGACGTTGGACCGGTCCATGCCGAAGATCAGGTCGAAGCGGTGAAAATCCTCCGGCATGATCTTGCGCGCCCGCTGCCGCGAGATGTCGATGCCGTGGTGAGACGCGATGGCGATCGAGCGCGGGTCGGGAGCGGAGCCGACCTCCCAGCCGCTGGTCGCGGCCGAATCGAGCACGATATCGCCGCCATATCCGCGCTCAGCCAGCACGGCGCCAAGGATGCCTTCGGCCAGCGGCGACCGGCAGATGTTGCCGAGGCAGACGAAAAGAATGGAATTTATGGGCTTCGCGATCATGGATCCGGCGCTATGGTGACGACTTCAGCCCAATAGCACGGGAAGCGGACATGACGAGAGAGAAACTGGGCAGGGAGGCCGCCGAAGCAGCGCTCACAGGGCTTGATGGCTGGGCACTGGCGGACGACGGCGCCTCGATCGGCCGCACCTTCACCTTCGCCAATTTCTCCGAAGCCTTCGCCTTCATGACCAGGGTGGCGCTGACCGCCGAGAAGATGGACCACCATCCCGATTGGTCGAATGTCTACAAGACCGTCAGCGTTACCCTGAATACGCATGACGCCGGCGGCGTGACGGCGCTCGACATCGAATTGGCGAAGAAGATGAACCGCTATTTCGGCGGCTGAACACGGGCTGTCCAACGTCCAGGCCCGGCGCGGACCCGGCAAATCGGCGCCCGCATCTTGCAGCCGGGTTAAGCTTTCACCACATTTTGATCGGCGGACGTGCGCTGAGACGCGCATGAGGCCCGCAAGGAGAGATTGATGGCGCAAGAATCCGGTTTTGATTTCTTCGGCTTTGGCGACAAGCTGGCCGGCGAAGGCGAAGTGCGCGAAAAGTTCTGGCGCACGGCCAGGAAGGCCGCTCGGCAGATTCCGTTCATGGAAGATGTCGTCGCTGCCTATTACTGCGCCATGGACAAGAAGACGCCGCTGCGCGCCAAGGGCATATTGGTGGCCGCGCTCGGCTATTTCGTCCTGCCGGTCGACCTCATCCCCGACTTCATCTTTGGTCTCGGCTTCACCGACGACATCGCCGTGCTGACCGCCGCGATCACCGCCGTCAGCGCCCATATCACGCCCGCGCACCGGCAAGCCGCCAAGGACGCCATCGCCGATAAGAGCTGAAGTCCCGCCGGCCGAATCCCGCCGCGACGGCTCGACCGCTGGACAGGGGCGTTCAGCGGCGGGTTAGAAGTCAAACTCTTGCCGTTTTCGTGGCCTCCAAGTCGCCAAAGGGACACCGAGCCGGTCGCTGACAAGGCGGCGGCGCGGAAATGGCGGCGGTTTCCTGGGGTGAAGGTCCTTTTCTCTTGGGAAATTCACCGTTTGGTAACCCAGATTAAATCAAAATGAAGCGACGGCAGGACGCCACGCGGCCCGCCTCCGCACCATTTGGAATACGGGAAAAACGATGCGCGGATTGATTGCACTAGTTTCGAGCCTGGTCCTGGCGGCCTCGGCGGCGCCGGCGCTGGCGCAGCAGGCGACCAAGATCGGCCAGCACAATGCCTGGGGCACCTACAGCTACCAGGCTTCGGGCGGCAAGGTCTGCTACGTGCTGACCGTGCCGACCGACAAGCAGCCGCCGACGCTCGACCATGGCGACATGTTCTTCTTCGTCAGCCAGCGGCCCGGCCAGCAAGTGTCCTATGAGCCTCAGTTCATCGCCGGCTACAATTTCCAGGAAGGTTCCAAGGCCACCGTCACCATCGACAAGAAGAGCTTCTCGATGTTCACGCGCGGCAAATCGGCCTGGGTCGAGAACGCGGCGGAAGAGCCAGTGCTGATCGCCGCGATGAAGACCGGAACCGACATGAAGGTGTCGGCGAAGTCGGGCCGCGGCAATCCCACGAACTATGTCTTCTCGCTTAAGGGCATTTCGGCGGCGCTGTCCTCGATCGCCAAGTGCAAATAGGCTATCTTCGTTTTTGAACCGAAGGCCGGGCCGTAACGCCCGGCCTTTGCTTTTTCAGCCCAGCCCTGATTCCGGTGCGGCCTCCGCCCGCCGCCGCCGGATCGCCTCGGCGATGAACACCCGCGACAGGGCGTGATAAAGCGGCTCGTGCGAGATCAGCCGCGCCGTGCCGTAGCCCAGCATCGAAGCCAGCATCAGGCCGATGACATTGTCGTGATTGCCGGTCATTTCGAGGATGATGACGAAAGCCGTCATCGGCGCTTGCACGACGCCGGCGAAATAGCCCGCCATGCCGAGCAGGGCCGCGACGCCCGCGCTGCTCCCGAACATCAGGCCGAGCGAGCTGCCGATGCCGGCGCCGACCGCCAGCGAGGGCGCGAAGATGCCGCCGGGAATGCCTGAGATCATCGACAGCAGGCCGGCCGCGAATTTCTCGGCAAAGAAGAACCAGGGCAGCGGCGTGCCTTCGACCGCGCTGCGCGCCTGCGCGTAGCCGGTGCCGAAGGTCAGCCCGCCGGAGGCGATACCGATCACCGCGACCGCCAGTCCGCAGATCGCGGCCACCAGCAGCGCGCGCCACAGCGGCTGCAGCGCGTTCCAGCGTCGGATACGCCGCGTCGCCTTCAACGCCAGCAACGAGAACAAGGCGCCAAAGCCGCCGCCGATGACGCCGCAGGCGATCACCAGCGGCCAGTCGACGGCAAACGAGATCGTCTCCTTGGACACGCCGAAATACGTGTAGTTGCCGAGCACGCCGAGCGAGGCGAGGCCGGCCAGGATGACCGCCGTCAGCACCAGCCCGTTGGTGCGCGCCTCATAGGTGCGGCCCATTTCCTCGATGGCGAAGACGATGCCGGCGAGCGGGGTGTTGAACGCCGCCGCGATGCCCGCCGCCGAGCCGGCCAGGATCAGGCCGCGCGCCTGCGCCATGCCGCCCCAGCGCGCCGCCTGCAGCATCAGCGACGCGCCGACCTGCACGGTCGGTCCCTCGCGGCCGATCGAAGCGCCGCAGAACAGGCCGACGATGGTGAGCGCGATCTTGCCCACCACCAGCCTGAGCGACAGGATATGGCTGCGGTCGTCATCGTCGCGCAGGTGGCGGGCGGCGATCGCCTGCGGAATGCCGCTGCCTTGCGAGCCCGGGAAGAAGGCGTGCGCCAGCCAGGCGCACAGGACAAAGCCGAACGGCGTGATCGCCAGCGGCAGATAGAAAGGCCAGCCGCCGTCATTGCCGATCACGACATGAAACAGCGCCTGCGCCTTGTCGGCCAGCACGGCAAAGAGCACGCTGATCAGGCCGATCGAGATCGCACCGGCCCAGAACACCAGACGTGGCTGCCAGACGCGGCGCGAGGCCCACATGGCGCGCGAACGCCGCAGCATGGGGTGTTTTCGCGATTGGCCGGCCATGTCTGCCCTCGGGGGGAAAACCCAGCCCTAACACAGGCATGACGCCGATCAAGTGTGAGTCTGCCGATCGGACGGGATCAAAAAGCCCACCGTCGCGGTTGTGTCCCTTTGAACAAGGAGCCCGCAGTCATGAGCTATGTCAGATTCGCCGCGATGATCCTGGTTTCCATGGTCCTCATGTACGGGCTCATGTACCTGAACACCTATGCGCTGGATCATGTTTTCTTCAGCCAGACCCGGGTGTGGATGGCCATCGTGATGGGCGCCGCCATGGCCATCGTCATGATCGGCTTCATGTGGGGGATGTACGAGAGCGTGGCCGCGAATGTCGGCATCGTCATCGGCGGCATGCTGGTATTCGCTGGTGCCTTGTGGCTGGTCAGGAGCCAGGAAACCGTGAGCGACGTCTCCTACGTGAAGGCCATGATCCCCCACCACTCGATCGCGATCATGACCAGCGAACGCGCCCATATCCGCGACCCGGAGGTGCGAAAGCTGGCGGACGGCATCATCGACGCCCAGGTGCGCGAGATCACGCAAATGAAGCGTCTGATCGCGCGGCTCGACGCCAATCCCGTAGCGGCCGGCGCTCCCGACCTGCCGTCCTACCGAGCCCTCGGGGCCGCGCCGCCACCGCCGGAAACCGACCAGAGCACCGGGATCGATACGCTCTCCATCGACAGGTAGGCGCGGGGATGGACGCGCGGAATATGGAAGCCGCTCGTCCCGCCGGCCTCCAAGCCGGCGGGAACATCCTTGCGGGATCGTCACATGGCCATTTTTTCACATTCGGCCTGGGCCTTCTTGGTCGAGGTGTCGATCATGTAGGCTTTGCCCTTGGCGTCGGTCATCATCATCATGCAGTGCTTGATCGGCTTGGCCATCTTCATCATGTCGGCGCCCATCTTCGCGTCCGGCGTCATGGTGCCCATATGCCCGTCGGGCATGATCGCCGTCACTTGTCCGCCTTTCATCATGCTCATGGTGCCCATCGCGTCCTCGGCAAACGCCTGCGAGGCGCAAAGCGCGGCGACGCCGGCAACGACGGCGAGCTTGATCGATTTCATCCTGCATACTCCCATTCTGTAGGGGCACAGTTGCCCCATTCAGGGTTCGAACGCGCGATGGGGATCGTTACGCCAACACGACTAAGTGATCGCCGCCAACGACATCGCGTCCACCGGCGGCGATCGTCCTTCACGGGGACGGTGGCGATCGGGACACCGACGGCGGACCCCGGTTTGGCGTGCACCGCATGACTTCGTGCTCAACCTGTGCTATGCGCCGCGCTTCATATCGGGCCGATGGATGAAATCGGCCGCAAACCGCTTATATCAGTGGAACCATGACCCTTTCGCTTGATCTTACCGCCGAAGGCGCCCGCGACGCTTTGCGCGGCCGGGCCGTGACGGCCGAAAAACCCTCGCTGATCGGCCTGACGCGAGCCGAGCTCGCCGCCGCTCTTGTCGAATCCGGCACCGTGCCGGAGCGCCAGGCAAAGATGCGCGCCCAGCAGCTCTGGCACTGGATGTATGTGCGTGGCGTTTCCGACTTCGCCGGCATGTTCAACATCTCCAAGGATCTGCGCGCCGAACTCGACAAGCATTTCACCGTCGCCCGGCCCGAGATCGTCGAGGAGCAGATTTCCGCCGACGGCACGCGAAAGTGGCTGTTCCGCTTTCCGCCCCGCGGCGCCGGCCGGCCGGTCGAGATCGAGACCGTCTATATCCCCGAGGAAGGCCGTGGCACGCTGTGCATCTCCTCGCAGGTCGGCTGCACGCTGACCTGTTCGTTCTGCCACACCGGCACGCAGAAGTTGGTGCGCAACCTGACCGCGGAAGAAATCCTGGCGCAGTTGCTCACCGCGCGCGACCGGCTCGGCGACTTCCCCGACCGCGACACGCCGGATGGCGCCATCGTGCCGGCCGAGGGCCGGAAAGTGTCCAACATCGTGATGATGGGCATGGGCGAGCCGCTCTATAATTTCGAGGCGGTGAAGAAGGCGCTGCTGATCGCCTCCGACGGCGACGGCCTGTCCCTGTCGAAGCGTCGCATCACGCTGTCGACCTCCGGCGTCGTGCCCGAGATTTTCCGCACCGGCGAGGAGATCGGCGTCATGCTGGCGATCTCGCTGCATGCGACCAATGACGATCTGCGCGACCTTCTGGTACCGATCAACAAGAAGTATCCGCTGAAGGAGCTGATCGCCGCCTGCCGCGCCTATCCCGGCCTCTCCAACGCCAAGCGCATCACCTTCGAATACGTGATGCTGAAGGACGTCAACGATTCCATCGAGGACGCCAAGGGGCTGATCAAGCTGCTCAAGGGGATTCCGGCCAAGATAAACCTGATCCCGTTCAACCCGTGGCCGGGCACCAACTACCAGTGCTCGGACTGGGAGACGATCGAGAAGTTCGCCGACTACATCAACAATGCCGGCTATGCCTCGCCGATCCGCACGCCGCGCGGCCGCGACATCCTGGCCGCCTGCGGCCAGCTGAAGTCGGAATCGGAACGCATGCGCAAGGTCGACCGGCTGGCGCTGGAAGCCATGATGATCGCGGGGCACGGCGAGGTGTGAGCCGCGATCTGCCCTGGAGCCGCATCGCTTTCGGTTTCTTTGGCTATCTTGCCGCCGTCCTGATTGCGGTCAACGTTACCGTGTTCGCGATTCTGGCGCCGAGCGCCCTGCCGGACAATGGGGCGTGGGGATCATTCTATGCCGATAAGCGCGATCTTGGACTCATGTACGCGTCGGGCTTCATGATTACGCCACCGACGGCATTGCCCGGTTTTCTATTGACGCTGTTCGTTGCGCGCCGGACAAGCTGGGTCGGATGGCTGCCATTCGCGTGCGCCGGCACGCTTAATGCCGTTCTTGCACTGGCGATCTTCGACATCGTCCTACAAGTGCCCGACCACGTCCCACTGAAGACGCCTCTGTTGGCAATGCCTCTCATGCTACCCTGCCTGATTGGTGGTTTCGCTGGCGGCATCGCTTACTGGGCAGTGGTCAGACGCTCCCTTCCAAGCAACGCAGAGTTTTTTTGGCCATGAACCGCCTCTTCGTCTGCTCGAAACGTATCACCGTGATCGCAGTCGGCTACCTCGCCGCCGTGCTCACCTCGATCCTGGTGCCGGTGCTGCTGATCGTTCTTCTGGCCGGGATCGAGGACGGCAACTGGTCGATCATTTTCACATTCGACTGGCTGGCCTCCTTTCCGCTCGCCGTGTTGACCGTGGCGATCTGCGCGCTGCTGATCGTCGGCCCGGCGATCTTCGTCGCCGAACGGCTGGCGCTGCGAGGATGGTTCTACTTCGCCGTCACGGGCGCGGTCACGTCGATCGCCTTCGGTGTTTTTGTGCCGGGCTCCGCCGGAGGCTTCGTTTTCAATCCGGGCTTCCTGGGTTTTCTGGCCGCCGCCGGCATTGCCGCCGGCTGGGTCTACTGGCTTCTGGCCGGACGCAGCTCGGGTCGTCTCACGGGCCGTGACCCCAGATGAACCGTCTCGTCGCCTATATCGTGCGCTTCGCCATCATCCTGTTCGGTTATGCCATCGCCTCGCTGGCCGCCAGCGCCTTCCTCAACATCCTGTTCCTGGCCTCGCTCGGCTACGCGCCGGCGCAAGCGCATCCGGCGGCAACGGCATCGCTCTATTTTTCAATTCCCTTCGTCGCCCTGTTCGTCGCCTATTTCGGCTTCATGCCGGCGGCGATCATCATCCTGATTGCCGAAATCCTCGGCCGGCGCGACTGGTTGTTCTACGCGCTCGCCGGCGCGGTTGTAGCGGGGGTTTTCCTCGGCCTCGTCGACAATGTCCGCGATTCCCCTTTCGCGGTCACCGAAGCCAGCGCCATCATGGCGGTGCTCGGTGGCGGCATGGTCGGTGGGATCTTCTATTGGCTTGCCGCCGGGCGCTGGGCTGGAAGCTGGTGGAAGGTTTCTACTTCGCCTGGGCCGTCAGGATCTTGAGCGCGAACGCCGAGAACACGCCGGCGAAGAGATAGTCGACCACCCGCGTCACACGGGGGCTGGCTTTCATTGCCGCCGAGAATTTTTCCGCCGCCAGCACCATCGGCACCGTCACCGGGATCGACAGCACGATGAACATGGAGCCGAGGAAGAACAGCTTCCCCGGCGCGTTCGGATCGTGCGCGGAGACGAATTGCGGCAGGAAGGTCATGAAGAACAGGATGATCTTCGGGTTGAGCAAATTGACGCCGAGCCCCGCCGCCCAGCTGCGCAACAGGGAAATTTGCGGACCGGTCTTCTTTTCCGGCGAGAAAGCCGAGCCCTTGGCGATCGCCTGCCAGGCGAGGAAGACGAGATAGCCGGCGCCAAAGATCTTCAGCACGAAAAAAGCCATCGGCGAGGCGACGATCAGCGCCGAGACGCCGACCACCACCAGCGTGGTGTGGATCAGCGTGCCGCACAGCGCGCCGGCCATCGAGGCAAAGCCGGTGGCGCGGCCCTGGCTCAGCGTGCGCGACACGAACAGCGTCATGTCGGGGCCTGGCGTGATCGCCAGGATCACGGTGGCGATGGCGAACTGGATCAGCGTGGTGGTGTCGGGAATGAAGGACATGGCAAGCCCCGGGGGAACGCGTCGGCTATACAGGACCCGTCTCGCCGGCGCCAGATGGGGCCAGCGCTTCCTCCCAAGGAGTTGGAGCGGTTCGGCCAGTTTCGCCAGCTTACATTTCGCAGCTTACAGGCGGCGTTCCTGAGCGCCTGGTGACCGGCGGCATGGCCCCGGGATCGGTCCTCCCGATCAAGCCCGGCGTCGCACTGCCGCGCTGGATCAGCAACCTTGCGCCGCATGCGCTTGCTCGCCTTGCCGTTCCTGCTAAAAGGCGCTCCGACAATCCGTGACGCCTTGCCTCAGGCGTCCGCTTTTCCACGGAGCAGAAATGTCCAAGATCAAAGACGTCAAGAAGGTCGTGCTCGCCTATTCCGGCGGCCTCGACACATCCATCATCCTTAAATGGCTGCAGACCGAACTCGGCGCCGAAGTCGTCACCTTCACCGCCGACCTCGGCCAGGGCGGCGAGCTGGAGCCGGCGCGCCGCAAGGCCGAGATGATGGGCATCAAGGACATCCGCGTCGTCGACGTACGCGAGGAATTCGTCGCCGACTTCGTCTTCCCGATGTTCCGCGCCAACACCGTCTACGAAGGCACCTATCTCCTGGGCACCTCGATCGCGCGGCCGCTGATCTCCAAGCACCTGGTCGAGATCGCCAGGGAAACCGGCGCCGACGCCATCGCGCATGGCGCCACCGGCAAGGGCAACGACCAGGTCCGTTTCGAGCTTTCGGCCTATGCGCTCAACCCCGACATCAAGGTCATCGCGCCGTGGCGCGACTGGTCGTTCAAATCGCGCACCGACCTGATGAACTTCGCCGAACAGCACCAGATCCCGGTGCCGAAGGACAAGAGGGGCGACGCACCGTTCTCCGTCGACGCAAATCTGCTGCACTCGTCCTCCGAGGGCAAGGTGCTGGAAGACCCATGGAGCGAGCCGCCGGAATTCGTGCACCAGCGCACCGTGTCGCCGATGGACGCGCCGGATGCCGTCACCGAGATCGAGATCGAATTCCTGAAGGGCGACCCGGTCGCGCTCAACGGCAAGAAGCTGTCGCCGGCCACCATGCTGGCGGCGCTCAACGATCTCGGCCGCGACAATGGCGTAGGCCGGCTCGACCTGGTCGAGAACCGTTTCGTCGGCATGAAATCGCGAGGCGTGTATGAAACGCCGGGCGGCACCATCCTGATCGTGGCCCATCGCGCCATCGAATCGATCACGCTCGACCGGGGTGCCGCGCACCTCAAGGACGAGTTCATGCCGCGCTACGCGGAGCTCATCTACAACGGCTTCTGGTTCTCGCCCGAGCGCCTGATGCTGCAGGCGATGATCGACAAGAGCCAGGAAGACGTCGAAGGCACGGTGCGGCTGAAGCTCTACAAGGGCAATGTCATGGTCACCGGCCGCAAATCTGGGAAGACGCTCTATTCCGACGCGCTGGTCACCTTCGAGGACGACCGTGGCGCCTATGACCAGAAGGACGCCGCCGGCTTCATCCGCCTCAATGCGCTGAGGCTGCGGACATTGGCCGCGCGCAACCGCAACAGCTAGACGGAATGCGCTGTCTCGGTCGATGCCTGGTGCCGCTGCTCTTTCTGGCGGCGCCGGTCATGGCTGGGGACTTCGACCCCGCCTCCGTCGACCTTGCCGCCCTCATCGAATGCAGGGCCGATCTGCCGGCGTATAATGGTCTTGCCCTCTGGCTGGGCGGTGAGCCGGACGCGGCGCAGACCCTTGGCTGGAAGGAGGTCGCTTCCGGCAATCCCTTCCTGCGGCAGTATCGATTGCCGGTCCCGGTCCATGTCTTCGGGCGCGAGACCGCGACGATCGTCTTTACCGCGACAGGGCCGATGGCCGTGCTTGATGGCATCGCAGCGCCCGACCTCGCCCGCCAGCTCGACGTCCCGGCGACGGTCTCGACGCCGGACAAGTTCCTCGGCGAGAAGGTCATGGCCGAAAGCAGCGAGGATGCCGGCGCCGTGAGCCTTGCCACGCGCATCACGCTCAACGTCTCGACCGTCGAGTCCCACCCCGGCAGGACGCTGGCCGGCTGCTCCTATGCGCTCGACGTGAAATGAAAAACCCGGCGCGGAGCCGGGTTTTTCGTTCAATGGCCGTGCGGTTCGATCAATCGGCGTCGATCGCGGTGGCGATGCGGGCGATGGCCTGCTGATAGACGCTTGCGGAATTCCAGCCGGCGATCGCGCCCATATTCGACTGCGCGCTGGCGCCAGCCCGCCAGCCGTGACCCTTGAGGAAGTTGGCGGTGGAGGCCAAAGCTGTGGCCTTGTCGCGCAGGTTTCCGCTGCCGACCGCATACTTCAAGACATTTCCGGGCAGGAACTGCGTGTGGCCGATCTCGCCATGCATGGCGCCGACCGACGAGGCGGTCAACGCTCCGCGATCAACCAGCTTCAGGGCCGCGATGGCATGCGGATGGAAATAGTCGGGACGGCGGCAATCATAGGCAAGCGTCACAATGGCGGAGACCGTGTTCTGGTTACCCATGGAAGCACCGAAGCCGGTTTCCATGCCCCAGATGGCGAGCAGCACGCCCGGCGACACGCCGTAGTTGGCTTCGATCTGGGCGAACAGCGCCGCGTTCGACTTCTTCAGCGAACGGCCCTTGGAGATGATCGCCGACCCGCCGCGGCGTTTCATGAAATCGTCCACCGAGCCGCTGAAGGCCTTGTGGATGGCGCGGTCGGCGGAGATCGTCCTTGTTGCGTAGGTCGCGCCGGCCAGAGCAGCCAGACCCCTTGACCCGACACCTTCGGACTTGGCCTCGGCGGCGAAGTCCTGTTTCCAGGCGTCGAAGCCGGCGCCGGTCTTGCCGCAGCTGGCCGCCGCTTGCGCGCCGGTTGCCAGCCCGAGCACCGCCACCACCGCCGCCGCTAAAATCCTACCCTTGGCACGAAATGCCATGTTGTTCTCCTGGTTGCCTGATTCACGTCCCGTTTACGAATTTGCCAGCGAAACGCGCATTTGTCACCGTCTGTGGCGCGATGCTGGCGAATGCCGGGGAATTTGCCTACGATCAAGTGATTATTATGGCGAGTGTCAGGCATGAAAGACGCTGATGCCGCCCATGGACCGGGGCAGGCGCGCCTGGACCGGCGAAGCAAAATAGTCGCGATGGACCGCGGAACACCGGCCGGTGGTTCGCGTTTGGGCACGGGCCGCCATGATCCCTTCCTATGAATCATGCATCCCTTTCAGATGAATCATGCATCCCTTCTGACGAATTGAGACCGAGATGAAACTTTTCGACTGCCCGCATTGCGGCCACCGTCTCTATTTCGAGAATGCCCAGTGCCTGAACTGCAGCAGTCTCGTGCTCTATGATCCCGAGGGCGCGCGCTTTGTCTTGTCCGGCGTCGACGGCGCGATCCAGTGCACCAATGCCGACGAATGCGCCTGCAACTGGATGGCCGAGCCGGGGCAGGTCTTCTGCCGTGCCTGCGTGCTGAACCAGCTGATCCCCGATCTCTCGGTCGACGGCAATCGCCGCCGCTGGATTCGCGTCGAGGCGGCGAAGAAGCGCGCCATCTATTCGCTGCTCGCCTTCGGCCTGCCGGTGGCGCCCAAGCAGAGCCCGACGGACGAGATCGGGCTGGCCTTCGACTTCCTCGCCGATCCGATCGGCGGCGGCCCGGGCGGCGAACGGATTCTCACTGGTCACGACAACGGCCTGATCACGTTGAACGTCGCCGAAGCCGATTCAGCCGAGCGCGAAAAACGTCGCGTCCAGATGGGTGAGAATTACCGCACGCTGCTCGGCCATTTCCGCCACGAGCTCGGCCACTATTACTGGGACCGCCTGATCCGCGACGATCCGCAAAGGCTGGAAGCGTTCCGCGCCTTGTTCGGCGACGAGCGTGCCGACTACGAACAGGCGCTGAAGGCCTACTACGCCAATGGCGCGGCGCCCGATTGGCAGCAAGACCACATCTCGGCCTACGCCACCTCGCATCCGTGGGAGGACTGGGCCGAGACCTGGGCCCACCACCTGCACATTACCGACACGCTGGAGATGGTCCATGCGCTGAACTTCCCGCTCGGCCGGCTGGAGACGGTGGAGACGAACGAACTGCCGCGGGGCGATACCGGGGGCGAGCCGCAGGCAGCACCCTCGGAGCCCGCCAACACACCCGAGCCCTTCGACAAGATCCTTGCCCGCTGGCTGGTGCTGTCGGAAGCCTCCAATTCGATCAACCGCTGCATGGGCCTACCCGACCTCTACCCCTTCGTCATTTCGGACGCGACCGCGCGGAAACTGGCGTTCGTACACGATCTTCTGACCGGCTTGCCGATGGAGGCCGGAACAAATCGTGAGTTGGCTCGCGCATTTTAGCCGGAACGCATGCGCTGCTGTCCCGTTGTCACCGCCGAGGGACTGTGAAACGGAGAGAACCCATGAAATCCTTATTGTTTCCCGCAATAGCCGGGATGCTGACCGCAATGTCGGGCGCGGCATTGGCCGATACCGCTGTCTCGGCAGTCACCGATCTCAACGTGCGTGCCGGTCCCGGCCCGCAATATCCTGTCATTGGCGTTCTCGCCGCAGGCCAGTCGGCGACGCTCAACGGCTGCATCGAAAACAGCAAATGGTGCACCATCGCCGAAGCTGGCGGCCAGGGCTGGGTCTATTCCGACTACGTCACCGCCGATTTCGGCGGCAGCCGCGTGGTGCTGACGCAGCGCCGCTCCGCCGTTGCCGTGGTCTCGCCGCCGGACGACATCGGCAACTATTCGACCGACTATACCGGTGCGATCATTTCCAGCGATCCGGTGGTTGGCGACTTTCCAGCGCCGCCGGCCGCGGTACGGACCTATGTCGACACCCATCGCCTCGACCCCGTCTATCTCGACGGCGAGGTGGTCACCGGCGCGACCCTGCCCGATACGGTCGAGCTGCGCGAAATTCCTGACTACAACTACCGCTATGTCTATGTGAACGGCCAGCGGGCGCTGATCGATCCGCAGACACGGCGCATCATGTACGTCCTGCGTTGACGCGATGCCGGCGGTCGCCGAAGCGGCCGCCGGCGAAACCTGGATTGGCGACCGCGGCAGGCTGGCCCGCGCCTGCGTTCCGTGGCAATCGGAGTGCGCGTATTCCTGCTGAAATCGATCCGGTTCCCGAAGCCATCAGCTGGATTAAGCAGCGATGGATTGGGATCGAGGACAAGCGTGACGATCGACGACACTGCCTTCGAGCGCTATCGCAACACGCCGAACGCCAGGACGACCTTGCCGCGCCTGTTGCTGGGAACGCTGATCGTCGTCCTGTTCTGGGGCGCCACCACCGCGGCCGTGCTGTTCGGTGGCACCCATGTTTACCTCACCTGGCAGGGGGCGGCGGCTTCGCCATACGGCATTGAAGGCTTTCTCGCCTCGCCCATTGGCATCCTCTGCGCGCTCGCCTCTTTCGCGGGGATCTGGATCGGCCTGTGGATCGTGATGCGCTGGGTGCATGGCGAGCCGCTGTCGGCGCTGCTTGGCGCCGGCCGCCGCGTAGCGCGACCGGACTTCCTCAAGGGGCTGATCGCGGTGCTGATCACGTCGGCCTTGTCCGAAATCCTGCTCTATCTGCTGGAGCCCGGCATTGCGCGCGGCACGATCAGCCTGTCGTCATGGCTGCTGTTCGCGATCCCAATCGCCACGCTCACCTTGCTGCAGACTTCGTCGGAGGAGGTGCTGTTTCGCGGCTATCTGCTGCGTGGCCTGGCCAATCGGTTCAGAAGCCCGTGCGTCTGGGCGCTGCTGCCCGGCCTGCTGTTCACCTCGCTGCACTGGAGCGGCGGTTCGTCGGCCGCCATCAACGCCAGCGTGCTGGTGTCGATCGCTGCCTTCGCGCTGCTTCTGAGCCTCGTGGTCTACGCCACCGGCAATCTCGGCGCGGCACTTGGCGCCCATCTTGGCAACAACCTCACCGGCTTCCTGCTGATCTCGCATCAGGAGAGCTACAATTCCTTCGCCTTGTTCACTGCAAAGCCGCTCGAAGGGCCGGGCTGGATGATATCGGATGCGATCCTCATTGCGCTCATCGGTATTGCCTGCAGCCTGCTGACGATTGTCTTGCTGCTGCATCCGCGCTCGCCGCTGAAGGTCACGGCCGAGGTTCCAAACGCCGTGGGTGCTGCCTGATCGCTGCCCGGAAAACATCGCAACACCGGCCTTGCCTTGACTCTCGCGCCAAATTCCTGTCTACAGCCCACCAATTCCGCGACGAGTATCCCTCCGAGCAAGCCGACCAGGATGCCGAAACCTCTTTGAGGCCGAGTGCTGTAAACAGATCCTGGAGGCCAACACCCGGCAGCGCTGTGCGCCCCCGGGTGCTTTTTGGTTTTGGGCTTTTGCTTGGACTGGCTTTTGCTTGGAGACTGGGCGCGAACGCATTACCTCTCGGGCACCATCCGGTGCCAGGGAAAAGGAAAACGAATGTTTGAATCGCTGCAGGAGCGTCTTGGCTCCATCCTGAACGGCCTGACCGGCCGCGGCGCGCTGTCGGAGGCTGATGTCTCGGCAGCGCTGCGCGAGGTGCGCCGTGCGCTGCTCGAGGCCGACGTGGCGTTGGAAGTGGTGCGATCCTTCACCGACAAGGTGCGCGAGAAGGCCGTCGGCGCCGCGGTGCTGAAGTCGATCAAGCCGGGGCAGATGGTCGTCAAGATCGTCCATGACGAGCTGGTCGACATGCTCGGCGCCGAGGGTGTCGCCATCGACCTCAACGCACCGGCCCCGGTCGTCATCATGATGGTCGGCCTGCAGGGCTCCGGCAAGACCACCACGTCGGCCAAGATCGCCAAGCGGCTGACCGAGCGGCAGAACAAGAAGGTCCTGATGGCCTCGCTCGACACGCGGCGTCCGGCCGCGCAGGAGCAGCTGCGCCAGCTCGGCGAGCAGGTCAAGGTGGCGACGCTGCCTGTTATCGCAGGCCAGAACCCGGTCGATATCGCCAAGCGCGCCGTGCAGGCGGCCAAGCTCGGCGGCCATGACGTCGTCATCCTCGACACCGCCGGCCGCACCCATATCGACGAGCCGCTGATGGTCGAGATGGCCGACATCAAGAAGGTGTCGAGCCCGCACGAGATCCTGCTGGTCGCCGATTCGCTGACCGGCCAGGACGCCGTCAACCTGGCGAAAAGCTTCGACGAGCGCGTCGGTATCACCGGCCTGGTCCTGACCCGCATGGACGGCGACGGCCGTGGCGGTGCCGCGCTGTCGATGCGCGCCGTCACCGGCAAGCCGATCAAGCTGATCGGCACCGGCGAAAAGATGGACGGGCTGGAGGAATTCCACCCCAAGCGGATCGCCGACCGCATCCTGGGCATGGGCGACATCGTCTCGCTCGTCGAAAAAGCCGCCGAGAACATCGATGCCGAGCAGGCGGCGGCGATGGCCAAGAAGATGCAGTCGGGCAAGTTCGACCTGAACGACCTCGCCCAGCAGCTTCAGCAGATGTCGAAGATGGGCGGCATGGGCGGCATCATGGGCATGATGCCCGGCATGGGCAAGATGAAGGACCAGATGGCCGCCGCCGGCCTCGACGACAAGATGTTCGGCCGCCAGCTCGCGATCATCTCCTCGATGACCAAGGCCGAGCGCGCCAATCCCGACATTCTAAAGCACTCGCGCAAGAAGCGCATCGCCGCCGGCTCCGGCACCGATGCCGCCGAGATCAACAAGCTCCTGAAGATGCATCGCGGCATGGCCGACATGATGAAGGCGATGGGCGGCAAGGGCAAAGGCGGCGGCCTGATGCGCGGCATGATGGGTGGCCTTGCCTCCAAGATGGGCCTTGGTGGTTTGGGGGGCGGCATGATGCCCGGCGGCATGGGCGGCATGCCCGATCTGTCGAAGATGGACCCCAAGCAGCTCGAAGCCTTGCAGAAGCAGGCGCAGGCCGCCGGCCTCGGCGGCATGAAGGGCCTGTCCGGCGGTCTTCCCGGCGGCGGCTTGCCCGGCCTGCCCGGCGGCATGAAGCTTCCCGGCCTTGGCGGCGGTGGCGGCCTGCCCGGTCTCGGCAAGAAAAAGTGAGGACGCTATGAACGAAGAAAAGGACATGGCCGACGCCCGCACCATCCTGGCCGGCTACCGCGCCTCGATCGACAACATCGACGCGGCCCTCATCCACATGCTCGCCGAGCGCTTCCGCTGCACCAAGGCGGTTGGCGTGCTGAAGGCCGAGCATGGCCTGCCGCCGGCCGACCCGGCGCGCGAGCAGCAGCAGATCGCCCGCCTGCGCCAGCTGGCGCATGACGCGCATCTCGACCCGGATTTCGCGGAGAAATTCCTCAACTTCGTCGTCCGCGAAGTGATCCGGCACCACGAACAGATCGCCGCTGCCAACGGCGTGACGAAAACGGGTTGAAAAAACCCTGACTTATCAAACGAAATCAGAGCTTTTAGGAGAAAAGAAATGGCACTGAAGATCAGACTGGCCCGTGCGGGCTCGAAGAAGCGTCCTTACTACCACGTCGTCGTCGCCGACGCCCGTTCGCCTCGCGACGGCCGGTTCATCGAGTCGCTCGGCTCGTGGAACCCGCTGCTGCCGAAGGACGGCGAGCGCATCAAGGTCGACGCCGACCGCGTCAAGCATTGGCTGTCGCACGGCGCCCAGCCGACCGACCGCGTGCTGCGCTTCCTCGATGAGGCCGGCCTTGCCAAGCGCGAAGCCCGCTCCAACCCGAAGAAGGCCGAGCCCGGCAAGAAGGCGCAGGAACGCGCCGCCCTGCTGAAGAAGGCCCAGGAAGACGCCGCTGCCGCCGTCGCCTCGGCCGCTGCCGCACCGGCCGAAGCGGAAGCCGCTACCGCCGAGTAATCGCGTCCTATTCCTTGCGGGAACAAAACGGCGGGTCCAAAGCCCGCCGTTTTGCTCTTCATGTTGGACTGAGGCCGATCAATAACCGCTTGGGCAGCGATCGACATAGACCCGACCATGGCGATCGCGGTACCGGCATTGGCCGCTTTCGCTGGCATGGCCGATCAGCGCGCCGGCCACGGCGCCGACCGCACCGCCGACAACAGCGCCCTGCACCGGATCTCCGGCCACGGCCGCGCCAACCGCAGCACCGCCCAGGCCGCCCACGGCAGCCCCTTTTTCCGTTTGCGAACATGCACCCAGTGCCGTCGTCAGCACCAGAATGGTCAGTATTTTCTTCATTTGTCGTTCCTCTCACACGCGGATCGCCGTCTCGCCGCCAAGTGCTTAACTCTCAGACGGCTAATTTGATCCCGAAGAGAACGAAGATCGCGACGCCGCTCGCCCAGACAAATCGCGTCGGCGGTGTTTCCACCCGGTGGCGTGCAGGTGAAGTCGACGCTGTTCTTGGCTCGGAACGGGCTATCGGCTGAACGGGATCAGCGCACGAACCCTGGGGTCGCGCAGATAGAGGCCGCCCCATAGGATGATGCCGAGATAGACGCCGAACAGCATGTGCGAGAACAGCGGATTGCCGATGCGCGCATTGGTGGCGATGGCGCCGCCCATATAGGCGGTGAGCAGGAGGGCGCCGAGCACGGAGGTGCGCGGCAGCGCGTAGAGCGCGGTCGAGACCAGGCCGATGACGCCCAGCATGCGCGCGACGTTGGGATCGGCTGGCCACCCAAGCGGCACCATCGTCTGGGTGACCACGTCGAGCGGCGGCAGCTTGATGGCGCCGTCGAAGATCATGAACAGGACGATGAGGCCGCTGAGCGCGCGGCCGGTCCACAGGGCGCCAGCCGAGACGGGCGCGGTTTGAGAAATGCTCATTGGGTGTCCCTCCTGATGGTCAGCCCCTTTTTCGGTGGGGTCGAACCAAGGACGTTCCATGAGGCGTCGATCCGACAAATGTTCGGATTCTTGACGGTGCGGCGTTACGAAAGATAGAACTTTTTGGCCGACAGCATCTTTGGCGGCGTCTCGCCCAAGGCTTCGAACACCGAGATTTCGCAGACCCGGCACAGGCCGTCGAGCGCGAGGTCGTTGGCTTCGGTGCCAAACGGGTCCTCGAGCTCTTCCGAAAGCGCGTCGAGGCCGAAGAAGGTGTAGGCGATCAGCGCCGTGAACAATGGCGTCGCCCAGCCGGTGGTCGAGATCAGGCCGATCGGCAGCAGCAGGCACACGATATAGGCCGTGCGGTGCACCAGCAGCGTGTAGGCGAAGGGCAAGGGCGTGCCGGCGATCCGTTCGCAGCCGGCCTGGATGGCGGTGATTGACGCCAGCCTCTCATCCAGAATGCGGAAGCCGATCGTGTCGAGGTCGCCAGCCCGGCGCCGCGCATTGGCACGGCGGCCCATGCGCCTGACCATCTCGTCCGCTGGATTGGCGAAACTAGCGGCCGTCCCGGCTTCAGCCTCGATGAAGGCATGGACCTCCTTGACGCTGTCGATCTTGCGCAACTGGCCGCGCAGAAAATGACAGAAGGCCAGCGCTTCCATCAGCAGGGCGCGCTGCTCGGCCCGATCGGGAATGAGGCTTGTCGTGGCGCGGGCCAGATTGCGGATTTCGAAGACCAGCGCGCCCCACAGTTTGCGCGCCTCCCACCAGCGATCATAGGCGGCGTTGTTGCGAAACGACAGATAGATCGACAAGGTCACGCCCACCAGTCCGAAAGGCGTGATGTTGAAGACCCCGAGATCGAGCTGGAACCGGCGCGCCACGACGAGGATGACCGCCGAATAGATCGCGAAGCCGAAAATCTGCGGCAGGATGCGTGGCACCACCGAACCGCGCATGATGAAGAACAGCTGCAGGAAGGTGGGGCGCGGACGAACGATCATTCGGGAGCCTTTCACGGACCGGCGCCGGCCCTCAGCTCCTGTATTGTGCGATGCGGCCGTCATGCAAGCCCGGCCGCCGACGACATTGCCATGTCGTCCGTGTGTCGACTACCGGTGTGTGCTGTTTGCGGATATTGAGAAGCTGCTGCCGTCCCGATGCAGGCGAGAAAAAAAATGACGGGCGAGACCGAGCTGAGCACTCTGTTGGCGTCGATGACGCCGGAACTGCGCGATGGCATCTATGTCTTCGCCACCCTGGCGCCTGGCGTTCCACAGCCCGAGGGCCTCGAACCGGTCATGGCGTTTCGGGAGCGCGAAGGCACGACGCTGATCGTGACGGAGGAAGCCGCCCGGAGCACGGAACTGACCGCCTCGTTCCGCTGCCGGATGATCACGCTGAACGTCCACTCATCGCTGGAAGCCGTCGGCTTCCTCGCCGCCATCACCGCGCGCCTCGCCGCCGCCGGCATGGGCGTCAATCCGGTCTCGGGTTTTTACCACGACCATCTGTTCGTGCCGGCTGGGCGGGCGGAGGAGGCGATGGCGATGCTGCGCGAACTGAGTGTGGATAGTGCGAGTTGAAATCGGCGCAAAGCGGCTAATCTCATGAGTCGCAGCGCCAAAATGGACAGGCCAGCGCCGCCCCTCATCCCCCTGCCGGGACCTTCTCCCCGTATAGTGACGGGGAGAAGAGGGCTAACGGCCGGAGGCCGGGCCCGCGACAGCGGGCCGCCGGTCGTCCGGCGCCCTCGCGGAGGGCCAGCCGCGGCAGCGGCGATACGGCCCGTGAGCGAAGATTATGCCGCCTTCTTCTTCGGCTGGATAAGGCCGCGCTCGACCAGGAGCTCGGCGATCTGCACGGCGTTCAGCGCCGCGCCCTTGCGCAGATTGTCGGAGACGATCCACATCGACAGGCCGTTGTCGATGGTCGAATCCTCGCGGATGCGCGAGATGAAGGTGGCGTCCTCGCCGGCCGATTCCAGCGGCGTGATGTAGCCGCCATCCTCGCGCTTGTCCAAGACCTGGCAGCCCGGGGCGTCCCGGAGAATCTCCCGCGCCTCATCGGCGGTGATCGGCTTCTCGAACTCGATGTTGACCGCTTCCGAATGGCCGATGAACACCGGCACGCGCACGCAGGTCGCCGTCAGCTTGATCTTGGGATCGAGCATCTTCTTGGTCTCGGCGACCATCTTCCATTCTTCCTTGGTAAAACCGTCATCGAGGAAGACGTCGATATGCGGGATGACGTTGAAGGCGATGCGCTTGGTGAACTTCTTGACGTCGACGCTGTCGGCGACGAACACCGCGCGCGTCTGCGTGAACAGCTCGTCCATGCCTTCCTTGCCGGCGCCGGATACCGACTGGTAGGTGGCGACGACGACGCGCTTGATGGTGGCGAAATCATGCAGCGGCTTCAGCGCCACGACGAGCTGCGCCGTCGAGCAATTCGGGTTGGCGATGATGTTCTTGCGTGTGAACAGCGAGATCGCGTCCGGGTTAACCTCGGGCACGATCAGCGGCACGTCCTGGTCGTAACGGAAGGCCGACGAATTATCGATGACGACGCAGCCCTGCTTGCCGATCTTCGGCGACCATTCCTTGGAGACATTGCCGCCGGCCGACATGATGCAGATGTCAGTGTCGGAAAAATCATATTGGTCGAGCGGCCTGACCTTCAGCGTGCGGTCGCCGAACGACACTTCCGTGCCCATGCTGCGCCGCGAGGCGAGCGCCACGACTTCGCTCACTGGAAAGCCGCGCTCTTCCAGGATGTTGAGCATTTCCCGGCCCACATTGCCCGTGGCGCCGACTATCGCAACCTTGAAACTCATAAAAATCTCCTGTCCCTCTCCGCTTGGTTTTTGGAGAAAACCCGCCGGCCAAGTGCGGGTTCCGTCCCCCGGGCCGGACCCGGGAGAGGGTGGTTAGGCCAAGGGAATCACACCGTTTTGGTGGTGGTTTTGGTGGTTTTCCTGGCCAAGAATGGGGTTTTGCCGGAACGAGGCGACGCAGCGACGCGCCCGGCCCAATGGTTCGCATTGAGGCTCGGGGCATCGAATGCAAGAAGAGCCATCAAAAGGCCGCGCATCGAAAAACGATCCCGTTCGAAGCGGGCTTTTACGCGGTTTGCGGCAGGAGTCAATTGGCGGCACGCCGCATAGCCTTCATGGCACCCTGTACAAGAAGGGCGGCAGGAAGTACGAACGGCCAAGATTGTTTGGCTGGCGCCGCCAGCCCCCGGCATGTGCTCCATGATGAGCGCAGAACCCTGAATTCCGAAAGAACGAGATGTCCAACTTCGATGGTATTGTTCCCGCGCTGGCACAAGCGCTGGAAAAACGCGGTTATTCCGACCTGACACCGGTGCAGAAGGCGGTGCTGGAGCTCGGCCAGGCCGACGCGCTGGTGTCGGCGCAGACCGGCTCGGGCAAGACCGTCGCCTTCGGCCTTGCCATGGCGCCGACGCTGCTCGACGGCGCGGAACGTTTCGGCCCGGCAGCGGCGCCGCTGGCGTTGGCGGTGGCGCCGACACGCGAACTGGCGCTGCAGGTGACGCGCGAGCTCGAATGGCTCTATGAGCCGACCGGCGCCACGGTGGCGTCCTGCGTCGGCGGCATGGATATGCGCACCGAACGGCGCGCGCTGGAGCGCGGCGCCCACATCGTCGTCGGCACGCCCGGCCGGCTGCGCGACCACATCACGCGGCATTCGCTCGACATGTCGACGCTGAAGGCCGTGGTTCTCGACGAGGCCGACGAGATGCTCGACCTCGGCTTTCGCGAGGACCTCGAATTCATCCTCGATGCCGCACCGGCCGAGCGCCGGACGCTGATGTTCTCGGCCACCGTGCCGCGCTCCATCGCCACGCTCGCACAGGGCTATCAGCGCGATGCCGTGCGCATCTCGGCCGCCGGCGAGGAAAAGCAGCATCTCGACATCGAGTATCGGGCGCTGAATGTAGCCCAGGCCGACCGCGAGAACGCCATCATCAACGTGCTGCGCTTCTATGAGGCCAAGAACGCGCTGGTGTTCTGCAACACGCGCGCCGCCGTCAACCATCTGACCGCACGCTTCAACAACCGCAATTTTTCCGTCGTGGCGCTCTCGGGTGAACTCAGCCAGAACGAACGCAGCCACGCGCTGCAGGCGATGCGCGACGGCCGCGCGAAAGTCTGCATCGCCACCGACGTCGCGGCGCGCGGCATCGACCTGCCCAATCTCGAGCTGGTGATCCACGCCGACCTGCCGACCAATCCCGAAACGCTGCTGCACCGAAGCGGCCGCACGGGACGTGCCGGGCGCAAGGGCGTCAGCGCGCTGATCGTGCCTAACAGCGCCCGCAGGCGCACCGAGCGGCTGCTGCAAAGCGCCAAGCTGACGGCGACCTGGGCGAGCCCGCCCTCGGCCGACGACGTGATGCGGCGCGACGACGAGCGCATTCTTGCCGACCCGGCTTTCGACGAACCGGTCAAGGATGACGAGCGCGAGTTCATCGATGCGCTTCTTAGCCGGCACGGCGCCGAACAGGTGGCGGCCGCCTTCGTGCGCCAATGCCGCGCCAGCCGCTCGGCGCCCGAGGATCTCATGGACGTCGCGCCTTTCACGCCATCGCGTGAAAGAGCGGCGGGCGAAAAATTCAGCCCTCGCGACGAGGCACCGAGCCGCCGCGACGATTTCGGCGCCAGCGTCTGGTTCTCGCTGTCGGTGGGGCGCCGCCAGAATGCCGAGCCGCGCTGGCTGATCCCGATGCTGTGCCGTGCCGGCAGCATTTCCAAGCGCGAGATCGGCGCCATCAAGATGCAGCCGGAAGAGACCTTCGTGCAGATCGCCGCCGACTGGACGGAGCGCTTTCTCGCCGCGATCGGTCCCGACCGCAAATTGCAGGGCAACATCGTGGTCAAGCGGCTGGACGGCACGCCGGACCTGTCGCGGGCCGGCTATCAGCCGCCGAGCCCGGACAAGAAGCCGCATCGCGGCAAGGCGCCGTTCGACCCGAACGCGCCGAAGCGCAAATTCGAGAAGCGCGCACCGGCTTCAGTCGACCAGCGTCCGGCCACCACGCATGAGGCAAAGCCGTGGGCGAAGAAGCCGGGCAAGCCGAAATTCGACAACGCCGGTCCGCCAAAAAACAAGAAGACGAAGAAGCGGCCTTCGTAGGAATCCAGACTGGCCGCGCTCTGCTTCAGGCCGGCCCGGATGATCGCCGCCCAGCTTGCCGACGCCAGTGTCGGCCGGTGCTGTCTGGCGATGTGCCCGGCCAGGGACGCGCGGCAGGCATCGGAACGCTTGGCTGTCATAGCTATGGGCGGCTTGCCCATGGGCTTGGCCCTGTGCCACATCTTGGCAGGGAACGGGCTACAAGGAGGCGGGCGGATGCGCGGTGAAGTGCTTCACTATGACGAGGACCAGGGCTTCGGCTTCATCACCGGAGCCGACGGCAGCAGCTACACTTTCACCCGCGAGAACCTGCGCCGGCAAACCGCCATGCCCAACGGGACGGCGGTCGAGTTCCAGCCGGGCGGCGGCCAGGCGCGCGACGTCTTTTCGATCGCTGGCCAAACCACCGCAGGCCCGGCCGTGAACTCGACGGTTGGCGCAGGCATAGATGCGGCACCGGCCCAAGCCGGCACCGCATCCACAGCCCGCGCACCGCAGGCGCAGCATTTCGGCCGATCCAGCGAGAGCGCAACCGCCGAACCCAGTGATCTCTGGGGCTATTTCTGGCGTGGACTGACGCAGAACTACTTCAACTTCGCCGGCCGCGCCCGCCGCAAGGAATATTGGGGCTATTGCCTGTTTTGGGTGGTCTGCCTGCTGATCGTCGGCGGCATCGGCATCTTCACCGATATCGAAATGGGCAATTTCGACACAGATGTCTCGGCGGCGGTGACGGTCGGCCTCTGCGGCACCTTCCTCTTGGCGACGCTCCTGCCCGGCCTCGGCATGACCGTGCGCCGGCTGCACGATATCGGCCTGTCGGGCTGGCTCTATCTGGTGATCCTGATCCCCAGCATCGGCAGCCTGATCATCCTGGTCTTCGCGCTGATCCCGACCCAGGCGCGTGAAAACCAGTGGGGACCGGTGCCTGCTGGAGTCAGGGTTTAGCGGTCAGTTCCCGAGAAAAGTCACTCCAAAAACGACGGTTCAGCCGATCTTCGTCACAGACGAAGATTCCGCTTGCTATTTAATCCGCGCACAGATAGTCTGTGTGCAGATTAAATAGGTGAATGGAGCAAGACGATGTGGACCAATGAATACACCGCGACTTCCCCCCTTCCTGCGCAAGCCATCTGGAACGCGCTCAAGGCCTTGCATGAAGGCCGCCTGACTTATGAAGGCTCCGATACCTTCGTGCTGCATGGGCCATTCGCCAAGGGCACCCGCGTCTCGGTGACGCCGGTCGGTCAGGACACGTTCGAATCGACCATCGTCGATCTCGTCGAAAACGTGACCTATGCCGATGAAACTTCGTTCGGCGACACCAAGCTGCTGTTCCGGCACACTCTGGTGCCTGTCGAAGGCGGCACGCAGGTGACGCACCGGCTCGATATCTCAGGTCCTTCGGCCGCCGAGGTCGGCCCGGAACTCGGGCCCCAGATCAGTGGCGATTTCGACGTGTCGATGGCCAAGTTGTTCGAGCAGGCGGAGGCGTTGGCGAACCATGGCTGAACTCGACACGCGCTTCAAGGGCGGGCCATCGGAGAGCCCCGGCTTGCTGCTCTGGCGAACCACCATGCGCTGGCAGCGCCTCATGACGGCGGCGCTGGCGCCGCTCGACCTGACGCATGTCCAGTTCGTGCTGCTCGCCTCGGCGATGTGGCTTGGCCGCAATGGCGAACCGCCCAACCAGGTGCAGCTCGCCGCCCAGGCCGGCACGGAGGTGAAGATGACCTCTGACGTCGTCGCCCGGCTGGAGGCCAAGGGTTTGATCGCACGCGAAGCCGATTCCCGGGACTCCCGGGCCAAGGTGATCCGCGTCACCGCCGCCGGGGCGGCGGCCGCCCAGCAAGCGATCGTCGCCGTCGAGGCCGCCGACTCAGCGTTTTTCGAGCCGGTGGACGAGGCGCGGCTCGTCGGTCTGCTGCGGCAGCTTGCCGGCGAGATCCGCTGATTATCCCAGGAACTTGGCGATGATCGCGTCGCCCATTTCGACCGTGCCGACCTCGGTCATGCCGGGTGAGAAAATATCCTTGGTGCGCAGGCCCTGGTCGAGCACGGCGGCGATAGCGCCTTCAAGCTTGTCGGCTTCGTCGACCATGCCGAAGGAATAGCGCAGGCACATGGCGAAGGAGGCGATCATGGCGATCGGGTTGGCGATGCCCTTGCCGGCAATGTCGGGTGCCGAACCGTGCACCGGCTCGTACAGCGCCTTGCGCTTCTTGGTCTTGGCGTCAGGCGCGCCGAGCGAGGCCGACGGCAGCATGCCGATCGAGCCGGTCAGCATGGCGGCGATGTCGGACAGCATGTCGCCGAACAGATTGTCGGTGACGATGACGTCGAACTGCTTTGGCCAGCGCACCAGCTGCATGCCGCCGGCATCGGCCAGCATGTGGTCGAGCTTGACGTCGGAATAGCGTGCCTTGTGGGTCTGGGTGACGACCTCGTTCCACAGCACGCCCGACTTCATGACGTTGCGCTTTTCCATCGAGGTGACATGGTTCTTGCGGGTCCGCGCGAGCTCGAAAGCGACGCCCGAAATGCGCTCGATCTCGAACGTGTCGTAGACCTGGGTGTCGATGCCGCGCTTCTGGCCGTTGCCGAGATCGATGATCTGCTTGGGCTCGCCGAAATAGACGCCGCCGGTCAGCTCACGCACGATGAGGATGTCGAGGCCTTCGACGACTTCCTGCTTCAGCGAGGACGATGCGGCCAGCGCCGGATAGCAGATGGCGGGCCTGAGATTGGCGAACAGCTCCATGTCCTTGCGCAGGCGCAGCAGGCCGGCTTCGGGGCGCACCTCGTAAGGCACGGCATCCCATTTCGGTCCGCCGACGGCGCCGAACAGCACCGCGTCCGCAGCCATCGCCTTTTCCATGTCGGCATCGGAAATCGCCGCACCGTGCGCATCGAAGGCGCAGCCGCCAACCAGGCCCTCGTCGGTGACGAAGCCACTGCCGAGCTTTGCGTTCATGGCCGAGATCAGCTTCTTGACCTCGGCCATCGCCTCGGGGCCGATGCCGTCGCCGGGGAGCAGGAAAAGATGCTTCGTTGCCATGGTGAGCCGTCCTAGAAAGAATGCGTTTCGGTTTGCACGGCGTCCTTCGCGCGCCAAAGAGGCTCGCGGCGCTGTGCGACGCGGCCTTGCTAAACGCCAAGCGGTTGCAGCGCAAGGGGAGGACGAAGGACCTGTCGCCGCTGTCCCGCCGGCATGTCCAAGTTAGTGGCCACGGAAGATGCGCTCACCGGTGCGAGAGAATGTTGACCAGCCGGCCCAGCGGATCGCGCACATAGAAGCGCCGCACGCCCCAGGGTTCATCGGCGGGTCCGTATTCGACGGCGAAGCCGGCGCCCTTCATGGCTTCGAATGCCGCATCGACATCGTCCACCTCGATCGACAGATCCGGCACCGGCGTACCGGACCCGCCTTGCGTCATGAAGCTGACCTGCAGCTCCATCATGTCCTCGGAACCGTAGGTTACGATCCAGCCCTGATCCATCAGGATGTCGAGGCCAAGCACGTCATGGTAGAAACGGTTCGCCGCGGCCACGTCCGGCGTTTCGATATTGGCCACGATACGCCGGACCTTCATGGCGGAAGTCTCCTCACACGGTACGCCGCAGCGCCGTCACCTCGATCTCGATCTTCATTTCCGGCTTGTTGAGCTGGCAGACGATCATCGTCGCCGCCGGCCTGATGTCGCCGAATGTCTCGCCAAGGATCGGGAAGACGACATCCACGAAGGCCTGGTCGGTGATGTAGTAGTGCGCGCGCACCACGTCGGATATCTCGAAGCCGCCGTCCTGCAACGCCTTGCCGATCGTCGCCAGGCAATTGCGCGTCTGCGCCTCGACACTGTCCGGCATCGTCATGGTGGCGTAGTCGTAGCCGGTCGTCCCGGACACGAAGCACCAGTCGCCCTGCACCACGGCGCGTGAATAGCCGGCGGCCTTTTCGAACGGCGAGCCGGTTGAGATGAGCTTGCGCATGGGGGAGCCTCGCATTGTTGCAGCTACTTTGGAGCGAAAACCCGATCCTGCCATGGGCCAATGCAGATGGATCGGCGGTGCAGAATCTATGGTCCCGACGGGCCAGCTTGTGCCCGGACGCCACAAAGGGAAATCGGCAAAGTCAACCGCCGCCACAATTTCTGCTTGCATTCAGGAACAAAAAGAGAACTATATATGTATCCGCGAGAGCAGACGCGGTCACTCCGGGGGGAGGAATCATTATGTCAAGCCGCACCGTCGCGCTCGCTCGCGCCTTCGTGGTACGGTTTTCGCGCGTGCCGGTGGTAGTCTTGACAGCGATGGCGGCCCAGGCCGGGCTTGGCTCTACGGCGCTTGGCGCGGGCATGGATTACGCCACCTGTTTCAGCGACGGCAAGGTTGGCGCCGACCAGCAGATCGCCGCCTGCACGCCCATCGCCGAGGACAGCAGCGAGATACCCGATCTGCGCGTGAATGCCTATTTCTGGCGTGGCCTTGCCTATACGCAAAAGAATGATATCGACCATGTCATCGCTGACATGAATGAGGTGATAGCGCTCGATCCGACTTACGTGCGCGCTTTTACCAACCGCGCCATTGCCTGGGAGAGCAAGGGGGACTTCGACCGAGCCGTGGCGGACTATACGGGCGCGATCGCGCTCACGCCGAACGACGCCAACCTCTACGCCTATCGCGCCAGGGCACTCGGCAAAGGAGGCGAGCATGATCGCGCTATTGCCGAGTGCGACAAGGCGATCGACATCGACCCCGCCAACGAGATCGCCTATGGCGTGCGCGGTGTCCAATGGGAAGACAAGGGCGACGCGGCGCGGTCCCAAGCCGACTATGACAAAGCGGAGAGCGTCCGTACCGACCCGGTCGCGCCTTATCAAGACCGCGTCCGCTCGTGGATCGCGAAGGGCGAGCGCAAGCGCGCTGAAGCCGACTGCAAGTACATAGCTGGCGTCGACGTGAGCAAAGGACGCGCTTGCAGCCACCTGATCGTGAAAGCTCTCGGCGACCCGCGCGACGGCGGCCCCGGCTCAAACCCCGCTTCTGCTCAAAATGCGATTGGAGTGGGGTGGCAGGAAAAGGGCGACCATACCCGCGCCATCGCTGCATTCGACGAGGCTATCCGGCTCAATCCAACAAGTTCCGCTTTCTACTTCAATCGCGCCAAGAGCTGGGGCTTAAAGAAGAATTATACCCGCGCGCTCACCGATCTGAATGAAGCCGTCCGCCGCAACCCGGCCAACGCCGAGGCTTATCGCGTGCGCGGGATGACTATGGCTCGAATCGGCAATTCAAAGGAGGCTTTTGCCGACCTCGACAAAGCGATTTCCATCAGTGCCGACGATCCAAAACCGTATTTTGAGAGGGCGCTTGTCTGGGAGACGAGCGATCCCAACAAGGCACTCGCCGATCTGGATAAGGCAATCGCGCTCGATCCGGCCAACGTGGGCTACCGCAACGAAAGGCTTCGCGTCCAGCTCGACAAGCGCAGGGCGAAGGGGCAACCCGTACTGCAGGCACCAGACACGGAGGACAATCAGGGTCCCGAGACCGCCGACACCTCCAACCCAGCCGCGATGCAAGCGGCGAAGCCTGCCGAGCCTCCAACGTATGAGCCGTTTCAGCCATACCCCAAGAAGGTGGATCATTCCGAGATCGTGGCCTCGACGCTCAAGCGGGGCCTGGAGCAACAGGCGCGTGGAAATCTCAATGACGCGATAGACTCGTTCAACTTTGCAATCGAACGCGACCCCTACAATGCCGACGCCTTCTACAACCGCTCGATCGCCGAGGCATCGCGAGGGAACGACGCCGTCGCCGCCAAGGACTGCCGGCGCGCCGTTGATCTCGACCCCAGGCGAACGGGTTCCTGCAACGACCATGCGTCGGCCGAACCAGCCGAGTCGGCTGCGGGAGGGACCAGGAACCCGGCAGCTGCGAAAGTCCTGATCGAGCGCGCCAAGGCGCGTCTCGCGGAATATAGCGCCGACAGCGCGCTCATCGATCTTGCCACTGCGATCCGCCTCGATCCCGACAATGCTGAAGCCTATCTGGCGCGAGGGCGAGCGAGGGCGACGAACGGGGACAAGGCCGGAGCATCGGCGGATTGCCGTCACGCGGTCGAACTCGATCCGAAATGGGCAGGAGCTTGCGACGAGCAGGTTGCAAGCGGCGAAAGCATGCAGTTGACTCCACCGAGGGTGGAACAGCCGAAACCCTCCGTCGCGGCCGGGGTTGAAATCCTGGCCCGGCAACTCAGCCAGGGTAAAGCAAAGCCAACCGAAAAGCTGCCCGCGTCAAAGGTAACGGAGCTGGCTCAGGCGGCTCGCCCGGGCGTCCTGAGCGCAGTGCAGAACGGCGACACTTTCTCGGGTGCCGGAAAATACGAGCAAGCCATCGGGCAATATGAGAAGGCGATCGCCCTCGACCCCAATAGCCCGTTCGCCTATTTCGGTCGCGGCAAGGCCTGGGCCGCAAAACGCAACTACAGTCGAGCGATCGCCGACTATGATCGGGTGATCGATCTCCTCCCAAACTTAGAGTCGACGTGGATTTTCCGGGGCATCGCCAAGACCATGTCGGGCGATGTCGACGGAGCCTTGGCGGATTGTAGCCAGGCCGCCAAGATTGACCCGGAAGCGAGCGACGCATTTGTCTGTTCCGCGTCGGCTTGGAGCGCCAGGGGCGACGCCGAGCGGGCGATCGCGGCCTACTCAGTGGCGATTAAGATCGACCCGAAAAATGCAGCCAGTTACTTCGGGCGCGGCATGGCACGAGTCGACATGAATGACTATGAGGGCGCCATTGCCGATTTCGATCAGGCGATAAAATTCGATCCTTACAATGTCAGCTATGTGACCGAGCGCATTACGGCTCTGGCCGCGAAGGCAAAAGACGCTGCTGCATCGGGTGCCGTTGGGCCTGAGCCGAAGAATCTAAAGGCTTTGACCGATCGTGGCTACACTATTCCACCTGCAGCCAGAGTGGCTTTCGAGCAGGGAGGGGTGCTGGATAACGAAAATGACTATGACGGCGCCATCGCGCAGTATGGCAAGGCAATCCTCCTGTTCCCTGCATTCCGGGACGCATATGTGGCCCGCGCCTTCCTTTGGGAGATAAAGGGCGATTATGCTCAGGCCATTGCCGATTTCAGCCTTGCGATCGCGATCAACCCCGACATTGGCGAGACCTATGGCGATCGCGGCCGCAACCTCAAATATCAAGGGGATTATGACGGAGCGGTGGCGGATTACGACAAAGCCGTCCGTCTTGATCCAACGAACGCCAGGAGCTATGCCGGTCGAGGCATGTTCCGAATGGCCCGGCGAGAAGACGCAGCAGCACTTGCCGATTTCGAGACTGTGCTCAGCCTCGATCGCAATAACGTTTTCGGTTACTTCGGCCGAGGAGCGATCGGCGTTCGCCAATCGAACTATGATGGCGCCATTGCCGATCTGAACCAAGCAATAAGGATGAAGCCGAATTTCGCTGCCGCTTATCAAGCGCGAAGCCAAGCATGGGAAGCCAAGGGAAACCACAAACGCGCCGAGGCCGACCGCAAGAAAGCGCTCAGCCTCGAAGCGAAATAAGCTTGTCCGTCGGAGTTGCATGGAGGTCGGTCCGACTGGTCCGATGGCGGGCTCACAACGGTGAGCCGGTGATGAATCAGGCTCGCAGTTGCGCCAGGACGCCTGCGATATCACCCATGCCCAATGCCGATGATGCGACCGTCTTCCACCCGAAAAAATGTCGCAGGAGGTGAAGTGCAGCGTCCGGCCGGTCGGTGCGACACCGAAATAGACACCTTGTGTGCCGCTGTAGACGAAGCTCGCGGCCACATGGTCCTTGTCGGCGACCACGACTTCCGTGACGACTTTGAGATCCGGCATTGCCGTCAGCCGCGCCTTGAAGAAAGCGACCGTCGCCTGTTTCGGACTGACATTGGCCGGCGGCGGTGCCGCGGCGCTCTGTTGATGATTCACATAGGTGTCGGCGAACAGTTCGGAGAAGGCGTCGATATCGCCCGCGCTCAATGTCGCCGCGAACCGTCCCGCCAGTGGTTGAGCCGAGCAGCCGCCCGGGCGAGGGTCGGTGTCAGCAAGCCGCCACCGAGAAGCAGCCCGGCTGCTGTCACTTGTCGCTGATTCTGCATCGTAGCCTCCGTCGGGAAATGGCGACGGAAGACCGTCGCGCTTGGCGACAGCGCTAGTTCGCCGACCCCAGCGCCTTGTCCAGCGCTTCCTTCACATCGGCCGGCCATGTCGCCAGCGCCGGCCAGGCGTTCGGTTGGCCATTGTCGCCGCGGCGGGCGAAATAGAGCTGGTGCTTGGCCGGGTCGACGGCCATGAAGCCGTCATTGCCGCCACAATCATGCGGCACGCAGCCGCTGGCGAAGAAAGCGCCGGACGCGGTCTTTTCCGTGCCGCCGCCGACCAGCAGGCTGGTCGCCATATCGGGCATGTCCTTGCCGAGCAGCTTTTCGGCTTCCTTGTAGACAGCCTCATTGTGGAAGGCGTCGATGATGTTCTGGTACTTTTCCGGATCGATGTCTTTCCAGTCGGTGCCGGGTTCGGGCATGTAGGTGAGATTGCCCGAAATCGTCAGCCCATCCGTCGGCGACCACTGCAGGGCCGGCTTCTGGTCCCCCGGCAGGAGATAGGGCACGAAATAGATGGCGTTGTCGGACACTCCCGCGGGCGGCGCTCCGCACTCGTCCTGCTCGACCTTGGTGCTCTGGATGGCGCCGCCTTCCGGCTTCCAGACGATCACCGTCGCCGGGCCGCATTGATTGCCGCCATCGCCAACATCGAACAGGGCCACCTTGATGCCGCCAACCTCCACAATCTTGTCGAAGAAGAGATCGTAATTGCTGGCCAGCTGCTTACCGTCATAAGCAAGCACCTTCTCGCCGTCCTGCTCCGGCTGCGTGATGGTGAGGTGGCCGCCTTCGAACGGCACCGGCGCCTGTTTGTCGTCATCGGCGGCGTCGGCGGCGTTGGCTCCCGCATCCTGATCGGGGGCCGGCTTTTCCACCGCCGGCGCCCTCTGCGCGGCGGGCATCTGGGTCTGCGCGAGCCCGCTCGCGGCGGGCGCCAGCAACAAGGCCAGCCCGCAAACGCCGGCAAGAAGCTGATGTCTCACGACTGTCCCTCCCTCGACCCGGCCCGGAAAGGGCCCGGTCCTGGCGGCCGCTCAGGCCCAGGGGCGCAGTTCGGCGTTCTTCTTCTCGAACGAGGCGATGGCGCCTGCCTTTTCCATGGTCAGGCCGATATCGTCGAGCCCATTGAGCAGGCAGTGCCGCTTGAAGTCGTCGAGGTCGAAGGTGACCACGCCGCCGTCCGGACCACGGATTTCCTTGGCTTCGAGATCGATCGACAGGGTGGCGTTGGAGCCGCGCGATGCGTCGTCCATCAGCTTCTCCAGGTCCTCGGGGCTGACGGTGATCGGCAGCACGCCGTTCTTGAAGCAGTTGTTGTAGAAGATGTCGGCGAACGAGGTCGAGATGACGCAGCGTATGCCGAAATCGAGCAGCGCCCATGGCGCGTGTTCCCTGCTTGAGCCGCAGCCGAAATTGTCGCCGGCAACCAGGATCTGCGCCTTGCGGTAAGCGGGCTTGTTGAGCACGAAATCCGGATTTTCCGAACCGTCGTCCTTGTAGCGCATCTCGGCGAAGAGGCCGGTGCCAAGCCCGGTGCGCTTGATTGTCTTGAGATAATCCTTCGGGATGATCATGTCGGTGTCGACATTGACGATCGGCATGGGAGCGGCGACGCCGGTGAGCTTGGTGAATTTTTCCATGGCTTTGGCCCGTGTTTTCGTTGCGGGGGGATTTGCTGAGGCTCGGTTTACACAAAGCCGCGGGCAAATAAAAGGCAACTGTTCGTGCGCGCCGGCACAAGGGCGCTGTGCAAAACAGCTTCGAATTCACCGCCCGATGGTGCAGTCTGGTCCAATGGTGGAAAACTCCCACGTTCTCTATGCGCGCGAACTGGCGCTCGGCATTCCCGAATTCCGCCGCGTGCTGGTGGAATCCGGTCTCGGCGAAGTCCGGCCCGTCGATGACGAGGCAAGGCTGAAGGCGATGCTGGAGGGCGCCAGCCTGATCGTGACCGCCCGTCTCGACATGGCCCGTCTCGACAGGGCCGGTCTCGACATGGCCGGTCTCGACATGGGAGGCAGGCCGCTGATTGGCGTTGCCCGCTGCCTGACCGACTTTTCCTGGGTCTGCTACATCAGCGATCTTGCCGTCTCGGCCAAGGCGCAAGGCCTGGGCATCGGCAAGGGACTGATGGACGAGGTGGCCCGGCAGCTCGGACCGTCGGTCGCCATCAGCCTGATTTCCATGCCCGACGCTGTCGGATTCTATGAACGCATCGGCATGAAGCGCATGCCCGACGCCTTCTGGATCTCCCGCCAGCGCTGACTTTTCCTCTGTGATCCATCCATCGTCAACGGTGAGCGACCTTGTCGCTTGACATGCAACCAAATGGTTGCATATTAAAGCCATGAGCATGGATGCCGTCTTTCGCGCCCTGGCCGACCCGACACGCCGGCAATTGCTGGACAGCCTGCATGCTAGGAACGGACAGACGCTCAATGCGCTGTGCGCGGAGATGGCCATGACCCGCCAGGCGGTGACCAAGCACCTGGCGATCCTGGAAGAGGCGAACCTCGTCACCACCATCCGCCGGGGCCGAGGGAAGGAGCACTACCTCAACCCGGTTCCGATCAATGAGATCGCCGAACGCTGGATCGGCAAATTCGAGCGCCACCGGCTTGATGCATTGAGTGATCTGAAGAAACGCCTCGAAAGGGAAGACTGATGAGCAACAGCTTCGTTTACGTGACCTATATCCGCACCACGCCGGAGAAACTCTGGGAGGCGTTGACCGACCCGGAGTTCAACCGGCAGTTTTTCCTCTGCTCCTATCAGGAGAGCGATTGGAAAGTGGGCTCCAGCTGGAAGCTGATCTTCCCGGACGGCCGTGTCGCCGACAGTGGCGAGATTCTCGAGATCGACCCGCCACGACGCCTGGTCATCAAATGGCGCAATGAATGGATGCCCGAGATCAGGCAAGACGGCTACACGCGCTGCACCTTCACCATCGAGCCCGACGGCGAGCTGATGAAACTTGCCGTCACCCATGAGGCGGACGGCCCGCACAGGCTGATCGGCAATGTCGCCAAAGGCTGGCCGCTGGTGCTGGCCAGCCTGAAGAGCCTGCTCGAGACCGGCAAGGGATTCGAGCGTCCGCCATCGAAAGCTTGAACTCGTTTCGCTAGCGGAACAAATTTCACGTGGAGGCATCGATGATGCACGCTCTCAGGGTGCGGAGCATGACCAATGGCGAGACGATCATGGCATCGGCCGAGATCGGCGCGCCTCCCGAACGCGTCTTCAAGGCGCTGGTCGGCAAGGAAGCCGAGCAATGGTGGGGGTCAGCCGATACCTACCGGATGGTCGACTGGTCGGCCGACCTTCGCGTCGGCGGCCGCTGGACTGTTGTCGTGCGCACGGCCGGCGGTAGGGACCTGCCGGCCGGCGGCGAATTCCTCGAAATCGAAACACCGCGCCGGATCGTGCAGACGTGGGCCCATGGCTGGGACCATCCCACGCTTGGCCGGCGGCAAACCAGGGTCGCCTGGCTGCTGGAGCCTATCGCCGACGGCACGCGCGTCACCATCTGCCATGGCGGCTTTGGCGGGCGGCAAGAGGCGGCGGCTGAACATGCCGAGGACTGGGCCCGGGTGCTGGCCTGGCTGCAGGCGTATGTCGAGGCTGGAAGGCTGGCTGCGGCCTGATCGGCGTGCGGAGCGACGTCACGCCCCTCCGCACGCCTTGACCCACGCCTGTTCTGGTCCACATCCCTTGCATGGGAAAACAGGCATGTTTCATAGGCACGGCTGGCTGGGGCATTCCGACACGATACAAGAATAATTTCCCGCAACCGGGATCGCATCTCGAACGCTACGCCCGGCACTTTCCGATCGTCGAGATCGACACGTCCTTCTACAAGCCGCACCGTCGCGAGACTTACGAACGCTGGGCACACGCCGTGCCGCAGCACTTCCGCTTCGCGGTCAAGATGCCGAAGGCGATCACGCATGAGCGCCGTCTCGTGGACTGCAACGACCCTTTGCAAAGCTTTCTCCAGGAGGTCGAAGGTCTCGGCGCAAAGCTCAGCGTGCTTCTGGTGCAGCTGCCGCCGAGCCTGCCCTTCGAGCCCGATGTCGCGAGCGATTTCTTCGACATGGTGGGCACGCGAACCGAGACTAGGCTGGTCTGCGAGCCGCGCCATCCCAGCTGGTTCGAAGCAGAGGCTGAAGCACTTCTGGCCGATCGCCGGATCGCGCGCGTTGCCGCCGATCCCGCTCCGGTGCCACCCGCCGCGGTTCCGGGCGGCTGGCCCGGCCTCGCCTATTTCCGCTGGCACGGCGCGCCGCGCGTCTACTACTCCGACTACGACGCCGACAGCCTCGACCGATTCAGCCGGCAAGTCGAGGCAGCGGCCGCTTCGGGTGCCGAGGTTTGGGGAATCTTCGACAACACGGCCGGAGGCAATGCGCTGGGCAACGCGCTCAAGGTTGGCGCGATGATACTCCAGACTTCGTCATTCTAGGGCGAAGCAAGGAGCGCAGCGACGCGGCGCAGACCCTAGAATCCATGCCGCGACGTCGACTTGTCGCGACAATACGCGCCAATCGGCACCCCCTTCGTTCTGCGCCGTTAGAACACTACGACAGCGGTAACGGCATGGATTCCAGGGTCTCCGCGACGTCGCGTCGCTCCTGCTCCGCCCTGGAATGACGAAGAAACTGAGCGCCTGGCAAACCCGCAAGGCAGCCCCTGACCTCAAATAACATTCAATTCCCGGAAGGCCCGCCCTTCGGCGACACGCGCGTAGCCAAATGCCGAGCAGTCGATCGTCCGGTAGCCGCCATGCACGATCAGTTCGGCCAGCGCCTTGCCGACCGCCGGCGCCTGTTGCAGGCCATGGCCGGAGAAACCGTTGGCGAACAGGAAATTCGTCACTTGCGGGTGCGGGCCGATCACGGCGTTCTGGTCCAGCGTGTTGTAGTCGTAGTGCCCGGCCCAGGCGCGCGTCGCCTTGATCGCCTCGAAGGCCGGGATGCGGGTTGCCAGCACCGGCCAGATAACCTCTTCGAACAGCGGCCAGTCGACGTCGAAATCCCCGGGATCGGCCGGGCCGTCGCCCTCTTCCGGCTCGGCGCCGCCGGTGAGGTAGACCGAGCCTTCCGGCCTGACATAGATGCCAGAGGGATCGACCAATAATGGCATGTCAGTGAATTTGTCCCGCGCGTCGAACACGAAGACGTTGCGCTTGCGCGGCTCGACCGGCAGCGAAAGCTGGGCAAGGGCGGCGACCTTGCCGGCATTCGGCCCGGCGGCATTGATGACGGTACCGGCCTCGAGCCGATCGCCATTGTCGAGGCTGACGCCGGTGACGCGGTCACCCTGCCGTTCGACGCCGGTGACCGACGCGTTGATAAAGTCGATCTTCTTCTGCCGCAGCGCCTTGCGAAACAGCATCAGCATCGCATGGGCGTCGAACCAGCCCTCGCCGGTCCGGCCATAGGCGCCGGCTGTGATGCCTTCGGCCGACAGCCAGGGGAAGCGGCGCGTCAGCTGGTCGGCATCCTCGAGCAGGATGTCGGCGCCCTCGGCGACCTGCGCTTCGTGGTTGGCTTTCAGGATCGGCAGCCCGGCCTCGCCGGCAAGGATGAGATAGCCGCCCTCGCGAAAACCGATATCGGCGTCGGTGCCGAATTCTTCTTTCAGGCGCCGAAACAGTTTTAGCGTGAACTGCGACAGGCGGATGTTTTGCGGAATGGAGAATTGCTGGCGGATCGAGGCCATGGACAGCGTCGTCGCCGCATGGGCGAATTGCGGGTCGCGCTCGATCAGCGCGATCGAGCCGGAAAACCCTTCCTCGCGCAGATAGTAGGCGATCGAGGACCCGACGATGGCCCCGCCGATGATGACGATGTCGTAGCGCACTTTTTTCTCCGATCCGCCGCCCGCAATCTACGCGACCGGCAAAGTGATCTCGAAGCGCGTGCCGCGCTCGGAGTCAACCAGCCGGATCGTACCATCATGCGCTTTCAGGAGGGCCAGCACGATGCCAAGCCCCATGCCGGTGCCGCCCGTATCGCGTCGCGTGGTGAAGAACGGCTCGAAGATGCGCGCTTGGTTGCTTGGCGAGATGCCGGCGCCGTCGTCGCTGACCAGCACGGTCGCCTTGCCGCCGGCGCTTGCGGCGGTGATCGAAACCAGCGTCGCGCCGTGCCTGGCGGAATTGTCGATGAGGTTGGCAAGCACGATCGCCGCGTTCTCGGCCGAGATGCGCAAGGCCAGGTCGCCACCGGCCTTGACTTCAACCGCCAACCTGGTGTCGACGGGAAGCAGGGCCAGCGCCGCGCCGACCGAGGTGCTTTCGCCGCTGGGTGCGAGGTTTTCGGCCCGCGCCAGGTCGAGCAGCCGCCGGACCAAAAGGTTGAGCCGCCCTGCATCGGTGACGATATTGTCGGAGAAGCGCCGCCGCTCGTCATCGCCCATCGCGCTGCCTGAATCGCGCAGCAGTTCGGCCGCGCCCTGGATCGCCGTCAGCGGCGATTTGAGTTCATGCGAGACATGGGTGGCGAAGGTCTGGATGGCGTCCGAGCGCGCCTGCAGTTTTTCGGCCATGTCGAGAAAGGCGGCGGACAATTCAGCCATTTCGCGCGTGCCATGGTGGTCGAGAGGCCGGATCGCGTCGCGTTCGCCGGCGGCGATGCGCTGGGTGCGGTCGATCAGCGCGTAGATCGGCCGGCTGACGGTGCGCAGGAAGACGAGGCCGATGAGCAGCGTGCCGCCGAGAATGGCGATCGCCGCCGCCGTCACCTTGCCGCGTTCGCCATAGAGATGTTTTATGATGTTGTTGGGCGTCCGCGAGACATAGACCACGCCGGCGACCTTGCCGTCGACGGCCACCGGCAAAGCGACGAAGACGCGCACCTTTGTGCCGCGGCTGACCGAATAGAGCGGCGGCGCCGGCTGGTTGGGGATGCGCAGCCGGAGCGCGCTGGCATAGCGCCCGGCAAGTGCTGCGCGCACCTCCTCGACCCCGGCAAGCGACTGCCCGGTCTCGTCGCGCCCGGCAATCACCACACCCCAGGGATCGAGCAGCCGGAAGCCGGCCAGCGTGGTCTTCTGCGTCGCGTCGAGAATGCCCGCCAGCCGCGCGCCGATCGCGGCGAAAGCGGGATCGATCGTTGCGGGAATCCCCGCCGGCCGGGTCGCAAGCACGTAGTCCGAGGCGAGATCGAGCCGCGGCTCGATCGGCCGATAGGGCGAATCGAGATTGGCGCCTCGGCTCGCATAGCCATTGGCCGGCGGCATCGCCACGCCAAGCTTTTCCGGTGAAATGCCGGCGTCGCGGACCTCCTGCGCATAGATGGCGGCGACGGCCGCGCCCTGTGCGATCAGTTCTGCCTCGGTCTGGCGGATCAGCTGGTTCTCATAGAGGCGGAAGAAGAACAGGCCGACCAGCGGCAGGGACATCACCAGGATCAGGATGGCGACGACGACGGTGGCGAGGCGCGGCCGCCATTTGCGGCCGATCCACTTGCTGCCAATCGACTTGCTTGATGTCGTCAGCCGCATCGGCCGAGCCGGAAGCCGACGCCGTGCACGGTCTCGATGACCTCCGGGCACCCCACGGCCGCCAGCTTGGCCCGGATGTTGCGGATATGGCTGTCGACGGTGCGGTCGGCGACATGGATCTTGCCGGCATAGGCGTTGGCCATCACCGCGTCGCGGTCGAGCACATGGGTGGGCCGCGCCAGAAACCCTTTCAGGATCGAGAACTCGATCGCCGTCAGGGCGAGCGGCTTGCCGTCGAAGGCGGCCGCGTGGCTGGCCGGCGCCAGGGTGAGCTTTCCCTGCGCGAACTGCCTGTCGTCGGCCAGTTCCGGCGCCGCCGGACGGGCGCGGCGCAGGATGACGTTGACACGGGCGACGAGTTCGCGCGGGCTGAACGGTTTGGTGACATAGTCGTCGCCACCCATTTCGAGCCCGAGGATGCGGTCGATCTCCTCGTCGCGCGCGGACAGGAACAACACCGGCACGTCTGATGTGTGACGCAGCCGCCGGCAGACCTCCAGCCCGTCCATCTCCGGCATGCCGATGTCGAGCACGACAAGGTCGGGTGTGCTTCGTTCGATTGCCTGCAGGGCGGCGGCGCCATCGGAGACGGCAGCCGTTTTCATGCCGGCCTTTTCCAGCGCGAAGCAGATCACTTCGCGGATATGCGGGTCATCGTCGGCGACGAGGATGTGATGCGGCATGGATTAGCGATCCGGCACGGGTTCCGCGGCGCTGGGAACAATAGGCCGCCTGTTGTCGAGATAGCGAAGCAGGCGCCAGTCGCGGAAGCTCCAGCTTCGCCAGTTTTCCTGCAGGCCGCGATACCAGCCTTCATCGACACCGCGCAACCTTGCCAGTTCGCCGACGGCACCGGCATTGGCCGTCCCGCGCTGAGGATCGAAGAAGCGATCGAGCGCTGGAAACGCGTCCGGCCCGAGCGATCGGAGATACCAGGCGTCGAGCGGGATGCCTTGGCCGCTCATTTCGAGGGAATTGTCGACATTGTAGGTGGCGATCATGGCTGCGAAGTTGATGAAACAGCAGGCATAAAGCGTTAGGGATAACGTCAGAAGATTGGCGGAGAGCAGCCATTCACTGGATTTTCCGAGCGCGATACGGGCGACGATCAGCGCAAGGCCGGCCGCCACCAGTCCCATCCAGACGAAAGCGGCGACGCGCCAGTAGGTCAGCGCATAGATGCCGACATAGAGGTCGAGCCGCAGGATCGACGAGACGACCAGCATGATGTTCTGCGCCACCCAGGCATAGACCAGCCGACGGATGAGCGGGTCGGCCGATGTTTCGCTGCCGGGCCTCAGCGCCGCAAGGACAAAGCCGGCGGCCAGCAGCGCGGTGACGATCAAGGGATAGGCGCCGCGATGCGCGTAGGCGGCGTAGCTCAAACCATCGGGAAGCGCGACCCCGCCCCACAGATAGGTGGCGTCGAGTCCGCTCTGCAGCGCAAACAGAATGTTGAAGACGATCAACGCGCGCAGGATGGCGGCCTTGCCGAAGACGATGTCCTCGACGGCGTGCCTGTCGGCCGCTGGCTGGGCATCGGCAGGAGGGTGATTTGGCCTGGCGATGCGGCGCTGAAAGCGCGGCAGGCGTGGCCGCAGAAAGGCCCAGACGCCGGCAAGCACGAATAGCCAGAAGGCAATCCGCGTCAGCTGGATCAGGTCGAGCAGCTTGAAGACGTCGATCAGCGACAGCCAGTCTTCGATGACCGGATTGGCGGCACCGAAAAGGGCGACGAAGACCGCGCCCAGCGTCAGCGGCATTACCCAGACCGCGATTGCCGCCAGCCTTATGCGATGTCCGCCGAACCGCCGCGCCGCTCTTCGCCATTGGAGAAAATCGCCGAGGAACCGGACCGGTGCCGCCAGTCCGAACAGCACGATCTGGCCGGCAATGCGCGGCGTGCGGTGTCGCAGCCGGCCGCTCAGCGAAAGCGCGAACGCCACCAGCGCGGCAAGCGCGACCGAGACGGACAAGGGACTGACAGTCTCGGCCAGCGGCAACAGCGCGACAAGCAAGGCGGCCGACTTGAGCCACACCTTGCCGTCGCTGAAGGCGGCGGGATGCACGGCAACCATCGCGGCGGCAATCAGGATGGCGAACAGCGGAACCGTGATGCCGGCGGGCTGGCCGTAGAACAGGAAATCGGCGAGCGCGACCAGCAGCACGGCGACGCCGAAGCGGCTGCAATAGCTTGGCGCGGCGCGGAAGAAAGAGGTCACGGCCTGATCTTCCTGATGGCGTTCCTTCGCCATGGCGATGGGCTCTTGCGGACAAATGGGATGGGAGTTGCAGCGGTGTTGGCGCGTTGCGGGTCGACCAGCCACCAGCCTTCGCTGCGCAGCCGGTAAGGCAGACGGGGTTTTGCTCGCTTGTGCATGCCGCCTGTCTCGCAGGCCTGCAGGAAAGCGATGCGGCGGATCGGAGGAGGTTTTCGGCAGGCGCGTGCAGTTTTCGTGCAGGGCCGGCGGCTTGCCTCGCCCGGCCGCAACCGGCATAGATCTGGCATGACCGAAACCTACCGCCCGCGCCGCTCCGTGCTCTATGTCCCGGCCTCCAACGACAAGGCGCTGGCCAAGATCGCGCAGCTTGCCTGCGACGCCGTCATCATCGACCTCGAGGACGCCGTCGCCCCCGCCGACAAGATCGCCGCGCGCGAAAAACTGGCCGGCATTTTCGCCAACCGCCCTGATGCCAATGGCCGGCGACGCGAGATGGTGGTACGCGTCAATGCGCTGTCCAGCGAATGGGGCACTGACGATCTTGCGGCCGTGGCCAAGGCGGAGCCGGACGGCATCCTGCTGCCGAAGGTCGACACGCCGCGTGACGTGCTCGAAGTCGGCGATGTGCTGGACGATAATTTTGCCCCGGACAGCGTGAAACTATGGGCGATGATCGAGACGCCCAAGGCCATGCTCAACATCGGCGCCATCGCCGAACTCGGCCGCGACCCCGCCTCACGCCTGGATTGTTTCATCGCCGGAACGAATGACCTGATCAAGGATACCGGCGTGCTGGCGACGCCGGATCGCGCCTACCTGCTGCCATGGCTGATGCAGATGCTGCTGGCGGCACGCGCCGGCGGGATCGACATGCTCGATGGGGTGTTCAACGAGTTCCGCGACCCGGATGCGTTCGCGCGTGAGTGCACGCAGGCAGCCGCCATGGGCTTCGACGGCAAGACGCTGATCCATCCATCGCAGGTCGAGGCGGCCAACCGTGCCTTCGCTCCGTCGGCGCAGGCGCTGGCCGAGGCGCGCGCGGTGAAGGATGCCTTCGCGCTTGCGCAAAACAGTGGCAAGGGCGTCATCGCGCTGAATGGCAGGATGGTCGAGCGGTTGCACTTGGCGCAGGCCGAGAAACTTCTGGCGAAAGCGGCCGCCATCGGCGCATGATATTCGCCGATTTGGGATACACGACAGGAATTGAACGATGAAACTCTACCGCTTTCTCACCGCCCCGGACGACGCCAGCTTCTGCCATAAGGTGACGGCGGCGCTGAACAAGGGCTGGCACCTGTTCGGCTCGCCGACCTACGCCTACGACAAGAAGACCAAGACCATGCGCTGCGGCCAGGCCGTGGTGAAGGATGTCGATGGCCAGGAATACGGGCCGGATACGAAGCTCAGCGACTGGTAGGGAAACGCCGAGGGCTACTCCGCCGCCTCTTCGATCTTCTCCATATCATCGTCCGACAGGCCGAAATGGTGGCCGATCTCGTGGATCAGCACGTGGGTGACGATGTCGCCCAGCGTTTCCTCGTTTTCGGCCCAGTAGTCGAGCATGGCGCGGCGGTAGAGCGTGATGCGGTTCGGGCCTTCGCCGGTTTGCGGATTCCAGCGTTCGGCGATGCCGCGCCCCTCGAACAGGCCGAGCAGGTCGAACGGCGTTTCCAGCGACAGGTCGTCCATGATCTCGTCGGTCGGGAATTCGGCGATCTGGATGACGATCTCGCCGGTCAGCTTGCGAAAATCCTCCGGCAGGTGGGCGTAGGCCTCCAGGGCAAGGAACTCCAATTCCTCCATCGAGGGCGCAAGTTCACCATGCCAGGTGCGGGTCTTGTAGATGCGGGCCATGCTTTGTCCTTTGATCCCGGCATATAGGCGTTCGCGCTGGTCGAGGCAAATGACGCCTGTACGCCGGTGTCGCGCAAGAAGAGGAATAAATTCCTTGATGAGTCTGCTTGACTCTTCCGATCCCCTCTGGAATCTATAGGAACATAACAGGAACAATCGTGAGTGGAAGCTGACCGTCATGGCGATGACCGCCGTGGCGCGGGAGACTGTTTTTGCCCTGCGCCGCCAGATCGCGAAGATCGAGGGAACACTGCCCGAGCGCCTGCAGGCGCCGGCTGGCGCGCCCCTTGCTGACGCCGGCAGCGATCTGACGATCGTCCGGCGCGGGCTTGCCGCCGCCTTGCCGGATGCTTTCCTGCCCATCGGCATCGAGCGGCTCGATGCCGCGCTCAGCGGCGGCCTGCCGAAAGCCGCCCTGACCGAAATCCATGGCCTGGAAACCCGCGATGCGGGCGCCGTCGCCGGTTTCGCTCTGTCGATCGTCAGCCTGATCCTCAGCCAGGCGCAGGGGCTGCCCATCCTGTGGATCGGGACATCGGAAATTTTCCATGAGGCCGGCTTTCCCTATGCCAGGGGGCTGCATGCCTCGTTCGGCATCGAGCCCCAGCAATTGCTGTTTTCCGAGACGCCCAGGCTTGTCGATGCGCTGTGGATCGCCGAGGAGGCGGCCCGCATGACCGCGCTTGCCGCCGTCATCCTGGAGATCCGCGGCAATCCGCAGCGGCTGGACCTGACCGCGACACGCCGCCTGCATGCGCGGGCGCAAGGTGCCGGCCGGCCGGTGTTCCTGCTGCGGCAGGCGGCCGAGCCCGAACCGACGGCGGCGCCTGTTCGTCTGATTGTCGCTTCGGCGCCGGCCGTGCCGCGCGAAACAGTCGCCGGGCCGCTCGCCGGCTCGATCGGCCACCCGGCCTTCACCATCAGCATCGGCAAGAGCCGCACGGCCCTGCCTGGACAATTCACACTGGAGTGGAACCCCGATGAACGCAGATTCGATGAAAGAAGGGGCGAGGAAAGAAGCAGGGCAAGCAACGAATGGGCAGAGAATCCTGTCCCTGTGGTTTCCCTATCTCGCGACCGAAAGGATCCTGCGGCAGCGTCTGGGGAAATCCTGGCGTTCCCGGCCGCCGGATCATCCGCAGCCATCTCATCCACCGCTCGTGATCAGCCATCGCCAGGGCAACGCGCAGCGCATCTCGGCCCTCGACGCGCGGGCTGAGGCGCTGCACCTGAAACGCGACATGGGGATTGCCGACGCGCGCGCCATGCATCCGTCGATCGACATCGTCGAAGCCGATCCGGAGGCCGACCGGCGCCTGCTCGAGGGCCTTGCCGACTGGTGCGACCGCTACACGCCGCTGGTGGCGCTAGACGGCATTGACGGCCTGTTCCTCGACGTCACCGGCTGCACCCATCTGTTCGGCGGCGAACGCGCCATGCTGGACGAAATCCTGTCGCGCTTCTTCCAGCAGGGTTTCGACGTCCGCGCCGGGCTTGCCGGCACGCCCGGGGCGGCCTGGGCGGCGGCCCGCTTTTGCGGCGACCGCATCGTTCCATCAGGCGAGGAGGAAGCCCTGCTCGCCCCCTTGCCGCTGGCCGCCCTTCGCATAGCGCCGGAAACCCGTACCAGCCTGGAAAGTGTGGGGCTGCGCACGGCGGGTGCCGTCATGGCGGCACCGCGCGCGCCGCTCGCCCGCCGCTTCGGCGCTTTGCTGCTCCAGCGCCTCGACCAGGCGCTTGGCCGTCTCGACGAGGCGATCTCACCGCGTCTTCCCGTCGCGCCGCTTTCGGTCGAGCGTCATCTCGCCGAGCCCGTCACGCTGACGGAGGAAATAGAACGGCTGGTGGGCATGCTGGCGACGACCTTGAAGACCGACCTCGAACGCCGCGGCGAAGGCGCAAGGAGCCTGGCGCTGCTGCTTTTTCGCGTCGACGGCGCCGTCAGCCGCATCGCGCTCGGCACCTCGCGGCCGATGCGCGAACCCTTGCTGATCCGGAAATTGTTCCATGAAAGGCTGGCGGCACTCGAGCAGCATATCGATGCCGGCTTTGGCTTCGACCTGGTGCGCCTCTCGGTGCTGGCCGTCGCCGCTTTCGACATGCAGCAGGCCGATCTGACCGGCGAAGCGCCCGATGACGGCGCCGACATCGCCCTGTTCGCCGACCGTATCCGCGCCCGCCTCGGCAAGGGCGCGGTTCTGCAGCCGGTTCCCGTGGAAAGCCACCTGCCGGAACGCGCCGTCGCCGTCATTCCCTTCACCGAAGCCCCGCGCCGGACCACACCACCCAAGAAGCCGGACAGGATGCAGGCGCCGATGACCATCTTCCCGCCGGAACGACCGATCCGGCTGTTCCGTTCGCCCGAGCCCATCGAGGTGCCGGCCACCGAAATGCCGGAGGGACCGCCGCTGCATTTTCGTTGGCGCCGCGCGCTTTACCGTGTGACGCGCGCCGAAGGACCGGAGCGCATCGCCGCCGAATGGTGGCGCGAGGCGCCGGGCGACGCGGCGGCGTCGACACGCGATTATTTCCGCATCGAGGATGCCGGTGGCCGCCGCTACTGGCTCTACCGGCAAGGCCTTTACGGCGGCGTCTCGCAAACCCCGCCGCGCTGGTTCATGCATGGGGTCTTCGCATGAACGCGCTGACAGTCATTCCTTATGCCGAGTTCGGCATCCAGTCGAATTTCTCCTTCCTGCGCGGCGCCTCCAAACCCGAGGAGCTGGTGGTCGCGGCCAAGCTCATGGGCTTCTCCGCGATCGGGCTCGCCGACCGCAACAGCGTCGCCGGCGTGGTGCGCGCCTGGCAGCAGGCCAAGGTCGAAAAGCTTGCCTACCATCCCGGCTGCCGGCTGGTTTTTGGCGACGGCACGCCGGACATTCTCGCCTATCCCAGGGACCGTGCGGGCTGGGGCCATCTGTGCCGCATGCTCACCCAGGCCAATCTGCGTGACGAGACCGAAAAGGGCGCCACCCTGCTCCGGCGCGACGACCTGCTCGAATGGGGGGACCGGATGTCGCTGGCGGTCCTGCCCGATCTGGCGGCCGGCGCGCAAGACAGTCTGGCTTTGCTCCGTGAATTCAAGGATCGCTTCGGCAGGACCCTGCGGCTCGGCGTCTCACCCTGTTATGCCGGCCATGATCGCTTCCGGATCGAGCAGGCGGCGGCGTTCGCCGAGAGCAGCGGCATCCCGCTGATGGCGACCAACGACGTGCTCTACCACACGGCCGAACGGCGCCCGCTGCAGGACGTGCTGACCGCGATCCGCCTCAATGTTCCGGTCGCCGAGGTGGGGCTGGAACTGACCGCCAATGCCGAACGCCATCTGAAGCCGCCGCTGGAAATGGCGCGCCTGTTCCGCCGGTATCCGCAGGCGCTGGCGGAGACGCTGCGTTTTGCAGAGGGCCTGGAATTTTCACTGGAGGAGCTGAAGCACAACTACCCGGAAGAGACAACCGAGGCAGGCGTCGACCCTCAGACCGAACTGGAAAGATTGACTTGGGATGGTGCTAGGAAACGTTACCCCGAGGGCGTCCCAGACAAGGTAGAAGGTCTCATCCGGCATGAACTCGCAATTGTCGGGTTGAAGAAATACGCTCGTTATTTCCTTACTGTTCGAGACATCGTTCGGTTTGCGCGCTCGGAGGGTGTTCTGTGTCAGGGACGCGGCTCCGCCGCGAACTCTGTCATTTGCTATTGTCTTGAGATTACGGAAGTTGACCCCAGCCTCCTGGACGTTCTTTTTGAACGCTTTGTTTCAACGGAGCGTGACGAGCCTCCGGACATTGATGTCGATTTCGAGCATGAAAAGCGCGACGTCGTCATCAAGTATATTTACGATAAATACAGCAGCAAGCGCACGGCGCTTGCTGCTGCTGTTATCAGCTATCGCGGCCGCTCGGCGCTACGTGAAGTGGCTAAGGCCATGGGTTTGTCCGAGGATGTCAGGAGTGCATTGTCGAGTACGATATGGGGCTGGTCGACCTCCGAGCTTGGAGAAAAGGAGGCTCACGCTGGCGGCATCAACCGAGCCGACCCGTTGGCAAGGCTAGTGATCGAACGCTCCAACGATATTATGGGCTTCCCCCGTCACCTGTCGCAGCATGTTGGCGGCTTCGTCATCACTAAGGATCGGCTCGATGAGATCGTGCCTATCGTCAAGACGGCGATGGACGAGCGCAAAATGGTCGAATGGGACAAGGATGACTTAGACAATGTCGGCATTCTTAAAGTCGATGTGCTGGCGCTTGGCATGCTGTCTTGCCTGAGGCGCGCTTTTGATCTGCTGGAAACTCACTACGGGGTGAGAGACAAATATGGCCGGCGCCTTACCCTTGCAACAATCCCTCAAAAGGATGACCGCGTCTACGACATGATCTGTCGTGCCGACACGCTTGGCGTCTTTCAGATCGAATCGCGCGCCCAAATGTCCATGCTACCACGCCTAAGGCCGCGCGAATTTTACGACCTCGTCATCGAGGTGGCGATCGTACGGCCGGGCCCGATCCAAGGCGATATGGTGCACCCTTATCTTCGTCGGCGACAGAAGAAGGAGAAGGTCGATTATCCGAGCAAGGAGCTTGAAATCATTCTGAAGCGGACGCTCGGTGTACCTCTGTTTCAAGAGCAGGCAATGAAGATCGCCATTGATGCCGGAGGGTTCTCTCCCGGTGAAGCAGACAAGCTAAGACGCGCGATGGCTACCTTTAAACGAAATGGCACGATCGGAAATTATGAAACGCTAATGGTCGAAGGAATGGTCAAGAAAGGCTACGAAAAGGACTTCGCCGAGCGCTGTTTCAAGCAGATCGAGGGCTTTGGCGAGTATGGCTTTCCCGAAAGCCACGCCGCCTCCTTCGCCCTGCTCGTCTATGCCTCCTGCTGGTTCAAGACCTTCTACCCGGACGTGTTCTGCGCCGCGATCCTGAATTCGCAGCCGATGGGCTTCTATCAGCCGGCGCAGCTGGTGCGCGACGCCCGCGACCATGGCGTCGACATCCGCGAGGTCGACGTCAATTTCTCCGTCTGGGACTGCACCTTGGAAAAGGCGCTTTTCGACCCGGCCCGCATCCTGCCGCGCCATGCCGAAATGCGCGGTGTCATCGAGACTCAGCATGCGGTGCGGCTCGGCTTCCGGCAGATCAAGGGACTTTCCAAGGAACGCATGGAGGTTTTCGTCGAGCGGCGCGGCGCCGGCTACTCGACGGTCCGGGATGTCTGGCTGCGCTCCGGCCTCAATGTCGACGAGATCGAGAAATTGGCGCAGGCCGACGCCTTTCGTTCCATCGGCCTCGACCGCCGCGCGGCACTATGGGAGGTCCGCGCGCTTGACGGCAAGAGTGCCGCCGAGAAGCTGCCGCTGTTCGACCAGCCGGCGCTCAGCCTGCGCGAGCTGGAGCCCGAGACGAAGCTGCCGAAAATGCCGCTCGGCGAGCATGTCATCCATGACTACCGCTCGCTCGGCCTGTCGCTGAAGGCGCATCCGGTCGCCTTCCTGCGCGAGCGGCTCGACCGCGCCGGCATCACTCCCAATGCCAGCCTGCCTTCCGTGCGCGACGGCAGGCGGGTCTCCGTTGCCGGGCTGGTGCTGGTGCGCCAGCGCCCCGGCAAGGGCAACGCGATCTTTCTCACGCTGGAAGACGACAAGGCCGTCGCCAACGTCATCTTCTGGGAAAGGACCTTCACCCGTTTCCGGCCCATCGTCATGGGTGCCCGGTTTGTGAAGGTCACCGGAAAACTGCAGTCGGAATCAGGTGTCGTCCATATCGTCGCCGAGAAGATCGAGGACCTGACGCCCTGGCTGACCGTGCTGCTGGAGAAGGTCGGTGCGGCCGCACTGCCGGCCGCCGATCCTTCGGACCGCTCCGGCCAACCCGCAATTCGGCCCGCGATGCTGAAAGACGAACGGGATCTCGCAACGCTGTCGGAAGAGGCGGAGAGGGTCATGCCCAAAGGGCGTAATTTTCAGTAGGCCCGACCCACCTTCGTCATCCACGGGCGAGCAGGAGCGAAGCTCCGTCGCGGCGACCCGAGGACGACAAACGTGATGGGTTGCTCAGCCGTAGATCTGCTTGTGGATCTGGTAGAGCATTTCCGAACGGTCGGCGCGCATGTCGGCCAGATCGCGGCTGGAGAAGCTGTCGATTTCGGCGATGAGGCGATTGTAGTGCTTGCGCTTGGCGATGCTGGTGCGAGCGCGGGTCACGAGGTCGTTGAAGATCATAGCAAGGTTCCTTCTGTGCCGCATTCGGCGCGGCCGTTTCTTCCTCCCTTGATCGGTACGGATCATGACATAGGAATGGTGCGTTGCAAAAAGAAGATGTTGCAATGCACCATTGCAGCCAGCGCATAGCCGGTTAATGGCTTCCTAAGCTCCCGCACGACGCGCGGCCCGGGCCGGCAGGCGAGCCGCCTCCCATTTTGTCTTACAAATTAGCGTTACCCCGTCTTGCCAGATCGATTGCGGGCTGGCTTGATCCAATGTCACCTGATGCCTGGAGGAAACATGGCGGCCGCAGATTATTATGAAGTTCTCGATCCGCGTTTCGGGCGCCTGTTCAACGGCAACGCGCAGGTGGAGAAGCTGTTCACCGGCTGCCGGTGGGCGGAAGGGCCGGCCTGGTTCGCCGCCGGCCGCTATGTCGTCTGGTCGGACATTCCGAACAACCGCATGATGCGCTACGACGAGACGGACGGCAGCGTCAGTGTCTTCCGTCAGCCGTCCGGCAATTCCAACGGCAACACCGTCGACCGGCAAGGCCGGCTGGTCACCTGCGAGCATTCGGGCCGGCGCGTCAGCCGCACCGAGCATGACGGCTCGATCACCACCATCGCCGCCAAATGGAAGGGCAAGCCGCTGAACTCGCCCAACGACGCGGTGGTGAAGTCCGACGGCTCGATCTGGTTCACCGATCCGACCTACGGCATCGACACCGACTATGAGGGCGACAAAGCCGAGAGTGAAATCGGCGCCTGCCACGTCTACCGGGTCGATCCCGACACGGGCGATATCGAGGCTGTCATCACCGACATGGTCAGGCCGAACGGCCTTGCCTTCTCGCTCGACGAAAGCCTGCTCTATGTCGTCGACACCGGCCGCACGCATGGCGCCGAGAACCCGGCGCATATGCGGGTGTTCAATGTCGGCAAGCACGGCAAGAAGGTTTCCGGAGGCAAGGTGTTCGCCGACTGCACGGCCGGACTGTTCGACGGCTTCCGGCTCGACGCCGATGGGCGTATCTGGACGAGTGCCGCCGACGGCATCCATTGCTACGATCCCGACGGCACGCTGATCGGCAAGGTCAAGGTGCCGGAGGTGACCGCCAATTGCGTTTTCGGCGGCGCCAAGCTGAACTGTCTCTACATCGCCGGCACCACCTCGCTTTATTCGGTGCGGCTGATGGTGAATGGGGCCAAGACCTATTGAGTCTGCTGGAAACGCTTCTCTGGCGTCCCTTATTGGCCGTTTTGCGGGTAGCCACAGCGCCCGCTTCGCCGCGGCTTCCGGAGCCACGATCCTGCAGTTCGCCGGAGCGGAGTTCGAAGCCGCCTGTCGGCGGTATCAGACACAATTCAAGGGGAGGGCGTCATGCCATTCGTCAACATCCGCATCGTCAAGGAAGTGATCGCCGCCGATCCGGCCGGCAAGAAGGCTGACATCGCCAGGAAAGTCACGGCGGCCATCATGGACGCCACCGGGCTGGGCAATGACGATGTCTGGGTGGTCTTCGAGGAGGTCAACGCCCGCGACTGGTATGTCGGCAAGACCGACGTGGAGACGTTGAGAGGCAAGAAATAATCCCAAGGCGCGATGAGCGCCGCAAATCCGGGCTCTGCTCAGGACGGTGAAGGTGCGGCGGCCGTATCCGCGCCTGCCGTGCGTCCGCCGACCGTACCTTCACCCGGCCGGCGCTTCGCCCAGCTCTCCAGCCAGTCGCGGCTTTGCATCTCGATCAGCCGCGATGCGGTTCGCTCGAATTCGAACACCTCGACGCCGCGCTTGGCCACATAAAGCGCGTGCGGTGGCGCCTCGGCGCTCACCACCAGCCGCGTATGATGGTCGTAGAGCGTGTCGATCAACAGGATGAAGCGTTTGGCCTCGTTGCGCTTGCCTTCGCCCAGTACCGGCACACGGTCGATGAAAACAGTCGAAAACCGCCCGGTGATCGCCAGGTAATCGCGCGCGCCGAGCGGCTTTTCGCAGAGGTCGGCGAAGGTGAAACGCGCAGCGTCACCAGCGGCGGCCGGTACCACCACCTTGCGTCCCTTCAGCGTCAGCGAGGTCTCGGCCGTCGGCGCACCGCGCGTCATCGCCTGCCAGGCCTCGTCGAGCGCCTGGTCGGCCGCCGCATCGGCCGGCGTGACATAGACCGGCGTACGGGCGAGCTTTTCCAGCCGGTAATCCTTGTCGCTGTCCAGCGACAGCACCTGCGCGTGGCGTTCCAGTATGGCGATGAACGGTAGGAAAAGCTGGCGGTTCAACCCGTCACGGTAAAGGTCTTGCGGCGCCACGTTCGAGGTGGCCACCAGTACGACCCCGTTGGCAAACAGTGCCGAGAACAGCCTGGACAGGATCATGGCGTCGGCGATGTCGGTGACCGAGAACTCGTCGAAACACAGCACCCAGGCCTGCTCGGCGAGCGCCTTGGCCACCGGCGGGATCGGATCGTCTTCCCTGACCGTGCCTTCCTTGCGCGCCTGCCGGTGTTTCTGGATACGGTCCTGCACATCGGCCATGAAGTCGTTGAAATGCACACGGCGCTTGCGCCTGACTGGCAGGAGCTCGAAGAACATGTCCATCAGCATGGTCTTGCCGCGGCCGACGCCGCCATGGATGTAGAGGCCCTTGACAGCTTCATGCGTCTCGCGCTTGCGCGCAAACAGCCAGCCCAGTGCACTGGACTTGTGCGCCAGCCGCTTGGCCGAGATCTCGACGGTCAGCCGGTCGAGCGCGGCGGCGATCGCTTCCTGCGCAGCATCGCGCTCGATCGCGCCTGATACCACCAGATGGTCGTAGCGCTGCCGGACGGTCGGATGGGTCTGAAGGCCGTCACGCAGATGCATCGATCACGTCATTGTTCAGAGCAGGATGCCCAGAGAAAGGGTGCGCCGAGATTGAGGTCACGCCGCCGGCATCACCTGAATGTCGGCATCTCCTACCTCGTAAGCGAGATCGGTTGCCCGTTGGAAGTCTGGCCGTCGAATTTCGAGCCGCCCGACGAATAGAGCCGCGCCAGCGAACCGCCATTCTCGTCATAAAGCGTCAGCTGCTTGCCGGCGACGTTCCACGACTTGATGCCGTCGATCGGCGCCGGGCAATGCAGCGGCCCGGCGCGGAAACCGGCGCCGAACTTGGTCTGCGGCGTCGCCACCTTGCAGCTCTGGCCGGAGACGCTGACGTTCCAGACACCGGCGACGGCCGCCGCGCTGAGATCGGCGGCACCCGCGGGCGCCGCGCCGTCCGGCGGCAGCGAAGCAACTTGCGTGTTAGCCGGCGCGGTCGGGAACCGCGACGGGTCGGTGGTGCCGGGTGAGGCCGGCGGCGGCAGCTGGTTGGAACTCACCTGGCCAGCGGGGGCTGGCTGCAGCGGCGCCGGTTGCTGGTCGTCCATCGACGAGAAGCGTGAGGTTGAGCAGCCGCTCGCAACGAGTGCCGCCAGGGATACGGCCACCAGGCCGCCTTTCGAAAAATTCATTACAACCTCCGTCGGATCCGGCTGGGGGGAAACCGTCCGCGCAATCTCACCTCCACCAAGATGGAGAAGGTGGCGAAATTTCAACCCGATATGGTTAAAATAGGGTTTGTGGTATGAATTGTTGCAAATTTATCGCACTCACCCGGCGAGCGGCGCACTCGGCACGAACACATATCCGTCCGGTCCGACGATATAGCACTCGCGCAGACCATGCGGCTTGTCGATCGCGCCGGCCAGCACGATGTGGCCATGCTCCAGCGCCGCCGCCTCGATCGCGTCGGGCTCCGCGCCATAGAGACGCAGTTCGATGCCGGCACCGCGCGTCTCCGTACCCGCGATGGAGCCCGTCATGGGATTGTCGAGATAAGAATGGTCCGCATGCAGCATGAACACCGATCCCAGAAGCTCGAGCGCGGCGAAATCCTCGTCGGCATAGACGATGCGGGCGCCAAGCACGTCACCGCAGAAGGCTTCCATCGCCGCCATGTCCGATACCAGCAGATTGACGCCGATGCCGCGCGGCAGCGAGCGGCCGAAATCCTCGGCCTTCATCCAGGGTGTCTTGGTCCGCTTCATCGCCATGCGTCTTCCTCCTGATGCCGCGATCCTAGCCGAGACCGCCTTGCCGCCCTTGGCCTTCGGCCGGCAAACGCTTGCGCCAGCCGCGTCAGGGCTTATGTCTATGGCCAATTCCAGGAAAGGTGTGTGGCGATTTCCCCGGGAAACGCGCAGCACTTTCCCCCTGGGAATTGAGTGAAAACAAAGAGTTCACCGAAACCCGCCGGAGCGCAGACCTTGGCCGCCAGAAAGAAAGCCGCCAACCGCTACTACAGCGGCCCGCCCAGCGACCATTTCGACGGCAGCCTGTTCTTCAATCCCGGCGGCCGGATGCCCGGCCCCTTCAAGGATCTGCTGAAATGGCAGTTCAGCGGCCAGCGCTCGAAATGGCCGGCTGCCAGCCCGAGCCCCTTTGCGCAGGCAAAGCCGGCGGCGGCGGTCGAAGGCGCCGATCTGGTCGTGACCATGGTCGGCCATTCGACCTTGCTGATCCAGACAGCCGGGCTGAACATCCTTACCGATCCGGTCTGGTCGGAGCGCACATCGCCGTTCTCCTTTGCCGGACCCAGGCGCGTCAATCCGCCGGGTATCGCCCTTGGCGATCTACCGGCGATCGACCTCGTGCTGGTCAGCCACAACCACTATGACCATCTCGACCTTGCCACGCTGAGGCAGTTGCAGGAGAAGCACGATCCGCTGGTGGTGACGCCGCTCGGCAACGATGCCATCATCGCCGCCGCGGTGCCCGGGACGCGGCTTTCCGCGCATGACTGGGGCGACAGGGTCGATGTCTCCGACGGCACCGCTATCCACGTCGAGCCCGCGCATCACTGGTCGGCGCGCGGGGCGCGCGACCGGCGCATGGCGCTGTGGGCCGGCTTCGTCATCGAGACGCCGGGCGGAAAGATCTATTTCGCCGGTGATACCGGCTTCCACGGCGGCATCAACTACCGGCTGATGGCGGAGAGGCATGGCGGCTTCCGCTTCGCCATCCTGCCGATCGGCGCCTACGAGCCGCGCTGGTTCATGGCGCCGCAGCACCAGAACCCCGAGGAAGCGGTCCAGGGCATGTCGTTGTGCAACGCAGCCTTCGCCGCCGGCTGCCATTGGGGCACGTTCCAGCTCACCGACGAGCCGTTCGACGAACCGGTGCGGAAGCTGGCCGAGGCGCTGGACGGCCGAGGCATCCCACAGGAGCGCTTTCGCGCCTTGCGGCCCGGCGAGATCTGGGAAGTGCCCCGGATATGATCGCCTCGATGGCTGGAATGACCGTTTACGCTGCCATGGTTTCGCTGATGGTCATCCGCGGACAGGATAGGGGAATCAGATGAAGTCAATCATGGCAGGTCTTTTGGCGCTGGCGGTCTCTGCGCCGGCGGCTTTCGCGGGCGAGATCAGCGATCGGGCGGCCGAGGCCGAGAAGCTGCTCCAGTCGGGTGATGGCGCCGGTGCGCTGGAGAAATTCAGCAGCGCCCAGGAAGCGCTCTGGCAAGCGATGCCGCTTGGCGTCCTGAACGTCAAGCAAGTCGACACGGCCTCCGGCTTCGGTATCTACAGCGAGCGCGCCAACCACATCTACAAGCCCGGCGAGAAAATCGTGCTGTACATGGAGCCGGTCGGCTATGGCTACGGCAAGGACGGCCTCGGCAACAGCATGATCGCGCTCTCTGTCGACATCACCGTCGTGTCCGCAGCCGGCGAAACGCTCGGCACAATGGAAAAAGTCGGCCGTGTTCAGATCGCCTCTCGCTCGCACAATCGCGAACTGTTCTTCAAACTCGACCTCTCCCTCGACGGCCTGCCGGCCGGCAAATACCGGTGCAACTTCGTCATGCATGACGAGAATTCGAGCAAGACGGCCCCCTTCAGCACGGATATCGAGATCGCCGGCTGAGGCGATGCCGGGAAAACCACCGATGTCCGATGGAGACGGCACCGGCGGGGACGAAATCCGCGTCGGGCGTAATGTCTTCATCAATCAGAACTGCACTTTTTACGACCTCGGCTGCCTCGACATCGCCGACGCTATCTCCCGGCCTCGGGAACCCAAGTACGACAGCCGCGTTTTTCAACCGGTTTCAATGTGTCCGGCTTGCGAGGCGTTCCCATGCTCAAATGGATCATCATTCTCCTGATCATCGCCGCCGCGGCGAGCCTGCTCGGCATGCCGGCGCTGGCGGGCGCGGCCGCCACTGGCGCGCGCATTCTCATCGGCATCGTGCTCATCATCTTCCTGTTGATCTTGCTTGGGGTCTTTGCGGTAACGTAAGTCCCGCACCTTCGCCGTGAAAGCGGCTGCGCACTGGTAATTCCTGCCCGTTTCCGCCATATAGCGCCGAACGGATATGGAAATTTCGGAGCAATGGCAGGCACGGCCCCTTTCGCCAAGATGAACGGCATCGGCAACGAGATCATCGTTGCCGACATGCGTGGCCGTGCGGATCGGGTGACGGCCGCGGCTGCCATCGCGCTCAACGCCGATGCCTCGACGCGGTTCGACCAGATCATGGCGATCCACGACGCCAGGACGCCGGGCACCGCTTATTTCGTCGACATCCTGAATTCCGACGGGTCGGGCGCGCAGGCCTGCGGCAACGGGATGCGCTGTGTCGTCCAGGCGCTGACCGCCGAGACCGGCGAGAAGACCTTCACCTTCGAAACCGTGGCCGGGATCTTGAACGCCCGCGAACACGCGGACGGCTCGATCTCGGTCGACATGGGCACGCCGCGCTTCGGCTGGCGCGACATCCCGCTGGCCGAGGAGTTCCGCGACACCCGCATGATCGAATTGCAGGTCGGCCCGATCGACGCGCCGGTGCTGCATTCGCCTTCGGCGGTCTCGATGGGCAACCCGCACGCCATCTTCTGGGTCGACGCCGATGTCTGGACTTATGAACTCGATCGTTTCGGCCCGCTGCTCGAAAACCATCCGATCTTTCCCGAGCGCGCCAACATAACCATCGCGCAGGTGACCTCGCCCGACTCGATGATCATCCGCACCTGGGAGCGTGGCGCCGGCCTGACCAAGGCCTGCGGCTCCGCCTCGTGCGCGGCTGTCGTTGCCGCCGCGCGCACCAGGCGCACGGGCCGCAGCGTCAACCTTTTGACCCCCGGCGGCGGTACGCTGCATGTCGAGTGGCGCGAGGACGACCACGTCATCCTGACCGGCGCGGCCGAGTGGGAATTTTCCGGCAGCTTCGATCCGTCGACCGGACAATGGGCCCGCGACACCGAAAGCGCGGCGTGATGTCCGCTCTTGCCAAGGACGTCGACGTGGCGAAGGAGCCCGGCTGCATCGACGTGGTGACTTTCGGCTGCCGTCTCAACACCTATGAGTCCGAAGTGATGCGGCGCGAGGCCGAAAATGCCGGCCTCGGCGCGCTGGATGGCGGCACCGTCATCTTCAACACCTGCGCAGTCACCGGCGAAGCGGTGCGCCAGGCCAGGCAGGCGATCCGCAAGGCGCGCCGCGACAACCCGGCCGCGCGCATCATCGTCACCGGCTGCGCCGCGCAGACCGAGCCCGAAAAATTCGCCGCCATGGACGAGGTCGATCTCGTGCTTGGCAACGAAGAGAAGCTGAAGGCCAATTCCTATCGCGCGCTGCCGGATTTCGGCGTCAACGACACCGAGAAGGCGCGCGTCAACGACATCTTTTCGGTGCGCGAGACCGCCGGCCACATGGTCGACGCCATCGAGGGCCGGGCCCGTGCGTTCGTGCAGGTGCAGAATGGCTGCGACCATCGCTGCACCTTCTGCATCATCCCCTATGGCCGCGGCAATTCGCGCTCGGTGCCGATGGGCGCCGTGGTCGAGCAGGTCAAGCGGCTGGCGGGCAACGGCTACGCCGAGATCGTGCTGACCGGCGTCGACATGACGTCTTTCGGCGCCGACCTGCCAGGCGCGCCGAAGCTCGGCAAGCTGGTGAAGACCATCCTGCGTCAGGTGCCCGACGTAAAGCGGCTTAGGCTGTCCTCCATCGATTCGATCGAGGCCGACGACGACTTGCTCGATGCGCTCGCCACAGAACCCAGGCTGATGCCGCATCTGCATCTGTCGCTGCAGTCGGGCGACGACATGATCCTGAAGCGCATGAAGCGCCGGCATCTGCGCGATCAGTCGATCCGCTTTTGCGAGGATGTGCGCAAGCTGCGGCCCGACATTGTCTTCGGCGCCGACATTATCGCGGGTTTCCCGACCGAGACCGAAGCCATGTTCGAGAATTCGCTGGAGATCGTCGAGGAGTGCGGCCTGACCCATCTCCACGTCTTCCCGTTTTCGCCGCGCGAAGGCACACCCGCCGCGCGCATGCCGCAGGTCCGCCGCGAGTTGGTCAAGCAGCGCGCCGCCCGGTTGCGCGCCGCCGGCGAAGCGGCCTACCAGCGCCATCTGTCCTCGCTCGCCGGCAGCCGTCAGTCGGTCCTGATCGAGCGCGACGGCCTTGGCCGCACCGAAGGGTTCACGCTTGCCGCACTCGGCACCGGCGCGCCGGGAGAGATCGTCGAGGCTGATATAACCGGCCACGACGGGATCAGGCTCATAGCCACCCCCCTTGCCGCCCGCGCCGCCTGAGAACACAAAAGCATGGCTGGTTTTTTCAAGAAGATATTTTCGTTCGGCAAGAAGGAGGTGGTCGAGGAGCGCATCGACGAGACCGCCCCGCTGCCGCCGATCAAATGGGACCAGCTCGACGCGCTGAAGCCAGCGGCCGAGCAGGCCGTGCCGGAGTTTTTGAAGCGCGAGGAGCCTGTGGCGGAAGCCGCGCCGGCGACCGTGCCTGCTCCGGTCGAGGCCGCGCCCGGACCGCAGCCCGAGGAACCCACACCCGAAGAACCCACACCCGAACCTGCGCCGACCATTCCGCCCGCGCCGGAACCGACCGTTCCGTCAGAACCGGAGCGGCAGCCGGAGCCCGAGCCGGAAGAGAAACCGGCACCCGCGCCCGAAACGCCTGAACCGCCCGCGCCCGAAGAGGTCCCGCCGCCGCCGGTTGCTCCCGAGCCCACACCCGAACCCCAGCCGCAGGAGATTCCGCCGGCGCCATCGGAGCCGGAGATCGTTCCCTCACGTCCGGAGGGGCGACCGGAACCCGCGCCCATCGAAGTGCCGACGCCGCCAGTCGAAGTGCCGGCCGGGATACCCGCACCGGTCGAGGTGCCGCCGGCGTCGCCGGTTGAAGTGCCTCCGTCGGCGGCCGCCGTCGAGCAGCCTTCAAAGGCCGGCGCTGCCCCTCATCCGCCTGCCGGCACCTCCCCGTATAGGGACGGGGCGAAGGAAGGGGCTTCAGCGCCGTCCTTGCCCGGTTTGCGGGGAGAGCATGAAGGAAAGCGCGGACCTCCCGTCGAAGCGGCGCTCGAAGCGCCACCAGCTGAAATCGCCCCTCCCATTCGCCAACCTGCACCGGTCGAGACGCAGCCGGTCGTTGCCGAGGTCGCGCCCGAGCCTCAATCGGTCCCGCGGCCCACCCCGGAGCCAAGACCCGTTCCCGGCAAGGTGACGGTCGCCAGGAAGGTCGAGCAGAAGGCCGAGCCACAGAAGGCGCCGGAACCGGCGCCGAGGCAATCCTGGTTCCAGCGCATGCGGGACGGGCTAGCCCGGTCCTCGCGCGAACTGACCGGCAACATTGCCGGCGTCTTCACCAAGCGCAAGCTGGACGAGGAGACGCTGCAGGACCTGGAGGACGTGCTGATCCGCGCCGATCTCGGCGTCGAAACGGCGCTGCGCGTCACCGATTCACTGGCCTCCAGCCGCTACGGCAAGGATGTTTCCGATACCGAAGTGCGCGCCGTCATGGCGGCCGAGGTGGAGAAGGTGCTCGCGCCGGTCGCGAAACCACTCGAGCTTGACCTCTCGCACAAGCCGCATGTCATCCTGGTGGTCGGCGTCAACGGCACCGGCAAGACCACGACCATCGGCAAGCTAGCCGCCAAGCTGACCGATGGCGGCCTGTCGGTGATGCTGGCCGCCGGCGATACGTTCCGCGCCGCCGCGATCGAACAGCTGAAGATCTGGGGCGAACGAACGAAATCGCCCGTCATTGCCTCGAAGCTCGGCGCCGACGCCGCCGGTCTCGCCTACGATGCCTTCGAGCGGGCAAAGGAAGCCGGCTCCGACGTGCTGATCATCGACACCGCCGGCCGGCTGCAGAACAAGACCGAACTGATGGCAGAGTTGGAAAAGATCGTCCGCGTGCTGGGCAAGCTCGATCCCGAAGCGCCGCACACCGTGCTGCAGACGGTCGACGCCACGACCGGCCAGAACGCGCTCAACCAGGTCGAGATCTTCCGCAATATCGCCGGCGTCAACGGCCTAGTGATGACCAAGCTGGACGGCACGGCGCGGGGCGGTATTCTGGTGGCGATCGCGGCAAAACATAAATTGCCGGTCTATTTCATCGGCGTCGGCGAACAGGTCGACGACCTCGAACCGTTTTCCGCAAGCGAATTCGCCAGGGCGATCGCTGGAGTGGCTTGAACAAGGCACGATGCCGGAAGTGAGGCTTCCGGATTGGATCGTGCGTTAGAAGGAAACCATGAACCCACCCATTCTCGAACGCGATCCGTCCGACCCGCAGAAAGAGAAGAAAGAAGGCATCAATCCCGTGCTCAAGCTGGCGCTGGAGCTCGGGCCGCTGCTCGTCTTCTTCTTCGCCAATGCGCGCGGCGAGTGGCTGACGCAGAAATTGCCCGTGCTGGCTGAATTCGGCGGCCCAATCTTCGTCGCCACAGGCCTGTTCATGGCCGCGACCGCGATCGCGCTGATCGCCTCATGGCTGCTCACCCGCACCTTGCCGATCATGCCGATGGTGTCGGGGGTCGTCGTTTTCATCTTCGGCGCGCTGACGCTTTATCTGCAGGACGATATCTTCATCAAGATGAAGCCGACCATCGTCAACACGCTGTTCGGCGGCGTGCTGCTTGGCGGCCTGTATTTCGGCCGCTCGCTGCTCGGCTATGTCTTCGAGTCCGCATTCAAGCTCGATGCCGAAGGCTGGCGCAAGCTCACCTTCCGCTGGGGCCTGTTCTTCCTGTTCCTGGCCCTCGTCAACGAAGTCGTCTGGCGGAATTTTTCCACCGACGCCTGGGTTACGTTCAAGGTCTGGGGCATCATGCCGATCACGCTTCTTTTCACCTTCAGCCAGATGCCGCTGATCCTGCGCCACTCGCTGGACGACAAGGCCGGCGGCGAAGAGAAAGTCGGCAAATAAGGCTGTAAAGGGGAGAGCCATGGAATTCGTCACCACCCAGGACGAGCTGCGGACGATCTACAAGACGCCGCGCCCGACCGATGGCTCGATCCGCAAGGAATTGAAGGCGCTGGACGCCCATTGCCGCTCCTTCATCGGCAAGAGCCCATTCGTGCTGATCGGCTCGTCCGATGGCGAAGGCAATGCCGACGTGACCCCGAAAGGCGACAAGCCCGGCTTCGCCGCCATTCTCGACGAGAACACCATCGCCATCCCCGACCGGCCCGGCAACAACCGGCTGGATACGCTGGAAAACATCATCCGCAATCCCTCGGTCGGGCTGCTCTTCCTCATACCAGGCATGAACGAGACGCTGCGCGTCAATGGCGATGCCCGCATCACCGTCGATGCCACCTTGCGCGAGCGCCTTGCGGTCGACGGCAAGGAGCCGCAAAGCGTTATCGTGATCGTAGTCAAGGCCGCTTACATGCATTGCGCCAAGGCTTTCATGCGCTCCGATTTGTGGAAGCCCGACAGCTGGCATGATCGCGCCACGCTGCCGACGCTCGGCCAGATCCTGCGCGACCAGTTGGCACTGGCCGATTCGGCCGAGGCGACCGACCGCTGGCTCGACGGCGAGTACAAACAGACGATGTGGTAGGGTTGTCGCCCCCCGATTCGTCTGGACTGGTCCGCCTTGCTCAACCTCATTGCGATATCCGGCAGCCTGCGGGCGGCCTCCACCAATTCGGCCCTGGTCGCGGCACTGGCGCTGAACACGCCAGCGGGCTGTCGCGTCACCGTCTATGACGGGCTTGGCCGGCTGCCGATCTTCAACCCCGACGACGAGGGCGAGCGGACGCCGCGCGAGGCCTCCGATCTGATCGAGGCCGTCACCGGCGCGGACGGTGTCGTCGTCTCCTGTCCCGAATATGCCCATGGCGTGCCTGGCGGGCTGAAGAATGCGCTCGACTGGCTGGTCTCGCGTGACGCCGCCGTGGGCAAGCCGGCGATGCTGGCGCACGCCTCGCCACGCTCTCTCTACGCCCGCGCGGCGCTGGCGGAGATCATGCGCACCATGTCTTTCGCGCTTTGCGAAGAGGCCATGCTCGAGGTTTCGCTCCTCGGCAAGAAGCCGGCGGAGGTTGAAAGTATCCTGCGAGAGCCGGCAAACGTGCGGACAATTTGCGATGGCCTGTCAGCCTTCGCGGCCTTCATCCGCTCGCGCCAAATTTGAGCGGACTCGCGCCAAATTGAGCGGACGCCATCGTGTCGTCGTCCTGGAAGGACCGGAGGCGTCGGCCAATCGCTACAGCCGATAGACGTACATCACAAAGGTCTCCGCCTCGCCATGCGCCTCCTTGCGCCCGCCATAAAGTGCGCGGGCGGGCAGATTGTCCGGCTCGGTGCCGACCCAGGCCTCTTCGCAGCCATGCTCGCGACCGAGCGCGAACATGGCGTCGAGCATTCCGCGCGCGATGCCTTGGCGCTGGAAGGCTGGCGAGACGCCGACCTCGTCGACATAGAGTTCGGGCGCCTTGTCCGGATGGCGGTGCATGACCGCCGCGCATTGGCCGACGACAACGTCCTCGGCCAGGGCCACGATCATGAAATGGCCCGATTGCGCGAGATAGCTTGCCAGGCGATCGGGCCGCACCGGCTCGTCGAACACGTCGTCGGCAATCCGCATCACAAGGGCGTCATCTCCGGGATAAAGCCTTCTGATCTCAATCGCCATTGTGTAAATTCTCCCAAGTCGGCTTACAAACTTTGACGTTTACGTAAATCCCAAAGACACTAACCGATTGAAAATGCAGGGGTCGAAATAATCGTTTGAATTTATCCCGCACCAGAGTTATTGGGTGCGGGAAATTCGCGGTTCCCCGCAGCAGTCCGGCTCTTCCTCGACGCCGTGTTGGCGGGTCACAGACAAAGGGAAATCATCCTCACATGGCACGCAACAAGATAGCGCTTATCGGCTCTGGCATGATCGGCGGCACGCTCGCCCACATGATCGGCCTCAAGGATCTCGGCGACGTGGTCCTGTTCGATATCGCCGAGGGTATCCCGCAAGGCAAGGGGCTCGATATCGCGCAGTCGTCGCCGGTCGATGGTTTCGATTCCCGGCTGACCGGCGTCAACGACTATGCCGGCATCGAGGGCGCCGATGTCTGCATCGTCACCGCCGGCGTGCCGCGCAAGCCGGGCATGAGCCGCGACGACCTGCTGGGCATCAACCTGAAGGTCATGGAGCAGGTCGGCGCAGGGCTGAAGAAGTACGCGCCGAAGGCCTTCGTCATCTGCATTACCAATCCGCTCGACGCCATGGTGTGGGCGCTGCAGAAGTTTTCGGGCTTGCCCAAGACCCATGTCGTCGGCATGGCCGGCGTGCTCGACAGCGCGCGCTTCCGCTACTTCCTGGCCGAGGAATTCAAGGTTTCGGTCGAGGACGTCACCGCCTTCGTGCTCGGCGGCCACGGCGATTCCATGGTGCCGATGATCCGCTATTCCACGGTGTCGGGCATTCCGCTTCCCGACCTGATCAAGATGGGCTGGACCTCGAAGGAAAAGCTCGACCAGATCGTGCAGCGCACCCGTGACGGCGGCGCCGAGATCGTCGGCCTCCTGAAGACCGGCTCGGCCTATTACGCGCCGGCGGCCTCGGCGATCCAGATGGCCGAATCCTATCTCAAGGACAAGAAGCGCGTGCTGCCTTGCGCGGCACACCTCTCCGGCCAGTATGGCGTCAAGGGTACCTATGTCGGCGTGCCCGTGGTGATCGGCGCCGGCGGTGTCGAGCGCGTCATCGAGATCGACCTTAACAAGGCCGAGCAGAAGATGTTCGAGGCATCGGTGGCGACCGTGCAGGGCCTGACCGAGGCCTGCGTCAAGATCGCGCCGCAGCTCGCCTCGAAATAACCCGCCCAAACGTCACCCCGGCAAAACGACCTGGAGATAGTTCCCGATGAACATCCATGAATATCAAGGCAAGGCGCTGCTGAAGAGCTTTGGCGCGCCGGTGGCCGAAGGCGTGCCGGTTTTCAAGGCAAGCGAGGCGGAAGCCGCTGCAGAGGCGCTGCCCGGCCCACTCTATGTGGTGAAGAGCCAGATCCATGCCGGCGGCCGCGGCAAAGGCAAATTCAAGGAACTCGGCGCCGACGCCAAGGGCGGTGTGCGGCTGGCGAAGTCCGTCGCCGAGGTGGTCGCCAACGCCAACGAGATGCTCGGCCATACGCTGGTGACCAAGCAGACCGGCCCGGCCGGCAAGCAGGTCAACCGCCTCTATATCGAGGACGGCGCCGACATCGAGCGCGAGCTCTATCTCTCCATCCTGGTCGACCGCTCGGTCGGCCGCATCGCCTTTGTCGTCTCGACCGAGGGCGGCATGGACATCGAGGGCGTCGCGCACGACACGCCGGAAAAGATCATCACCGTCGCCATCGATCCGGAAAAGGGCGTTACGGCTGAGGACGTCAAGGCGCTCAACGATGCGCTGAAGCTCGACGGCGACGCGGCCAGGGACGGCGGCACGCTGTTCCCGATCCTCTACAAGGCCTTCGTCGAGAAGGATATGAGCCTGCTCGAGGTCAACCCGCTGATCGTCATGAAGGATGGGCATCTGCGCGTGCTCGACGCGAAGGTGTCGTTCGACAACAACGCGCTGTTTCGCCACCCAGATGTGCTCGAACTGCGCGACACGTCAGAAGAGGACGAGAAGGAGATCGAGGCGTCGAAATACGACCTCGCCTATGTCGCGCTCGATGGCAATATCGGCTGCATGGTCAACGGCGCCGGCCTTGCCATGGCGACGATGGACATCATCAAGCTCTATGGCGCCGAACCCGCCAACTTCCTCGATGTCGGCGGCGGCGCTTCCAAGGAGAAGGTGACGGCGGCGTTCAAGATCATCACCAGGGATCCGGCGGTCAAGGGCATCCTGATCAATATCTTCGGCGGCATCATGAAGTGCGACATCATCGCCGAGGGTGTGATTGCCGCAGTCAAGGAAGTCGGGCTCAAGGTGCCGCTGGTCGTGCGCCTGGAAGGCACCAATGCCGAGCTTGGCAAGAAGATCATCAACGACAGCGGCCTGAACGTCGTCTCGGCCGACGATCTCGACGACGCGGCCAAGAAGATCGTGGCGGCGGTGAAGGGCTGAGCCGGTGCCTCCACGCAAGATAAACCTGGTCGAGGCGGCGGATCGGACCATCACTGAGGTCTTCGATCCGCATATCGCCGGCGACGTGAATGACAGCCAGGCCAAGGTCGCCAAGTTCGGCGAGGTCTTCGACTGGCATGCGCATGACAATGAAGACGAAGCCTTCCTCGTGCTGCGCGGCAGGATCGCCATCGATTTCCGCGATGGGCCGATCGAGCTCGGCGAGGGCGATTTCATCGTCGTACCGCGCGGCGTCGAGCATCGGCCGCGTTCGCTGACATCAGAGCCGGTGGTGCTGATGTTCGAACCGGCGACGACACTCAACACCGGCAATGCCAAGAGCGATCTGACGGTCGCCGATCTGAAGCGGCTCTGACCGATGAACGCCTCGCCCTTCTCTTCGCTCTCGGCCGATCACCAGCTCCTGCAGGCTTTGGTCGGTGCTTGGCGCGGCGAGGAGGAGGTGGCGGATACGCAGTGGGCCGATGGCGGCATGGCGACGAGCGAAGTGACAGCGGAAGCGCAGTTCGGCGGTCTGTTCGTGGTGCAGCGCTATAAGCAGCGCCGCGATGGCACGGTCTCCTTCGGCGCGCACAATGTATTCGGCTTCGACCAGCAGAACAGCGTCGTCACCATGCACCAGTTCGATTCGATGGGCTTTGTGCCGTCCTCGCCCGCCACGGGCACATGGAACGGCAGCGAATTGGTACTGGAGCGATCGTCGCCGCGCGGCTTTGCGAAGGTGACGTATGTTTTCGACGATGCCGACACCTACCGCATGCGATTGCATTTCAAACTTGCCGGCAGCGATGACTGGCAAGACATGGTGAGCGGCGTCTACCGGCGCGTCTCGCCTTCCTCGATCAACGGTTTTTAAAAAGGGCGGCCATGTCCATTCTCGTCGACAAGAATACCAAGGTGCTGGTGCAGGGCCTGACCGGCAAGACCGGTACGTTCCATACCGAGCAGGCGCTGGCCTATCACGGGACAAAGATGGTCGGCGGCATCCATCCCAAGAAGGGTGGCGAGACCTGGACAGGCTCGAAAGGCGAGAGCCTGCCGATCTTCGCCACTGTCGCCGAAGGCAAGGAAAAGACAGGCGCCAATGCCTCCGTCATCTACGTGCCGCCGGCGGGCGCCGCGGAAGCCATCATCGAGGCGATCGAGGCGGAGATCCCGCTGATCGTCTGCATCACGGAAGGCATTCCGGTGATGGACATGATCAAGGTCAAGGCGCGGCTCGATCGCTCGGCTTCGCGGCTGATCGGACCGAACTGCCCGGGCGTGCTTACCCCCGACGAATGCAAGATCGGCATCATGCCCGGGAACATCTTCCGCAAGGGCTCGGTCGGCGTTGTTTCGCGCTCGGGAACACTTACCTATGAGGCTGTGTTCCAGACCACCAATGTCGGCCTCGGCCAGACCACTGCCGTCGGCATCGGCGGCGACCCCGTCAAGGGCACCGAGTTCATCGACATGCTCGAGATGTTCCTGGCCGATGATGAGACCAAGTCGATCATCATGATCGGCGAGATCGGCGGTTCGGCCGAGGAAGACGCCGCGCAGTTTCTCAAGGACGAAGCCAAGCGTGGTCGCAAGAAGCCGATGGCCGGCTTCATCGCCGGGCGCACGGCGCCGGCCGGACGCACCATGGGCCATGCGGGCGCGGTCATCTCCGGCGGCAAGGGCGGCGCGGAAGACAAGATCGCGGCGATGGAATCGGCCGGGATAAAAGTTTCGCCGTCGCCGGCGCGGCTGGGCACGACGCTGGTCGAGGCGATCAAGGGTTAAGCCAGTAGTGAGTAGCAGGTAGTCAGTAGTGAAGAAGGGAAGAACGGGTGAGTAGCAGCTGAGCGGAAAATTCCATTTTCCACTCACTACCGGCTACTCACTATTCCCTCGAAAGGAGACGGAGCCAGGCTCCGCTGAAACGACATGGCAAGACACGATCAGGCCAACGACCAATTTTCGCTCACCTCTTTCCTCTATGGCGGCAATGCCGATTACATCGACGCGCTCTACGCGGCGTATGAGGACGATCCCGCCTCGGTCAATCCCGAGTGGCAGGAGTTCTTCGCCGGGCTGAAGGACGATGCCGGCGATGTGCGCAGGAACGCCAAGGGCGCTTCATGGGCGAAACCTTCCTGGCCGCTGCAGGCCAATGGCGAGCTGGTGTCGGCGCTGGACGGCAATTGGGGCATCGTCGAAAAGCACCTGGAAAAGAAGGTCAAGGACAAGGCCGTCACCAACGGTGTCGTGCTGTCCGACGCCGATGTGCACCAGGCGACACGTGATTCCGTGCGCGCCATCATGATGATCCGCGCCTTCCGCATGCGCGGCCATCTGCACGCCAATCTCGATCCGCTCGGCATCAACACGCTCGAGGATTACAACGAACTGTCGCCGGAAAATTACGGCTTCACCGAAGCCGACTACGACCGGCCGATCTTCCTCGACAATGTGCTGGGGCTCGAATTCGGCAGCATCCGGCAGATGCTGGAGATCCTCACCCGCACCTATTGTTCGACGCTCGGCGTCGAGTTCATGCATATTTCCGATCCCGAGGAAAAGGCCTGGATCCAGGCGCGCATCGAGGGCGCCGACAAGGAGATCTCGTTCACCGCCACCGGCAAGAAGGCGATCCTGCAGAAGCTGGTCGAGGCGGAAGGCTTCGAGCAGTTCATCGACGTCAAGTACAAGGGCACCAAGCGCTTCGGTCTCGACGGCGGTGAATCGCTGATCCCGGCGCTGGAGCAGATCGTCAAGCGCGGCGGCCAGCTCGGCATGAAGGAGATCGTGCTCGGCATGGCCCATCGCGGCCGCCTCAATGTGCTTTCCCAGGTGATGGCCAAGCCGCACCGCGCCATCTTCCACGAATTCAAGGGCGGCTCGGCGGCCCCCGACGAGGTCGAGGGCTCGGGCGACGTGAAGTACCATCTCGGTGCCTCGTCGGACCGCGAGTTCGACGGCAACAAGGTTCACCTTTCGCTGACGGCGAACCCTTCGCATCTGGAGATCGTCGATCCCGTGGTGATGGGCAAGGCGCGCGCCAAGCAGGATTCCCTGTTCGGCCGCGGCCGCGAAGAGATCGTTCCGCTGGAAGAGCGGGCCAAGGTGCTGCCCCTCTTGCTGCATGGCGACGCCGCCTTCGCCGGCCAGGGCGTGATCGCCGAGATCCTCGGCCTGTCGGGCCTGCGTGGCCACCGCGTCGCCGGCACGCTGCACTTCATCATCAACAACCAGATCGGCTTCACCACCAATCCGCGCTTCTCGCGCTCATCGCCCTATCCGTCCGATGTCGCCAAGATGATCGAGGCACCGATCTTTCACGTCAATGGCGACGATCCGGAGGCTGTGGTGCACGCCACCAAGGTGGCGATCGAATTCCGCATGAAGTTCCATAAGCCGGTGGTCGTGGACATGTTCTGCTACCGCCGCTTCGGCCACAATGAGGGCGACGAACCGGCCTTCACGCAGCCGCTCATGTACAGCAACATCCGCGCCCACAAGACGACGGTGCAGATCTATGGCGATCGCCTGATCGCCGAAGGGCACATCACCCAGGCCGAGCTCGATCAGATGAAGGCCGACTGGCGCGCGCATCTGGAAGCCGAATGGGAAGTCGGCCAGCACTACAAGCCCAACAAGGCCGACTGGCTCGACGGCGCCTGGTCAGGCCTGCGCACGGCCGACAACCAGGACGAGACAAGGCGCGGCAAGACCGCGGTACCGGTCAAGACGCTGAAGGAAATCGGCAAGAAGCTGACCGAGGTGCCGAAGGGCTTCGAAGCGCACAAGACGATCATCCGCTTCCTCGAAAACCGGCGTCAGGCGATCGAGTCCGGCGAAGGCATCGACTGGTCGACGGCCGAGGCGCTGGCCTTCGGCGCGATCCTGCTCGACGGCAATCCGATCCGGCTGTCCGGACAGGATTCCGAGCGCGGCACCTTCTCGCAGCGCCATTCCGTGCTCTACGACCAGCGCGACGAGACCCGCTACATCCCGCTCAACAATCTGTCGGCGGCGCAGGCCGGCTACGAAGTCATCAACTCGATGCTGTCGGAAGAAGCGGTGCTGGGCTTCGAATATGGCTACAGCCTGGCCGAGCCGAAGGCGCTGACCTTGTGGGAGGCGCAGTTCGGCGACTTCGCCAACGGCGCCCAGGTCGTGTTCGACCAGTTCATCTCGTCGGGCGAACGCAAGTGGCTCAGAATGTCGGGCCTCGTCTGCCTGCTGCCGCATGGCTATGAAGGCCAGGGCCCGGAACATTCTTCCGCCCGGCTGGAGCGCTTCCTGCAGCTTTGCGCCGAAGACAATATGCAAGTCGCCAACTGCACGACGCCGGCCAACTACTTCCACATCTTGCGCCGACAGCTGAAGCGCGACTTCCGCAAGCCGCTGATCCTGATGACGCCGAAGTCGCTGCTGCGCCACAAGCGGGCGGTGTCGACGCTGCCGGAAATCTCGGGCGAAAGCTCGTTCCACCGGCTGCTGTGGGACGACGCCCAGCTGTTGCCCAACCAGGCGATCAAGCTGACCAAGGATTCCAAGATCCGCCGCGTCGTGCTGTGCTCGGGCAAGGTCTATTACGACCTCTATGAAGAGCGCGAGAAGCGCGGCATCAACGACATCTATCTGCTGCGCGTCGAACAGCTCTATCCGTTCCCGGCCAAGGCGCTGATCACCGAGCTGTCACGCTTCCGCAACGCCGAGATGGTGTGGTGCCAGGAGGAGCCCAAGAACATGGGTGCCTGGTCGTTCATCGATCCGTATCTGGAATGGGTGCTGGCGCATATCGACGCCAAACATCAGCGGGTGCGCTACACCGGCCGTCCGGCGGCCGCCTCGCCGGCGACCGGGCTGATGTCGAAGCACCTCGCCCAGCTCGCCGCCTTGCTCGAAGACGCGCTCGGCGAATAAGCAGAACAGAACCGAAAGAACGGACAGGCACAATGGCTACCGAAATCCGCGTTCCCACACTCGGCGAATCCGTCACCGAAGCGACCGTCGGCAAATGGTTCAAGAAGGTCGGCGATGCCATTGCCGCCGACGAACCGCTGGTCGAGCTCGAAACCGACAAGGTGACGATAGAGGTGCCCGCCGCCGCCGCCGGGACGCTCGGTGAAATCACGGTTGGGGAAGGCGAGACGGTCGGCGTCGGCGCCCTGCTCGGGTCGATTTCGGCCGGTGGCGCGGCTGCTCCCGCGACCAAGCCGCAAGCGGTCGCGCAGGCGTCCAGCCCCGACGCGGCATCCACCACCAAGCAGGCCGCGGCCGAGACCGCCAAGGTTGCCGGCGATGCCGGACCGGTCGAGCCGCGCACCATGCCGCCGGCGCCGGCGGCGGCAAAATTGATCGCCGAGAACAATCTGTCGGTCGACCAGCTCTCCGGCTCGGGCAAGCGCGGCCAAGTGCTGAAGGGCGACGTGCTGGATGCCATCTCCAAGGGTGCGCCGTCGCAGCCGGCCGAGACGCCAAAGGCAGCGCCGGCACCGATCGCGGTTCGGGCACCGTCGTCGGGCGAGGATGCATCGCGCGAGGAGCGCGTGCGCATGACCAAGCTGCGCCAGACCATCGCGCGCCGCCTGAAGGAGGCGCAGTCGACCGCCGCCATGCTGACGACCTTCAACGAAGTCGACATGTCGGCGGTGATGGCGCTCAGGACCAAGTACAAGGACGTTTTCGAGAAGAAGCACGGCGTGAAGCTCGGCTTCATGGGCTTCTTCACCAAGGCGGTCACCCACGCGCTGAAGGAAATCCCCTCGGTCAATGCCGAGATCGACGGCACCGACATCATCTTCAAGAACTATGCCCATATTGGTGTCGCGGTCGGCACCGAAAAGGGCCTCGTGGTTCCGGTCGTGCGCGATGCCGACCAGATGTCGATCGCCGAGATCGAGAAGGACATCGGCCGGCTGGGCATCGCCGCGCGCGACGGCAAGCTGTCGGTCGCCGACATGCAGGGCGGCACCTTCACCATCTCCAATGGTGGCGTCTACGGGTCGCTGATGTCGACGCCGATCCTCAATGCGCCGCAGTCGGGCATTCTCGGCATGCACAAGATCCAGGACCGGCCGGTCGTGGTCGGCGGCCAGATCGTGATCCGGCCGATGATGTACCTGGCGCTCAGCTACGACCACCGCATCGTCGACGGCAAGGAAGCTGTGACCTTCCTGGTGCGGGTCAAGGAAAGCCTGGAGGATCCGGAACGGCTGGTGCTCGATCTGTGAGGCGGTCGGATGGCGGCTTGCGGCAAAGAGCGGCCAATGATGGCGCGTTTGCTCGGAGCCACCAAACCGGTTGTGCTGATGATCGGTGTCGTGATGGCCACCGCAGCCGCCCAGGCCGCCTGCCCGATCGAACTCGCCGTCTATGGGGATAGCCAGAGCGGCAGCGAGATCGATTTTACCCCGACCGGCACATCGGCTGTTGTCACCAATACGTTCCGGCTGATCCTCGACAACGATGTGGTGCTGAACGGCATCGTCATGTGGAACGAAGGCGTCGCACGGTCGAACGGTTCCTTGATGTACAAATGCCCTGAGGGCGACATCACCGGCGCCGAGCTCGCCACCTGTACGCTGTGGAACGGCGTCATCTACACGTCGGACGACAAGGGCAGCATCGGGCTTTTGCCGGCCGAGGGAGTGGAGGCGCCGAAGACGCTGATCCTGCCCGATCTCGGGCCGGTGCTTAGGCAATCCCGGGCGTATGGCGGTGGCGGATTTTCGAAAGTGCCGTCCGATGTGTTCGCGATGAAGGGATGCCAGGAATGAGCGCGACGCAAAAAGTGCTGCTGGTCACCGGCGGCAGCCGCGGCATCGGCGCCGCCATCTGCCGGCTGGGGTCGGAGGGGGGCTATCGCGTCGCGGTCAATTACGCCTCCAACAAGGCCGCCGCCGATGCGCTGGTCGCCGAAATCAAGGACGGCGGCGGCGAAGCCGTTGCCGTCAGGGGCGATGTCGGCAAGGAAACCGATATCGTGGCCATGTTCGGCGCCGTCGACCGCGCCTTTGGCCGGCTCGACGCCTTCGTCAACAATGCCGGCATCGTCGACGTCAAGGCGCGCGTCGACGAGATGGATGTCGCGCGGCTGGAACGCATGATGCGCATCAATGTCGTCGGCTCGTTCCTGTGCGCCCGCGAGGCGGTGAAGCGCATGTCGACGCGGCATGGCGGGTCGGGCGGTGCGATCGTCAACATCTCGTCGGCGGCGGCGACGCTGGGCTCGCCGGGCGAATATGTCGACTATGCCGCCTCCAAGGGCGCCATCGACACCTTCACCATCGGCCTTGCCCGCGAGGTGGCGCTGGAAGGCATCCGTGTCAATGCGGTGCGGCCGGGCATCATCGACACCGACATCCACGCCTCCGGAGGCCAGCCGGACCGGATAGAACGGTTCCGCGATCTGCTGCCGATGAAAAGGGCGGGCACGGCGGATGAAGTCGCCGGTGCGGTCCTCTATCTTTTATCCGATGCCGCGTCCTATACGACGGGCGCGATCCTGAATGTCAGCGGCGGCCGCTGAACCCCAAGCAAAAGGGAAACAAACATGGCTTATGACGTGGTTATCATCGGCTCGGGACCCGGCGGCTATGTCTGCGCCATCAAGGCGGCACAGCTTGGGCTGAAGGTCGCGGTGGTCGAGAAGAACGCGACCTTCGGCGGCACCTGCCTCAACATCGGCTGCATCCCGTCCAAGGCGCTGCTTTATGCCTCGGAAATGTTCGCCGAGGCCGGCCATTCCTTCGACACGCTCGGCGTCGAAATTCCGGCACCCAGGCTGAACCTGAAGAAAATGATGGCGCACAAGGACGCGACGGTGTCGTCCAACGTCAATGGCGTCGCCTTCCTGTTCAAGAAGAACAAGATCGATGCCTTCCGCGGCACCGGCAAGGTGGTTGCCGCAGGCAAGGTCTCGGTGACCGGCGAGGATGGCAAGGTCGACGAGATCGAGACCAAGAACATCGTCATCGCCACCGGGTCCGACGTCGCCGGCATTCCCGGCGTCAAGGTCGACTTCGACGAAAAGATCATCGTGTCCTCGACCGGCGCGCTGTCGCTGGAGAAGGTGCCTGGCCATTTGGTGGTGGTGGGCGGCGGTGTCATCGGCCTCGAACTCGGCTCGGTCTGGGCACGGCTTGGCGCCAAGGTCACTGTGGTCGAGTTCCTCGACACCATTTTGGGCGGCATGGACGGCGAGGTGTCGAAACAGTTCCAGCGGCTGCTCTCCAAGCAGGGCTTCGAATTCAAGCTCGGCGCCAAGGTGACCGGCGTCGCCACGGCCAAGAAGGGCGCGACCGTTACCTTCGAGCCGGTCAAGGGGGGTGCTGCCGAAACCATTGAGGCCGATGCCGTGCTGATCTCGACGGGACGCCGCGCCTTTTCGGACAGCCTCGGGCTGAAGGAAGCCGGCGTCGAGGTCGACGAGCGCGGCCGGGTCAAGACCGACGGGCATCTCAGGACCAATGTTCCCGGGATCTACGCCATCGGCGACGTCATCGCCGGTCCGATGCTGGCGCACAAGGCCGAGGACGAGGGCGTGGCGGTGGCCGAGACCATCGCCGGCCAGGCCGGCCATGTGAACTATGACGTCATTCCGAGCGTCGTCTACACCAGTCCGGAGATCGCCTCGGTCGGCAGGACCGAGGAAGAGCTGAAGAAGGCCGGCATCGACTACAAGGTCGGCAAATTCCCCTTCACGGCCAACGGCCGCGCGCGCGCCATGCTGCATACCGACGGTTTCGTGAAGATCCTGGCCGACAAGCAGAGCGACCGCGTGCTCGGCGTCCATATCGTCGGCTTCGGCGCCGGCGAGATGATCCATGAGGCGGCGGTACTGATGGAGTTCGGCGGCTCGTCGGAAGATCTGGCCCGCACCTGCCACGCCCATCCGACGATGTCGGAAGCGGTGAAGGAAGCGGCGCTGGCCACCTTCTTCAAGCCGATCCACATCTAAGGGTGCCCAACGCTTCGTCGTCCTATGGCGGAGCAAGGAGCGAAGCGACGCGGCGTAGATCCCTGGAGCTGCTCCGCAGCCCAAGGGACCCCTGCCGTGACTTCAGAGCGCTCCTGCGATGCGGAATTCTGCTCCGCTGCATTCCTCGGCCGAGGTCGCGGCATGGATCCTCGGGTCAAGCCCGAGGATGACGAACGGGCGGAGTGGCTTGGCGCCAAGGCCCCCCAACGGTCATCACCCAAAACAAAACGGCCCGCCTTTCAGCAGGCCGTTGGTCTTTGATATCGAGCCCCTTACTGGGCCGGCGCTGGTGCCGGGGCGGGCGCTGGTGCCGGGGCGGGCGCTGGTGCGGGAGCCGGCGCTGGCGCTGGTGCCGGGGCGGGCGCAGGAGCAGGTTCGGCTGGCTTGGCCGGTTCGGCGGGCTTCATCGGTTCAGCCGGTGCGGGCGCCGGAGCCGGTGTGCTGGCCGCTGGCGGCTCGGCGGGTGCCGGGTGCTCGCCACCACTTCTTCCGAAAACATAATACGCGACAATCGCCAGGATAACGACGACCAGTGCAATCAACCAAGGGCTGCCGCCACCGCCGCTCGGCCGAGGGGCATTGGTGGTCGAATTGTACGGGTCGTTTGGGTTTGGTGTGTTCGCCATAAATGTGTCCTCCGGGAAAATGAAAAAGGTCAATCAACATCCATCAACGCGCAACCGTTGAATGGGTTTCACGCTAGCGGAGGAAAACGCCGTAAACGCGGCGTTTGCGTGCCTCCGCTGCCATCCGACTCAATTGACGGCGGTGACAGTATAGCCGGCTTTGCGGAAATCCTCGACCAGTCCCTCTGGACCGGGAAGGTGCAGCGCGCCGACCGCCATGAAGGCGTTGCCCTTGGCCAGGATCGGCCCGGCATGATCGACCATTACCTTGTTGCGGCTGGTGATCATGGTTTCCTCGAAGGCGGCGTAGCCCGCGGGGTCGTCCTGCTCCTCGGGCATGGCGGCGCGGAACAGCGGCCAGAACATCCCGGTGTCGCCACGCTGGTAGAGCACGATCATGGTTTCGTTGATATCGTTGACCTTGTCGCCCAGCTTCAGCGTGTCGACCAGACCTTTCATGTGAAACGCGAGCGGCAGCGAGGCCATGGCGCGCAGCTGGCTCTCGGCCGTTTCCAATCCTTCCACCGGCTTGCCGGCCGCCTTGGCGCTCTCGGCCAGCTTGACGTCGAGCACCGGCGCGCCGCCGGACTGGCGGGCGAGTTCGCAAGCCGGAAGCGCCATCATGGCCGACAGCATCCACGGCTTCATTTTTGCGACCGTCGCCGGCGGGATGCCGCGCGCATCGAGCGCGGCGTTCATGGCCGCCGCTTCGTCCGGCGACAGCAGTGACGAAAGCGTCGTGGAGTCGGTGAACATCATCAGGTCCGGCTCCTTCAGCATCGCCGCCATCATCTTCTGCTTGTCGAGCACGTCGGTGGTCTCGATGATGAGGGTGCCGGCCGCATCGAAGGCCTTCTGCGCATAGGCCGGCAGCGTGGTGACGCGCGGATCGGTCATGTGCATGGTGCCGAACAGGTAGGATGGCTGTTCGCCTGATTTTTCCAGCTTCCACAGCAGTCCCTTGCCGTTCAGCGTGGCAGCCGCCTCGGCCTCGATTTTGCCGTAGGTGGCAGGGTTGCTCTTCTGCAAGGCCGACAGCATGTCGGCGCCGCTACAGGTCGGGATTTCCGCGTGCGCCCTGCCGGCGGCGAACAGCAGGACAGCAAGGAAGGACAGGAAAAACAGCACGTTGAGCGCGACAAGCAGTTTCAGCGAGACGGAAGCCGCACGGTCGGCGATGGCAATGACGCGTTTCATGGTCCCATTCCTAGGACTGAAAAGCGGCAAAACCGTTAATCGGGGTTATGAAATTGTCCTAACCGCCCATTCTTCGTCATCCACGGGCGGAGCAAGGAGCATAGCGACGCGGCGCAGACCCCTGGAGCTGCTCCGCAGCCCAAGGGATCCATGCCGCGACTTCAGAGCACCGCCCACGGTGCAGAATTCAGCTCCGCTGCATTCCACGGCTGATGTCACGGCATGGATCCCAGGGTCTCCGCGACGGAGCTTCGCTCCTGCTTCGCCCTAGGATGACGAAGTTGGGAAGGCTTCGGCCAATCGCGAATGTTTATAATGGGCCACCGATACTGCATGGCTTTACCGACGTTCATGCCCTGGGATGGGCCGATTCGTAGATTTCGAGCAGCCTTGCGGTGTCGACGCCGGTGTAAATCTGCGTCGTCGACAGGCTGGCGTGGCCCAGGAGTTCCTGGATGGTGCGCAGATCGCCGCCTCGGCCGAGCAGATGGGTGGCGAAGGAATGGCGCAAGGCATGTGGAGTCGCCGTGTCCGGCAGGTTGAGCGCCGAACGCAGCTTCGCCATGTCACGCTGGATGATGGCCGGGTTGAGCGCGCCGCCGCGCGCGCCGCGAAACAGCAGACCCTTCGGATCGAGGTGATAGGGGCAGAGCCGGCGGTATTCGGCGATCGCCCTGAGCGCCACCGGCAACACCGGCACCAGCCGTGTCTTGCCGCCCTTGCCGGTGACGCGCAGCACGGTGTCGGCTTCCGACGCCAGATCAGCGGCATTGAGGCCAAGCGCTTCCGAAATGCGCAGGCCCGAGCCGTAGAGCAGCGTCAGCACGGCGGCGTTGCGGGCGGCGATCCAGGGTTCTTCCGCCAGTTGGCCTTCCACCGATACGACATGTTTGGCATCGCTCGCCGTCAAAGGTTTGGGCAGGGATTTGGGTTGTCGCGGCGCGCGCAAGGCCGCCGCACCCGCCGCATTGGCGAGACCGCGCCGCTCGAGGAACCGCAGCAGCGAGCGGATGCCGGCCAAGCCACGGCCAAGCGTGCGGGCGCCGGCGCCGGCATTGCGGCGGGCGGCGAGGAAGCCGCGCAAATCGGCCGGGCGCAGGTCGGCGATATCGGAAATGCCAGGCGGTCCGCCGAGATGGCCGGTGAGGAAGTGCAGGAACTGGCGCGAATCGCGCTCGTAGGCTTCCACTGTCTCGGGTGACAGGCGACGTTCACGCGCGAGCATCTTCAGCCAGCTTTCGCGCGCGGCCTGGAGATCGGCTTTTGCCGGTATGAGGAATTCCTGCATCGGGTCTGTTCCGGTTCGCCGTCATTTTCCGGCAGCCGGGTTAGGAAGCGGTGAAGAGCCCGTTGTTGAAATGACGGCGAGGCGGCGCTAGAGCAGGGACAAAGGATTTTCGCCCATGAGCAAGCCGCAGAACCCCGTCCAGATGGCCGTAATCGGCGCCGCGCACGGCATCAAGGGCGAACTCAGGGTAAAAACCTTCACCGGCGAGCCAATGGCGCTGGCGGATTATGGGCCGCTCTACGCCAGGGATGGACGAGCCTTTCAGATAACCGACATAAGGCCTGCCAACACCGTTGTCGTGGTGCGCTTCAAGGGTGTCAGCGACCGCAATGCGGCCGAGGCGCTCGCCGGCACGGAGCTGTTCGTCGACCGTTCGATGCTGCCCGATGATGGCGAGGAGGACGAATTCTACCATGCCGACCTGATCGGGCTGGAGATCCGGGATGATACCGGCGCCGCCATCGGCAAGGTGGTCGCGGTGCACAATTTCGGCGGCGGCGACATCCTCGATGTGACGCTCGCCGGGCGCAAGGGCGTGCTGATCCCGTTCACGCAAGCCGCCGTGCCTGCCGTGTCGATCGCCGAGGGCTTTGTCCGCGTCGATCCGGTGGCGGCTGGACTGGTCGAGGACGAGGACGAGGACGCGGACGCGCCGCGCGAGGAGGATTTCGACCCGAAGGGCCGGCCGCGCGGGCCGCGCGACGCCGGAGGCAACCGGTGAGTTTTGCCGCGTCGGTGCTGACGCTCTATCCCGAGATGTTTCCGGGCGCGCTTGGCCTGTCGCTGGCCGGGCGGGCACTGGAGGCGGGGACATGGTCTCTGGAGGCGATACAGATACGCGACTTCGCCACCGACCGGCATCGCACCGTCGACGACACGCCGGCCGGCGGCGGCGCCGGCATGGTGATGCGCGCCGATGTCCTGGCGAAGGCGATCGACCATGCCTCGCCGGAGGGCGATTTGCGTCCGCGCCTGCTGATGAGCCCTCGCGGAAGACCACTGACGCAGGCTCGCGTGCGCGAACTCGCCGCCGGGCCGGGTGCCGTCATCCTGTGCGGCCGCTTCGAAGGCGTCGACCAGCGGGTGATCGATGCACGGGGACTGGAGGAAGTCTCGATCGGCGATTTCATCCTGTCCGGCGGCGAGCCGGCGGCCCTGGTGCTGCTCGACGCCGTGGTGCGGCTGTTGCCCGGGGTGATGGGCAATGCGGTCTCCGGGGAAGAAGAGAGTTTCGAAAACGGCCTGCTCGAACATCCGCACTATACGCGACCGCAGGAATTCGAGGGCCGGGAGATTCCCGAAGTGCTGATCTCCGGCAATCACAAGAAGATCGCCGCCTGGCGCCGCGCGCAGTCGGAGACGCTGACGAAAGAGCGGCGACCCGATCTGTTCCGCGATCAGCCTTTGCCGAAATAGTAAAGAGCCAGGAACAGGCCGACGGCGATGACGAAGCCGCGCACCACGTTCTGCGGTACGCGCTTGGCGATCCAGACGCCGGCATAGCCGCCGAGCGCGCCGCCCGGGATCATGACGATCGCCTCCGGCCAGGCGACGACGCCGCCCGAGACGAAGACGACGATGGCGACAGCCGCGATGACCACGGCCAGCATGTTCTTCAGCGCGTTCAGGCGGTGGTAGTCGCCGGCTTGAGTCAGGCCGAGGGTGGCCAGCATCATCACGCCCATGCCGGCGCCGAAGAAGCCGCCATAGATGGCGGTGACGAATTGCGCCAGGGAGCCGGCGAGTGAGCCGACAGCCGCTTCGTGTCCGGGTTTCGGCGCCGGCTTCAGCCAGGGCCCGGCGGCAAACAGTGCCGTCGCGCCCAAAAGCAGCCACGGCACCAGGACGCGAAAGGACGGATTGTCGAGCGCCAGCAGGATCAGGGCGCCGGCTAGCGCGCCGACGGCCGAGATCAGGCAGAGCAGCAGCGCGCCGCGCCAGAAGTGCCTGATGTCGGCCCAGTAAGCGAGGGTCGAGGTGATGTAGCCGGGGAACTGCGTCACCGAGGAGGTGGCGTTGGCCACGATCGGGGGGACGCCGACCAGTGTCATGGCGCCGAAGGTGACGAAGGTGCCGCCGCCGGCGACCGCGTTGGCGGCGCCGGACAGAAAGCCCGCCAGGAAGAGCAGGATGGCGTCGAAGACAGACATGGATGGCCGCCGTGAAGAAGTGTGCTATTCTGGCTTAGAAAGCTTGGTGGACAGACGCAACCCGGCACGGCAGGATTAAGATGGTGCCATGCCGGGAGCCATGCCGGCAAAAAATGCACGGGCAAGGCGTGACAAAGCGCCGAAATAGCTGTATGTGCCCGCCCGTACCGGCAAGAACAACTCTGCCGGACCCGTCAACAATGACGGTGTAGTCGCCCCTGCCCGATGTCTGGGAGACAAATGTCTTGGAGACAAAGGACATAGCCGAGCGGTCAATGGAACTGCAAGGCGAGCGTAGGGCGCTCTGACTGTCGAAAGAACAAGAAGTGGATTTTTAGATGGATCTCATCCGTCAGCTCGAGGCCGAACAGGCCGCCAAGATCGAAGCCAAGCGCAAGCTTCCCGAATTCCAGCCCGGCGACACCGTGCGTGTCCAGGTCCGCGTGACCGAAGGCACCCGCACCCGCGTCCAGGCTTATGAGGGCGTCGTCATCGCCCGCGCCGGTTCCGGCTTCCAGGAAAATTTCACCGTCCGCAAGATCTCCTACGGCGAAGGCGTCGAGCGCGTGTTCCCCGTCTACTCGCCGATGGTCGAAGGCGTCGAGATCGTGCGCCGCGGCAAGGTGCGTCGCGCCAAGCTCTATTACCTGCGCGATCGTCGCGGCAAGTCGGCCCGTATTTCGGAAAACACCGGCGTGCGCGCCCGCAAGCTCAATGATGAGGAGCGCGACGCGCTGAACGCCGAGAAGGCGCGCATCGAGGCCGAGAAGGTCGCAGCCGCCCAGGCGCTGGCCGCCGAGACGGCCGCCAAGGAAGCCGCCGAGAAGAAGGCAGCCGCCGAGGCTGAAGCAGCAGCCAAGGCTGCCGCCGAAGCGACCCCGGCCGAATAAGAGTTCGACGAAGGAATTTGAAAAAGGCGGCTTCGGCCGCCTTTTTTCGTTTCACCGAACTGTGAACGGGTTCAGCCTCGGAGATCGGGATCGGCAATTGACGTCCAATCGTTTTGTGCACTAACTAATCGTGCACAATCTAATTGGAGAATGGAAGATGGCACTCTACACCACACAGGCCCACGTGACGGGCGGTCGCGCCGGCCATGGCGAAACCAGCGACGGCCTGCTCAAGGTCGATCTGGCGATGCCCAAGGAGCTCGGCGGACCGGGTGGCGCGACCAATCCCGAACAGCTTTTCGCCATCGGCTATGCCGCCTGCTTCGAAAGCGCGATCCGCTTCGTGGCGCGCAAGCAGAAGCTGCCGCTCGAGGATGCAGCGGTAGCGGCCACCGTCAGCCTGCTTCCCAATGGCGAAGGCTTCAAGCTCGGCGTCGCGTTGGCAGCGGAGACGAAAGGCCTTGATCAGGCGGCGGCGGAAGCGCTTGTATCGGCGGCGCATCAGATTTGCCCCTATTCGAATGCCATCAGGGGCAATGTCGAGGTGGCGCTTTCGGTAAAGGTGGCATGACGACAAAAGTCGAAACGAAAGCCAGAGAAGCCCCGGCGGAGGCCGCCGGGGCGTACCCGGTGCCACGGCTCGACCAACAGCTCTGTTTCGCGCTCTATTCGGCGAGCGGATTGATGATCAAGCTTTACCGGCCGTTGCTCGATCCGCTCGGCCTGACCTATCCGCAATATCTGGTGATGCTGGCGCTGTGGGAACGCGCGCCGAGCACGGTGGGCGACCTTGGCGAAGCGCTCGGCCTGGATTCAGCGACGCTGACCCCGCTGCTCAAGCGAATGGAAGCGGGCGGCCTCGTCACCCGCCGACGCGATGCCGACGACGAGCGCCGGGTCCTGGTCGAGCCGACGGCCAAGGGCCAGGCGCTGCGCGCGAACATGAAGGATGTGCAGGCGGCGCTCGATTGCGGCATGCCGCTGGAGCGGGACGAGCTCAAAACCCTTCACGGCACGCTCACCCGCCTTGTCGCGGGATTGCGCGAAGCCGCGACCGAGCAAGATTGATCGCGGCAAGGATCGTCCTCAAAAACCGCCTCCCGGAAGCACTGGAATCCACGTCAACGCGCAAGGTCGCGGTGGACCCGTCTTGCAAGGCGCTTGCGGAAAGCTAAAGTCGGCGCCGGATTTCTCTGCCGCGCAAGCATCGCGCGGCCAATCATTTCGGGGAGTGTGTCATGACCAAATCGAAATTGCTGCTGGCCGGCCTGTTGGCGCTGGTCCTGGCGCCCGTTGCCGCCTTCGCGCAGGCGCTGCCCGATCTCGGCGGCAGACAAGTGGTGGTGGTGACTGAAAACGCCTATCCGCCGCTGCAGTTCATCGATGCCAAGACGGGAAAACAGATCGGCTGGGAATATGACGCGATGAACGAGATCGCCAAGCGGCTCAATTTCAAGGTCGAATACCAGAACACATCCTGGGATGCGATGATCCAGGCGGTCTCCGACAACCAGTACAACATCGGCATGACCGGCATCACCATCAAGGACGACCGCAAGCAGAAGGTGGATTTCTCCGACCCCTATATGCGCTCGGAACAGTTCATGCTGGTGCGCGGCGATGAAAGCCGCTTCACCGACGCCAAGACCTTCGGCGCCTTCAAGGACGGACTGATCGGCGCACAGGCCGGCACCACGCCTTTCTACACCGCCGTCTACAGTGTGCTCGACGGCAATGAGCAGAACCCGCGCATCAAACTGTTCGAGACGTTTGGCGCCACCGTCCAGGCACTGAAGTCCGGCGACGTCGATGTCGTGCTGACCGACGGCACCGCCGGCAAGGGTTATGTCGATGCTTCGGATGGCAAGCTGAAGCTGATCGGTGGCCCGCTCGGCACCGAGGATTTCGGCTTCATCTTCCCCAAGGGCTCCGACCTCGTGAAGCCGGTCAACGCGGCGATCGCAGCGCTGAAGGCGGATGGCACCTTCGATGCGCTGAACAAGAAGTGGTTCCTTGATTACAAGATGGGGCAGTGAGCCAATCTTGTTGAGGGCCCGGTCTGATGGGCAGGGATTTGCGTTGAGTCTGCGTCCCTCTCGCAGTTCTTGCGTCGCCGATCCCTGCTAATGGCAGCCCCCAGCATTTCCAAACCCGACTTCCCCTGGTGGCTCGCCGTTGCCGGTGTCCTTGCGCTGGCGGCTGCCCTCGCCATCGCCGCCAGCGATCTCTATGCGCAGGTCTTCGCCACTGTCGCCAAGGGCATCGGCATCACCGTCTTCGTCACCGTGATCGCCTTTGTCCTGGCGTCGGTGATCGGCCTCGGCATCGCTTTGATGGGACTGTCGGGTTCGGCCTGGCTGCGGCAGATCGCGCGCTTCTATGTCGAGATCATTCGCGGCGTGCCGATCCTGGTGCTGCTGTTCTGGATAGCCTTTGCCGGCGCGCCGGCCTTCGTCGCGGCCTGGAACGCGCTGACCGCGCCATTGCAGAATGCCGGCGTCCTCGGTGAATTGCTGGTGCGTGACGTGTCGTTGCTGTGGCGTGCCATCATGGCGCTGACCATCGGCTATTCGGCCTTCATCTCCGAGGTTTTTCGCGCCGGCATCCAGTCGGTCGAGAAAGGTCAGATCGAGGCAGCGAAGGCCTTGGGGCTGAGCCGTGCGCAGCGCTTCCGGCTGGTCGTGTTCCCGCAGGCGATCCGCACCATCCTGCCGCCGCTCGGCAATGATTTCGTCGCTCTGGTCAAGGATTCCTCGCTGGTCTCGGTGCTCGGCGTCGCCGACATCACGCAGATGGGCAAAGTGTATGCCGCCGGCTCGTTCCGCTTCTTCGAGACCTATTCGATAACAGCCTATATCTATCTCATCCTCACCGTCGGCCTGTCGCTGGCGCTCAGGGCGCTGGAGCGGCGGCTGCGCCGCACGCGCGAGGAATAGTTTTTGGGCCGCGACAGCGTTACGCTCGGTGCTTGCCGGAGGAGGAGCTGCCAGTGAACATCGACAAGGCCAATGCGGCGCTGGATTCGGTCTACACGGCCGATACGCCCGAAACGCTGGCGCGGGCCTATGCCGCATGGGCCGCGACCTATGATGGCGAAACCGCCTCGCTCGGGTATCTCCTGCCGTTCCTGATCACCGCCTGGGTGACCCGCCACGTGCCTGTGGGAGAAGGGCCGCTGCTCGACGCCGGCTGCGGCACGGGCCTGTCGGGACCGTCGCTGAAGGCGCTCGGCTACAGCGACATTGCCGGACTCGACCTATCGGACGACATGCTCAAGATCGCCGGCAGCCGCAACGCCTACAGCGAGCTGAAGCAGGCAATGCTGGGCGGGCCGCTGCCATGGCCGGACGGGCATTTCCGCGCCTTCTTCTCCACCGGCGTGTTCACCATCAGCCACGCGCCGGCCACCGGCCTGCACGAACTGGTGCGCATCACAAAAAAGGGCGGCCACGCCATCTTCACGGTGCGCGACCAGGTGTTTGAGAGTGGCGGTTTTCAGGCTGTGTTCGATGAGTTGGAACAGGCAGCGAAATGGCGGGCGGTCGAGGCAAGCCCGTGGTTTCGCTGTTACGCCATCGCCGAGCCCGACGCGCTGGTGAAGACTTTTGTGTTCGAGGTGATGTAAGCCGAGGGAAGAAGTGCTGGCGACATGCCGCAATTGCCGAAAAGCCAAAACATTGCTATCTAGCCCGCCATGGAAAAGCTTTTCAGCGATCCGGCCTACAAGGGGTTCGTGCTGCAGGACAGAAAACGCCTGCCGTCGCGCTTTTCCGCGCGCGTGTCCGGCGCCCTGACCAGCCGACTTCGCTGATCCCTGCCGGCCGGCCGCGGGCTTGCGGCATCAGCTCTTTCCCATTCTCATATCGACGGATTTACGCACATGAGCGCACCGCGCACCCTCTACGACAAGATTTTCGACGACCATGTCGTCGACCGCCAGGACGACGGCACCTGCCTGCTCTACATCGACCGCCACCTCGTCCATGAGGTGACCAGTCCGCAGGCCTTCGAAGGCCTGCGCATGAGCGGCCGGAAAGTCCGTCACCCGGAAAAGACGCTGGCCGTGGTCGACCACAACGTCTCGACCTCGCCCGAGCGCAAGTTCGGCATCAAGAACGAGGAAAGCCGCATCCAGGTCGAAGCGCTGGCCAGGAACGCCAGGGATTTCGGCGTCGAATATTATTCCGAGAACGATATCCGCCAGGGCATCGTCCACATCATCGGCCCCGAGCAGGGCTTTACGCTGCCCGGCATGACCATCGTCTGCGGCGACAGCCACACTTCGACGCACGGTGCCTTCGGCGCGCTGGCGCATGGCATCGGCACGTCCGAGGTCGAGCATGTGCTGGCGACGCAAACGCTGATCCAGCGCAAGGCCAAGAACATGCTGGTGCGCGTCGACGGCCAGCTGCCGGAAGGGGTCACCGCCAAGGACATCATCCTTGCAATCATCGGCGAGATCGGCACCGCCGGCGGCACCGGCTATGTCATCGAATATGCCGGCGAGGCGATCCGTGCGCTGTCGATGGAAGGCCGCATGACGATCTGCAACATGTCGATCGAGGGCGGCGCGCGCGCCGGCCTGATCGCGGCCGACGAGACCACCTTCGCCTATGTCAAGGACAAGCCGCGCGCGCCGAAGGGCGCTGCCTGGGACGCGGCGCTCGAATACTGGAAGACGCTGCAGACCGACGAAGGCGCGCATTTCGACAAGGTGATCGTGCTCGACGCGGCCAAGCTGCCGCCGATCGTCTCCTGGGGCTCCTCGCCCGAGGATGTCGTCTCCGTGCATGGCATCGTGCCGAACCCGGAAGACATCACCGACGAGAACAAGCGCACCTCCAAGCTGCGCGCGCTCGACTATATGGGCCTGACGCCGGGGACGAAGATCACCGACATCACCCTCGACCGCGTCTTCATCGGCTCCTGCACCAACGGCCGCATCGAGGATCTGCGCGCCGTCGCCAAGGTGGTCGAGGGCAAGACAGTCAGCCCGCATGTCGACGCCATGATCGTGCCGGGCTCCGGGCTGGTCAAGGAGCAGGCCGAAGCCGAGGGGCTGGACAAGATCTTCCGCGCCGCCGGGTTCGACTGGCGCGAGCCGGGCTGTTCGATGTGCCTGGCCATGAACGACGACCGGCTGAAGCCGCATGAGCGCTGCGCCTCGACCTCGAACCGCAATTTCGAAGGCCGCCAGGGCTTCAAGGGCCGCACCCACCTTGTGTCGCCGGCCATGGCGGCCGCCGCGGCGATTGCCGGCCACTTCGTCGACATTCGCGACTGGAAATAAGCCAGGCTGGAGTTGACCCGAGCCTTTGCAGGGCTTGGGTCAAGCCTTCCTGTCGCGCCGGATGAGTTCATGGAATTCCTCGCGGCGCCCAGGTTCGTCCGCCGCGACCACGAGCGCCAGCTGCTCTTCGTCGAAGAGCTTGAACCACTCGTCCCATTCGACAAGCTCATAGCCGCCGGCGTTGACGGGCCGTTCCGGCTGGTCCTGGTCCTGATAGGCGTGCTGGCCGAAGACCAGCCTAAGCATGGGCTGCGTCCCAGCCTCGGGCGATATGTCGACGATCGCGGGAAAGCCGGCACGCCCGGCAGCCCATGAACGGATTGCATCGTGGTCGGTCAATGTGATCGTGTCGGCCATGGCCTGCTCCTGGATTGTGAATTCAGGAACGCTTCCGACAGCACCGGGTTCCCGCAAACATACGGCGCCGACAGCCCAGGCTTAACGGCTTGTTTGGGCTTGCCCTCTAAGGTCTTCCGCGACGTCAACAGAGGGGAAGTCACAGTCCTTTGGACACCGGCCTGTTCATTGCGTTGCTCAACCCGACGATCGCGCTGGCGCTCGGCGCGGCCTTCCTCATGCTGTGGTTCCATCAGCGCCATCGCCCCTATCTGGCGGTGCTGGCGCTCAGCTACTGCGTCTCGGCGCCCGGCTTCCTGTTCCAATATTTCACCTTGCCCATCGGTGTGACGCTGACCAAGCTGGTGTCGAACATCTGCTTCACCATCGCCGCCTGCTGCCTGTCCGGCGCCATCATCGCCCGCTACGGCCGGAAGGTGCCCGGCGTCGGGATCGCCGTGCTGGCGGGCGGCGGCCTTGCGGCATTCGCGTGGTTCCTGTTCGTCACCCCGGATCTCACCTGGCGCATCCTGGCGATGAATTTCGGTTTCGGCGGCGTCAGCCTGCTCGTCGCCGCCGAACTGCGCCCGGTGCGCAACAACGGCCCGACAGAAAAGATCCTGTTCGTGCTGTCGCTGCTGTCCAGCGTCAATTTCTTCGTGCGCACCCTGGCGGTCGTCATCGCGCACGGGCCCTTCGCCGGTTATGACGGCTTCTACGGCTCGTCCTACTGGACGACGGCGCTGCTGTCGCACGCGCTGCTGTCGCTGCTGATCGCGCTTTGCCTCTTCACCGCCGCCGCGCTCGACGTGATGAAGGCGCTTAAGACGGAAACCCACACCGATCCGCTTTCGGGGCTGCTCAACCGCCGGGGTTTCGAGGAGCGCGCCGCCATGCTGCTGCAGCGTTGCGCCATGGCCAAATTCCCGGTGGCGCTGGTGCTGGCCGACCTCGACCATTTCAAGGCGCTCAACGATATGCACGGGCATGCCGCCGGCGACCGCGTGATCGCGGATTTCGCCGGGAAGCTGCGCTCGGCCACGGGAGCGCGAGGTGCCGCGGGGCGCATCGGCGGCGAGGAATTCGCCGTGCTTTTGCCGCTGACCGATCTCGCCGCGGCGCGGCTCTTCGCCGAGGCGGTGCGCACACTCTATTCGGCTGGCGGCGTCGACGGGCTTCCCGCCGGCACCAAGGTCACCGCCAGCTTCGGCGTGGCGGCCCGCAGCGGCGACGAGACGCTGGAACCGTTGATGCGACGGGCCGACGAGGCGCTTTACAAGGCCAAGAAAAATGGTCGCGACAGCGTGCGCCTCTCCTACGAGCGACCGGAGACGGTGTTCGTGCGGGAGCCGCTCAGGGCCAGCTGACCGCCGCGTCCGCGCTTCGCGTTAACGTCTTTTTCGCCCGTCGATGTTTAGCTGTCGGCGGGGGTTTGAGGATAGATGAGCGGCGCCAACTTCATCCTGTTGATCAATCTGGCGGTTGCCGGCCTGCTGGCGGCATCCTTCATGGCTGTCTCGTTCCATGATGCCGGGCGCGCGCCGGCGCGCTGGATGGCGTCAGCTTATGTCCTGGGCGTGGTCTATTCAGCGATCGAATTCAGCATTCCGGCCTTCAACGATGCGCGGCTTCCTGTGGTTACGGCCTTTGCCGTTTTCCTCGGCGCCACCATTGCCTTCAACGGCGGACTTGCCCGCAAATATGGCGTGGCGCCGCCATGGACGCCGATGCTGTTCTTCCTGGCCGCGACCACCGTCGCGGTCTATTTCGTGCAGGATCTGCCGCGCCAGTCGCTCGCCCGCATCATGGCCTACCAGCTTCCCTACGCCGCCATGCAGTTCGTTGGCCTTGGCATCGTCTGGGCGTCTAGGCAAAGCCGCGGTCGCCTCGATCTGATCCTGATGGCGGTGCTGGCGGCCAGCGGCCTGCAGTTTGCCTCAAAGCCGTTCATCGCGCATGCGCTCGGCGGCTGGGGCGCCAATCCGCAGGCCTATCTGCAAAGCAGCTACGCGCTGGTGTCGCAGTCGCTGGGCACTGTCTTTGCCCTGGCACTGGCGCTGCTGACGCTGGGCATTCTCGTTCGCGATGTGCTTGCCGAAGTGACGTCGAAGTCGGAGGTGGACACGCTGTCGGGCCTGCTCAACCGTGGCGGCTTCACGCGTCATGCGGAGCTGGCCGTACACGACGCCACGCGCCTGGGCGTGCCGGTGGCGATGGTCATTGCCGATCTCGATCATTTCAAGTCCATCAACGACAGCTTCGGCCATGCCTCCGGCGACCGGGTGATCGAGGCCTTTGCCGGCCTGCTGCGAGAAGCGGCCGAGGACCATCACGTGGTTGGCCGCATCGGCGGCGAGGAGTTCGCCGTTATCCTGACAGGCGCCAACCTTGCAGCCGCCCGGCTGTTCGCGGAAGGCACCCGGCACGCGTTCGGCGCATTGCCCATCAGCGGGTTGCCGGCCGACAACCGCTGCACGTCGAGCTTCGGCATTGCCGAGCTCCACGTGAGCGAGGGGTTTTCCGACCTGATGCGGCGCGCGGATGAAGCGCTCTACCTGGCAAAGAATGCCGGGCGCGACTGCGTGCGTGTCTCCACCGGGCCAGCCGATGGGCTGGCCGTGGTCAAAATCGGCCAGGCCCGCATCAACGGCAGGGGCTGAGCTCCGGCATTTCGCCGTCGGACAGGCCGTACATATAGGAGCGGCCCTTGACGAACACCGGCGGGCGATAGCAGTCGCCTTCGCCCGATATGTCGTCGGATTCGTTCTGGTAGATCACCTTGGGCTGGCCGGCGCTGGTGTAGTCGGACAATTGCCTGGCCAGCTTGCCTTCGCCGACGATGATGCGCTTGTAGCCGGCTGCGCTGTCGATGACGAGATTGCCGAACGAATCGGCGTAGACGCGGTCATGATGGCGCAAGCCGGCCTCGGCCGGCGCGGCCACCCCGACGGCAAGCGCTGCCAGCGTGAGGGCCGCGAGGGTCGTCCGCACTGATTTAGCCCGCACTGATCTAGAACGCATGTCGCTCTCCCTTTGTCGGCGCGAGAGATCGCGCCCCGATCTGGTCCGAATCGGAAATTAACCCTTTCTTAACCTTTGTTAAGGGGAGGAGTGGCCCGACGGCCGTTTCTTAATGAACATGGTTAATTTCGCGGTGGCCGCCGATGTCCCCAAGGATCGACATGGCCGGTCTAATCCGGGGTGAACTTGATCTTGGCGCGCCGCGTGGCTAGCGTGCCCGGCCATGAGGGGGCAGCACATGATGTTTGACCGAACGCTTCGGATGTCGTTCGCTATTCCGCTGCTTCTCGCGGCCGGCGCCTGTGTGCCGGAGGATGGCGCGCCCAAGGCCGCCAACACAGCGACACCCGTGGTGGCGCCTGCTGCTCCCGTCCAGCAACAGTCCGCGCGCCCGGCGACCAAGATCACCACCGACCCCACCGCCCCGCGCTTCACCACGGGCACGGCCACCTACAGATGCGGCAATGGCGGCATGATCACCATTCAGAATCTCGGCACGTCGCTGCGCGTGGTCGGCCAGGAAGGCGCCACCGAGGAGTTCGCGGCGTCACCGGCAAACCAGAGCAGCCGCTACCAGGGGGTCACGCATGACGCAATCGTGATCGACGGACGCGAGGCGCTGGTGATGAAGAAGGGATCGACGCCGCAGACCTGCACCCGGTGAGCCAAATCTCGACACGGCCGCGCCCTGGCGAGACATGCTGCACTGCAGCGATATCAAGCCGGCTTCGGCCGTTCGCCCGCTAATCGATTGAAGCCGCATCCGGGCTTTTAGTCAGACTAAATTACGTTTTCGAAACGGTTTTCTGGCTTTGACGCGGTGCAAAAAGAGCATTAGAAACCGGCTGTCCGAAGTCGCAACCGGAAGCGGCATTGCCGCATTTCCACCTGAGGCGGCAGACGCCGAACTGGGGCAGCCATGAGCAAATCACCAGCCACCCAAGCCAGACGCGAAAGGCCGCTTTCGCCGCACCTGAGCGTGTACCGGCCGCCGATCACCATGACGATGTCGATTATCCATCGCATCACCGGGGGCGCGCTTTACTTCGGCACGCTGCTGGTTGCCGTCTGGCTGATGGCGGCGGCATCCTCGCAGCCGGCTTTCGATTGGGTGAACTGGGCCTTCGGCACCTGGCTCGGGCGGCTGATCCTGTTCGGCTATACCTGGGCGCTGATGCATCACATGCTGGGCGGTGTCCGCCATCTGATCTGGGACACCGGCGCCGGGCTTGAAAAACACACGGCCTCGAAGATCGCCTGGGCGACGCTTGCCGGCTCGGTTCTGCTCACGCTGCTGATCTGGGTCGCCGGCACCATGGCGCGGGGAGCCTTGTGATGAGTGCGAAGAACACCGACATGCGCACCCCGCTGGCCAGGGTGCGCGGCCTGGGCTCTGCCCGCGAAGGCACCGGGCATTTCTGGCGCCAGCGATTGACGGCGATCGCCAACATCCCGCTGATCCTGTTTTTCACCGGGTTCCTGATCGCGCTCAACGGCGCCGGCTATGCGCAGGTGCGGGCAGCGCTCGCCAACCCGTTCGTGGCGCTGGTGATGGCCCTGGTGCTCATCTCGCCGCTCTATCATATGCGGATCGGCATGCAGGTGATCATCGAGGACTATGTGCATGGCGAAGGCATGAAGCTGGCGCTGATCGCCCTCAACACATTCTTCACCATAGCAGTCGGCGTCGCTTCGCTCTTCGCCCTGCTGAAACTGGCATTCGGAGGCTGAAGTCTTGGCCCAGGACACGAAATCAGCCAACGCGGCAGGCTACACCTTTGTCGATCACAAGTTCGACGTGGTCGTCGTCGGCGCCGGCGGCGCCGGGCTGCGCGCCACGCTTGGCATGGCCGAACAGGGCCTGCGCACCGCCTGCATCACCAAGGTGTTCCCGACCCGCTCGCACACGGTTGCCGCGCAAGGCGGAATCGCCGCGTCGCTGTCCAACATGGGCCCGGATTCCTGGCAGTGGCACATGTACGACACCGTCAAGGGCTCGGACTGGCTGGGCGACGTCGACGCCATGGAATATCTGGTGCGCGAAGCCCCGGCCGCCGTTTACGAACTCGAACATTACGGCGTGCCGTTCTCGCGCACCGAAGAGGGCAAGATCTACCAGCGGCCGTTCGGCGGCCACATGATGAACTATGGCGACGGGCCGCCGGTGCAGCGCACCTGTGCGGCCGCCGACCGCACCGGCCATGCCATCCTGCACACGCTCTACGGCCAGTCGCTGAAGAACAACGCGCAGTTCTTCATCGAGTATTTCGCGCTCGATCTGATCATGGAACCGGACGGCACCTGCACCGGCGTCGTGGCGTGGAACCTGGACGACGGCACCATCCACCGCTTCTCGGCCAAGATGGTGGTGCTGGCGACCGGCGGCTATGGGCGCGCCTATTTTTCGGCGACCTCGGCACACACCTGCACCGGCGACGGTGGCGGCATGGCGGCGCGGGCGGGGTTCCCGTTGCAGGACATGGAGTTCGTGCAGTTTCACCCGACCGGAATCTATGGCGCCGGCTGCCTGATTACCGAGGGCGCGCGCGGCGAGGGCGGCTATCTCGTCAACTCCGAGGGCGAACGCTTCATGGAGCGCTACGCACCGTCGGCCAAGGACCTCGCCTCGCGCGATGTCGTCTCGCGCTGCATGACGCTGGAAATTCGCGAAGGCCGCGGCGTCGGCAAGGCCAAGGACCACATCTTCCTGCACCTCGATCATCTCGATCCGGCGGTCTTGCACGAAAGGCTTCCAGGCATTTCGGAGTCGGCGAAAATCTTCGCCGGCGTCGACCTGACCAAGGAGCCGATCCCGGTGCTGCCGACGGTGCACTACAATATGGGCGGCGTGCCGACCAATTATTGGGGCGAGGTGCTCAATCCAACCGCGGACAACCCCGACCGGGTCTCGCCCGGCCTGATGGCGGTCGGCGAGGCCGGTTGCGCTTCCGTGCACGGCGCCAACCGGCTTGGCTCGAACTCGCTGATCGACCTGGTGGTGTTCGGCCGCGCCGCGGCGATCCGAGCTGGCCAGGTCATCGACCGCAAGGCGGCGATCCCGTCGCCCAACCAGGCTTCGGTCGACAAGATTATGGATCGCTTCGACCGGCTCCGCCACGCCAATGGCTCGACGCCGACGGCTGTCCTTCGTGAAAAGATGCAAAAGGCGATGCAGGAAGATGCCGCCGTGTTCCGTACGCAGGAATCGCTCGAAAACGGCTGCAAGCGCATTTCGGAAATCTGGACCGAGCTCAAGGATGTCAAAGTCTTCGACCGCTCGATGATCTGGAACTCGGACCTGGTCGAGACTCTGGAACTGGAAAACCTGATGGCGAACGCCATCACCACCGTCTACGGCGCCGAGGCGCGCAAGGAGAGCCGAGGCGCGCATGCTCGGGAAGATTTTTCCGCCCGCGACGACGCCAACTGGCGCAAGCATACGCTCGCCCATCTCAGCGAGGACGGCGCGGTGACGCTGACCTATCGGCCGGTGCACACCGAGCCGCTTTTGGCCGAAAAGGACGGCGGCATCAGTCTGGCCAAGATAGCGCCGAAGGCCAGGGTGTACTGAGGATGGCGACGGCGGCGGGATATTCCGGTACGTCCCTTCCGGCCAAGCTCGGCCTGAAGGATGGGATGATTGCCGCCTTCATCGCCCTGCCGCCGGAACTCACGGACCTCGCCAAGGCCGTCGATTTCGCCGAGGCCAACCGGCTGGCCGAATGGTCCGACATTTCGGGCGTGGTGTTGAAATACGACGCCGTCCACGCCTTCACCAGACAACGCGCCGAGATCGAGGATCGCCTCGGCGCACTTGAGGCGGCGATCAAGCGCGACGGCATGGTCTGGGTCTCCTGGCCAAAGAAGGCCTCGAAAGTGGCCACCGACGTCACCGAGGGCGTTGTCCGTGCTGAAGCGCTCAAGCTCGACCTTGTCGACGTCAAGGTCGCCGCCGTGAACGAAATCTGGTCCGGGCTGAAGCTCGTCATCCGAAAGGACCTGAGGTAATGGTCGAACTCACGCTCCCAAAGAACTCGAAGGTCCAGCAGGGCAAGACCTGGCCGAAGCCGGAGGGTGCCACCAATCTCAGGGAATACCGCATCTATCGCTGGTCGCCGGACGACGACGAGAACCCGCGCATGGACACCTACTTCGTCGATATGGACGATTGCGGGCCGATGGTGCTCGACGCGCTGCTGTGGATCAAGAACAAGATCGACCCGACGCTGACCTTGCGCCGCTCCTGCCGCGAAGGCATTTGCGGTTCCTGCGCCATGAACATCGACGGCTCGAACACGCTCGCCTGCACCAAGGGCTGCGACGACATATCGGGCGCGATCAAGATCTACCCGCTGCCGCATATGCCCGTGATCAAGGATCTGGTGCCCGATCTTACCAATTTCTACGCCCAGCACGCCTCCATCGAGCCATGGCTGAAGACGGTGTCGCCAACGCCGGCCAAGGAATGGCTGCAGAGCCACGAGGACCGCGAAAAGCTCGACGGGCTTTACGAGTGCATATTGTGCGCCTGCTGCTCGACCTCGTGCCCGAGCTACTGGTGGAACGGCGACCGCTATCTCGGCCCGGCGACGCTGCTGCAGGCCTACCGCTGGCTGATCGACAGCCGCGACGAGGCCAAGGGGGAACGGCTCGACAATCTCGAAGACCCGTTCCGGCTCTATCGCTGCCACACCATCATGAACTGCGCGCAGACCTGCCCGAAGGGGCTCAATCCCGCGAAGGCGATCGCCGAGATCAAGAAGATGATGGTGGAGCGGCGCGCCTGACGGCGATCGTTTTTCTTCTTTGTGCGCCTTCGGCGACACGGCTGCCGAGATCAGAAAGATGATGGTGGAGAGACGGGTTTAGGTTCGGCAGCACGGAGGGGTGCTGTCCCGCCAAACTCGAAAGGATAACCAATCCAATGAGCGAAGACCTTCCCATCCTCTCTCCCGCCGAAGCCCGCGTGCTCGGCTGCTTGATCGAGAAGAAGGAGCTGACGCCGGACGTCTATCCGCTGACGCTCAACGCGGCATTTGCCGCGGCCAACCAGAAGACGGCGCGCGAGCCTGTCATGACGCTGGAACAGACGGAGGTGCACAGGGCGTTGAAGCTGCTGGAGCAGAAAGGACTGGTCCGGCAGATGTTCGGTTCGCGCGTCGAGCGCTACGAGCATCAGATGGCGCAGCGTTTCTCACTGACCACGCCGCAGACCGCGTTGCTCGGTCTGCTCTTGCTGCGCGGACCGCAGACGGCACATGAACTCCTGGCGCGAGCTGAGCGCATGGCGCGGTTTTCATCGATCGAAGACCTGCGCGGCGAACTCGACATGCTGATCGGCCGCCGGCCGCCATTGGTCCAGGAAATCCCACGCGGGCCGGGCCAGCGCGAGGACCGCTACTCGCATCTGCTCGCCGGTCCAGTGGATGTTGCCGCTCTCTCGGCTCAGCGCAGTGCGCCGGCCGCGCCTGCCTCCCATCTGGAAGCGAGGTTGGAGGCGCTGGAGCAGGAAGTCGCGGCCCTTCGCGCCCGGCTTGATACGCTGGGGGGTTGAGGCCACCAATCCGAGACGTCGGGGGGACGGCGCCCCCCTCTGTTCTGCCGGGCATCTCCCCACGAGGGGAACATTGGATGCTGCGACCGCTTTCGCCAATCTCCGATGCAGAAACGCCGGCCCTGGAGCCGGCGTTTGTCACTTCAGGCCAAGCCCTTCAGCCAAGCCTGGCGTCGAGCGAAACCTTGATCGCGCCGAGCGCCTGAGAGACCGGGCATTCGGCCTTGGCCTTCTCGGCCAATTCCTTGAACTTCGCCGCATCGATGCCGGGCACCTTGCCGACCAGGGTGATGGCGCTGCCGGTGATGCCGGTGCCGGGAACCAGCGTCACCACGGCCTTGGCGTCGAGTTCTTGCGCCGGCGTGCCGTTTTCGGCGAGGAAATGCGACAGCTGCATGGCGTAGCAGCCGGCATGGGCGGCCGCGATCAGTTCTTCCGGATTGGTGCCGGATTTGCCGCTTTCGTCCTCGAAGCGCGCCTTGAACGAATAGGGCGTACCCTTCAGGGTCCCGCTCTGCGTGTCGAGCGTGCCCTTGCCGTCTTTCAAATTGCCTTTCCAGACGGCGTTTGCGGTGCGGTCCATGAAGTCCTCCTGGGTTGTCGTGAACTTGTCCTGGGTGAGCCAGCGTCCGGCCAACTATAGCGCGGACGTCGGCGAAGACCACTGCGCTGTTTGGACCACGGCACGATGACGGCCCTTTCCGCCGAAAAAATACCCACGCAAAAATGTCGGCCTCCATCCGGGCCGGCCGTCCTGCGGGAGGCCACGGGATTTGTGGCCGGATGGAGGTTGACATGGACAATCTGTTTTTCGCGCTGTGGAAGAGGCCAGGCCGCGGGCCTGGGCGACAGGAGGACTTCTGGCTGGACCCGCCGGCGTCCGGCCTCGGCAGGCTGCTGGTGGCGATTGCCATCATCACGGTCGCGGCATGCCTTCTCGACCATGCGGCAACGGCCGCGGGCAAGGCTGACATGGTTGTCGCCGCAGCCTATGGTTTTTCACAAGAAGGGAGCTCGAAATGAAATATGTCTGCCTGGTCTATGGTGAGGAAAAAGACCTCCATGCCATGACCGCCGAGGGTGCCGCCAAGCTCGATGCCGACTCGCTGGCCTATGACAGGTCATTGGATCAACAAGGCAAGCTGATCATCGCGCAGGCACTGCAATCGGTGAAGACATCGAAGACCGTACGGCGGCGCAAGGGCAAGCAGCTGATCACCGACGGCCCGTTCGCGGAAACGAAGGAGCAGTTGCTCGGTTTCGTCATGATCGAAGCGAAGGATCTCGACGAGGCGCTGGACATCGCCGGCGAGATTCCGCTGGCCGAAATCGGTACGATCGAAGTGCGCGCGATCTACAACGTGCCGGGGTCATAATTCCCTGTCATGCGTTGCGCTCCCTTATAAACCTGGGCGTTCGGTTGAGCGAAGGTCCCGTCTTGCCGGGGCTCAATTCTTGCGTGTTGAAGCAAGCCACGAGTTCTCCTATCGTCGCCCAAGACTTTGGGGGATTTGGACATGCCTTTCCTGATTGCTGTCCTTGGCGTGCTCGGAGCGGCGGCATTGTGGTGGTACCGGATGAAGGCGATGAACGACGCCGCGCGCGAGGTCGCCGAAGTCGTCGGGCGCGTTCAAGGCAACATCCGGCGCAAGAAGCTGCGCAAGCAGGCCGCGCTTTCGCCGCTGACGGCGATCGATGATCCGGTGGTGGCGGCCGCGACGCTGATCACCGCGATCGTTTCGGAAGACGGCCCTGTTCTGCCGCGGCGCGAGGCCGTCATTCGCGAGGTGATTTCGCAGATCGCAGCCGGGCCGAAGAAGACCGACGAGGCGGTTGTCTATGCCAAGTGGGCCGCGACGCAGATAGACGACACCACCATCGTCATCGACAAGCTGGCGCCCTTCCTGCGCGAACGCCTCGACCCGAACGAACGGGACGATCTGCTGCAAATGCTGAACCGGGTGGCTCAGGGCGGAGAGCAGAGCCTGAAGATACCCGACCAGCGCATGCTGCGGCTGCGCCAGAAGCTTGGTTTTGAAGTGAACTGAGATCGCCGGCCTCTGCGATTGGCGCGAAACTCCCGCTGCATCCTCATCCCATGGCGGAGCAAGGAGCGAAGCGACGCGGCGCAGCCCACAGGCCGCGACGTCAAGTCAGCGAGACGATCAGATCGCCTCGCCCTTCAGCAGGCGCGGCGTGCCCGCGGATAGTCCCGATGCCTGGCGGATGAAGAACTCCTTCAGCCGCGGCATACGCTCGACGAGACCGAGGCCGATGTCGCGGACGGTGCGCAGCGGGGTGATGTCGTTGGAAAACAGCCGGTTCAGCACATCGGTCGTGATGCCCATCTGCACCGTGTCGAAACGGCGCCATTGCTGATAGCGTTCCAGCACGTCGAGCGCGCCGATGTCCTGGCCGAGCCGGTCGGCCTCGACGATCACCTCGGCAAGGGCGGCCACATCCTTGAAGCCGAGATTGAGCCCCTGGCCGGCGATCGGATGGATGCCGTGGGCGGCATCGCCGGCAAGCGCGATGCGCGGTGCCACGAAGGCGCGCGCGATGGTGAGACCAAGCGGCCAGGCGCGCGGCTTGTCGGCGACGCGGATTTCTCCAAGTTTCAGCCCAAAACGTTGTTCAAGTTCGTGTTCGAAGACGAGATCGTCGCCTTCGACGAGCGTTTTCGCATCTTCCGCCCGTTCGACCCAGACGATCGAAGAGCGGTTGGTGCCGTCCTCGTCGGGTATCAGGGGCAGCGTGGCGAACGGGCCGGCGGGCAGGAAATGCTCTTCGGCGCGGCCGTTGTGCGGGCGTTCATGGGCCACGGTGCAGACGATGCCGGACTGACGGTATTCCCACTTGACCGTCTTGATGCCGGCCATGTCGCGCAGTTTCGAATTGACGCCATCGGCGGCAACCAGCAACCGCGCCGCCAACGTGGCGCCGTCCGCCAGATGCACTGACATGCCGGCTCCATTGGTCTCAAAACCTTGCACCGCCACGCCTTCGATGATGTCGATGCCGAGCTGTTCGGCTTTGGCCCGCAAGGCGCCGTTCAACGCCCTGTTGGCGACCATATGCGCGAAAGGCTCACCCGGCGCCACCTCGCCGCCGAAGGTCAGGAAGACCGGGCGCACCGGATCGGCGCTGCGTGAATCGGTGATGCTCATCTCGGTGATCGCCTGCGCCTTCGGCGCGATCTCGGCCCAGACGCCGAGCTGGTCGAGCATGCGGCAGGCCGCCGCGGCGATGGCGGAAGCGCGGCCATCCCTTTGCCAGGAACCGGCGGGCGCCGCGTCGACCAGCGCCACGGCGAGGCCCGGGCGAGCCTGTTTCAGCGAGACCGCGGCGGCCAGGCCGACATAGCCGGCACCCGCGACGAGAACATCGATCCCGGATCTGGCCTTGGCGTCCGCCTTGCGTTCCATTGTCTTGGCTCCTTGCGCGCCTACGGGGCTTGCGCCCTTGACGGCTCGTTCTTCCTGTCGGAAACCGCCATAGCAATTTTGCGGCGAGGTCACAAAACATGACGGCGGCGATCGACGAGCTTCTGCGCATTCTCGACCTCGAGAAGCTGGAACACAATCTGTATCGTGGTCGCAGCCCCCAGGTGGAGTGGCAGCGCGTGTTCGGCGGCCAGACCATCGCGCAGGCGCTGGTGGCGGCGCAGCGAACGGTGGAGCCCGACCGTTTCGTGCATTCGCTGCATGGCTATTTCATGCGCCCGGGCGACATCAAGGTGCCGATCATCTACGAGGTCGATCGCATCCGCGACGGCGGTTCCTTCACCACGCGGAGGGTGCTGGCAATCCAGCACGGACAGGCGATCTTTTCGCTGGAAGCCTCGTTCCAGGTCGACGAGAAGGGGCTCGAGCACCAGTTCGCGCTACCTGACGACGTGCCGCCGCCGGAAGGGCTGAAGACGCAGCGCCAACTGCTCGAAACGGCCGACCGGGTGCCGGAGGCGGTTCGCCGTTTCTGGGCGCGCGAGCGGCCGCTGGAGTTGCGGCCGGTCAACCTCCAGCACTATGAAAGCCGCGACAAGCTGCCGCCCCGGCAGAACGTCTGGATCCGCCTTGCCGGGCCGGTTCCCGACGACCGCGCGCTGCAGTCGGTGCTGCTCGCCTACCTCTCCGATATGACGCTGCTCGACACCTCGACCTTCGCCCATGGGCGCGGCCTGTTCGATCCCGACATCCAGGCCGCCAGCCTCGACCATTCGATGTGGTTCCATCGGTCGCATTCGCTCGACGGCTGGTTGCTTTATGCGCAGGACAGCCCCTCGAGTTCGGGATCGCGCGGTTTCAGCCGCGGCACGCTCTATGCCCGTGACGGCACGCTGATCGCCTCGATGGCACAGGAAGGGTTGATCCGGCTCAAGCGTTGAGCATTCGCGAGTCTTGTTTGAGAAAGATTCTTTGCGAAAGCCGATACCATTTTTCCTGATCATGCTCAAAGCCGGCAAATTAGGCAATTTCACAAAATTGCTTAAATTTTGAGCATGCGGCGTGCCGCACATGCATACAGCAATTGGCGGTGGGCGCTCCATTCCCTTTGTTTCCAATAGGTTAACGCCCTGCTTCGGCACTTGGCACGGAGCTTGAATCCTTGGGGGCACTCTCCGGCTCTTTGGGATCGGTGAAGTCGTGCAAACGCGGGGCACCGCAACAGCAAAGGGTGAACCTATGAAAATCGTGATGGCAATCATCAAGCCGTTCAAGCTGGACGAGGTACGCGAAGCGCTTACCGCCGTCGGCATCCAGGGCCTGACCGTCACCGAAGTCAAAGGCTACGGGCGTCAGAAGGGGCATACGGAAATCTATCGGGGGGCGGAATACGCGGTCTCTTTCCTGCCGAAGATCAAGATCGAGGTCGCGGTCGCGGCCGACATGGTCGACAAGGCCGTCGAAGCCATCACCGCCGCGGCCAAGACCGGCCAGATCGGCGACGGCAAGATCTTCGTTTTCGGCATCGACCAGGCGGTGCGCATCCGCACCGGCGAAACAGACAGCGACGCGCTCTGAGCGGCGAACACGTATTCCAATGGAGAGTTCAATGAATATTCCTTCCACCTTGAAGACGACGGGACGGGCGGCCCTTCTGGGCACGCTCGCTCTCGCAGCGCTGGGCAGCGTCGCCGCCTTCGCGCAGGAAGCCGCACCCGCTGCCGCTGCCGCGGCACCTGCCGCCGCGCCCACCCCGGTGCTCGATACCGGCAACACCGCCTGGATGCTGACCTCCACGGCGCTGGTGCTGATGATGACCATCCCGGGCCTGGCGCTGTTCTACGGCGGCATGGTGCGCAAGAAGAACGTGCTCGCCACCGTCATGCAGAGCTTCGCCATCACCTGCCTGGTGACGGTGCTATGGTTCATGTTCGGCTATTCGCTGGCCTTCTCCGACGGCGGCGGCATGAATGCCTATCTCGGCGGCACCTCGAAATTCTTCCACCACGGCATCACCACCGCCAGCCTGTGGCTGCCGGGTGTGGCCAACATCCCTGAATTCGTCTTCTCGATGTTTCAGATGACCTTCGCCATCATCACGCCGGCGCTGATTGCCGGCGCCTTCGCCGAACGCTTCAAGTTCTCGGCACTGCTGATCTTCATGGCACTGTGGCTGCTGATCGTCTATGTGCCGATCGCGCATTGGGTCTGGGGTGGCGGCTTCCTCGGTACGGCTGGCGTGCTCGACTTCGCCGGCGGCACGGTCGTTCACATCAATGCCGGTGTCGCGGGCCTCGTCTGTGCACTGGTTCTCGGCAAGCGCGAAGGCTATGGCACCACCAACATGGCGCCGCACAACCTCGTCTATTCGGTCATCGGCGCATCGCTGCTGTGGGTCGGCTGGTTCGGCTTCAACGCCGGTTCGGAACTGGCGGCCGACGGCCTTGCCGGTGCCGCCATGCTCAACACCCAGGTTGCCACCGCCGCCGCGGCACTGGCCTGGATGTTCGCCGAATGGATCATCGCCAAGAAGCCTTCCGTGCTCGGCATCATCTCGGGCGCCGTCGCGGGCCTCGTCGCGGTGACGCCGGCTTCCGGTTTCGTCAACCCGACCGGCGCCTTCATCGTCGGCATCGTCGCCGGCGTCGTCTGCTACCTCTCGGCGGTCAAGGTGAAGCACATGTTCGGCTATGACGACTCGCTCGATGCCTTCGGCGTGCATGGCGTCGGCGGCGTGGTCGGCGCCCTGCTGACCGGCGTGCTCGCCGACCCGGCGATCAACAGTCTCTCGTCGGGCGCTTCGCTCGGCAAGCAGATCTACGGTGTCGCCGTCACCATTATTTGGACGGCGGTTGCCACCTTCGTCATCCTCTACGTCGTCAAGGCGTTGGTCGGCCTGCGTCCGACGACCCAGGAAGAGGTCGAAGGCCTCGACATTTCCCAGCATGGCGAAGTGGTGCCGTAAGGCATCCTTGCCAATGGGGCCGGCGGAACCCTCCTCCCGCCGGCCCCATGTTTGCCGCGCAATTCCGGAGGGAAAACCGCGAATCCCTTCTGCTGGAATTGCTTTGAAAGGATCCCGTCGTGATGCTCCCGCAAGGAGGTCACGCCTTGAGGCCCGGATCGCTCCGGGCCTCTTTTTTTGCAAATTCGTTCTCGCTTCGTCCAAGTCCGCGCAATCACGTCCGCGTGAAGAAGCTTTCCAAGGAAACATCGACCACTCTGTCTCCGAACTCAGGAGGCGATCGTCGTTCTGACGCTCGTGTTTTTTGAAACCGGGAAGGAATTTTCTCATGAACCTCAAGAATATCTGCCTGGGGGCACTCGCACTTTCCATGGTCGGTGGCTTTGCATTTGCCGGCGCACTGGACGAGCCCGACAACATGGCGCCGTTCTTCACCGATTCCAGCATGAAAACCATGAAGCCGATGGAGGAATTCAAGGCAGCTTTCATGGCCATGCCGAAGGAGAAGCAGGACGCCATGATGAAGGAATGCCAGGACGCGGCGATGAGCAAGCCGCACGCCGAGTTCTGCGCCAATGTGAAGATGCTCGGCGGCGCCAGCAAGTAGCACGCTGCCCAGCCCAACGAATGGATGGCGGGCCAGGGCGCCCGCCATTTTTCTTATGGTGCGGTCACTGGTAGATGTCGGTGCCAAAAGGACGGCCCCCACGGTCTTATAGTTAATGCGCCCTTAACCTTCCCACGCCTAATCTGGCATCCGAATCTGCCGGAGTGCGTCATGCGCTGCGGCCAGGCAATCACTGACGGGGAAGAGCATGCGTTCAGGGGCTTCAGCACCGCTCGCGCTGACCGATACGGGGCACGGCATCCAGGCATTCGCGCGGCGCCAGGTCGGCCGTCTGGTCGGCACCGGCCTGTTCGCGTTCACGGCCTTCGCCGTCGCCAGCCTCGCAACCTGGAACGTCGCCGATCCAAGCTTCTCGCATGCCACCGCCAACATCGTCACCAACGCCATGGGCTATGCCGGCGCGGTGTTCTCCGACCTCGCCATGCAGTTCTTCGGCCTTGCCGCGGTCGCCGCGCTGGTTCCGGCAGTGATCTGGGGATACCTCCTGTTTTCGGCGCGCGGCGTCGACCGGCTGCCCAGGCGCGGGCTGTTCTGGTTCGGTTTCGCGCTGCTCGCCGCCGCCATCGCCGGCTGCATCGTTCCGCCCAAGACCTGGCCGCTGCCCACCGGCCTCGGCGGCGTCTTCGGCGACATGGTGCTCAAGATCCCCGGTGTCCTCATCGGCGGCTATCCAACCGGGCTGGTGGCCAGCGTGCTCGCCATAGTGCTGGCTGCGCCCGCGCTCTGGCTGTTCGCCCATGGCGCGGCGCTGCTCGGGCGCAAGAACGGCTTCGCCGTGATGGAAGAACCGGCCGCCGCGGACCCGCGCGAGGACGAGCTTCTGTTCGACAATGACGAGGACGAGGGCGACGAGGGCATACTGGCGCTCGGCGCAATCACCCATTGGTGGCTTTCTTTCCGCGCGTGGATGCATCGCCGCGCGGTGCGCCGCAGGCAGGAGCGCGACGAGTTCGAACCGGAGATGGAGCCGCGCGCCAGCGCCTGGCGCCGGGCCGCCGAACGCGTCGAGTCGGCCGAGTTCGCCGAGCAGCGCATGAGCCATGACGGCCGCGCCCGTGTCGAACCGGAATTCTTCGCCGCCATGGTCAACGACCGCAGCGTCTCCGTCGACCCGGACGACGACGATGTCTTCGGCCGCGACGACGCGGATATGGATTTCGATGACGAGCCCGTCGCGCAGCGGCGTGCTCCCACGGCCAAGGTCCAGCAGTTCCGCTCCGATGCCGCCACCCGGGTGGAGGCGCCGGCGGCGCGACCCGTGCCGGGCGCCCGCGTCCAGCGCGAGGCGCAAACCTCGCTGATCGGCTCCGACACTTTCGAAATGCCGTCGCTGCATTTCCTGTCCGAACCGAAGAATGTCGCGCGCGACCCAAGTCTTTCCAAGGACGCGCTGGAACAGAACGCGCGCCTGCTCGAAGGCGTGCTGGAGGATTTCGGCGTCAAGGGCGAGATCATTGCCGTCCGCCCGGGTCCGGTCGTCACCCTTTACGAACTCGAACCGGCGCCGGGCATCAAGTCGTCGCGGGTCATCGGCCTTTCCGACGACATCGCCCGTTCGATGAGCGCGATCGCCTGCCGCGTCGCCGTGGTGCCGGGCCGCAACGCCATCGGCATCGAACTGCCCAACGCCAAGCGCGAAACGGTTTACCTCCGCGAGATCATGGCCAGCCGCGACTTCGAGACGACCAAGGCCAAGCTGGCGCTGGCGCTGGGCAAGACCATCAATGGCGAAGCCGTCATCGTCGACATCGCCAAGATGCCGCACGTGCTGGTCGCCGGCACCACCGGTTCGGGCAAGTCGGTCGCCATCAACACCATGATCCTGTCGCTGCTCTACCGCCTCACCCCGCAGGAGTGCCGGCTGATCATGATCGATCCGAAAATGCTCGAACTCTCCGTCTATGACGGCATTCCACATCTGCTGACGCCCGTGGTCACCGACCCGAAGAAGGCGGTGGTGGCGCTGAAATGGACCGTGCGCGAGATGGAGGACCGCTACCGCAAGATGTCCAAGGTCGGCGTGCGCAACATCGACGGCTTCAACGCACGCGTGCAGCAGGCCGAGAAGAAGGGCGAAAAGATCTCGCGCACTGTGCAGACCGGCTTCGACCGCCAGACAGGCGAGGCGATCTACGAGACCGAGGATCTCGATCTCGAGCCGATGCCCTATATCGTCGTCATCATCGACGAAATGGCCGACCTGATGATGGTCGCCGGCAAGGACATCGAAGGAGCCGTCCAGCGCCTGGCGCAGATGGCGCGTGCCGCCGGCATCCACGTCATCATGGCCACGCAACGTCCCTCGGTCGACGTCATCACCGGCACCATCAAGGCCAATTTCCCGACCCGCATCTCCTTCCAGGTGACGTCCAAGATCGACAGCCGCACCATTCTGGGCGAGCAGGGCGCCGAGCAGCTGCTCGGCATGGGCGACATGCTCTACATGGCCGGCGGCGGCCGCATCCAGCGCGTGCACGGGCCGTTCGTCTCCGATGACGAGGTCGAGAAGATCGTCGGGCACCTGAAGCTGCAGGGCGTGCCGGAATATCTCGACGCCATCACCGAGGACGACGGCGAGGACGACGACGAGTCGTCCGGCAAGGGCGGTTCGGGCGGCGGCGGCGGCGGTGGCAATTTCGAGGATTCCGACGACCCTTACGATCAGGCGGTTTCGGTGGTTCTGCGCGACGGCAAGGCCTCGACCAGCTACATCCAGCGGCGTCTGGGCATCGGCTATAACAGAGCCGCCTCGATTATCGAGAAGATGGAAAAGGAAGGCATTGTCGGCCCGGCCAACCATGCCGGAAAACGCGAAATCCTGGTGCCGACAGAAGACGACAAGTTCTGATAGCGCAGAGTTCGCGGCAACTTTGAACCTTCTGGCGCGTTCACCGACTGAGCAGCGATCGCCTCGCCAAACTTCAGCCCAACTGGGGGTTCACGACAGCGACCAAATCAGGAACCGGACGAGAGTGACCGATATGAAAAACGATCTTTCAGCGCTCAGCGATTTTGCCCCGACACGCCGCCAATTGATTGGCCTGGGCCTGGTATTCGCGGGTGCCGCCGCACTCAACGTGGTGCCCGGATTCGAGTTGCTGGCCTCGGCGCAGGCGGCCGTGCCCGCGGCGGCACAGAAGATCGCCGACCATTTCTCGGCGGTCAAATCGATGAGCGGCGAATTCGTCCAGTTCGGCCCCAAGGGCGAGCAGACCGGCGGAAAGTTCTTCCTGGAACGGCCGGGCAAGATCCGCTTCAACTATGACGGGTCCTCGAATTTCCGGGTGATTTCCGACGGCAGATCGGTCGCCATACTCAACAAGAAACTGAACACGTCGGACCTTTATCCGCTGTCGAAGACGCCGCTGAAACTGCTGCTCGACGACCGCATCGACCTCTCCGGCAACCGCGTCAAGAGCGTCAAGGAAGAAGACGACCTCACCACCATCCAGCTTTCCGACAAGTCGGTTTTCGGCAATGCGCGGATCACCATGATGTTCGACCCGAAAACCTATGATCTGCGGCAGTGGACGATCACCGACGCGCAGGGCAAGGACACGACGGTGATGATCTTCAACACCAAGGAAGGCGTCAGCTTCGCGCCCGACACGTTCGCCATCGACTATACGGCCAATCGCGAGCTGAACACCAAGACGCGGTAGGCCCGCCGATATAGCCAGGCCCGTTAGCGGAGCGGGCTGGCTTGTTTTTGCGGCGCGCGACTGGCAGTAGAATGGCGATCTCCTGCCGGACCCCTCCGCATGCCCTTTTCGATCGCCACCTGGAATATCAACTCCGTGCGCCTGCGCATGCCGATCGTCGAACGCCTGCTCGATGAGTACGCGCCCGATGTGCTCTGCCTGCAGGAAACCAAGGTCCCGGACGAGCTCTTTCCCGAAAAAGCCTTTCGCAAGGTCGGCTATCCCTACATCGCGTTCCATGGCCAGAAGGGCTATCACGGCGTGGCGACGGTGGCGCGGCGGCCGATCGAGGTGGTCGAAAAGCGCCGCTTCTGCGACATCGAGGACAGCCGCCACCTGTCGGTGACGGTACAGGCCGGCGGCAAGACCATCCTGGTGCACAATTTCTACGTGCCCGCGGGTGGCGACGAGCCGGATCCCGAGATCAACAGGAAGTTCAGGCACAAGCTCGATTTCGTCGCCGAGATGAACGCCATCCGGGCCGAGCATGGCGAGGTATCGGCGTCGGTGCTGGTCGGGGACCTCAATATCGCGCCGCTGGAGCATGATGTCTGGTCGCACAAGCAATTGCTCAACGTGGTCAGCCACACGCCGGTCGAGACCGAAAACTTCGAGGCGATGCGGCGCGCCGGCGGCTGGGTCGACCTGATGCGGCACAACGTGCCACCGGAACAGAAGCTCTATACCTGGTGGAGTTATCGCGCGCAGGATTGGGAGGCGTCCAATCGCGGCCGGCGGCTCGACCATGTCTGGTCGTCACCAAACCTGGTGCCCAGTTTTGCCGGCTATGAGATCCTTAGAGCCGCCCGTGGCTGGGACCGGCCGTCCGACCATGTGCCAGTTATTGCCCGGTTCGACTTGGATTAGGTTTATCGATATCAGGTGAAGCCGGCCTGCAAACGGCGGCTTCCTCGCTTCCGGTGCTTACGTGATTTAGGTACGGTTCTCGGAATCCGCCGTTTTCGCCTCGGCCTGACCTGAATCTCGACACCTACGGCGCCAAATGCCAGGTCAACCCGAAAATCGTGGCGCCAATTCCTCGATGCGGCGGATCATGTCGTGGAATTCCTCGGAGATGCGCTGATGCAGCTTCACCGCCAATTCCGGGTATTCCTCCAGGATGCGCCGGAACATCTTGCGGCTCAGCCTTATCACTTCCGAGTCGATTTCGGCCGAGGCGCTGGTCAGCCGGTTGGTATCGGCGATCAGCGCCAGCTCGCTAAGCATCGTGCCTGGGCCGACCTTGCCGATCGGGATGCGCTCGCCATCCTGCTCGCGATAGAGCACGATACGCCCGCTGACCACGACATAAGCCGAGTCGGCCACATCGTCCTCGCGATAGAGCTTGTGGTCGGCCTGCACCAAAGTGGTCTCGGCACCGAAGGCGAGCAGGCGCAACTGTTCCTGCGTGAAGCCCTCGAAAAGCCTCACGGCGGACAGGATGCGGATGTCGTCATCCAGCGCCATCTAGCTGTGTCCCCGAACGGTCAGTCCAATCCCTCCTCTGCGGTACGGTCCCAGAATCCCCCTCCAACAGGATCGTACCCGAAAGCGGCCCCGCCCGAACCGCTCATTTGAATGGTGAAATGTTTAAGGAACCAGCTTGTAGCCGCCGCTTTCTGTCACAAGAATTTCAGCATTGGAAGGATCACGCTCGATCTTCTGGCGCAGACGGTAGACATGGGTTTCCAGGGTATGCGTGGTGACGCCGGAATTGTATCCCCACACTTCCTCCAGCAGCACGTCGCGGGTCACCACCTTCTGGTCGGCGCGATAGAGATACTTGATGATCGAGGCTTCCTTTTCCGTCAGCCGCACCTTGCCGCCGCGCTGATCGATGAGCAGTTTCTGGCTGGGCTTGAAGGTGTAGGGGCCGACCGAGAAGGTCGCGTCCTCGCTCTGCTCATGCTGGCGCAGTTGCGCCCGGATACGGGCAAGCAGCACCGCGAAGCGGAACGGCTTGGTCACATAGTCGTTGGCGCCGGCCTCGAGACCCAGAATCGTGTCCGAATCGGTATCGTGGCCGGTCAGCATGATGATGGGCGCCTTGTAGCCGCCCTTGCGCAGGATCTTCACCGCCTCCCGGCCGTCCATGTCGGGCAGACCGACATCCATGATGAGCAGGTCGATGAGCCCGCCGCGCGCAGCGGTGACGCCTTTTGCCGCAGTCGCTTCCTGCAGCACATCGAATTCCTCATAGAGGGACAGTTGCTCGACCAGTGTGCCGCGCAGGTCGTCATCGTCATCGACGATCAGGATGGTACGTGAGGTCATGGATCAATCCGTTGTTTTGAAAAGTGAATTCAGTTGACCGCTGCGTATTTATGCGGAAGCTGGCCGGCACAATAGCCGATCACAGTGATTTGTTCCGTGGCACGATCATACAAGAAAAAACGCGATCGCAATGCAGCCGGCGCAATTTTGGCAAAAGGGCTGCGCGTGCTGACCGTGCGGGCTCGCCCCGGCCATCCAAGCCAGGGCCTGCTGCAGGCCGGCAAAACGGTGTTTGCGTGCGCGCTGGGGCGTGGCGGCATCTCGGCCGGCAAGCGCGAAGGCGACGGCGCCACGCCGCTCGCTTCGATGCGCATACTGACGGGCTATTTCCGGGGAGATCAGTTTGCCGCCGGGCGCAGAACGCGGCTGGCGATGGCGCCGATCGGGCCGGACCTCGGCTGGTGCGAAGTGCCTGACGACCGCAACTATAACAGGCCGGTCAAGATTCCCTACGGCGCCAGCCACGAACGCATGCGGCGCGACGACCGGCTCTATGACGCCTGCCTGGTGCTCGACTGGAACATCGCGCCGCGCCGGCGCGGGCGCGGCAGCGCCATCTTCTTCCATCTGGCGCGTCCCGGCTTCACGCCAACGGAAGGTTGCGTGGCGGTGACCGCGCGCACGATGGCGCGGCTTTTGCCGCTGCTGTCGGACCGGACAGTGGTAAGGGTGGTGAGATAGGGGAATAGGGAATAGGGAATAGGGAAGTCGTCAGCGGCAGCAGACACGCTCAAGCTGCATCATCCTACTCCCCTGCTCGCTTATCCCTTCCTGTTCCGCTGCCAGCCGATGTCGAGAAGGCCCAACCGGCCTGTCTCGCGGTCCATGGCCCGGGCGATGTCCCTGCGGCCGGCCCCGATATCGCGCAACTGGCGATCGGAGAGATCCTCGACGTTCTGGTGAGGAAGGTTGACCGCGACCCTGGCCTGCCGCAGCCAGGTACGGGCAGCCGACAGCCAGTCTGGCCGGGCGATGTATGCGGGGCGAAGAGCAATGTGAGACATGAGGTCATCCGTATTCCCCGGACATCAAATCCGGTTTGATGGTGTCATTGATGCTGCAATCATGCCGTATTGAAAAACAAACGGGAAACGAGTAGTTCTTGTCTCATCATCAAGTTTTATTTGAGGATTGAGGCTCCATGGACCGCTTCGATCAGGTCGCACGCTGATGGCAGCGCTCTTGCCGGGAACGCGGGCGCTCAGGACGCTGGAGGCGGCGGCCCGGCACCTCAACTTCACCCGCGCCGCCGACGAGCTCGGCCTGACGCCTGCCGCCGTCAGCCACCAGATCAAGGAAATCGAGGATCAGCTCGGCATCGTGCTGTTCACCCGCACCAGCCGCACCATCCGGCTGACGGAGGCGGGCACGGTGCTTTACGAGGCGGCGACCGACACGCTCGACCTGCTTGGCCGCGCCGTGATGCGGGCGCGCAAGATGGCGCGCGGCACCGAATTCCTGAAGGTGACGCTGGACGCGCAGTTCGCGGCGAAATGGCTGATGCGGCGCGTCGAGAATTTCCGCCAGCAGCGGCCGGGCATCGAACTCAGGTTCGACATCGCCTATGGCTTGCGCGATTTCGATCTCGACGACGTCGATGTCGGCATCCGCTTCGGCGCCGGCAAATATCCGGGGCTCAGCGCACACCGCCTGTTCGACAACATCATCATTCCGGTGTGCAGTCCGGGCCTCCTGACATCGGGGCCGCCCCTGCGCGAGCCGCGCGACCTGTTCAACCACACGCTTGCCCATATCGAATGGGCTCGCCAGGGCGTGACATGGCCAAACTGGCGCATGTGGATGGCGGCGGCCGGCATCAACGATTTCGACGACAGCCGCACCGTGGTCTTCGGCACATCGACGGATGCGGTCCAGGCAGCGCTCGACGGCAATGCCGTCGCGCTCGCCGATTTCGCCATGGTGGCAAACGACCTGTCCGAGGGCCGGCTGGTGCGGCCCTTCGAACTCAGCATCAGGGTTGCGCCGGAATATGCCTATTTCCTGGTTTATCCCCAGGCCATGGCCGACGATCCCCGCATTGTCGCCTTCCGCGAATGGATCCTAGAGGAAGTTTCCAGGACGCGGACAGCGGACAAGGTGTAGTCCCTCAGGACCGGGCGTTGTGGCCGAAGATCATGCGTCGGTATTTCTTCACGTTCCATTTCAGCTTCTTGTAGAGCAGCGGCTGCATCTTGCCGGCGACGGAAGTCTGGAACGCGCCGTTTTCGCTGCCTTGCTCGACGATTGGCCGCTCGAACCACAGCATCTCAACGCCCAGCTTTTCGTCCATCTGCTCGATCTGGTGGTCGATCACGGTGTAGATCTTGTGTTGATCGATCCAGGCACAACGGGCTTCGGCGACCGGACGGGTGATGAGATAGGAATCCGCGCACCTGGCATGCAGTGCCGGGTAGAGCCTCTGGCCCCTGCGCAATTTCCAGCTCGGCGTGTAGTAGTTGCTGCCGTTGCCGAGATAGATGACGGCCTTGCGCATCGGGCTGCCGAGTTCGGCCAGCCCTTGCCGGAATTTGGCGACGAAGTCGCGCGCGAGGAAGACGTCATCCTCGAAGACCAGGCAATAGGGCAGGTCGGTTTCGAGGAAGTCGCGCCAGATGCCGACATGCTTCAGCGCCAGCGAGACCTGCGCCGGGTGGACAAAATCGGGGGCGACCAATTCAGCACGGATTTCCGGGGTGATATCCGCCCTGTCCCAGTCTGTGTAGAAGGTGACCGGCACGCCGCGCCGGTCGAACTCGCGCACGATGTGCCGGCGCCGGTCGTCGTAGCCCTGCTTGACGTGACAAATCCTGGTGAACACCAGGTCGCGGGGAAATCCGGACTCGTCCGCCATCGTCAACGCACCGTCAGCTTGCAGCGGCGCCGAACCAGCCGATCACCGCGCCGATGATCAACAGCACGCCAAGCCAGTGACCGCCGTCAATGACAGTCAGGTCCCAGCCGAAATTCTCGTAGCGATGGTTGACCGACAGCGTCGTGGCGACAAAACCCAGCCAAAGCACGAAACCGAAGATCAGTCCGGCCAGCCAGGTCGGCTCACCACCCGTCATCGCGCCGACGACCAGGGCCATGATGTAGGCCATCAGCAGTTCGGCGATGAAGGAGATGACGAAGGGCAGCGGCGATTTCTTCATCGTCGCCGGATCGAGCCTGGCGGCCTTCAGCCAGGGCTTGCTCAACACCATGTACCAGGCGGCGCCGAACAGCCAGGCCAAGACGGCGGCGGCGATCACCGCCAGCCAATTCACTGCTGAAAAATCCATGAGTTCCCCCTCCTGTTCGGTTTTATGGAAACGCCTGTTCGGCGATTGCGTCAAGCAGTCGCCATACCGTGGTGCGTTTGACTTCGGCATCCTCGAGCGCCCTTGTCACCGGCACCTGATAGACGGCAAGCGGCTCCAGCCCCGATCGCGGCAGATAGGACCGGCCGGGATCGCCGACCAGAATGTCGGCGCCACGCCGTTTGAGTGTCGAAAACCACGGCGTCAGCCGGTCGGCGAAGGGTTTGTCGTAGAAGACGTCGCCGGCCAGGACCACGTCCCAACCCGCATCGGTGCCCACACAGTCCGTGCCGAGGAACCCGATGCCGACGCCGTTGGCCTCGCTGTTGAGGCGGATCGCGGTGGCGCAGAACGGGTCGATGTCGGCGGCGGTTACCTCGGCAGCGCCCGCCTTGACGGCGGCGATGGCGACGAGGCCGGAGCCCGAAGCGAGATCGAGCACGCGCTTGCCTCGGACCATATCGGGATTGTCGATGACATAGCGGGCGAGGCCCTGGCCGCCCGCCCAGGCAAACGCCCAAAAGGGCGGCGGCAGGCCGATCTCGACAAGTTCGTCCTCTGTTCGCTGCCAGAGATCATGCGCTTCGTCGGCGAGGTGAAGGCGAATCTCAGGTACATGCGGCGGCGCCATCAGCGCCGTGTTGTCGAGAATGAATTGCTTGGCGCTATCGGGTGTAAGTGCCGTCACGGCGCAGGCGTCAGGCCGCCCATGCGGCAGACTTCCTTCCATTCGGCCGGGGTCACCGGCTGCACGGAAAGCCGTCCGAGCCGCACCAGCGCCATCTCGGCCAGTTTCGGATTGGCTTTGACTTCTTCCAGCGTCGGCGGGTTCGGCATGTCCCTCACGGCGCGGATGTCGACACACTCCCAGCGCGGATCATCCGACGTGGTGTCGGGATGGGCCAGCGCGCAGACCTCGGCAATGCCGACCACGTTCAGCCCCTCGTTGGAATGGTAGAAGAAGCCGAGATCGCCGACCTGCATGGCCTTCATGTTGTTGCGGGCGGCGTAGTTGCGCACGCCGTCCCATTGGGTGCCGGCCTTGCCCTTGGCCTTCAACGCCTCGAAGGAGAAAACCGAGGGTTCGGATTTGAACAGCCAATAGTTCATTTTCTCTCCTCCTTGCGGCCCAGTCGCGGGCGCCGCGAATTAACTAGCCGCCGGCTTGTTGAACGTCCAGTTCCACTGGCCGATTTCGACGCTTTCGAACAGGCCGGCCTTGGCATAGGGGTCGGCGGCCGACAGAGCCTGCGCGCTGGCCAGATCAGGCGCCTCGACCACCACGAGGCTGCCATTGGGCTTGCCGTCGGCGTCGAGGAACGGACCGGCAAAGGCCAATTTCTTGTCGCCATTCAGCCCTTCGAGAAAGGCGACATGCTCGGGCCGCGTGTCGAGGCGCACCTGCAGGCTTCCGGGCTTGTCCTTGCAGATCAGAGCAAACAGCATGGTCTTTCTCCTGGGTGGTTGGATCAGAATGTGGGGATCAATCGTTGGTTTCGGTCTTCAGCGGCCGGGTCATCAGCGCCGTCACGGCTTGCTCGATGGTGATGGTGCCGTCCAGTATGGCGGCGACCGCGGCGATGATCGGCGCATCGATTTCGCGCTCGGCGGCGATGCGGGCGGCGATCGCCGCGGTCGGCACGCCCTCGGCCAGCGGCAATCCGGAAAGTGCCTTGCCCTGTCCGAGCGCCAGCCCATAGGCGAAATTGCGCGACTGCGTCGACGAGCAGGTAAGCAGCAGGTCGCCAAGGCCGGAAAGCCCCATCAGGGTCTCGGGCCTGGCGCCGAAGGCGGCACCGATGCGGCGCAGTTCGACGAAGCCGCGCGTCACCATGGCCGCCTGTGCGCTGGCGCCGAGCCCGGCCCCGGTGACAGCGCCGGCGGCGATGGCGAAGACGTTCTTCAAGGCGCCGCCGATCTCGACGCCGATCAAGTCGTCGCTCGAATAGCAGCGCAGGTTTTCAGCCGAAAAACGGGCGGCAAGGTTGGCCGCAAGCGCCTCGTCGCCGGCGGCCACCACCACCGCCGTCGGCAGGCCGCGGGCGACATCGCTGGCAAAGCTCGGCCCCGACAGGGCTGCGACCGGGTTTGGCGGCAAGACTTCGGCAGCGATTGCCGACAGCAAGGCGCCGGTGTCGCGCTCGATGCCCTTGGCGCAAAGCACAAGCGGAATGCCGGCCGGCATATGATTCCTGGCGGCGGCCAGCGTGGCCCGCAACGCCTGAGCCGGCGTTACCGTCAGCACGCAATCGGCCCCAGTGAGGGCTGCCTCCATGTCGCTCGTCGCCTCGATGCCGGGCGCGATGGCGATGCCCGGGAGATAGCGTGGGTTCTCGCCCCGGCCGATCGCGGCCACGGTTTCAGGATCACGCGCGAACAGCCGCACCGTATGGCCGGCGCGCAGCATGGCCAGCGCCAGCGCCGTGCCCCAGGCGCCGCCGCCGAGCACGGCGACATGCCAGCCGCTTTTGCCCGGACCCTCGCTGTTCGTGGCTCGATCGGTCATGCCTTGGCTCCGCGACGGCCGGAGCCGACCATCGGCGCCGAGACGCTGTCCAGCGGCCAGCGCGAGCGCGGCACGAAATCGAAGCCGTTCTCCTGCGCCATGCCTTCTCGCAGGCGTTCGATACCGGCCCAGGCAATCATCGCCGCGTTGTCGGTGCAAAGCTTCAGTGGTGGCGCGACGAAGCTGAAACCGGCGTCAGTGCAAAGCCGCTCCAGCGTTGTCTTGACCGTGCGGTTGGCGGCGACGCCGCCGGCGACGACCAGCGCCGGGTTTTTCGTGCCAGGGAATGTTTCGCGAAAGCGTTCCAGCGCGCGAGAAACACGGTCGGCGAGCGCATCGGCGACGGCCGCCTGGAACGAGGCGCAGATGTCGGCGACATCCTGGTCGCTCAAGGGCTCGATCGCTGTCGCCGCCTGACGCACCGCGGTCTTCAGGCCGGAGAAGGAGAAATCGGGCTGCGCCGAGCCTTTCATCGGCCGCGGGAAGGCAAAACGCGAGGCATTGCCCGACAGCGCTGCCTTCTCGACATTGGGACCGCCGGGATAGGGCAGACCGAGCATCTTGGCGGTCTTGTCGAAGGCTTCGCCGAGCGCGTCATCGATGGTGGTGGCCCAGCGCTGGTAGTCGCCAACGCCGCGCACGGCCAGAATCTGCGTATGGCCGCCGGAGACCAGCAGCAAGAGATAGGGGAATTCGAGCCCGTCGGTCAGTCGCGCCGTCAAGGCGTGGCCTTCGAGGTGATTGACGGCGATCAGCGGCTTGCCGGCCGCCGCGGCGATCGCCTTGGCCGTCATCAACCCGACGATCAGTCCGCCGACGAGGCCTGGTCCGGCGGTCGCGGCGATCGCATCGAGATCGGCCAGCGCCACGCCCGCATCGGCGAGCGCGGCCTCGATAATGCCGTCCAGCGCCTCGACGTGGGCGCGCGCGGCGATCTCCGGCACGACGCCGCCGAACGCGGCATGTTCCTCGATCTGGGAGAGCACGATGTTGGACATGATTTTCGGCGCGGCATCGCCCTCCAGCGCCACGACGCTGGCGGCGGTCTCATCGCAACTCGTCTCAATGCCCAGAACGCGGATCAATTCGTCGCTGTCTCCAGAGATTGTATGTCAGGGCGTTCCTCGTTAGGAGAGTGCCCGGAAACGCAAAGCCAGCCGGGGGTTATCACGGACCGCGCGCCATGCAAACAATCTTGAAAATCGGAACACGCGGCAGCCCGCTGGCATTGGCGCAGGCGCATGAAACACAGGCGCGGCTGATGGCGGCGCACGGCATGCCGGCGGAGGCGTTCGAGGTTGTCGTTATCTCGACCAGCGGCGACCGCATCCAGGACCGGCCGCTGTCGGAGGCTGGCGGCAAAGGCCTGTTCACCAAGGAGATCGAGGAAGCCCTGCTCGCCGGCGCGATCGACATCGCCGTGCATTCGTCGAAGGACATGCCGACGCAATTGCCGCCCGGCCTGGAACTCTCCGCCTTCCTGCCGCGCGAGGATGCGCGCGATGCCTTTGTGGGCAGGGCGGCGAAGACGATCGCGGAACTGCCGCAAGGGGCGAAAGTCGGCTCCTCGTCGCTGCGGCGGCAGGCGTTGATCCGCCGCATGCGGCCGGACCTCGACGTGGTGATGTTCCGCGGCAATGTGCAGACGCGGCTGCGCAAGCTGGACGAAGAGGTCGCGAGCGGCACCATCCTTGCCTATGCCGGCCTGAAGCGGCTGGGCCTGGAAGATGTTGCCACCGATTTGATGCCGCTGGACAGCTTCCCGCCGGCACCAGGCCAGGGTGCGATCGGCATCGAGACACGGATCGGCGACCGCGATGTCGAGAAGATGCTGGTGGCGATCCACGATGTGGCGACAGGGCAAGCACTCGCCTGCGAGCGCGCTTTCCTGGCGGCGCTCGATGGCTCCTGCCGCACGCCTATCGCCGGCTATGCCGCGATCAAGGCCGGAAAGCTCTCTTTCGCCGGGCTGATCATCTCCCCCGACGGCACGCAGTCGCACGCGGTCGAGCTACAAGGGCTGGCACAGGACGCCGCCCGCATCGGTGATGAAGCGGCGCGGACGGTGCGTGCCAAGGCCGGCGAAAAGTTCTTCCACGGCTGGCTCTGAAGATGCTCCGCGTGCTGGTCACCAGACCGGAGCCGGGTGCGTCGCGCACCGCGCGAAAGCTGGAGGAGATGGGTTTTGAGCCTCTTCTCCTGCCCTTGACGGAGACGAAGGCGTTGCCGGTCGATGCCAAGGCGATTCCGGAAGACGTGGCAGTCGTCGCCATCACCAGCGCTAATGCGGTGCGCCACGCCCCCAGAGATCTGATTGCGGTGCTGTCCAATCTGCCTTGTCATGCTGTCGGCAGGAGGACCGCGGAGGCCGCGCGCAAAGCCGGCTTTCTCTCGGTCAATGAGGGGCCCGGCGATGCCGAGGCGCTGGCCGACGGCATGGCAATCGCGTTTTCCGGCAAAACAATCGTCTATTTCTGCGGGCGCGTGCGATTTCCCGCCTTCGAGCAGAAGCTGGAAGCAGCTCACGCCCAGGTCCATGCCGTCGAGACTTATGACACGCTTGCGGTGAGCTATTCGGACGAAGCGATCCTTCCTCTGATATCCGGTCAATCCGTCGATGCGGTGCTGCTCTATTCGGCCATGGCCGCTGCCGAAATGCAGACACTGGCCAGGCGACTTACCTTGCAGCAGGCCTTTGAAAAGACCCGTTTTTTCGCTCTTTCCGCGCGCATTGCCGCCGCTTTCGGCGACGGCACCGGCAAAGCAATGCACGTTGCCGCGCGGCCCGACGAGGAGGCGCTGTTGGCACTTTTGCGGGCACGGCCCTGACCCGCGTCATCACACCGCCCCTTTTCACCGCTTGGTGATGTGCTAGACCCTTTCTGAACCATCACGCGCCGCCAGGCGTTGAGACGAAGCGAATTTGCGGAGCCCCTGCATGGTCAAGACGCCGAAGATGCGACACTCGAAAGGCCGCCGCGAGCCGGTGACCATCGATCTCGATCCGGGCGCCGTCTCACGCATCGTCGACGAGGATGCCGCCAAGAATACCGCCCAGACCGACGAGGCGAAGGCCGAGGAAGCGGCGAACGCCTCGCGGCCAGAGCCGCCGGACGAGCCGGTACATGCCGATCAGGCGGATCTCGAACCTTGGGAGCATGGCGATGCAGCCGCCGGGCAGCCTGGCACCCACGCGCCACCGCAAGCCGAGGCCAAATCCACTGAGCCGGAAATGCTTTATCCCGGTTCGGATACACCCCCCAACCGCGCCAAGGCTTCCGACTACAATTTCGAGGATGCAACCGCCAAAACCGCCGAGACCAAGGCGGCTTCCGGTAAAACCGACGCAAGGAGCGAACCGATGGCCACGCAGCCGAAGCGGGGCGGCCTCAACGGCATCGCCGCCGGTATCATCGGTGGTGTCATCGTCCTGGTCGGCGCCGGTGGCCTGCAATTTGCCGGCCTGCTCGGTGCGCCGGGTGCCGCTCCCGGTGTCTCGCTCGACGGCGTCAATGGCGAGATCGCCTCGTTGAAAAGCGATGTCGCGGCGCTGAAATCAGCGGTCGAACAGGGTGGCGCGGGCGACAATGCCGGGCTTGCCGCGATGGGCGACAAAGTCAAGCAGATCGAAACCTCGGTGGCCGCCCTCGGCAAGGCCGGCGGCGCGGCGCCTGTCGATCTCGGCCCGCTCAACGAAAAGCTGGCGGGTCTCGATGCGCTGGTGAAGTCGACGGGCGAGGCGGCGAAGGCACAGGAAGGCCGTCTCTCCGCGCTGGAGCAGTCGGTGTCGCAGCTTTCCGGCAAGGTCGATGCGCAGGCGTCGCAGCCAAAGATCGCACTCGCCATCGCTGCCTCGGCGCTGAAGGCGGCGCTCGATCGCGGCGCGCCGTTTTCGGCCGAACTCGATACGCTGGCCGCGATTTCGCCTGATGCGCCCGAACTCGCGACCTTGCGGCCCTATGCGGAAAAGGGCGTGCCGACCCGTACCGAGATCGCCTCGCAGATGGACGCCGCCGCCAATGCCATGGTCGCCGCCGCCACGCCGGTCGATCAGAATGCCGGCTTCCTTCAGAACCTGATGTCGAGCGCTGAATCGCTGGTCAAGGTCCGGCCGATCGGTGCCGTCGAAGGCCCCGGCGCACCGGAAACCGTGGCGCGCATGGAGGCTGCGGTCACGCAGGGCGACTATGCCAAGGCACTGAGCGAATATGACACGCTGCCGGAAGCCGCGAAGGCAGCGGGCGCCGACTTTGCCGGCAAACTGAAGGCGCGCATCGAGGTCGAAACCCAGGTCGACGCGCTGATCTCCGGCGCGATGAAGGCATGAGGGCAACACGATGATCCGCCTGCTCGCCTTCCTCATCGTCGTCTTCGCGCTCGGGCTGGGCTTTGCCTGGCTGGCCGATCGGCCGGGCGACATGGTCGTCACCTTCAACGGCTATCAGTACCAGGTGAGCCTGATGGTGGCGGCGGTTGCCGTCGTCGCTGTCGTCGCCGCGGTGATGATTGTCTGGTGGCTCATCAAGTCGCTGTGGAACAGTCCCTACACCATCTCGCGCTATTTTCGCGTGCGCCGCCGCGACCGTGGCTATCAGGCGCTGTCGACCGGCATGATCGCCGCCGGCGCCGGCGACGGGGCGCTGGCCCGCAAGAAGACCAAGGAAGCGGCCAAGCTGATCCGCTCCGACCAGGAGCCGCTGATCCATCTGCTCGAGGCACAGGCATCGCTGCTCGAAGGCGACCATGAAGGCGCGCGCCAAAAATTCGAGAGCATGCTCGACGATCCCGAAATGCGGCTGCTTGGCCTGCGAGGGCTTTACCTGGAAGCCGAACGACTGGGTGACCGCAACGCCGCCCGGCACTATGCCGGCCGTGCCGCCGCAGTGGCGCCGCAACTGGCCTGGGCGGCCGAATCGACGCTGGAGGAACTGACCGCGCGCGGCGACTGGGATGGCGCGCTGAAACTGGTCGACGCGCAGAAGTCGACGCGGCAGATCGAGCGTGACGCCGCCAACCGCCGCCGCGCGGTGCTGTTGACCGCCAAGGCGCAGTCGCTTGCGGACAGCGATCCCGCGGCTGCCAGGACAGCGGCGATCGAGGCCAACAGATTGCAGCCGGATTTTGCCCCCGCCGCCGTTGCCGCCGCCGCGGCGCTGTTCAGGCAGAACGACGTGCGCAAGGGTTCGAAGATCCTCGAAGCGGCATGGAAGGCCGAGCCGCATCCCGAGATTGCCGAGCTCTACACCCATGCGAGGCCGGGTGACGCCGTGCTCGATCGGCTCAACCGGGCAAAGAAGCTGCAGGAGATGAAGAAGAACCACGCTGAATCGTCAATGACGGTGGCGCGTGCCGCGCTCGACGCGCAGGATTTTTCAACCGCCCGCCGCGAGGCAGAGGCCGCGATCCGGATGGACCGACGCGAGGGCGCCTATCTGCTGCTCGCCGACATCGAGGAGGCCGAGACCGGCGACCAGGGCAAGGTGCGGCAGCTGCTGTCCAAGGCGGTGCGAGCCCCGCGCGATCCGGCCTGGGTCGCCGACGGCGTCGTCTCCGAGCGCTGGGCACCGGTCTCGCCGGTCACCGGCCGGCTCGACGCCTTCGAATGGCGCGCGCCGATGGAGCGGCTTGGCCAGCTGATCGACAGCCACGATGAGCCGGACGCCCCGGCAGTGGCCATCGAGGCGCCGGGCAGGCCGGAAAGGCCGGTCGAGGTGATCGATCACGCCGCACCGGGCGACGAGGCGACGGGCAAAGACGCCGAAAGCCGCGAGGATCATGTCACCCCGGTCACGGCCGCCGCCTTTGCCGCGGTGCCCGCCGACGCCGAGGCCGTCGAGCCGGCGGAAGAACTGGCGCGGCTGCCGGACGATCCAGGCGTCGATCCGGACGACGAGGCGGAAAAGTCGCCCCGCCGGTTCCGGCTGTTTTGATTTTGGGCAGGCCGTTGGGCCGTTTGGGAATGAATTGATGTTCGAGCGCGTTCTGTCGTTTCTCAGGGATTTACCGGCTGGCTCCGGCAGCCATGCCAGCACGGACGATCCGCGCGTCGCGGCCTCGGCGCTGCTCTATCATGTGATGAATGCCGACGGCGTGCGCCAGGATGTCGAATGGGAGCGGTTCAAGACGGTGCTGGCGCAAAGCTATTCGATCAGCGGTGCCGAACTCGAAGCACTCGCCGCCGCCGGCGAGCGGGCCGACAACGAGGCGATCGACCTCTACGCCTTCACCAGCGTGCTCAAGCGTCACCTCGACGCGGAGGGGCGCAAGGCGTTCATCGGCCTGATGTGGGAGATCGTCTATGCCGATGGCGAGCTGCATGAGCTGGAGGACAACACGGTGTGGCGTGTCGCCGAGCTGATCGGCGTCGAACGCCACGACCGCGTCGAGGCGCGCCGCAAGGCGGCGGCGCACGCGCCGGGCGCCACTGGAACATCCTCGGACGAATAGGATTTTCGCCGTCCCATGCCGCGCCAGACGAGGTCGAAACCAAAAATCCTGATCGTGCTGCATCAGGAGAATTCGAGCCCCGGACGCGTCGGTCACATGCTGCTCGAAGAGGGCTTCGATCTCGACATCCGCCGCCCGCCGCTCGGCGACGCCTTGCCGGAAACGCTGGATGGCCACGCCGGCACGGTCGTCTTCGGCGGTCCGATGAGCGCCAATGACGAGGACGAGTTCGTCCGTCGCGAGACCAACTGGCTGCAGATTCCACTCAGGGAGAACCGGCCACTGCTCGGCATCTGTCTTGGGGCGCAGATGCTGGCCAATCATCTCGGCGGCAAGGTCGAGGGCCATGGCGAAGGGCTGGTCGAGATCGGCTGGTATCCCCTGAAAGCGACCGAGGCCGGCAAGAAACTGATGCACTGGCCAGAGATGGTCTACCAGTTCCATCGTGAAGGCTTTTCGCTGCCGAGCGACGCGACGCTGCTGGCCACGAACGAGACCTATCCCAACCAGGCCTTCCGCTATGGCGATAATGCCTGGGGCATCCAGTTCCACGGCGAACTGACCCGAGTGATGATGCAGCGCTGGGTGGTGCGCGGCGCCCACCGCTTCGAGCTGCCCGGTGCGCAGCCCGGCCGCGACCATCTCGGCGGCCGGCTGATCTGGGACATGCATTTGAAGCGCTGGCTCGACGAGTTTTTGCGCGCGATTTTTGGCGAGCCTGTGGCGCGTTAGAGCCTGGCCGGTGCTCCGACCCGCCGGCTTCTGACGACCGGCTTTCGGAGCCTAAAAACTAGTCCGAAAACGTTACGCTCACGCCGCGCTGCCGAAAATAAGCCTGCATCAACTTGCGGCCCGAGCGGTTGCTCTGCGCCAATTTGGCAGGATCGAACACCGCCTGTTTTATCCCCTCTCGCGCCAGCGCTGCCTTGAGCGTTGCGATATGGGCGTCGATGTCGGCATTGTCCGCCCGGAGCGACGCGTAGATATTTTCGGTCGCTTCGGCCACGGTCGGTTCGCTCACTTGTGTCGTCCTTTGGTTGGTTCGGCGGCGGCTTAGCATAGATTCGCTGCCCCGTCAGTTTCGTCCTTTGAGGTGCCTCACCTTGCGCAGCGCCGGGAACAGATAGGCCCACAGGCCGGCAACCGCGACGGCGCCGACGCCGCCGATCACCACCGCCGGAACCGTGCCGATCAGCGCCGCCATGGTGCCGGCGCGAAATTCGCCGACCTCGTTGGAGGCGCCGACGAAGACCTGGTTGACGGCGTTGACGCGGCCGCGCACCTCGTCGGGCGTCCACAGCTGGATCAGCGTCTCCCTGATGTAGACACTGAACATGTCGGTGGCTCCGAGCAGGGCAAGTGCCACAATCGAGAGCCAGGTGAGCGTCGACAGGCCGAACAGCACGGTGCAGGCGCCGAACGCCGCCACGAAGCTCAGCATGATCTTGCCAGCACGGTCGCGGATCGGATGGCCCGCAAGCCAGACGGCGACGCAGATGGCGCCGATCCCCGGTGCCGAGCGCAGCAAGCCGAGGCCCCAAGGTCCAAGCTGCAGAATGTCACGCGCATAGACCGGCAGCAGCGCCGAGGCGCCGGACAGAAGCACGGCGAAGAGGTCGAGCGAGATGGCGCCAAGCACGATCTTCTCGCTCCAGATGTAGCGGAAGCCGGCAAACAGCGTCTCCATTGTCGGCTTGTCGGTGGCGGTCTGTTGCGCGGGCTTGGGAATGGTGAAGATCAGCAACGCGGCGGCGAGCATCAGGACTGCGGCCGTCGCATAGGCCACTTCCGCCGACACGCCATAGAGCAAGCCGCCGGCGACCGGGCCGACAATCGTCGCGGTCTGCCAGGCGGAGGAGTTCCAGGCGATGGCATTGGCGAAATCGCGCTGCGGCACGAGATTGGCGAACAGGGAGGACGAAGCCGGCCCGTAGAAGGCGCGGGCAATGCCGAACATGACCAGCACGGCGAAGATCGGCAGCGGGGTTGTAAGGCCGCGCAGGGTCAGAAACAGCAGAGCCAGCGCGCAGGCGCCTTCGACCAAGGTCGCCAAGGTCATGATCAGCCGGCGGCCGAAACGGTCGGCGACGACACCTGTAACCAGCACCAGAAGCAGCGACGGCAGGAACTGGGCGATGCCGACAATGCCAAGATCGAACGGATCGCGCGTCAGATCATAGACCTGCCAGCCGACGGCCACCGAAACGATCATGGTCGCGAAAGTGGTGAGAAAGCGCGCCGTCCAGTAGCTGAGGAAGGCTCTGTGCCGGAAAGCGGCATAGCGCTGCTCCGGCAAGGTTTGTTCTGGTATCATGAAGTGAGGCCCCGTTGCGGTGGGCATCGGCTCGCGGGGCACTTCCCGAATGGGCGCTGTTCGACCAATGGAACTTGGTAAAGTTCGGGGCGGATATGCTTTAAAATCAGATCCGGATCAAGGGACTTTCGATCCGCACCACCGATAGCACGCGGAAGTTACTGCCGCAGCGCAGCTGAAATCGCGTCCAGCCCGCCTTTCAACTCGGCCTCCCTCGGCCAGCCGAAGCCGACGCGGAAGAAGCGCTTTTCCATTTCGAACCAGTGGCCGGGCCCGACATAGGTGCCGTGATCTTCCAGCAGCCTGACATAGAAGCGATCGAGGTCGAAGCCGGGTTCGACATCGAGGCGCGGGAAACCGACGACACCGCCTTCGGGCCGCACCCAGTCGACCAGCGGCTCGCGGTCGATCCAGGCCTGGACGATGTCCCGGCGCCTGGCCATTTCGGGCAGCAGCTTTGCCAGGAAAGCGTCCCGGCCCTCCAGCACGCCGCGCGCTATGCCTTCGTCGATGACGCTGCCGCAGATGCCGATCTGCTCCTTGGCGGCCAGAAATGTCTCCTGAAGGGCCGCATCCCTGGTGATCAGCCAGCCGATGCGGATGCCGGGAATGCCGAAGGCTTTCGACAGCGACGAGACGCTGATGGCCTTTTTGCTCAGCGTGGCCGTGGAAGGCAGGCGCCTGCCATAGGAGAGATCGCGATAGGTTTCGTCGACCAGCAGATAGCAGCCGCTGGTCTCGGCGAGCGCGACCAGCGCGTCCAATTCGGCACGGCTCATCATGGTGCCGGTCGGATTGTGCGGGCAAGTAACGCTGATCAGCTTCGTGTTCGGCCGCATCGCGGCCCTGACGCGCTCGACGTCGATGGCGAAGCCTTCGTCGAAGGCGAGGTCGACAAAGCTGATGGCGCAGCCGATCGCCCGCGGCGTTTCGATGTTGGTGGCGTAGTTGGGCCTGATGACGACGAGGTGATCGCTGGCCGAGAGCAGCGAGGTGGAGATGATGAACAACGCGCCGGCCGCACCGGCCGTGACCAGCACGTCGTCGGGCGCGATGCCGGCATCCTGCGCGGCGATCAGCGCGCGCAATTCCCTGTCGCCGCGATGCTCGCCATAGAAGAGGGTCAGATCAGGCAGCGAGAGGCCAATGTCGGAGAGTTTCTGATCGGCGATCGAACTTTCGGAGAGGTTGTAACGGATGCGGTCGTAACCGTACTCCTCCGGCGCTTCTTTCTCGATCACCATCCTGGTGTAGTTCATGGCTTCCCCCAGATCGTCTTGTCCCAGGTTATCCAAGCCACAAAAGCACGAAGCCTGCCAAGGCGAATTCGCCGGCAGGCTTCTATTCCAGTCGTCCTAACAATTGGCTCAGCGTCCAAATCGCCTCAGGCCGGGACTTTGGCCTTCCGGCCCTTGCCTTTGACGGGGGCGACCACGGCGGCCTTGCGGCCGAGGCCGATCGACTTCGCCAGTTCGGAGCGCGAAGCCGCGTAGTTGGGGGCAACCATCGGATAGTCGGAAGGCAGGCCCCATTTGGCGCGATAGGCGTCCGGCGTCAGGCCGAAATGGACGCCGAGATGACGCTTCAGCGATTTGAATTTCTTGCCGTCCTCGAGGCAGATGATGAAATCCGGCGTCACCGACTTCTTCGGGTTGACGGCCGGGACCAGCGGTGCCGCCACCGGGGCGACCGGCTGGCCGAGCCCGCTGATCGAGGCGCTGACGCTGGCGATCAGCTCGGGAAGGCCGGACGCAGGCAGGCGATTCTTCTCGACATAGGCCGATACGATATGGGCCGTCAGCTCGAGAAGGTCGAGGGTCTTGCTGGCGTGGCTGTTTTCGTCGGTCAATCTATTTCCTCCATCCATGGCGCATAACCTCGAAAATGGGACCGTTTTCAAAAAGGATGATGCGCAAAATTAAAGTGGGTCGTCTTCGTGCGTCGCGCGCGACGCGATGTAGTGGGGCTGACTTCCTAGTCGGCAAATCTGCGCAATGCAATCTATCGCCGCGACATAACACGGCATTTTGAACAACTATACTAAGCTGTAACAATATCAGACGATCAGGGCCTTGTCGCGCCACAGACGAAATCCGCCTTCGAAGGCGCGTGTGTTGTCACCGCGCCTGGAGTCGGGGGGCAATTCGTCTAGCTTGTCGACATTGCCGCCGCCGATGACGACATAGTCTGGCTGCAGGGCGGCGCGCAGCCGGTTGACGACGTCGAAGACATGACCGCGCCACTTCTTCTTGCCGCGCTTTACGAGGCCACGTTCACCGACATAGTCCTCGAAACTCTGGCCTTTTCTGTAGGGAAGGTGGGCGAGTTCCATCGGCTGGCCGACATTGTCGAGGACCATCGCGGCACCGAGGCCGGTTCCGAGGCCGAGGAACAGCATGCGCCCGCCCTCATAGCTGCCGAGGGCCTGCATCAGCGCGTCATTGACCACCTTGACCGGCTTGCCGAACTCAGCGGTGAAATCGAAGCCGGCCCAGCCCTTGCCGAGATTCATGGGATCGAGCACCGGCTTGTTTTGACGCACGGGGCCCGGATACCCCATCGAAATGACGTCATAGGACAGGCCGTCGGCGAGCTTCTTCACCTTGTCGATCATCTGCCTTGGCGTCAGGTCAGGCCCGGAATCGGTCCGGCGCTCGGTGCCACCGTCGCTGGTCAGGATCTTGACGTGCGACCCGCCAATATCGATCGAAAGGACTACCTGCCCGGTGTCCGACGCAGCCTTCTTGACCACCTTGGCCATCTCGTCCCCTCCACTCATGCGACCGGGTCGATCCAGCCATTGGGCGGCCCGAAGCCGGCCATGGCGTCCGCTGGCCCCCACGTCCTCGGTTCGTAAAGATGCGGCGGCGTGGTGTCGCCGAGCACCGGACCGACGATGCGCCAGGCGAGTTCGGCGGCGTCCTGGCGGGTGAAGAGCTGGCCGTTGCCGTTCATGGCGTCGCCGATCAGCCGTTCATAGGGCGGCATGTCGCCCTTGGAATCGTCGAGCGCGGTGAGTTCCACCTGCTCGCCGATCATGTCGTCGCCGGGCGCCTTGCGCTGGGCGCCGATGGCGATCATCACCTGCGGGTCGATGCGGAAGCGGACGTAATTCTGGTCGGCGGGCTTGATCGGGTCGAAGACGTCGAGCGGCGGCCGTTTCAGCCGCACCACCACCTCGGTGACATGCACCGGCATGTTCTTGCCGGCGCGGATGAAGAACGGCACGTCCTGCCAGCGCCAGGTGTCGACGAAAAAGCGCACCGCCGCGAAGGTCTCCACCGGCGAGTTCGGCGCCACGCCGGGCTCGGCGAGATAGCCGGTGAACTGGCCGCGCACGACATCGTCTTTCGTCAATGTCCGGATGGCGCGCAACACCTGCACCTTCTCGTCGATCAGGTCGTCGGCGGAGCGGCCGACGGGCGGCTCCATGGCCAGGAGCAGCAGGATGTTGAGCAGATGGTTCTCGATGACGTCGCGGATGGCGCCGACATCGTCATAGAACCGCCCGCGCCCCTCGACGCCGAAATCCTCGGCCATGGTGATCTGCACGCTCTCGACGTAATTGCGGTTCCAGATCGGCTCCAGCAGGGAGTTGGCGAAGCGGAAATAGAGCAGGTTCTGGATCGCCTCCTTGCCGAGATAATGGTCGATGCGGAAGATCGACTGCTCGTCGAACACCAGGTGCAGCACTCGGTTCAGCCAGCGCGCCGACTGGAGATCGTGGCCGAACGGCTTTTCGACCATCAGTCGCGCGCCATGCGCTGTGCCGGATTGCTCCAGCCCTTGCACGACGGTCTCGAACATGGACGGCGGCACCGCCATGTAATGCAGCGGCCGCTGGGCGCTGCCGAGTGCCGTCTTCAGCTTCTCGAAGGTCGTGGGATCGCGATAGTCGCCGCTGACATAGCGCAGCAGCGACGCGAACTTGGCGAAGACCTTCTCATCGACGGCGCCCAGGGCATGGACGATGCCGTCGCGGGCGCGGTCCTGCAACTGCTTCAAATCCCAGGCGTCGAAGGCGACGCCGATCACCGGTTCGGTGAGCGTGCCCTTGGCGACCATCTGGTAAAGCGCTGGAAATATCTTCTTGTGGGCGAGGTCGCCGGTCGCTCCGAAGAGCACCAGCGTATCGGACCGTTCCTGGCTCATGCGTGCGTCTCCCCTGTCGCCGTCACTTGCCGCCCTTCGGCTTTTCGATGTGCCCGCCAAAGGCATAGCGCATGGCAGACAACAGCTTGTCGGCGAATTCGGATTCGCCTTGCGAGGAGAAGCGGTCGAACAGGGCCGACGACAGCACCGGTGCCGGCACGCCGGTGTCGATCGCCGCCTTCAGCGTCCAGCGGCCCTCGCCGGAATCCGAGACCCGGCCGCCGAATTGCGCCAGACCCGGATCGCTCTTCAGCGCACCGGCGGTGAGATCGAGCAGCCAGGAGCCGATGACGCTGCCATGCCGCCACACCTCGGCCACCTGCGGAAGGTCGATGTCGAACTGGTAGTATTGCGGGTTTTCCAGCGGGCTTGTCTCGGCGTCCGCCGTCCGCTGCCGTTTGCCGGCATTGGCCGACTTCAGGATGTTCATGCCTTCGGCATAGGCGGCCATGACGCCGTATTCGATGCCGTTGTGCACCATCTTAACGAAATGGCCGGCGCCGCTCGGTCCGCAATGCAGGTAGCCATAGGGCGCGGTGCCGGCGGTCTTGTCCGGGGTGGGCGCGCCGGCATCAGCGCCAGGCGCCAGCGTGGCAAAGACCGAATCGAGGTGCTGCACCGCCACGTCGGGACCGCCGATCATCAGGCAGTAGCCGCGCTCCAGCCCCCAGACGCCGCCACTGGTGCCGACATCGACAAGATGCATGCCCTTGGTGGCCAGTTTCGCGGCCTGGTCGACGGCGTCGTGATAGTAGGAATTGCCGCCGTCGATGACGATGTCGCCGGGCTCCATCAGCGCCGCGACCTGATCGATGATCCTGCCGGTGATCGCCGCCGGCAGCATCAGCCAGACACAGCGCGGCTTGGCCAGCTTGCCGACGAATTCCTCCAGGGATGCCGCCCCCAAGGCGCCGTCGCTCACAAGCGCCGCGACGCTGGCCGGGTTGATGTCATAGACGACGCATTCGTGGCCGTCGCGCATCAGCCGCCGCACCATGTTGGCGCCCATCCGGCCCAGTCCCATCATTCCGATCTGCATGGTTTCGTCCCTGTTCCTAGAGATTTTCTGGGGTTGTCGAGGAAGGATCTACTGGCTGTCCTGAGTGCCTGACATGATGGAGAAGTCGACATTCTCCCAATCGCCGGTTCCGGGCCAGAAAAAAGTGAAGATCAGCGTGCTTCCGTTGGGGAGGCTGGCCGTGGGCAGATCGACAAGATGAAGGCCGAAAGCGTTTTCCGCTGTCCGGCTGTCGTGGGCGGTTGCCCAATTGTCCGTGCTCCAGTGGATGGTGGCCGCCGTCAGCAGCTCGACGCGCAATGTCTTGCCCTCGGGCAGTGCGCGGATCTTGTTGTTGAAGCGCCATGCCCTGAACGACGATACGGTCTTGTCCTGGATGTAGCGCTTCACGCCTTGCGGCGGCATGTCGAAGACGGCGCCGTCGCGTAGCGAGCGCACCAGCTTGATGTGTTCGGAATGCGCCCAGACCAGTGGCATGGCGCTGCCCGATGGCTTGCCATGCAGCAGCTCGCGCTCGGGAATATCGGCGCCGTCCCACACCTGTTCGGGCAGCAGGCCGCCAGGCCCGGCCGACTGCTCCAGCGCATCGAGCAAGCTGGACGCCTTGTCCTTGCGCCCGGCGGCCAGCTCGTAATGCGCCCGTTCGCCGGCCAGCAGGGGCCAAGGCCGGCCCTGGCCGGTGCCGTCGAAGGGCGTGCCATCCTCGTGCTCGCCATAGCCGTCGCTGTTATAGCGGTACCAGAGCGGCCCTTGCGGCAGCTCGCAGCGCAGCTGCGCGTCGATGATCTTGACGGTGTCGACGATGCGCGGATCGTCGGCGGCTCTCAGGCCAAAGCGCACCAGGGCCAGCGCGTCAGGGCTGACGATTTCCTCGGCCGGTCGGTCGGTGTCGCCTGGTGGCCGGTTCTTGATCGGGACATAGCCGTCCTTCGGCGAGCCGGCTTCGGGGTCGTCTGGCGGCGCAATGCGGACGTAATAGCCGCCGACGCCGACGGCCTTGCAGATGGCGGTGCCGCTGACATAGGTCCAGCGCTCGACCTGGTCGTTCCAGCAGTCGGCTGTTTCGCGCAGGTAGGCCGCCTCCGCCGCTTTGCCGCAGGCATCGAGCAGGTCGGCGCCGGCAAGCAGTGCCGCGATCTCGACGGCCATCGTGAACGGGCTGTAGCCGGCGTCTTCTTCCCAGCGGTCCTCGCCAGTGACCGGACCATTGCGCACGACATAGGAGGCGGCGCGCTCGATCATCGGCAGGAAGGCCTTCAGCCTGGCACGCGGCAAGTGGCCAGCGCGATGCAGGGCATCCACCAGCAGCAAGGGAAAGGCGCATTCGTCCATCTGGATGCCGGGCCAATAGGCGGAGCCGTCGAGCCAGGCGTTCTGCGGCCAATGGCCGTCCGGCTGCTGGATGGAGCGGAGATATTCCAGGATCCGCAGTGCCGAGGCGGCATCGCCGGCGGCGAGAAAGCCGCCCGCTGTTTCGACCAGGTCGCGTGGCCAGACAAGATGATAGCCGCCGAGATCATCGTCGCCCTTGTTGAATCCCCATGGGATCGACAGGCTGGCCACCGCCGCGCCGGGCATTGCCGACGACCGGTGGGTGGCCAGCACCGCGGTGGAGACGCGGTAGCTGTTCACTCCGGGGACCGCGTGGCGGTCCAGTGGCAGCAGCCCCGCCTGCCATTCGCGCCATTGTTCGACGTAGGATTTCGCCGCCGGTTCAAAACCCCGCTTCAGGCTGGCGAAGGCGTTTTCGGCGGCTTCGTCCGGTGTCGTCCCAAAACCCAGCGCCAGCATGGTTTTTGTGTTGGCGGCGGTGAAGCCGATCTCGCCGGTCAGCGCGACATTGCCGTCCTCGGCACGCCGGCAAGCCGTATCGAGCTTGCCGGCGCTGTTGAGTTGCTGCCAGCCGTCGGAGAAGCCGACATAGCCGGCCGAGCAATCCCGCCAGGGCAGGGACGAGGCCAGCGCCAGGCAGGTGCCGCGCCCCGAGGCAAACAGGACGGGTTTTCCCTGGTACTCGCCGATCCAGGCGGTGTTGCCCATGCCGGCATTGACCAGATGCGGCGCCAGAAGCGCGTAGACGCGGTAGTCGGCCGCGGAGCCCTTGAGCGGACTGAAGGTGATTTCCTGCAGCAAGGTCGGTCGCGCCGGATCGGCCACGATGCGCTTCTCGATCCGGTAGGCGCCGTCGTCGGCTGTATTGACCAGCCTGTAGGCGGGCACGCCGTCCTCGAACGGCTCTATGCCGTGCGAGGCATCGCGCTTCTCCTCGGAGAAATAGCCATCCATGCCGGTGACGATCAGGCCGAGGTCGCGCGTGCAGGCGCTGTCGACGCGCGGATAGTACACCTCGTTCAGGATGCCGTGGCTGGTGGTGAACCAGACGCGGCTGGACGGCGAAAGCGCCGAGCCGACTCCGCTCTTGGCGCTTGAGGTCCAGCGCGCGGGAATTCCCGGCGCGCCCGGCGGCACAATCGGCGTCACTGCCATGCTTGTTCGCTCTCCTGGCCCGCATGCCTAGCCATCAAACGAAGCCATTTCAATCAGCGCACCGCAAGTTGATCGGCGGCGCACATCGGATTGCAGTTGACAGCCCGCCGGCCTTCTGCACTTTTGTCTGACAATAGATAAAAAACAGGATCGCAATCGCGAAATTCGTCGACAATCAAACTGATCAGCAACTCTCGGGAGGAGTATCACATGAAGAAACTATTGGTTCTCAGCACGCTTGCGGCGGTGCTCGCGGCCGGTACGGCTTTTGCCGACACCAGCGGCAAGAAGATCGCGTTCTCCAACAATTATGCCGGCAATTCGTGGCGGCAGGCGATGCTCGACAGCTATGGCATCGTCACCAAGAAGGCCGTCGACGACAAGATCGTCGGCTCGGCTGATGTCTTCACCACTGCCGACAAGGAGGTGCCGACCCAGGCCGCCCAGGTGCAGAACCTGATCCTGCAGGGCTATGACGCCATCGTCATCAACGCCGCCTCGCCGGATGCGCTCAACGGCGCCATCAAGCAGGCCTGCGATGCCGGCATCACCGTCGTCTCCTTCGACGGCACCGTCACCGAGCCCTGCGCCTACCGCGTCGTCGTCGACTTCAAGGACATGGGCAAGCAGGAAGTCGAACAGATGGCCAAGTTCCAGCCCAAGGGCGGCAATCTGCTTGAAATCCGGGGGCTTGCCGGCACCTCGATCGATGATGCCATCCACGCAGGCATCCTCGAAGGCGTGGCCGCGCATCCCGAATTCAAGATCGTCGGTTCTGTCACCGGCGACTGGGACCAGACCACGGCTCAGAAGGCGGTGGCGACCATCCTGCCGTCGCTGCCCGACGTCGTCGGCATCGTCGACCAGGGCGGTGACGGCTATGGCGCCGCGCAAGCCTTCGCCGCCGCCGGCAAGCCGCGCCCGACCATCATCATGGGCAACCGGCAGGATGAATTGAAGTGGTGGAAGGAACAGAAGGACAAGGACGGCTATCAGACCTGGTCGGCTTCGATCGCGCCGGGCGTATCGACGCTCGCCTTCTGGGTGGCGCAGCAGGTGCTCGATGGCCGCAAGGACATTCCGCACGATCTGCTGGTGCCGTATCTGGCCTTCACCCAGGACGATTTCGAGGCGGCCCTGCCCAAGATCAAGGAGGGCGGTGTCGCCACCCACGAATACACGCAGGAAGATGCCATCGCGGCGATCAAAGCCAATATCAAGTGAAAGTCGCAGACGCGTTGCCGCGGGCATCACCGAGCGGATATCGTTGAGCATGGCTGCAGGCGACACGGACATCATCAGACCTGACGGCGCCGAAAACCAATTCGGCGCCGTCAGTGTTGACATCGTAAGACTTGACGGTGCCGAAAAGCATTTCGGCGCCGTCAGGGCGCTGGGCGGGGTGGATTTCCATGTCGGGCCCGGCGAGTGCGTCGGCCTCGTCGGCCATAACGGCGCCGGCAAGTCGACGCTGATGCACATGGTGGCCGGGACCTCGACGCCCGACAGCGGCACGATCACCGTGCATGGCGGCATCGAGGACAACTACTCGGTGTCGCGGGCGCAGCAGCGCGGCATACGCTGCGTGTTCCAGGAACTGTCGCTGTGCCCCAATCTCAGCGTCGCCGAAAACACGCGTATCAACCATGCTTCGCTCACCGGCTTCGGCTGGCGGCGCAAGGCGGCAGAGCTGATCGCCGCCAAGCTGGACGAAATCTTTCCGGACCATGGCATCTCGGCCTGGGACATTGTCGGCGATCTGTCGATCGGCCGGCGCCAGATGGTCGAGGTGGCGCGTGCCTTCACCGTGACGCAGGACCGGCTCGACCTGGTCATCCTCGACGAACCGACCTCGTCGCTCGACGCGCACACATCGGGCCAGTTGCTGGCCTTCGTGCGCCGCTTCGTCGCTGGTGGCAAAAGCTGCATCCTGATCTCGCACGTGCTGGGCGAGGTGCTGCGGAACGCCGACCGGATCGTGGTGATGCGCGACGGCAAGGTGGTGGCGTCGGACGCGGCTGGTGACTTTGATCGCGACCGGCTGGTGACCGTGATGGGCGGAGCCGAGGCGCGTGCGAAGACCGCCGCGCAGGCCGCTGCCGCCAACACAGGCGCCAATCCGCTGCGCGTCCGGGCGCGGCCGGCCGGACAGGCGGATGGCAAGGACCTCGTCGCGCGCGCGGGCGAGATCATCGGCCTTGCCGGCCTGGCCGGTCACGGACAGACCGACTTGCTGCTGCGCATCTTTGACGCCGCCGCGCGCGCCAAGACCGGCATCGAGGTGACGGCGCCGGTGGCCCTGGTGGCAGGCGACCGCCAGTCCGATGGCATTTTCCCGCAATGGTCGATTGGCGAAAACATCGGCATCCGCTCGCTGGCGCGCTTGCGCAACGGGCTGTTGATTTCACCCCAGCGTGAGGCGGAATTGGCCGCGTTCTGGCAGAAGAAGATCGGCATCCGCACGCCTGACATGAACAACAATATTTTCTCGCTGTCGGGCGGCAACCAGCAGAAAGCGCTGTTCGCCAGGGCGCTCGGCTCCGATGCCCAGATCGTGCTGATGGACGACCCGATGCGCGGCGTCGACATCGGTACCAAGCTGGAGGTCTACGATCTCGTGCGCGAGGAGGCGGGCCGCGGACGCACCTTCCTCTGGTACACGACCGAAACCGAAGAGCTCGACAATTGCGACCACATCTATGTCTTCAAGAACGGCCGCATCGTCGCCAATCTGACGCGCGACGAGCTGACCGAAGAGAAGATCATCCAGTCCTCCTTCGGCGATGCGGCCTGAGATGACGGCGACGCCAATCGACAATGGCTTCAAGGGATCGGCGGCACGCAATGCAGCGGCGCGGGCGCGGCTGTTGCGCGGCCTGCTGCCCGCGCTATCGCTGGCGCTGGTGTTGCTCGCGATCGCTTGGCTCAATCCGCGCGCCATCAGCTATTTCGGCTTCAGCCTGATGTTGAACCTGGCGATTCCGATCGCGCTGGCGACGATCGCGCAGATGTTCGTCATCGCCGGCAACGAGCTTGATCTCTCGATCGGCACCTTTGTCGGTTTTGTCGGTTGCGTCACCGCGACCTGGCTTAAGGATGCGCCGCTCATCGGCATCCTCATTCTCGCCGGATCGATCGGCATTTATGCGCTGCTCGGCGCGCTGATCCATCTGCGCAACCTGCCCTCCATCGTGGTGACGCTCGGCATGAGCTTCGTCTGGCAGGGCCTCGCCATTCTCGTCCTGCCAAAACCGGGCGGCAAGGCGCCGGACTGGCTGCTGGCGATCATGTCGTTCAAGCCGCCTTTCATTCCGTTTCCGATCATCGCCGCGCTGCTGATCGCGGCCGTCGTGCATTTCGGCCTGATGCGTACCTCCTACGGGGTGATCCTGCGCGGCTCGGGCGGCAATCCCGCGGCGCTCAAGCGCGCCGGCTGGTCGCTGCTCAAGACCAAGATCGTGCTGTTTGCGCTGGCCGGCCTGTTCGGCGTTCTGTCGGGCATGGCGCTGATCGGCATCACCACCTCGGCCGATGCCAATATCGGCAATGGTTACACGCTGCTGGCCATCGCCGGCGTCATCCTCGGCGGCGGCGAGTTCGTCGGCGGCCGGGTCTCGCCGATCGGCGCCGTCATCGGCGCGCTGACGCTGGCGCTGGCCGCCTCGCCGCTGCTCACCTTCATGCACATTCCGCCCGACTGGCAGGTGGCCGCCAACGGCGCCATCCTGATCATCGTGCTTGCGGCGCGGGTGCTGATCAGCCGCAGGGAAAGGTGAGCGATGGCTTCGCTGAAAACCCTGCTCACAAAACCCTGGATCTGGTCGTTTGTCGGTGCGCTGCTGGTGTGGTTGGCGACGATCGCCTTCACCGGGGGCTATGGCGGCGGCGGCATGGTCACGGCGGCATTGTCGCTTGCCGTGTTTACCGTCATCGTCGGCGTCGGCCAGATGTTCGTCATTACGCTTGGACCTGGCAATGTCGACCTGTCGCTGCCGGCCAATATCGGCCTCGCCAGCGCGGTCGCCATGAAGGTGATGGGCGGCAGCGATGCCATGATCCTGGTCGGATTGCTGGCGGCGCTCGCCTGTGGCGCCGCGATCGGGACCATCAACTATCTCTTGATCTGGGCGCTGCGCATTCCGCCGATCATCGCCACGCTGTCGGCGAGCTTCATCATCCAGTCGGTCGACATCAGCTATGGGCGCGGACTGCAGATCAAGCCGCCGCCTGGCTTCGCCGATTTCACCAACTGGCAGGTGCTGGGCGTGCCCGTGCTGGCGATCCTCACCGTGCTGTTCACCATCGGTGCGGCCATCGCCTTACAGCGCATGATCTATGGCCGCTCGGTGCTGGCGATCGGCCAGAACATCCGCGCCGCCTGGCTCGCCGGCGTCAATGTCGGGCGGATCCGTTTTCTCACCTATACGCTGTCGGGCGCGCTCGGCAGCATCGATGGCGCGCTGCTCGCCGGTTATTTCCGCGGCGCCAATGTCGACATCGGCAACGAATACCTGCTCGCTTCGATCGCCGTGGTCGTCATCGGCGGCACGTCGGTGGCGGGCGGCAAGGCGAATGTGCCGGGCGTCTGGGGCGCGGCGCTGTTCCTGGTGCTGCTGCTCACCATGCTCAACACATTCGGCGTCAGCGCCGGGGTGCGTCTCCTGCTGACCGGGCTTATCATCGTAGGGGTGATTACGGCTGCGGGCGGCGAGAAGGCGGTGCGCTGACCGCAACGTCTCCGGCGCGACCGCAGCCTATCCGCCAACCATTGGACCAGCCGGTTCCCATTCGCGGCGTGGCCTTGTAAACCGGTCCCCGATCTCAGTCGGTCTTGGGAGGCCCCCACTTGTCCAGTTCTGTCAGCGTCGCGAACGAGGGTGGCGTCGCCATCCTCACCATCGACAATCCGCCGGTAAACGCGCTGAGTTTCCACGTCCGCGAACCGCTGATGCAGGCTCTGGTCGCTTTGCGCGATGACGCATCGGTCGCGGCCATCGTCATTGCTTGCGCCGGCCGGACCTTCGTTGCCGGTGCCGACATCACCGAATTCGGCAAGCCGATGCAGCAGCCGGAATTGCGCGCCATCGTGGCGGTGCTGGAAGCCATTGCCAAGCCGACGGTCGCCGCCATCCACGGTACCGCGCTCGGCGGTGGGCTGGAATTGGCGCTCGGCTGCCATTTCCGGGTTGCCGATCAAGGCGCCAGGCTCGGCCTGCCCGAGGTGAAGCTCGGCATCCTGCCCGGTGGCGGCGGCACGGTGCGGCTGCCGCGCCTGGTTGGCGCCGCCAAGGCATTGAAGATGATCGTTTCCGGTACACCGATCGGTGCCGATGAAGCTTACGGCGCCGGCCTGGTGGATGCCGTTTTCGAAGGCGATCTGACCACCCACGCCGTGAATTTCGCCCGCGAAATGGCCCGCAAGGGCGGTCCGTTCACGCCGGTGCGCGACCGCGACGACGTCCTGAAGGAGACCGACCTTGCCGCCTTCGATGCGGAGGCCGCGGATCTTGCCCGCAAAGCGCGTGGCCTCGAAGCGCCAATCGCCTGTGCGCAGGCGGTGCGCAATGCCGTCACGCTGCCCTTCGACGAGGCGCTGGCGGAGGAGCGGGCGCTGTTCGTCAAGCTTGTCGCCAGCGACCAGTCGCGCGCCCAACGGCACCTGTTTTTCGCCGAACGGGAGGCGGCCAAGCTTCCCGGCAAGGACGTCGTCAAGCGCAGGATCGCCCGCGTCGGCGTCATCGGCGCCGGCACGATGGGCGGCGGCATTGCCATGGCCTTCGCCAATGGCGGCTTTCCCGTCACCTTGCTGGACACCAGCCAGGAGGCGCTGCGGCGCGGGTTGGCGACGATCGAGAAGAATTACACCGTCTCGGTTGCACGCGGCTCCTTGAGCGAGGATGCCAAGCGGCAGCGGCTCGCCCAGTTCAAAGGCACGATCGATCATGCCGATCTCGCCGATTGCGACCTGATCGTCGAGGCAGCGTTCGAGGACATGGCGGTCAAGAAAGAAATCTTCGGGAAGCTCGACGCGGTGGCGAGGCCGGGCGCCATCCTCGCCACCAATACCTCTTATCTCGACATCGACGAAATCGCCGCCTCGACCTCGCGGCCGCAGGATGTGCTCGGCCTGCATTTCTTCTCGCCGGCCAACGTCATGAAACTGCTGGAGATCGTGCGCGCCGAAAAAACGGCGCCCGATGCGCTGGCGACCGTGATTGACCTTGCGCGCCGGATCGGCAAGGTGGCTGTCGTCGTCGGCGTCTGTCACGGCTTCGTCGGCAACCGTATGCTGGCCGCGCGCGGCTCGGAATCCGAGGCGCTGCTGCTCGAAGGCGCGACCCCCAGCCAGATCGACAAGGCGTTCACCGATTTCGGCTGGCCGATGGGTCCGTTCCAGATGGGCGACCTTGCCGGCCTCGACATCGGCTGGCGCAACCGCAAGGCGCGGGGCCTGACGGCCGTCATCGCCGACACGCTGTGCGAACAGGGGCGCTTCGGCCAGAAAACCGGCCGCGGCTTCTATCTCTACGAGAACGGCTCGCGCACGCCGGTGCCCGATCCAGAGGTCGAGGCGCTGATCCGCGACAAGGCGGCGGAAAAGGGCATCGTGCCGCGCACGATAGGCGCCGACGAAATCATCGAGCGCACACTCTATCCCCTGGTCAACGAAGGCGCGAAGATTCTGGAGGAGGGCATCGCGGCCCGTGCGTCCGACATCGATGTCGTCTGGGTCAATGGCTATGGCTTTCCCATCGGCAAGGGCGGCCCGATGTTCTGGGCCGGCCTCGAAGGCGCGGTCAGGATCGTCGGGCGACTCAGGTATTGGCATGAGCAGACGGGCAAGGATGTCTTCAAACCGGCGCCCTTGCTCGAGCGGATGGCCGAAACCGGCTCATGGAAGCCTGATCCAGCGTAGTCAGCGGCCTGTGGGAATCACCGGATCCGCGCGTCGATGATCTCGACAAAGCGGGCGAAAAGGCCTGCCTGCGACTTGATGTTGAGCTTGCGGTAGATGTTGCGGCGATGGACCTTCACGGTTCCCGGCACGATGCGCATGGCCCTGGCGATCGATTCCGTCGAATGGCCCTGCAGCACCAGGTCGACGACGTGTTTTTCGCGCGGCGTCAGCGACAGGCTTTTCCAGATATGGGCGCGGTCGAACTCGTTGACCTCGGTGATTTCCTCGTCCTGCTTCGTCTCGGCCGGTTCGTCGGCGGGAAGAGTTGGCCAGCGCAACCTGGTGAAGCTGATCACCGCCGGCGCCATGTCGCGCAGCAGCCTGGCATCGGCGGTGCCGAACGGACCGGAAGCGCTGAGCCGCATCAGCGACAGCACCAGCGCGTCCTTGCCCGGCAGCGGCACGAAGAAGCCGACTTCCTCGGCCAGCCTGGTCTGGCTGTAATAGGAGCGAAAATATTCGCTGGCGTAGAAGCGATCAGGAGCCAGTTCGCGCATGCGCCAGAACCCTTCCTTGCGCTCGACCGCCGCGTGATGGAAGGGGTCGAGCAGATAGGGGCCTTCCTGATAGAGCGCGACGAAGACGTGGCTTTCGGCCGGCGTGAAGGTCTCGAACAGCAGTGGCGGGCGCGCGGCACCCCGATAGCCGAAGATCACGCAATGGTCGAAGCCGACATGCTGCCGCAGCCAATCGACCATCGCTTGGCCGAAGAGATCGCCGCTCGTCTCCCGCGTCGCCGCGACAAGCGTCGCGAGCCGGCTGTATTCGTCGCTGCGGGAAGCGCTCAATCCAATACCCCCTTAAACGGGAAAATAGATCAGATATACCACCTGCGAGGTATATACTAGCTGCCATTAGCTCTGGTAGCGTCTTGAAATCGCATCGTCCTGGAGCCCGCAGCCTTGACCGCAGTGCCCGACATCGAATTTCGCGGCGTCGCCAAGCGCTATGGCGCGGTGACCGCGGTCAGCGGCATCGACCTTGCCGTGCCGCCCTCCGCCTTCGTTGCGCTGCTTGGACCGTCCGGCTGCGGCAAGACCACCTGCCTGCGCATGATCGGCGGGTTCGAACAGCCGAGCGAAGGCCAGGTGTTCATCCGTGGCCAGGACATGGCCGGCACGCCGCCCTACCGACGGCCTGTCAACATGGTGTTCCAGCAATACGCGCTGTTTCCGCATCTCGATGTCGAAGCCAACGTTTCCTACGGGCTGCGCCAGGCAAGGCCACGGCTGTCGTCGCGCGATATCGGCCGGCGGGCTGGCGAAGCGCTCGAAATGGTGCGGCTCGCCGGCTATGGCGGCCGCAAGATCCACGAACTGTCCGGCGGCCAGCAGCAGCGTGTCGCGCTGGCGCGTGCATTGGTCAACAAGCCGGCGGTGCTGCTGCTCGACGAACCGCTTGCGGCGCTGGACAAGAAGCTGCGCACCGACATGCAGATCGAGCTGCAGAACCTGCAGCGCGAGATCGGCATCACCTTCGTGCTGGTGACCCACGACCAGGAGGAAGCGCTGTCGATGAGCGATTTCGTCTGCGTCATGAATGGCGGGCGCATCGTCCAGCTCGGCCAGCCGAGCGAGATCTATGACGAGCCGGCCGACCTGTTCGTCGCCGATTTCGTCGGCAAGACCAATCTCTTGAGCGGCACCGTCGCTGGGCACACGGGCGACCTGGTGGACGTGGCGCTGGCGGACGGCACTGTGATCGCGGCGCGCAAGCGAACCGCGCTTCGACAAGGCGAGACCGTCTCGGTCAGTCTGCGTCCCGAATCACTCAGCCTTGGCGCTCCCGAAAGCGGTCCGCTCAAAGGCATCGTCCGCAACCGGATATTCCTCGGCTCGACCGCGGAATACGCGATCGAAGTGCAGGGCATCGGCACTTTGCTCGCCAAGGCCGATCACCTGATCGGCCAAGGCAATCTCTTCAAGCCGGGTGAACCCGTCGCCATCGGCTATGCCATGGGAACGCCGCTGGCGTTTCCGGAAACCAAGAACAACGGGACCAACCAGAGGGTAAACAAACATGTCGAAATCATATCGTGACGGACTGCCGATAAGCCCCGAGAATTTCGTCGACCAGCTGATGCGCCTGAAGCGCGGCTCGATCGGCCGCCGCGACTTCCTTGGCCTCACCGGCCTTGGCATCGCAACGGCGGTGATGGCGCGCGAGATCGGCATCATGCCGACCCCTGCCTTCGCCGCCGAAAGCCTTGGCGACCGCATGTCGATCGCCACCTGGCCGAATTACCATGACCCGCAGACCTTCGAGAACTTCAAAAAGGACACCGGTGTCGCCGTCGAGGTCAACGTGTTCGGCTCCAACGAGGAGATGCTGGCCAAGCTGCAGGCCGGCGCCTCGGGCTGGAGCCTGTTCGTGCCGACCAACTATACGATCTCGACCTACAAGAAGCTCGGCATTATCGAGCCGCTGGAGATGGCGAAGCTCCCGAATTTCGACGGTACGCAGGAAGATCCGCGCTTCACCTCCGAGGGCACGATCGACAAGGTGATCTACGCCGTGCCGAAGAACTGGGGCACCACGGGCTTTGCAGTGAACACCAAGAAGCTGACCAAGCCGATGACGAGCTGGAAGGAGTTCTGGGATACCGCCATGGCCGAGGGCGATGGCCGCACCATGGTGCACGACTACCAGCTCACCACCATCGGCAACGCGCTGAAATATTACGGCTATTCGTTCAATTCGCTGAAGCAGGACGAGCTCGCCAAGGCAGAGGAACTGCTGCTGAAGGTCAAGCCGCATCTGTTCGCCGTCTCGTCCGACTACCAGCCGGGTATGCGTGCGGGCGACGCGTGGATGACGATGTGCTGGACCAATGACGGCGCGCAACTGCATCGCGACATTCCCGAGATCGCCTATGTGCTGGGCAAGGAAGGCGGCGAGATCTGGACCGATTTTTATGCCATCCCGAAGGACGCGCCCAACAAGCCCGCCGGTTATGCGCTGCTCAACTATCTGATGAACCCGCAGGTCGCAGTGAAGGAGCACCTCGCCAACGGCGCGCCTTCGACGGATGCGCGCGTCAACAAGCTGCTGCCCAAGGAAGTGCTCGACAATCCGATCCTCTATCCGGCGGCGGAGCTGTTGACGCCGCTTGAATTCGGCGCGGCGGCAACGCTGACCGACCCGGGCCGTGCCGAACTGATGGCGCGCTTCAAATCGGCTTGAGACTGGCCTGGATAAAGACAATCGACCGGCGGGCCCATGCCCGCCGGCACCGGGGCGGTTTCGATGCACGGCAACAGATTTCGGCGTAATTTCCTGACCGCCTTGCTGCTCGCGCCGGCGACGGCATGGCTGGTGGTGTTCCTGGTGCTGCCATTCATCGCCATCGCCGTGTTCAGCGTCGGCGAGCGGGCGCCGGAGGGCGGCTACCAGGCAGCCTTCACGCTGGCGCAATATGCCAATCTCCCGGCACGGGCGACCGCGTTCTGGAACACGATGGTGCTGGCGCCAGTGGGCGCGCTCGCCTGCCTGCTTGTCGCCTATCCGGTCGCCTATTACCTCGCCTTGCAGGCGCCGCAGCGCTGGCGGCTGATCCTGCTCGCGCTGGTCGTCATTCCGTTCTGGACCAGCCTTCTGATGCGGACCTATGCGTGGATGTACATTCTGGGTGGACGCGGCATCCCTGCGCTGCTCGCCTTTGCCGGCATCGAGGATGTCAGGTTGATCAACACGCCGGGCGCGGTCCTGCTCGGCATCGTCTACGGCTATCTGCCGCTGATGATCCTGCCGATCTATGTCAGCCTCGAACGGCTCGACCGAAGGCTGCTGGAGGCCTCCGCCGATCTCGGCGCGAGGCCGTTGTCGACCTTTCTCGGCGTGACCCTGAAGCTGTCGCTGCCGGGCGTGATGACCGGCTTCTCGCTGGTCATGATCCTGCTGCTCGGCGAATACCTGATCCCGACGCTGCTTGGCGGCGGCAAGGTGTTCTTCATCGGCAACGCGCTGGTCGACCTCTTCCTGCAGTCGCGCAACTGGCCGTTCGGGTCGGCCATCGCGATCACGCTGGTGCTGGTCTCGGTGGTGGTGCTGATTATCGCCAACCGCATTTCGAACCGCGTTGCGGGCGCTCGCCGGGTGGACCTCATCTGATGCGCGCCTTCGTCATTGTCGTCTTTGCGTTCCTCTATCTGCCGATCGTGCTGGTCGTGCTGTTTTCCTTCAACGCCGGCCACCACGCCAGCGAGTTCACCGGTTTCTCGGTGCAGTGGTATGGCAAGGCCCTGTCCAACCCGTTCCTGGTCGAGGCGCTGAAGAACAGCCTGTTCATCGCCAGCACCAGCGCCCTGCTGGCGGCGGTGTTCGGCACCGCGGCGGCGCTTGGCCTGGCGCGTGTCGGCGCCAGAACCCGCGCCGTCTTCGACGGCCTGCTTGGCGCGGCGATCGTCGTTCCGGGCGTCGTCATCGGCATCTCGACGCTGGTCGCGCTCGTTCAGCTGTTCGCGGTCGTCAATCCGTTCCTCGCCTCGGTCTGGCCGGGCGACCAGCCGCCGCGCCTGTCGCTCGGCTACGGCTCGATCATCGCCGCGCATGGCCTGTTCTCGATGGCGCTGGTAACGACGATCGTCGGCACGCGGCTCGGCAGCCTCGATCGTAATCTGGTCGAGGCCTCCAGCGATCTATACGCCACGCCGTTGACGACCTTCCGCTCGATCGTCCTGCCGCAGATCATGCCGGCGGTGGTCGCCGGTTTCCTGCTCGCTTTCACCTTCTCCTTCGACGACTTCATCGTCGCCTTCTTCGTCGCCGGCGCGCAGACGACGCTGCCGATCTATGTCTTTGCCTCTATCCGGCGCGGCGTAACGCCGGAGATCAACGCCATCGCGACGATCGTGCTCGTCGCCTCCGTCCTGCTCGTGGTGCTTGCCCAATGGCAACTGCGCCAGCGCAAGCCGTCAAACTGAAAGCCGCTCCATGATCCTCAAAAACCGTATCGCCGTGGTGACAGGCGCCGGCTCCGGCATCGGACGTGCCGGCGCCATGATCATGGCCAGGGAAGGCGCGGTGGTCGTCATCGCCGACAGGGACGGGGCCGCCGGCGAGGCAACGGCCGCGGATATCCGGGCGGCGGGCGGCCGGGCCGAGGCGATCGCGACCGACGTCTCGAACGACAATGCGATCGACCAGCTCATCGTCGGCACGCTCGACAGACATCAGCGCATCGACATCCTGCATAATCATGCCGGCATCCAGGTCGGCGGCACGCTGACCGAGGTCGAGACCGCCGGCATGGACGCCTCCTGGCGGGTCAATGTGCGGGCGCAATTCCTCGCGGCGAGGATCGTCATGCCGTCGATGATCGCGCAAGGCGGTGGCGTCATCCTCAACACGGCTTCGAATTCGGGTGTGTTCTACGACCGCGAGATGATCGCCTATGCGACGTCGAAACACGCCGTGGTGGCGATGACCAGACAGATGTCGCTCGACTATGCCCGGCACAATGTGCGCGTCAACGCGCTCTGCCCGGGCTGGGTCGACACCCCATTCAACGAGCCGTTCATCGCCCAGATGGGCGGACGCGAGGCGATCGAAACCTATGTCCGCACCAAGATCCCGATGGGGCGCTGGGCGGTGGCCGAAGAGATCGCCGAGGCGATCCTGTTCCTGGTCTCGGACCGTTCATCCTTCATGACCGGGCAAGCGCTGGTGATCGATGGCGGCGAGAGCATCGGCTGACGCTGCTTTCATCGATCGACCTTTCCCAGTTCAGCCCCGCTTTTTCTGTCGTTTCGCGGGATGCCGGACGGCACAAGACCATGGTCTGGCGGGCATGGGACTTCAGTGCCAAGCCAGGTCAAAGCGGTATATTTCCTTGTCTTTTCAAGTGGTTGTTGATCCGACGCAGCGCGCGCTCTCGGATTGAGACCGCATTTGTCTAAAGTTTACCGGGTATGATTAGCGATTTCTCATACGCAGGTGGTTCAGCGGTGGGTGAGTGCGGCGATTCCCGAGGAGATTAGCATGACAAACCGGAAAACACTGTTCGCGGCCGTGGCCGCATTGGCGCTTCTGGCGTCTCCGGCGCTCGCCGGCAATGGGCATGGCAATGGCGGCGGCAATGCTGGAGGCAATGGCGGCGGCAACGGCAATGGCGGCGGCAATGGCGGCACCCATGGGAATGGCAACGGCAACAGCGGTGCTTCGCACGGCAAGTCGTCGGCACCGGGACGGGCAGCCAAGACGGACACGGACACAACGGCCGACGCCACGGTCGATACGAACACAAAGGTCTCGTCCGTGCCCAAGGAGAAGAATATCCACGCCAAGCTTGGCCGGCTGAACTCGCTGCAGCGCAACGTCAACGCCTATATGAACTCCAAGAGCAAGAAGTTCGCCGCCGTTCAGGCATTCGTGACGCAGTCCGCGAAAGCCAAGAACGCGCAGACCGCGGCTGCGGCGGCCGCTGCCACAGCTGCCGCGGCCCAGGCTCAACTGGATACGCTGAATTCGCAGTTGAGCGCACTGACGTCGCTGTCTCAGGCCGAAATCGACGCCATGACAGCCGAACAGCAGGCGGCCCTGCCCGGCCAGATATCGGCGCTGCAGGCTGACATCACTGCCCAGCAGGCGGTGGTCGACGCCGACAATACTGCGGCCGATGAGGCTGCGGCCGCGGCTGCGGCGGCGGCACCGATGATGCATCGCTCGATGCGGCGCTGACCGACATGGCCAACAAGCCGGTCGACGCCGAGGTCACGGCCTGGGCCCAAGGTGTTCTTGCCGGCAAGATCGACCAGACGGCGGCCAAGCTTCAGGCGGGAACGACGCCGTAGCGGTTCGTCGCTGAAAAGGCCCGTAGTCACCAGAGGAGATGCCGCTGGGCTTGGCCTGGCGGCATCGTTTTCCTCCTGGAGCCGTTCCCGTTCAACGACAACGCAGAACCGCTTCTCGCTTCGACCTGATTGTCGGCGAAAAAAGCCGAGCGCGGCTTGTCGACTGGCTGGTGGCCAACAAGACCGGTGGTGAGCGCATCAGGGCGGGCCTGCCGAGAGGCTTGAAATGCGGCGACAAGACCGGGACCGGCGAGCGCGGCAGTACCAATGATGCCGCCGTCATCTGGCCGGCCTCGGGCAATCCGGTTCTGATGTCGATCTATCTGACCGGCACCGAGCAGAGCCTGAACGGCGCGGCTCTGCCGCGCCGCCGGTTTCACACACATCCAGCCGTTCCGGGTCGTGCATCAACGTCTTCCGGCTGAAGCAATCGTTGCGCGAGCACCTCAATACACTCGACCATCTCGACAACCGGCGATATGAAATGGGTGCCGATCTGTTCGCATCCCCTGCGCCTCTCCCGCAGCCAGGGACCGCAGGCGGCCAGGCAAGGAGCCGCACTGTTCGGCGTGATCAGCCGGCCGGATTGAAGAGGATGAATTGACGCGTAAAGCCAGCCCGACCATCGCGCTGTTTTCCAAGGCGGGCTCTGGCGCCGCGCTGAACTGCATCGGCATCGCCCAGGCCTTGCGCGCCCGGGGCGCCCAGCCTTCATCCACCACGGCGGCAATAAAAGCTTTTGCGAGGCGCTGCGCTTCGGCGTGCCGTCGCTGATCATGCTCTATTGCTGGGACGACAATGCGCAACGCGCCGGAGAGACCGGCGATCATATCGGCCGCGACGGCTGGACCGAAGGGGGATTGAAGAGAGCCATTCTCGGCCTGCTGGCCGATGACGCCACGCCCGCCCGCCTCAGGGACAATTCAGCCGAGATGGCGCTGAAATCCGGAACGGACGTGGCCGCGCAAGCCATTCTCTCCCCGATACGGACATGAACGAAATGCTTGATAAGAACACGAATACCGCAATCAACGACCCCAAGGCCTGGCTCACGCAGCACGGCATCACCGAGGTCGAGTGCCTGGTGCCCGACATGAACGGCGTGTTGCGCGGCAAGGCGCTGCCGACCGCCAAACTCCTCAAGGCGCTGGAAGACCGCGCGCTCTACCTGCCGAGCAGCGCCTTCCTGGTCAGCATCGACGGTCGCTATTCCGGCTCTATCGACGAGGGTTTTGCTTATTCGGACCCCGACATGCGCATGGTGCCCGATGTCTCGACGCTGTGCCTGGCGCCGGGTGCGGGGGCGGGCAAGGCCTATGTCTTCGCCGACGCCTTCCACATGGACGGCAGGCCATGGATGGCCTCGCCACGCCATGTGCTGCGCGCCGTGCTCGATCTCTATCGCCAGCGCGGCTGGGGCGCGGTGGTGGCGCCGGAACTTGAATTCTATCTGACCGCACCGAATCCTGATCCGGACAAGCCCCTCACCGCCCCGGTCGGCGCCAATGGCCGCGCCGAGGGTGTGCAGCATCCCTATGACATGGCCGCGCTGGAAGAATTCGAGCCGGTGATCCGGCGCATCTACGACTATTCAGCGGCGGCCGGTCTGCCGCTCGATACGCTGATCCATGAATCGGGCACGGCGCAGCTGGAAATCAACCTGCTGCATGGTGACGCCCTGCCGCTGGCCGACCAGGTGCTTTTGTTCAAGCGGTTTACGCGCCAGGCCGCGCAGCAATGCGGCATGCATGCGACCTTCATGGCCAAGCCGATCGCGGCCCAGGCCGGCAACTCGATGCATCTGCACATGTCGGTCGTCGACGAGGCCGGCAATGCGCTTTTCGCCAGCCGCGACGATGCCGACACCGGGATGTTCGGCCACTTCATCGGCGGCTTGCAGAAATACGTTCCGGAAATCATGCCGCTGTTCGCGCCAAACGTGAACTCTTTCCGCCGCATAAGGCCCAACCACAGCGCACCCGCCAATATCGAGTGGTCGCATGACAACCGCTCCTGCGGCCTCCGCGTGCCGGCGGGGGGACGCGCAGCGCGGCGGGTGGAGAACCGGCTGCCTGGGGCGGATTGCAATCCCTATCTGGCGATCGCCGGGTCGCTGCTTGCCGGCTATCTGGGCGTCGAGCAGAAATTGGCGCGCTCGGCCGAGGCGTCGGGCAATGCCTACAAGATCAGGAGCACGCTGCCTAAGACCATGGAGGAGGCGCTGGATCGTTTCGAGGCTTGTGCCCCGGTGCGAGAGCTGCTCGGCGAGGACTTCTTCCAGACCTATCTGCGCGTCAAGAGCGTCGAACTCGACCTGTTCCAAAGCGTGGTGACGAGCTGGGAACGCGACCATCTCTTGCTGAAGGTGTGATCATGGCATCTTCAACGGGTTTCAATTCCGGTCTCGACATCGGCAAATCCTACTACGTCGCCACCGCCAATCCGGCGCCGGACCATCCAGCGCTCGTCGGCGATGCCGAAACCGACCTGGTCGTCGTCGGCGGCGGCTGCACCGGGCTGTCGGCCGCCCTTCACGCCGCCGAACGCGGGCTGAAGGTGGTGCTGCTCGAAGGCGGCAAGATCGGCTGGGGCGCATCGGGCCGAAATGGCGGCCAGATGATCCCCGGCCTGCGCAAGGGCGCCAAGGGTCTGGTCAAGCTCTACGGAGCCGAGCGGGCCAAGGTGCTGTTCGACCTCGCTTTCGAGGCGCGCGGCCTGGTGCTCGACATCATCGAACGCAATGCCATCGAGTGCGATCTCAGGCTGACCGGCCATCTGGTCGGCGCGGTCAACGGATCCGACCTCAAGGATCTGGAAGAAGAGGCCAAGTGCCTCGAGAGCGTGATGAAATTCCGCGATGTCGAGATACTCTCGGCGGCGGCGGCTCGGGCCAAGGTCGACACGCCTTATCATGGCGCCATGTATGAGCCGCTCGGCGGCCACATGCATCCGCTCAACTACACGCTTGGGCTTGCCCGCGCGGCTGTCGCGGCCGGCGTGGTCATCCACGAAAACTCTCTGGCCGTGAAGCTGGAGCGCGAACCCTCGATCCGGGTCTCGACGGCAAAGGGATCGGTGCGGGCCAGACATGTCGTGCTGGCGGGCGACGCGCTGCTCAACGGGCTGGAGCCGCGCGTCAACAGTCGCATCATGCCGGTCGGTAACTACATTGTCGCCACCGAGCCGCTGGAGGGCGCGCGCAACGTCATCCCGGCCAATGTCGCGGTGTCCGACACACGCTTCGTCGTCAACTATTACCGGATGTCCGCCGATGGACGCCTGCTGTTCGGCGGCGGCGAGCGCTACACGCCGTCACCGCCGGCCGACATTGCCGGCTTCGTGCGGCCGCACATGGAGAGCACCTTTCCGCAACTCAAGGGCTGCCGCATCGACCGTGCCTGGGGCGGGCTGGTGTCGGTAACGACGTCGCGGCTGCCGCATGTCGGGCACTATGGCGAGGTCTATTTCGCGCACGGCTATTCAGGCAAGGGCGTCATCCTGTCGACGCTCTCGGGCAAGCTTTTGGCCGAGGCGATCACCGGCGATGCCTCACGGCTCGACCTGTTCTCGACGCTGACACCAATGCCGTTCCCGGGCGGCACGGCGCTGCGCGGGCCGCTCTATGTGCTGGGCATGCTGTGGTACGCGATGCGGGACCGGATCAAGCATTGAGGGCGCTATTTAGACGCTGGCGGGCCAACGCCAGGGAAGCCTAACAGGCCTCTATCAGACGACAAAGAAATCCTCGACACGCTGTCTGGCCTCAAGCAGCGCAGGCAAGATCTCCCACTCCATATCCGCGACGGAAAACCGTGCCGACTGGGTCGAGACATTGATCGCCGCGACCGTGCGCCCAGCGCGGTCGCGGATCGGCACGGCGATGGAGCGCAGGCCGAGTTCCAGCTCTTCGTCGACGATGGCGAAGCCATCCATTCTGGCTTTGGTAATGGCCTTTGCCAGCAACGGTCTTTCAACAATTGTCTTCGGCGTTCGCCGCTCGACCGTTGCCTTACGGAAGAAGGCGTCCAATTCCGCCGGTGTCAGCCCCGCCAGCAGCATCCGCCCCATCGAGGTGCAATAAGCGGGTAGCCTGGTGCCGACATCGAGCGATACGCTCAGGATCCGCCGGCCTGGAATGCGGGCGACATAGACGACATCTTGGCCCGACAGGATCGCTGCAGAGCAGGCCTCGTTCAGTTGCGCGGCGACCGCGCGCATGATCGGCGCGGCGAAGCTCCACAGCGAGGCGCCGCCGAGCCAGGTGCGGGCAACGGTCAGCAGGCGCGGGGACAGGGAGAATAGACGCCCGGATTGCGTCGCATAGCCGGTAGCGGTGAGCGTCAGCAGGAATCGCCGGGCGCCGGCACGGGTCAGGCCGGCTTGTTCGGCCATTTCGGTCAGGGTCATGCCGGAGGGATGGCGGGCCAATATCTCCATCACGCCGAGTCCGCGCTCGAGCGAGCCGACGTGATCACGGGAAACGGTCTCGTCGTCCATCTCATCTCTCGGTCCGGGCGATCTCGCCACGATTGACACCCCGGCTCAACGGAGTTTAGAAAGTATCGCATTCAATACATATGTTCGCAATACGAACTTTTGGACTCTGGGAGTCGCCGCGATGGTCAAGTTCCTGCCGCTCAAACAGGCCGTGGCGGAGAACCTGAACGATGGCGACACCGCTGCCTTCGAAGGTTTCACCCACCTGATCCCGACGGCTGCGGCGCATGAGGCGATCCGCCAGGGATATCGCGACCTGACCCTGATCCGCATGACGCCGGACCTGATCTACGACCAGATGATCGGCATGGGCATGGCCCAGAAAATCGTCTTCTCCTATGTCGGCAATCCCGGTGTCGGCCTGCTGCGGCGCGCCCGCGATGCGATCGAGAACGGTTTTCCCCGCTCGATCGCGGTCGAGGAACACAGCCATGCCGGCATGGCCAATGGCTATGAGGCGGGTGCGGCCGGCCTGCCCTGCGCGGTGTTCCGCGGCTATCGCGGCACGGGGCTGGCTGATGTCAATCCGAACATCAAAGCGGTGACCTGTCCGTTCACCGGCGAGATGCTGGCGGCCGTGCCTTCCATCCGGCCCGATGTCACTTTCATCCATGCGCAGAAAGCCGACCGGAAAGGCAATGTGCTGGTCGAAGGCATCATCGGCGTCCAGAAGGAGGCGGTATTGGCGGCGAGGCGCGCGGTGGTGACGGTGGAGGAGGTGGTCGACAATTTTGACGATCTTCACCCCAATCTGACTGTGCTGCCCCGCTGGACGATCGCGGCGATCTCGGTCGTGCCCGGCGGCTCGCACCCCTCCTATGCCCATGGCTATTATGCGCGCGACAATGCCGCCTATATCGAATGGGACGAGGTCGCGGCCGACCGCGAGAAATTCCGGGCCTGGATGCAGGCAAACGTGATCGAGAAAAGTCCCGACGATTTCGCGGCCCGGGTCTCGCATCTGCGGAACGCGGCATGAGCGACAATCAGCTGGGCTTCACCCCCAACGAGATGATGACGATCGCCGCGAGCCGGGCGCTGAGGAATGACGATGTCTGCTTCGTCGGCATCGGCGCGCCGTCCGCGGCATGCAACGTCGCGCGGCTGACGCATGCGCCCGAGATCACCTTGATCTATGAGAGCGGCACGATCGGTACGGCGCCCGACGTGCTGCCGCTGTCGATCGGCGATGGCGAATTGTGCGAAACCGCCGTCACCACCGTCGCGGTGCCGGAGATGTTCCGCTACTGGCTGCAGGGCGGCCGCATTTCCATCGGGTTCCTCGGTGCGGCGCAGCTCGACAAGTTCGGCAACATCAACACCACTATGATAGGCGACTATTTCCATCCCAAGACCCGACTGCCCGGCGGCGGCGGCGCGCCGGAGATCGCGACGTCGTCGGAGGAGATCTACATCACCATGGCGCAGACCAAGCGCGGCATGGTCGAGAAGATCGACTTTGTCACCTCCTTCGGCCATGGCGAGGGCGGCGATCACCGACAGCGGTTAGGCATCGAGACCGCTGGCCCCACGCTGCTGATCACCGATCTTGCCATCTGGAAGCCCGATCCGGTGACCAAGGAATTCACGGTCGTATCGCTGCATCCCAGGGTAACCCGTCAGCAGGTGCAGGAGAGCTGTGGCTGGGTGGTTAAGTTCGCCGAGGCGCTTGACGAAACACCCGCGCCAAGCGAACTCGAACTGACGACATTGCGCGACCTGCAGGCCCGCACCAAGGCGGCGCATGAGGGAACCGGAAAAACAAAGGCTGCATAAAATGGCCGAGGCCTACATCTGCGACTACATCCGCACGCCGATCGGCCGCTTCGGCGGTTCGCTGTCTTCGGTTCGTGCCGACGATCTTGCCGCCATCCCGCTGAAGGCTTTGCTCGAGCGGAATCCCGGCATCGACTGGCAGCGGATCGACGACGTCGTCTATGGCTGCGCCAACCAGGCCGGCGAGGACAACCGCAATGTAGCGCGCATGGCGTTGCTGCTAGCTGGGCTGCCGAAGGAGATACCAGGCTCGACGGTCAATCGCTTGTGCGGCTCGGGCATGGATGCGCTGACCATCGCGGCGCGTGCCATCAAGGCCGGCGAGGCGGAACTGATGATCGCGGGTGGCGTCGAATCGATGAGCCGCGCGCCTTTCGTCATGCCCAAGGCCGACACCGCCTTCTCCCGCAATGCCGAGATCTATGACACCACCATCGGCTGGCGCTTCGTCAACCCGCTGATGAAGAAGCAATACGGCGTCGATTCGATGCCGGAGACCGGCGAGAATGTGGCGGAAGACTTCGCTGTTTCCCGCTCGGACCAGGATGCCTTTGCCGTGCGCAGCCAGGACAAGGCGGTCGCGGCACAAGCCAATGGCCGGCTGGCGAAGGAGATCACCCCGGTGACGATTCCACAGCGCAAGGGCGATGCGGTCACTATCAGCAAGGATGAACATCCTCGCGCCGGCACAACCGTCGAGGCGCTGGCCAAATTGCCGACGCCGTTCCGGCAAGGTGGCACGGTGACGGCCGGCAATGCGTCTGGCGTCAATGACGGCGCGGCGGCGCTCATTGTTGCCTCGGAAGCGGCGGTGAAGACATACGGGCTGACGCCGATCGCCCGTATTCTTGGCGGGGCCGCCGCCGGGGTCGCGCCGCGCATCATGGGCATCGGTCCGGCGCCGGCAACGCAGAAGCTCTGCGTGCGGCTTGGCCTGACGCCGCAACAATTCGATGTCATCGAACTCAACGAAGCCTTTGCCTCGCAAGGCATCGCCGTGCTGCGCCAACTCGGCATTGCCGAGGATGCGCCGCACGTGAACCCGAATGGCGGCGCCATCGCACTTGGCCATCCCCTGGGCATGTCGGGCGCGCGCATATCCGGCACGGCGGGGCTGGAGCTGCGCGAGCGCGGCGGCCGCTATGCGCTGGCCACCATGTGCATCGGCGTCGGCCAGGGCATTGCCATCGCGCTCGAACGGGCCTGAGCAATCGCTCTTCCTGGCTGGGCCAGGAGAGTGGATATGCTCGATCCTGCCAAATTTGACCATGTGGACAAAAGTCCGGACCCGTTCCATAGTTCCCCGTCTGATTTCAGGAACGGCCGGCTCGACACGGCTGTCAAACAGAGGGGCACTTCAATGGAAGACCGGAAGAACAGATCTCATTCGATGCGCGAAGGGCTGTCGCGACGCAACGTGCTGGAGCTGGGCGCGCTTGGCCTGGCCGCGACGATGCTGCCGGGTGCGGCCTTCGCGGCGGGCAAAAAACTGAAGGTGGCGGCGATCTTCGCCACGCCGATCGAGGAACCCTGGGACAACCAGATCCACGTCGCCCTGCAGAAGGCCGAGAAGGAGTTGGGCATCGAATACAAATGGTCGGAGAAGGTCCAGACCGCCGACTTCAGCCGCGTCATGCGCGAATATGCGCAGGGCGGGTACCAGCTGGTGCTGGGCGATGCCTTCGCCGCCGAGCGTGAATCGCGCCGCACGGCAAAGCAGTTCCCCAAGACAGCCTGGCTGTTCGGCTCCGGCGCCGGGCCGGCCGAGCCGAATTTCGGCGTGTTCGACAATTGGATTCACGAGCCCGCCTATCTCTCCGGCATGATCGCCGGCAAAATGTCGAAGTCGGGCACGGTCGGCGCGGTGGCGGCGATGGGCATTCCGGAAGTGAACCGGCTGGTCAACGCCTTCTTCGCCGGCGCCAAGGAGGTCAACCCGAACGTCAAGAAGAAGGTCGCCTTCATCGGTTCCTTCTTCGATCCGCCCAAGGCCAAGGAAGCCGCGGTGGCGCAGATCGATGCCGGCGTCGACGTCATCTACGCCGAACGCTTCGGCGTCATCGAGGCGGCGGTGGAAAAGAAGATCTTCGCCATCTCCAACATGTCCGACCAGTCGAGCCTTGGCCCCGATACCGTCATCACCGGTCCGGTCTGGGACATGTACCCGACGGTCGAGCAGGCGATCAAGCTGGTCAAGGCTGGGGTCTACACCGCGCAGGACTATGGCGATTTCTCGCGCATGGCCAAGGGCGGCTCGTATCTGGCGCCCTTCCACAAGTTCGACAAGACTTTGCCCGCCGAGGTCAAGGATCTGGTCGAGAAGAAGAAGGCCGAGATCCTGGAAGGCAATTTCCGCGTCGACGTCGACGAGAACACGCCGGTTTCGGATTGACGCCATGATTGAGGGGCTGGCGCGTGGCGCCCCCCTCTGGCCTGCCGGCCATCTCCCCCTCAAGGGGGGAGATCAGATGTCACTTCGGCTTTCGCCAATCGCCGACCTTGAAACATAAGCGAAGTCGGCGAAGCTGCCAATCTCCCCACTTGAGGGGGAGATGTCCGGCAGGACAGAGGGGGTACAGCGCCGCCCTCCGCAGCTAAGGCCGGATCGGAAAAATCAGGAGCATTCTTGTCCGCCCCTCTCATCGAAATGCGCGGCATCACCAAGAGCTTCGGCGCCGTCAAGGCAAACGAGGCTGTGGATCTCAGCGTGGCGCCGGGCGAAATCCTCGGGCTGCTCGGCGAGAACGGCGCCGGCAAGACGACGCTGATGAACGTGCTGTTCGGCGCCTATGCACCCGATGCCGGTGAGATCCTGATCCAGGGCCAGCCAGTCAGGATCACGAGCTCGGCCGATGCGCTGGCCGCGGGCATCGGCATGGTGCATCAGCATTTTCATCTGGCACCACGGCTCACCGTGCTGGAAAATCTGCTCATTGGCATTCCGGGCAAATCGGGACGGATCGACCGCAGCGGCGGGCTGGCGCGGCTTGCTGAAATCAGCAGCCGGCACGGGCTGACGCTCGATCCCAATCTGCCGGTCTCGGCGCTGTCGGTCGGCGAGCAACAGCGGCTGGAGATCGTCAAGGCGCTGTTTCGCGGTGCCAAGCTCTTGATCCTTGACGAGCCGACGGCGGTGCTGGCACCGAGCGAGGTCGACGGACTGTTTTCGGCCCTGCGCTCGATGGCGGCGCAAGGCCTGGGCATCATCTTCATCTCGCACAAGCTCAACGAGGTGCGGGCGCTGACGCATCGCTGCACCGTGCTGAGGCACGGCCGCGTCGCGGGCCGTGTCGACGACCCCGCCAACACGACGTCGGCTGCAATGGCTGAACTGATGTGCGGCCATGAGATCGTGCCGCCGGCAAGGGGATCGTCGACGCCCGGCGCCGATGTGCTGACGCTCGACGGCATTTCAACCTCGAAGCATTCCGGCACGGCGTTGCGCGACGTGTCGCTTGCGGTTCGTGCAGGCGAAATCCTCGGCATCGCCGGCGTCTCCGGCAATGGCCAGCGGGCGCTGGCGGAGATTATCTCGGGCACGCGCGCGCCCGACAGCGGTCAAATGACGATAGCCGGCAAACAGGTCGTGCAATTCTCGCCGCGCGAAGTGCAGGCACTCGGCCTTGGCCGCATCCCGGAAGACCGCATGACGACGGGGCTGGTCACCAATTTGCCGCTCGCCGATTCGATGGTGCTGCCGCGCATCGGCACTTCAGCCTTCTCCGCGAAGGGCTTGCTGAAGCCGGATGCGATCCGCGCTTTCGCCGAGGAACAGATCAAGGCCTACGACATCAGATGTCCCGGGCCGATGACGCGCGCCGGCGCGCTGTCCGGTGGCAATCTGCAGAAGGCGCTTCTGGCGCGCGAGCTTGCTTTCGATCCGAAGGTGCTGATCGTCTCACAGCCGACACGCGGCCTCGACATCGGTGCGGCGCGCTTCATCCATGAAAAATTCCTCGACATGCGCGCCAAGGGCTGCGGCATCATCGTCATCGGCGAGGATCTGGAGGAACTGCTGGTGCTGTGCGACCGCATCGCGGTGATGTATGAGGGCCGCATCGTCGGCACGCTGGACAGTGCCGATGCGACCGTCGCCCGGCTCGGCCTGCTGATGACCGGCGCGGAGGGCCACTGATGTTCCGCCTCGAAGTCCGCACGTCCACGCCCGCCTGGTTCAACCTCGCGCTGCCTTTGCTGGCGATTGTCGCCACGCTCATCCTGTGCAGCGGCCTGATCGCGCTGGCCGGGGCCGGGGTGTTCGAATCCTACGGCGTGATGTTCACGGCCTCGCTTGGCGACAGCTACGCCGTCACCGAAACGCTGGTCCGCGCCGCCCCGATGATCTTTACCGGGCTGGCGGTGGCGGTCGCCTTCCGCGCAAAGTTCTGGAACATCGGCGCGGAAGGGCAATTGCTGGCCGGCGCGGTGGCGAGCTGTTTCGTTGGTGCGATCCCGATGCCCGGACCGCTTGCCATGCTTTTCATGGCGCTGGCGGGGGCGGCCGCGGGCGCGGCGGTCGCGCTGGTGCCTGCGACGCTGCGGGTAAAGTTCAAGGTCGACGATGTCGTGAGCTCCTTGCTGCTCAACTCGGTCATCTATTATGCCCTGATGGCACTGATCGAGGGACCGTGGAAGGACAGCTTCAGCGGCTATCCGATCTCGCCGCCGATCGAGGATTCGGCGAACTTTCCGGTGCTGATCGAAGGCACGCGGCTGCATCTCGGTGTCGTCGCGGCGCTGATCGCGGCCCCGTTGATCTGGTTCCTGATCGTGCGCACGACGCTGGGCTTCCGGATCAGGGTCACCGGCGAAAACCCGGAAGCGGCACGCTATGGCGGCATCCATGTCGAGCGCGTGCTGCTGTCGACGGCGCTGCTGTCGGGCGCGTTGGCGGGGCTGGCCGGCGTCGGCGAGGTCGGCGGCGTGCATTTCCAGGTGATGAGCGATATTTCGCCGGGCTACGGCTATTCCGGCATAGTCGTCGCCATGCTGGCGCGGCTCAACCCGCTCGGCGTCGTGCCGGCGGCGATCTTCCTTGCAGCCGTGATGACCGGCGCCGAGGCGATGTCGCGGGCGACCGGCGTGCCGGCCTTCCTCAGCGACGTCATCCAGGGCACGGCGCTGCTCGCCATGTTGGTGGCGCTGCTGTTCACGGCCTATCGCATCCGCCGCGTCGGAGCCGTCGGATGAGCGCGGTGTTCGAACAGATTTTTCAGGTCGGCTTTCTCGCCGCCATCATCCGCATCGCCACGCCGCTGGCCTTTGCCACGCTCGGGGAGATGTTCTCCGAACGGGCCGGCGTGCTCAATCTCGGCATCGAAGGCATCATGCTGCTTTGCGCCATGACCGGCTTCACCGCCACCAGCCTCAGTGGAAGCCTGTGGCTGGGTGTCCTGGTGGCGGTGCTGACCGGCATGCTGATGGGCGCGCTGCATGCGCTGTTCACGGTGGTTCTCGGCCTCAGCCAGCATGTCTGCGGTATCGGCGTCACCCTGTTCTCGTCGGGGCTGGCCTATTTCCTCTACCGGCTGATCTTCGGCCAGCAATCGGTGCCGCCGAGCATCAAGGGTTTTCAGACGCTGCCGATCCCGGTTCTCTCGGACATTCCCGTGCTGGGTCCTGCGGTGTTCGACCAGTTCGCGCTGGTCTACATGGCCGTCCTGGCCATTCCTCTGGCGGGCTTCATCCTTTACCGCACCCCGTGGGGGCTGTCGGTGCGCATGGTCGGCGAGAACCCGCGCGCCGCGGACTCTGCGGGCGTCAGCGTCATCGCCACGCGCTTCCAGGCCGTCATTCTCGGTGGCGCCCTGATGGGGCTCGCTGGTGCTTTCCTGTCGATGGCGCAGTTCAACGCCTTCACCTTCGGCGTCGTTTCCGGGCGCGGCTGGGTGGCGATCGCACTGGTCGTCTTCGGCCGTTGGGATCCCTGGCGCTCGGCAGGGGCCGCGCTGCTGTTCGCCTTCGTCGATGCCTTGCAATTGCGCATGCAGGCGAGTGGGCTTGGACACATCCCCTACGAGGCGTTCCTGATGCTGCCGTTCATCTTCACCATCGTCGCCATGGCCGTCATGTCGCGCAACGCTGTGGCGCCATCGGCGCTGCTCAAGCCGTTTCGAAGGGAAGAGCGTTAGACGAGTAGGATTTGGTGTCCTTCCTATCCCTCCGGAGGGGGAGAGGAAGGGCGTCAAGCTGTCCCGGAATGAAGAAGCTGGACCTTGGGACGCCTCACATCGATACCCCCGCGCTCTTCCGATCGATTGCCTGGAACCCATGCTCACAGCAACTTCACACCAATCTTTGGCGGTCGACGAGAAAATAATTCTGCTATTTGCACAAAAATAGCAATCGACAAAGTCTACAAGTTTTATAGATTAAGCGGCGAGACGGAGGTCGACATGTCCTATTTCCAGAACGCCCAGACCGACAGCAACGGCCAGCGAGTGGCCAATGCCCAGGGCTTTCGCCCGGCCTATGCCGGCGCTTTCGCCTATCTCGTCTTTGCCCTTGCGTTCGTGTTCACCGGGGCAGTCGTGCTGGGCCTTATTCCCTAAGGCGCGGGATCGACAGGGGCTGCTGCCCCACAGCTTTCAGGCAATCGGAGTTGAAAGAGCCGGATCCCGGGGCGGTTTCGCGCGCCTGAGGATTCCCATTTCACAGCATCAGTGATTCCAGTGATGGAGGAGATGACAATGCCGATCGAATTCACGCATGTACCCGGCAAGACCGCCGACGCGGCGGTTCCCTTTTTCTATGACTTCGCCGAGACCTCGACCAAGCTCGGGCTGATCGAGGACGGCGGTTTCCAGAAGATCGTCGTCGACGATTCGGCCGGGCTGCTGACCAACATGGATCTGGCCTCGCAGGTGCTCAACCGCACCGCTTCGCTGGAAGTGGTGCTCACCCACTGGGCCGGCGTGATCGAACCGACGGTGGCTGCCCGCCAGCTGGCGTCCATCGACAGGGAGAGCGGCGGACGGCTGACGCTCAGGATGATCAGCGAGCCCTTGAACGACGACGATGCCGAGACACGGCCGGTCGGACATGGCGTCGTCTGGCAGCGCATCGACGAATATCTGGTGCTGTTGAAGCGGCTGTGGTCGAACGACCGGCCCTTCGACCACGAAGGCGCGTTCTACAGCATCAAAAGCGGTTATGTGCCGCGCAAGGGCCCGCATGGCGCCGACCTCGTGGTCCGCATGGGCGGGCAATCCGGAACGGCGCTGAAGGTGGCCGGCCGGCATGCCGATGTCTTCGAACTGGCGCCGGGGCCGATCGACGATATCAGGCAATTGATGGAGCGGGCACGTGGCGCCGCGGCCGAACATGGCCGTGCGGGCAAACTGCGCTTCGCGCTTCCGGTCAGGATCCACCAGGGTGTTTCTGCCGCCGGCCACAAGGCGGTCGACCTATCCGGCCCGCCGGCCCAGGTCGCGCTGTCGCTGCTCGCCTATGCCGGGCTCGGGATCGATGAGTTCATGATCGTCGGCGTCGACACGCCACTCGAGATCGCGACGGCCGGCCGGGAAACATTGGCGCTGCTGCGCAACTCCCTGGCGCGCCGGGAGGCCAGCGAGTTCCAGCCTGGAGCTTACGCGCCTCGCCCGGGATTGGAGACGCGAGCAGCGGGGTGAAGCCCATCAATCGCCTGCTGCTTCAGGCCTGTCGCCAAGCCGCGACAGGCCTTCAATGACGGCGTCCGAATCGGCCAGCACGCCGAAGACGCCGTCCTCGACCGTCACCATGTGCAACGCCGCTTCATGCGCTTGTCTGTCGCCGCTGGCGCAGGCGTCCGAAATCGTCAGGCACTGGAAATTGCGGTCACAGGCCTCGCGCAGCGTGGTGTGGACGCAGACATCCGTCGTGCATCCGGAAAACATCAGATGCGTGATGCCTTGCGCCCGCAGCACAAGCTCGAAATCTGTATAGGTGAAGGCGCTGTTGCAGGTCTTGTCGACGATGATGTCGTGCGGCGCGACGTCGATCTCCGGGACGATCTGGAACCCAGCGCCTGAGCGCAGCAGGACGTCGGTGCCGTCGAGGCCGGAACGCTTGCGGCGCCATTTCTCGTAGGGCGTCATGTCGGCCATGTCGGCGCGGTAACCCTGTCTTGTGTGGATGACCGTGACGCCGGCTTTGCGCGCGGCCGCGATCAGGCGGTTCACGGCGGGCAGGATCGCCCGCAGCGGCGAGGGGTCATACCCCTTCCTGGCGAAATAGCCCGATGTCGACAGGAAATCCTGTTGCAGGTCGATGACGACGAGCGCGGTGTTTTCGGCAACCAGCCTGCCGTCATAGGGGTAGTCGAAGGGTGTCGCCTTGATCATCCGGAGCTCCTTGCCGCCGGCTCACCCTAGCGTGTCCGCATCGATGCGGCGACACCGGATGCCGACATCGTGTGGCCCGGGACCGAGATCGCCGGCGCGGATCGGCCGGCTGCGCGGGTGAGGGCCCGTACGCGGCAACAATGGCACCGGCCCCGGAGCGTTTCAGGTTTTTGCGGTGCATTCCCATCTTAAATCTTGACTAACAAAATCATGTTTCATAGTCAACCGGGGACCTGCCTCCGCAGACAGGATCGGAATGCGGCGGCGGGGCTGGAGAAATGCCGTGACCATGGCCGAAGCCGATAGCCAGACCGCATTCGATATCGATGCCGTGCGTTTCGCCGTCGGCGAACGGACGCTGCTCGGTCCGGTCTCGCTCGAATTGCGGCGCGCGCGCGTCTACGGGCTGATCGGCCATAACGGTTCGGGCAAATCGACGCTGATCAAGCTTTTGGCGCGCCAGCAGCCGGCAAGCTCCGGCGCCATCACTTTCGCCGCACGGCCGCTATCGCAATGGGGCGCGCGCGAGCTGGCGCGGGCTCTTGCCTATCTGCCGCAGACGACGCCGGCGGCGACGGGCTTGACCGTGCGCGAGCTGGCAACGCTCGGACGCTATCCATGGCATGGTGCGCTTGGCCGTTTCGGCGCCGAGGACAGGCGCCATGTCGAGCAGGCCCTTATGCTGACCGACATGGAAGGATTCACTGAGCGGCTGGTGGATGAATTATCCGGCGGCGAGCGCCAGCGCGCTTGGCTGGCCATGCTGGTGGCGCAGAATGCCGGCGTCATGCTGCTCGACGAGCCGATCTCGGCGCTCGACATCGCGCATCAGGTCGAGGTGCTGGGCCTGGTCAGGGAGCTCAGCCGCAAGCGCGACCTGTGCGTCGTCGTGGTGCTGCACGACCCCAACATGGCGGCGCGCTACTGCGATGAGCTGATCGCGCTGAAGGACGGCAGGCTGCTGACGCGCGGCACACCGAGCGAGATCATGCTGAGCGATGTGCTCAAGGACATTTTCGGCGTCGAGATGGGTGTGTTCGCGCATCCCGTCACCGGCCAACCCGTCGGCTATGTGCAGTGAAGTCGTCGCCAGGGTTGCAGGAACCGGCAAGCGGCTGGCCGCCGTGAGAACAAGGAAGAAGCTCATGTCGAGATATGGTTTGTTGGCGGCGTTGGTCGCATCGCTTGTCCTGGGGGCGACCGGCGCCACGGCCCAGGAGCAACCGGCCGGCTCTTCTCCAGCGGTTGAGGCCCCTGCCGCGCCGGCACAAGCTGCACCGGCTGTCATGGCGCCCGCGCAACCAGCCGGCCAGCCGAGCGCGACAACGCCGGCCGAGGTCGCGCCTGCCGGGGCGATGGACCTGAACCTGCCGCATGACCTGTCGCCATGGGGCATGTTCAAGGCCGCCGACATCATCGTGAAGGCGGTGATGACTGGATTGGCTTTCGCGTCGCTCGTTACCTGGACGATATGGCTGGCCAAATCGCTGGAGATTTTCGGCGGCAAGCTGCGCCTCCGCCGTGCCGCCCGCGCGATCGGCGATGCCGCCACGCTGAAGCAGGCGAGCCGCGCGCTCGACCGCGGTGGCGGTCCCGGCGCGCTCCTGGTGCGGGCAGCGGAAGAAGAGGCCGCGCTTTCGGCCGATGCGCTCGACCATGTCGGCGGCGACGGACTGAAGGAACGGGTCAGCTCGCGCCTGTCGCGCATCGAGGCGGCTGCGTCGCGGCGCATGTCGCGCGGCACCGGCCTGCTGGCGACGATTGGTTCCACCGCGCCTTTCGTCGGCCTGTTCGGCACCGTCTGGGGCATCATGAACGCCTTCATCGGCATCTCGCAGGCTCAGACCACCAATCTCGCCGTGGTCGCGCCGGGCATCGCCGAAGCGCTGCTGGCCACCGCGATGGGTCTCGTCGCGGCAATCCCAGCGGTGGTGATCTACAACGTCTTCGCCCGCTCGATAGCCGGCTACCGGCAGATCCTCGCCGACGCCTCAGCCGGCGTCGAACGGCTGGTCAGCCGCGACCTCGATTTCCGCACGATAGCGGCGGCGACGGCCTTGGCGGCGGAGTAGCGGGAGCGACGCCATGGGGAGCAGAATGCGACAGACCCTGGACGACGACCTCGAGGAAAGCCACGAGATCAACGTCACGCCCTTCATCGATGTCATCCTTGTGCTCCTGATCATCTTCATGGTCGCCGCACCGCTGGCGACGGTGGATGTCAATGTCGACCTGCCCGGTTCGACCGCGACGCCGGCGCCGCGACCGGAGACGCCGCTGTTCCTGACGCTGAAGGACGATCTCAGCCTGGCGATCGGCAACGACACGGTGCCGCGCCCGGCTTTTGCCGCCACGCTCGACAGCCGCACCAAGGGCGACAAGCAGACGCGGATATTCCTGCGAGCCGACAAGGCGGTCGCCTATGGCGAGCTGATGGAGGCGATGAACCTGCTGCGGGCCGCCGGCTACCTGAAGATCGCGCTGGTCGGCCTGGAGGCCGCGCCGGCAGGTGATATCGCCGCACCGGCGCCAGGCAAAACGGCCGCTCCATGACGCCATCCGCCGCCTCGCCCACGGTGGTGCTGTCGCGCTTCGACTGGCGCGACCTTGGCCTATGGGCGTGCGCGGCGGTGCTGATGCTTGGGGCTCATGTCGCGGTCGCTTATGCCGTGCAGAATTTCAGTCCAGTCGACCTGTCGGATGGCGGACCGCCGCCGGCCCTCGTGGTCGAGATGGCGTCGATGATGGTGACGCCGGCGGTGCCCGAACAGGCCGCGATGCCCGACGCGGCGATTCCCGACCGGGCCGAGCCAGTCGAACAGACCGAGAAGGCAGCCGAGGCCGAGCCTGGCAAGGTGGTCGAGCAAGCGGAGCCTGTTGCCGACGCGGAGATGGTGCCGGAGAACGAGCCAACGGAGATGACGAAGGCCGAACCGGTCGAACAGCCGCCGCTGGAAGAGGTCGTCCCCGATATTGTCGAGACCGTCGCGCCGGAGGCTGTCGTTCCGCTGCCGCGGGCAAAGCCGACGGAACGGCGCAAGGAAAAGAAACCGGCCGAAGCCAAGGTCAAAAAGCCGGTCGACAAGCCCAAGCCAAGGCCGAAGAAGGAAAAGGCCGAGCCACCGAAGACGGCAAGTACCGCCAGCGCCGAGGCCAAGCCTGCCGCCAAGGCGGCGGCGCCGAGATCGGCGGCCGGGTTCTCGGGTGTCAGCCCGGCCAAATGGGAATCGCGGCTGACGGCGTGGATCAATCGCCACAAGCGCTATCCGAGCGCCGCGAAATCCCGGCGCGCGCAGGGCAATGTGAACGTGACTTTTACAATGGACCCATCCGGCCGGGTCCTATCGGCCCGGGTCGCCCGTTCGTCCGGCGATGCCGAACTCGACCGAGCAGCACTTGCGGTGCTGCAGGGCGCGACCGTGCCGGCGCCACCGGCGGAACTCGGCCCGCGCGTCAGCCGTACAGCGCCATTCGTGTTCAGTTTGCGGGACTAATGCCCCTCAAATCCGTGCCAGCCGTCCCGCAAGCCCGACAATTGCATCGCGCTACGCTGTTCTTGGCTGAGCGTGGTTGTCTTTCGGGTGTGCCTTGGGGTGCATCGGATTGCCGCTAAGCTGCGCGTGTCGTGCCGGCCGTGCGCCGCGCAAGACGTCGAAGGCTTCGGCATAGGCCATACCGAGCAGATAGGAGATCATGGGGAAGCGGCTCGCTTCGGCCATCTGCACCAGCTCATTGGTCATCGTCGCGATATATTGGAGACTGTCGAGCTCTGACTGACGTAAGGCCTGATTTGACATGTTCTGCTCCTGTCATCGAATGGAACTTTAGGGAATGCGTACTGGCTGCACTAGATGTACTACGCCGGCTAATTGATCGATCGACCGGCCGAATGCGGATCAAGTTCCGGGATTGAGAGGGTCAACGCATAGATGGGCGCGTCGGTGAGGCGGTCGAGGCCCAGAAGGCGCTTGATCGCCGAATGGCTCAGCGCCGCCGTGGGGCAGGCCGACAAGCCGTGCCTAGTTGCCGCCAACATCATGTTCTGGCCAATGTTCACTTTCTTGGTCATTTTCGTCCCTTTCCCCGACCCCAGGGATCTGTTGAAAGATCCCGGAAAGGGATCCGCGGGAAGAAAGGTAAGGTCGGAAGAGTTACTGGTTTGTTAAAACTGTAGTAAATCAGCCATGAGCTAAAATATCTTTCTTGGCTAGAAAGTCTAAAAAATCGATTTTACTCAGATATGGAGTAGGCAATCGCTGGCATACGCTTTTTCGGGATATTCTTGTTCTTATTCAGCGTAAGCAAGCGGCTAACCCAGCCCGTCCCGAGCGAGGCTGACGACGAGCTGGTCGAGGCTGGGATCATCGAGCCTGACGACATGCGCCATGCGGATCGCATGCCTGGGCCGGATATTGGACCTATCCTGCATGATGACCGACACGAATGCCGGCCCGGCTTCGGTCAGAAGCATGGCCTTGCCTGTCAGCACCGGTTCGGAGATAGGCGCCCATTGCACCGAGATCAGCGACGGCTCGCCTGTCTGGCGGCGGTTGACGCCGTTGAAATAGATCCAGTTAAGGCGCGAGATCGCCACGCCATAATGATTGCCGCGTGCCCGCGCCCATGTCGAGCCATGATGCTCCGACCATCCGGTGACCCTGCGGAACGTGACCAGCTCGGCTTCGCGACGCACGAAGGTGATCGCCCGCACCAGCAGATCGGATCTGCCGGGGATCGAAAAATAGGTGAAATAGGTGCCGCCCGCAATCGACGGAGCGGGCGGCCGGATCATCTGGGTGAACAGGCTTTCGGAGATCGGCGGCAGACCGGGAGCCGCGGGCGAGGGGGCGCCGGGGTCCCGGTACAGCTCGGCTTCGTCGACGCGGAAATAATCGCAGATCAGCTTGGCGGTGGCCTTGTTGGGCACGGTCTGCCCTTGCAGGTAACGCTCGAATTGTGTGCGGTTGATGCCAAGCTCGCGGCATACCGCGCTGACAGAAGCATGGTCCTTGCAGAGCCGCCTGAGATTTGCAGCAAGATTCTGGCGAATGGACACTAGTTTGCTTTCGCAGGCAGATACTTCATTTCGACTCGGAATCCGTATAGCGCTTTCGGTCGCCCCCGCCGAAACGCCCTGTCACAACACACAGAAAAAACTGATTTGAGAACGCCACTCTAATGGGGCGGCTTCCAAAAAAAATAGCGCCTACCGGACACCGGCCATCGCCATAAGTCCAATTGACAACCATTTCGCCTCGGAAACGGCGAAATGCCATTTGGCCATTTTTGGGGGGATCGGGGCTACGCCTTGCATCGCGCCGTGGCGGATGCCGGCCGCGCCTTGCCGGGACGGTCAAAAGCCGGACGATTATTCCGCTGGTGGAGCTGAGGAGGATCGAACTCCTGACCTCGTCATTGCGAACGACGCGCTCTCCCAGCTGAGCTACAGCCCCGTCCAGCGGATGGCGCATTTATCGGGCGCCGCGGTTTCCTGTCAAGGCGGCGCTTCACCGAAAACCGGCTGCCGGTCGCGTGGCGGAACCCTGCCCTTGCCGGTTTGGCGCGTAATGGCTACATGTCGGCAACAATTGGAGTCCGGCATGCTCGCCCTCATACAAACCATCGTCATGGCGCTCGACCTCTATTGGTGGGTGATCATCGCCTCGGCGATCTTTTCCTGGCTCTACGCCTTCAATGTCGTCAACTCGCGCAACCAGTTCGTCGGCAGCATCGGGAACATGCTCTACCGCCTGACCGAGCCGGCGCTGCGGCCGATCCGCCGCTTCATGCCCGACCTTGGCGGTATCGACATCTCGCCGATCATCCTGTTGCTGATCCTGTTCTTCCTCAGGCAGTTCATTCTCACCACGGTCGCGCCGCTGCTGCTGGCCTGACGATCGCATGAGCGCGCCGTTCCGCATGCGCGAGAACGGCGTCGATCTGTTCGTGCGGCTGACGCCGAAGTCTTCCGTGGACCGGCTCGACGTTGTCGAAACATTGGCGGACGGACGAAGTCACGTGCAGGCGCGGGTCCGCGCCGTGCCGGAAAATGGCGCCGCCAATCAAGCGCTGGAGAGGCTGGTCGCCAAGGCGCTAGGTGTTCCGGCATCGGCCGTTTCCGTCGTCGCCGGCGGTACGGCCCGCCTCAAGACGTTGCGGATATTGGGTGATCCGGAGGCGCTGGTAACAGGTGTCGAAGCGCTTTTCCAAAATTGAGATGCAGGCGGGACATCGCCCCCTCTGCCCTGCCGGACCCGGTCCTGCGCTGTCGCTCCGGGTGGTCGTCGTTCGGAAAGCCAAGCAATTGGCTTCCCGTCCGCTGCGCGGACCACTCCTCACTCACGCTTTTGGGGGGAATTGGCAATTTCGGCGCCGGCTCGTCAATCGCCCAGCGGCAAACGCGGGTCGTCGACCTTCAGCGTGTTCACGCTCTGCTTGATGCGGCGCAGGTTCTCCAGCACCTTCGGGCCGCGTGTCTCGGCGACCGAGGTCACGATCATGTCGACGATCGCCAGCAACGCGTAACGTGACGATGTCGGCTTGTAGATGTTGCCGTCCTCGAACGGCTGCAGGTGGATGACAGTGTCGGCGACCTTGGCCAGTGCGGAGTCGGGCGCGGTGACCGCCACCGTGGCGGCGCCATATTGTTGGGCGACCTGCACCGCCTCGATGACCGAGCGCGCATAGCCGGAGACCGAGAAGGCGACCACCGTGGTGTCTGGCGTGGCAACGGCGGCATACATGCGCTGCAACTGTCCGTCGATCTGTGCCAGAACCGGCAGGCCGAGCCTGAACAGCCGGTTCTGCATTTCGGTCGCCATCATCGAGGAAATGCCACCCGAACCTATGCACAGCACATTGCCTGATGCCGCAAGGCGCGCGGCGACGTCGACCAGCGTCGTCATGTCGAGGTTCTCGCTGGCGCGCTGGATGGCTGTAACCGCCGCTTCGGTGATGGTCGAGGCAATGCGCTGTTCGCGGGCGTCGCGGCTCAGTGGCTCCGGCGACAGATACTGGCCGCCGATGGCGATGGCCTGGGCCAGGTAGAACTTGAAGTCGCGCAACCCCTCGCAGCCGAGATTGCGGCAGAAGCGGGTGACCGTCGGTTCGCTGACGCCGACCCGCGCGGCGATCTCGGAGATCGCGGCCTTGGAGGCGAAGTCGAGGTCGGACAGGACGAGGCTCGCCAGCCGGCGATCCGACTTGGTGCCGTCCTGCGACATCAGCTGCAGCCGCGTGATGATATCGGCCGGCGTCTTCATATCCGCGTTTCCGTCGTCATCTCAGCGGCAGGCCCGTCGCCGTGTCGAACAGATGGATGTTGCCGGGGTCGACCGAGACCGGCAGCAGGTCGCCCGGCCGCACCGGCACCCGGTCGCGGAACACGGCGCGCACCGTATCGGTGCCAATGGCGCCGTAAACATGGGTTTCGGAGCCGGTCGGCTCGACCACGTCAACCTTGAGCGTCATGGCGTCGGTGGCTTCACCGACGATGAAATGCTCCGGCCGGATCCCCGCCTCAACGGCACTGCCTGCCGGCACCGGGTCGCCGGCAAGCGCAAGCCGGCCGCCGCCGACCGACTCGAACCAGGTCGTCCCGGGCGTCGTCTTCAGTGCCCCGGATACAAAACTCATGGACGGCGAGCCGAGGAAGCCGGCGACGAACTTGTTGGCCGGCCTGTCATAGAGCTCCAGCGGCGGCCCGACCTGCTGAATCCTGCCGCGGTCCATCACGACGATGCGGTCGGCCATGGTCATGGCCTCGATCTGGTCGTGGGTGACGTAGACTATGGTGGATTTCAGCCGCTGGTGCAGCGCCTTGATCTCGGTGCGCATCTGCACGCGCAACTGCGCGTCGAGATTGCTGAGCGGCTCGTCGAACAGAAACACCGAGGGTTCGCGCACGATGGCGCGGCCCATGGCGACACGCTGGCGCTGGCCGCCCGAGAGCTGGCGGGGATACCGGTCGAGATAGGAGAACAGGTTGAGGACGCCGGACGCCTTCTTGACCTTCTGGTCGATGGCGGCGCGGCTCTCGCCCCGGATTTTGGGACCGAAGCCGATATTGTCGGAAGCCTTCAGGTGCGGGAACAGCGCGTAGGATTGGAACACCATGGCGATGTTGCGCTGCTGTGGTGGCAGGTCGTTGGCGCGCGTGCCACCGATCAAGAGGTCGCCGGAACTGATGGTCTCCAGGCCCGCCAGCATGCGCAGCAAGGTCGACTTGCCGCAGCCGGACGGGCCGACGAGCACGACGAACTCGCCGCTCTTGATGTCGAGGCTGATCTCCTCGAGGATCTTGTGCTGGCCGAAGGATTTCGAGAGGTTGCGAAACTCGACGTCGGTCATGGTCACGCTCCCAGTATGTCGTCGATGAACGGCAGGCAGCCGGCGGTCAATCCCGCATCCACGGGCATCACCACGCCTGTTACGCCCGAGGCGCGGTCGGAGGCAAGGAAAGTCACCGCTTCGGCGACTTCGGAGGCGTTGACGATGCGGCCGAGCGGATAGAGCCGCTGCAGCTTGCCGATTATGTCAGGGTTCTTGGCAAGGCGATGGTCCCAGGCGGCGGTGCGAATCGATCCGGGGCAGACGACATTGGCGCGCACGCCGCTACGGCCGAGCTCGACGGCGATCGACTTGGCATAGGCGTTGATGCCGGCCTTGGCGGCGGCGTAGGCCGGATTGCCGAAATGCGCGATGGCGTTGACGGAAGAAATGAAGACGACGCTGCCCGAACCGCGTGCAGCCATCGCCTTAACCAGCGCGTCGGCGAAAGTCATCACACCGGTCAGGTTGAGGTCGAGCTCATGTTCGATCGTGTCCGCCGTCAGCGCATCGAGCGTTTCGGCGCGCGTCCAGCCGGCATTGTTGACCAGGATATCGGGCACGCCGTCCCGGTCGAGAACGGCGGCGATCCCCGCCTCGATGGAAGCCCGGTCGAGAAGGTCGAAGACATGCCGCGAGGCAAGGTGCGGGCTCGCCAGTGCCTCCTCTGATTGGTCGCAGCCGACCACCCGCGCGCCCCTGCTGGCCAGCAGTGCGACGATCGCCGAGCCAAGGCCGCCACCGGCGCCGGTGACGACGGCGGTCCTGCCTTCGAATTCGGCTCTCGAAACCACGGCGCTTGCTCCTCCCGCAGGTCAGGCAGATGCCGGAGAGGCTAAAGAACAGGATGTAATTAAGCAACATATTAATCCGCTTGCGCGCGGCGAATTCATCGATAATGTAGGAAAGTCACATAAATCTTGTGCCGGCACGGCACAAGGAGCGCGAATGCGCGAAACAAATGGGAGAGATCGGATGAACCTTGCGAAATGGACTGCCGGCCTGATGGCCGGAATGGGCATTCTGGCCTTCGCGGCGCAGGCAGAGGCTGGCGAAGTGCGGGTTACCGTCGCCGAATACAGCGCCAAGACCGGTCCGTATTTCGAGCAGGTCAAGAAGGAGTTCGAGGCGAAGAACCCTGGCATCACGGTCAAGTTCGAGGTGGTGCCGTGGGATGTGCTCTTGCAGAAGCTGACCACCGACATCACCGCCGGCACCAACGCCGATCTCTCCATCATAGGCACGCGCTGGCTGATAGACTTCGTCCAGCAGGACGTCGCCGAGCCGCTCGACAGCTACATCACGCCCGAATTCAAGGGTCGCTTCATCGACACCTTCCTGTCGCCCTCGATCATGGGCGGCAAGACCTACGGCCTGCCGATCGCCGCCTCGGCGCGCGCCATGTATTACAACAAGGAGCTGTTCGAGAAGGCCGGCATCGCCAAGCCACCGGCAACCTGGACCGAATTGCAGGAGGATGCTCGCAAGATCAAGGCGCAGGGTGCCTTCGGTTTCGGCCTTCAGGGCAAGGAGATCGAGACCGACGTCTATTACTACTACGCGATGTGGTCGCAGGGCACCGAGATCCTCAACAAGGACGGCACGTCGGGCCTGAGCACGCCGGGCGCGCTCGAAGCGGCCAAGCTCTACAAGTCGATGATCGACGAGGGGCTGACGGAGCCCGGCGTCACCTCCAACAATCGCGAGGACGTGCAGAACCTGTTCAAGCAGGGCAAGGTCGGCATGATGATCACGGCGCCCTTCCTGTCCAACCAGATCAAGGACGAGGCGCCGAGCCTCAAATATGGCGTTGCCGCCATTCCGGCCGGTCCGACCGGTGCGCGCGGCACCTATGGCGTCACAGACTCCATGATCATGTTCAAGAACTCCAAGAACAAGGACGAGGCCTGGAAGCTGATGGACTTCCTGTTCACCACGGAACAGCGCGCCAAGTTCACGCAGGGCGAAGGCTTCCTGCCGGTGAACAAGGAAGAGGCCAAGATGGACTATTACGTCAACAACGCCGACCTGGCCGCCTTTACCGCCCTGCTGCCGGATGCCCGTTTCGCGCCGGTCATCCCAGGCTGGGAAGAAGTTGCCCAGATCACGTCGGATGCCATGCAGAAGATCTATCTCGGCGGCGATCCCGAGGCAGGCTTGAAGGAAGCGGCGGCGAAGGCCAACGCAGTGCTGAAGAAGTAGGGGCCGCGCCCCACAAATAGGGCGTATCTCCCTGCGCCCGTGGCGCGCCCCCGACTCAGGTGGGGCGCGCCACATTTCCAAACAGACATTTGGCTGCGCTCCACGTAAATAACGAAGACTGACAAGCAACCACTTTGGACGAATTGTCGACGTCAGCGCCGCCCCTCATTGCCCTGCCGGGCATTTCTCCCCGTATAGAGACGGGGAGAAAGGGCGGCCGGCATCTCGGAGCCCTTTCTGGACGCTGGTGACTGGCGAAAGCGGTGATGAAAGCGCCCCTCTCCCCGTCTCTATACGGGAGAGGATGCCGGCAGGCAGGTGAGGGGCGGCGCCGCCGCCGGGGAAGAGTTCGAAACCGAGCGCCTGGGAAGAACAGGTCAACTGGCCAACCAGTGCTACTGATGCCTCGCAACGCGGTGTAAAATCAGCCGATGCAAAATCGCTTCCTGCCCTACCTCCTGACCTTGCCCAGTCTGTTCCTGGCGGCGGTGGTCATCTTCTGGCCGGTCTGGGACCTGATCCAGATCGCCACGCATGACGTCAATCGCTTTGGTCAGCTGCGCGAGTTCAGCGGTCTTGCCAATTTCGCCGCGCTGGCCGCCGATCCCGACTTCGTCGCCGCGCTCTGGCGCACGGGGCTGTGGACGGTGCTGGTGGTCGGCGGCGCGCTGCTCCTCTCGGTCCCGGTGGCGATGATCCTCAACACCGATTTCTATGGCCGTGGCCTTGCCCGCGTCATCATCATGCTGCCATGGGCAGTGTCGCTGACCATGACGGCCGTGGTCTGGCGCTGGGCGCTGAGCGGTGAAAGCGGCATGCTGAATTCGGCGCTGATCGGACTTGGCCTGATCGACCACAACATCCAGTGGCTTGCGAGCGCCGAGACGGCGTTTCCGATGCAGGTGCTGATCGGCATATTGGTGACGGTGCCGTTCACCACGACGATCTTTCTCGGCGGCCTGTCGTCGATCCCGGACGATCTCTACGAGGCGGCGGCGCTCGAAGGGGCAACGCCGCTGCAGCAGTTCCGCGAGATCACCTTTCCGCTCCTGAAACCCTTCATCAACATCGCCATCGTGCTCAACACCATCTACGTCTTCAACTCGTTCCCGATCATCTGGGTGATGACGCAGGGCGGGCCGGCCAACTCGACCGACATACTGGTCACCCACCTCTACAAGCTGGCATTCCGTATCGGCAAACTCGGCGAGGCGTCGGCGGTCTCGCTGGTGATGTTCGCCATATTGCTGATCTTCACCATGATCTATGTGCGCCTTGCCATGCGGGAGCAACGCGCATGAAGGCCAAGCTGAAGCGCACCATCATCGCCTGGCTGCTGCTGGCGCCCTTGATCGTGGTGACGATCTTTCCCTTCGCGGTGATGTTCCTGACAGCGGTCAAGCCGCGTACCGAAGTGCTGACGCCGACTTGGTGGCCGAGCGAGTTCCGGTGGTCGAATTTTGCCGACATGTGGGTGGCGACCGGCTTCGGCCGGGCGCTGGCCAATTCGCTCTACGTGTCTGTCATCGCCACCGTTGGCGCCATCCTCATCTCCGTCCCGGCGGCCTATGCCATGTCGCGCTTCCGCTTTGCCGGATATGGAGCGTTCCGCCAGTTCCTGCTGATCTCACAGATGATCTCGCCGATCGTGCTGGTGCTCGGCCTGTTCCGGCTGATGGCTGCCTGGGGACTGGTCGAATCGACCACCGCGCTCGGCTTCATCTACATGGCCTTCAACGTCGCCTTCACCGTGTGGATGCTGCAGAGCTATTTCGACACCATTCCGCGCGATCTCGAGGAAGCCGCCTGGATGGAAGGCGCCGGCCGCTGGCTGACGCTGCGAAAAGTGTTCCTGCCGCTCTGCCTGCCGGCGATCGCGGTGACGGCGATCTTCACCTTCATCAATGCCTGGAACGAATTCGTCGTGGCGCTCACCATGCTGCGCAGCCAGGAGAGCTATACGCTGCCGATCCAGGTGTTCTCGCTGGTTGCCGGGCGGTACACGATCGAATGGCACCATGTCATGGCGGCGACGCTGCTGGCGACGCTGCCGGTGGCGATCCTGTTCATCTGGCTGCAGCGCTATCTTGTCCGGGGCTTGGCGCTCGGGGCTGTCAAATAGCAATCCCAGCAATTCCAGGAAAAGTGCCCAGCGGTTATCCGTCCGGAATTGCGAAAACAAGAAGTCCACGGAGTTTTCATGCGTATCTTCACCGCCTCGCTGGCGACGGAAACCAACACCTTCTCGCCTGTGCCAACCGACCGGGCCTCTTTCGAGATGGCGTTCTATGCCGGGCCGGGCAAGCATCCGGGAACGCCGACCCTGTGCTCCTCGCCGATCGTGGCGCTGCGCCGCCGCGCGGCCGCCGAAGGCCTGACCGTAATCGAGGGCACCGCCACCTGGGCCGAGCCCGGCGGCCTCGTGCAGCGGCAGACCTATGAGGCGCTCCGCGACGAGATCCTCGGCCAGCTCGAGGCCGCCTTGCCGGTCGATGCCGTCATTCTGGGCCTGCACGGTGCCATGGTGGCGCAAGGCTATGACGACTGCGAGGGCGACCTGCTGGAGCGCGTGCGTGGCATTGTCGGGCCAAGCGTGGTGATTGCCTGCGAGTTCGATCCGCACAGCCATCTGACGCCGAAGCGCGTGGCGGCGTCCGACATCATGGCCTATTTCCTCGAATTCCCGCACACCGATTTCTACGAGCGCGGCGAGCATGTGGTCGCGCTTGGCCTGGCCGCGGCGCGCGGCGAGATCAAGCCGGTCATCTCAACTTTCGACTGCCGCATGATCCAGGTGCTGCCGACCAGCCGCGAACCGATGCGCTCCTTCGTCGACCGCATCAAGGCGCTGCACGGCAAGGACGGCGTGCTGTCGGTTTCGGTCATCCACGGCTTCATGGCCGCCGACGTGCCCGAAATGGGCACGCGCATCCTTGTCGTTACCGACAATGACAAGGCCAAGGGCGATGCGCTGGCGGAGCGGCTTGGACGCGAGCTCTATGCCATGCGCGAAACGACCGCGATGACGATGCTGAGTACGGCCGACGGCATCGATCGGGCGCTGGCCGTGCGCAAGCAAAGACCGGGCAAGCCGGTGGTCATTGCCGATATCTGGGACAACCCCGGCGGCGGCGTTCCCGGCGACGGCACCTTCGTGCTACGCCAGATGCTGGCGCGGGGCCTGGACAAGTTCGGCGTGGCGACGATCTGGGATCCGATCGCGGTGACTTTCTGCCAGGCTGCCGGCGAGGGTGCCGTCATCGACCTGCGTTTCGGCGGCAAAGCCGGCCCGCAGGCGGGCGAACCGATCGATGCACGCGTCAAGGTACTGAAAGCGGTTGCCGAGGGCTGGCAGAGTTTTGGCCCGAGCCGGGTGACATTGGGGCCATCAGCGGTGGTGCGCATCGAGGGCACGGAAGTCGATGTGATCCTGAACACCAATCGCACCCAGACCTTCGAGCCGGATGTCTTCTCCAACATCGGCGTCGATCCGCTGTCGAAAGACATATTGCTGATCAAGTCGACAAACCATTTCTACGCCGGCTTCGAGCCGATCGCCGCCGAGATCATCTATGTCGCGGCGCCGAGTTCCTATCCCAGCAATCCGGCGGCGACGAATTACACGAAGCTGACGCGGCCGGTGTGGCCAAGGGTAAAGGATCCTTGGGTCGGCAGCCAAGAATAACGAGGTTAACGTCGGCGCCGACTTCGGCGATTGCCTACACCAATCCGCGCTTGACCATCATCGCTTCCGGCGACGGCATTTTGCCGCGAAACGCCGTGTAGAGCTCTTCCGGATCCTTCGAGCCGCCGGCGGCGTAGATGTTCTTCCTCAGCCGCTCGGCCAGCGCCGGGTTGAAGGGGTCTCCGGTTTCCTCGAAGGCGGCGAAAGCATCGGCGTCCAGCACCTCCGACCACATGTAGGAATAGTAGCCGGCCGAATAGCCCTCGCCGGCGAAGACATGGCCAAAATGCGGGGTGCGATGGCGCATGGCGATCGTATCCGGCATATGCAGCGTCGCAAGCGTTTCGGCCTCGAAACGAAGCGGCTCTTCCGGCGCGTCGGGCCGTGCATGGTAGGCCATGTCCATCAAGGCAGAGGCGGTGAACTCGACGGTGGCGAAGCCGGCGCCGAAGGTGCGCGTGGCCAGCATCTTGTCGAGCAGCGCCTTCGGCATCGGCTTGCCGGTCTTGACATGCAGCGCGTGCTTTTCCAGAACCGCCGGCACCGTCAGCCAGTGCTCGTAGAGCTGCGAGGGCAGTTCGACAAAGTCGCGGCTGACCGAGGTGCCTGACACCGACGGCCAGGTGACGTCGGTCAGCATGCCATGCAGCGCATGGCCGAATTCGTGGAACAAGGTCTTCGCTTCGTCGACCGACAGCAAAGCCGGTTCGCCCGCTGGCGGCTTGGCGAAGTTCATGATGTTGTAGATCACCGGCTTCGAGCCATGGCCAAGCTTGTAACCGGACTTCAGCGCGCTCATCCAGGCGCCGGAGCGTTTTGACGGCCGCGCGAAATAGTCGGCGAGGAACAGGCCGCGCTCACTGCCGTCGGCATTTTTGACCACGAAGACGCGCGCGTCCGGATGCCAGGCGGCGATGCCTTTCTTCTCCTCGAACGTGACGCCGAACAACCGTGTCGCGACGTCGAAGCAGGCGTCAATGACGCGGTCGAGCTGCAGATAGGGTTTCAGCTCCGCTTCGTCGAAAGCGAACTTCTCGGCGCGCAGCTTCTCCTGGTAGAAGCGCCAGTCCCAGGCGGCGAATTTTTCGTTACTGCCGGCCTCGGCCGCCAGACGCTCCAGCTCTTTCTGGTCGGCGGCGGCTTTTTCCAGTGCCCTTTCCCAAACCGGGTCGAGCAGCGCGTGCACCGCCTTCGGTGTCTTGGCCATGGTGTCGTCGAGCTTGAGCGCGGCGAAGGAGGCGTAGCCGAGCAGCTTCGCCTTTTCGGCGCGCAGCTTCAGCATGTCGCGCACCACGGATGTGTTGTCGGACGCACCGCCGTTCTGGCCGCGCATGGTAAAGGCGCGATAGGCGATCTCGCGCAGGTCGCGGCGTTCGGAGAAGGTCGTGAACGGCTCATAGATCGAGCGCGACAGGGTGACGGCGTAGCGGCCCTTCTGGCCGCGCATCTCGGCGGCTTCGGCCATCGAGCTTTTCACGAAATCCGGCAGGCCGATGAGATCGGCCTCGTCGAGGAACAGCGCCCAGTCGCGCTCGTCGGCCAGCACGTTCTGACCGAAAGTCGTGCCGAGCGACGACAGCTCCTCGTTGATTTTGGCCAGCCGCGTCTTGCCGTCGGCGTCGAGCTTGGCGCCGGAACGGACGAAGCCTTTCCAGGTCTTCTCCAGGACGCGCAGCGTCTCGGGATCGAGGTCAAGGCTCTCGCGGCGCCGGTAGAGATCGTCGATGCGGACAAACAGCTTCTCGTTCATCGAGATGGCCGAGAAGTGCCGCGACATCTTCGGCGAAATGTCACGCTCCAGGGCCTGGATGGTTTCGTTGGTGTGAGCGCCGGCGCGGCACCAGAAGATCGATGAGACATGATCCAGCGCCTCGCCGCCGAGCTCAAGCGCGGCAAGCGTGTTCTCGATGCTCGGCGCATCCTTGTTGCCTGATATCGCGTCGATCTCGGCCTCATGCGCCTTCAGCGCGGCGTCGAAAACGGGAGAAAAATCACCGTCGCCAATATGGGCGAAATCGGGCAGGCCGAGCGGCCCTCGCCACGCGGTCAACGGATGGGCGGCGAGATCGACGGCTTTCGGAGAGGGCATGGAGGGTCTTTCGCTGGCGTCAGGAAGGAGGGTGTCACCGATGTAGGGCGCGGTCCGCGGGCCCGCAATATGCCAGTTGGCCGCTCCGCCTCAGTAGCCCTCGCAGTTTTCAGCGATTGCCGCCTGCGAACTGGCGGTGATGCGGTTGTCGCTCACCGCGAAGGTCTCCTGCATCAACATATCATTGTCGGGGAAGTCGTAGCAGGCGATCACGGTGGTGACCCCGCCTTCGGTCTTCTCGATGCGGTGGCGGATCGCGGCTCCCGCAACCGCACCTTTCCATTCGTCGAGCGAGGCGATGAATTCCTGCTTGCTCTGGACAACGCCGAGGTCGTCGAGCTTGATGCGGACGTCGTCGGCGAGCAGGTCCGCCAGCTCGGTGCGATCGGCGACCAGTAGCGCCGAATACCAGCGACTTATGATGGCGCGGTCATCGGCGCGAGCGGCAACGATCGCTATCATCAGCGCGGCCGCCGTGAAAACGACCGGCCGGACACTCATCGCCTGCCGCGCCGTACCGTTCATTCCAGCACCGGCCGCTCGAAATCGCCGGTCTCCTTGTTCATCACCCAGAGCTCGCCGGTCGAAATGTCGAACCAGGCTCCGTGCAATGACAGCCGCCCCTTGCCCTCAAGGATTGAGACGCAGGGAAAGGTCCTGAGATTGGCGAGGGAGTAGCGGATCGAGATGCGCTCCAGGGCCGTCTGGCGTTCCGTCGCCGTCATGAAGGTGCTGGCCGACACCGTTTCGGCGGCCGGCGCGATCAGGCTCATCCACTTGCCGATGAAGTCGCCGGGAGACAGCGGCGCGGAGTTGGTGTCGAGCGCGGCCCGGATGCCGCCGCAGCGGCCGTGGCCCATGACAACGATATTCTTGACCTTGAGGCTCTGCACCGCGAATTCGAGCGCGGCCGAGGTCGAATGGAACTCGCCGTCCGGCTCGTAAGGCGGCACCAGATTGCCGACATTGCGCAAGACGAAGAGTTCGCCGGGGCCGGCGTCGAAGATCGCCTCGGGCGCGGATCGCGAGTCGCAACAGGCGACGATCATGGTCTCGGGCGCCTGGCCTTCGCGGGCGAGCTCGCGATAGCGGCCGCTCTCGGTGAGGTAGCGGCCGTTCATGAAATTGCGGTAGCCGGCGAGGAGGTGTTCGGGAAGATGAGGCATGGGCGGCTAAGGCCTTTCCGGGTTGGAGGCGGCAGCTCGTTGCGGTCGAGGAAAGCCTCTAACGGCAAAAACCCGTTACGAGCAATGCAGAATTGTAGGGGCTAGCTATAAATGCCATGCGCCAGAGCGGGACGCCCGCCGACATTGTCACGCCCAAATGGCGACCGGTATGCCAAAACCGTCAGCGCGAGGCGGGTCGGGAAACGGCTTCGCGTCGCCGCTGGCGATGCGGCCGGCAATCAGCATCATGGCCGCCGCATCGAGGAAATCGTCGGCGGCCGCACCACGTGGCGGCAGCTGGTCGAGGAAATCCATGTCATAGCCGTGCCGGCAAAGCAGCGCCTTGCGCTCCGCCATGCCGGCCAGATTGACGCTGCCCTTGATCTTCTTCGGCAACCGCATGGCCTGATCGCCGTTCAGGCGACAGAAGGCGACTTCCGGATGCGATTCGAAGATGCGGCCGCGCAGTTCGGGCCGCGCGATCAGCAATGTGTCGATCTCGCGGATTTTCGAAAAGATGCCGAAGGCCTGGATGGAAACGCCGCGCGGCGGGTTGGATGTGGCCTTGGCCGCTTCGCTTGCCCTGATATGCGCCGCGTACCAGGCTTCGATCGTGGTGAAGCCGCTGGTGTCGGCATAGAGCGCGGCACGGGACGGAATCGAGAAGACGCTGGACTGGCGAGCGCCAAGCAGCGGCCGCACCAGCGCTTCCGGCCCGCGTCCGCCCTTTTGCGAAAATTCCGGTAGACCGATCGGCATGTCGACGGCGACGATCGCGTCATCGGGGATCGCCGCCAGCAGGGCGGCGAACGAAGGGAAGACATCGACCGAAGGCGCCGTATCCGGGTCACGACGTGTCGAACCGGGTTCGCTCCGCACGGCGATCCAGCCGGCCTTGCAGCCATCGGCGCCGACGAGCACGACCTTGGCCGGGGTCACGCCCGGCGATCCCGCCCCGGATGCGTGAGGTGGCGAAGCTGGACCATGGCCATCGGGTGCGACAGGCTCTGCGCGTCGGTTTCGAGCTGCAGTTCGTCGCCGCCGCGTTTTGCGGTGCGCGCCAGGATTTCGTAGACCGCCGCCGTCGTCGACTGCAGCGCCTTGATCGCCGGCTGGCCGGACAGGATGCGCGCCAGGTAGACCGCTGCCGTCAAGTCGCCAAGGCCGTTCGGCGGCTTGTCGATCAGGCGGTGTTCGGCCAGCAGTGCCTGGGTGCCGTCAAGCAGCAGATTGCCTGTGCCGCCTGACATCATCGACGGAGCCGAGGTGACCAGCATGGTCGACGGTCCGGCGTGGAGTGCGGCCGAGATCACCGATTTCAGGTCGGGCAGCGGCGCGCCGGCCATCCATTCCAGCTCATAGCGGTTCGGCGTGGCGATGTCGGCGATCGGCATCAGCCGGTCGCGCATGGCGGCGGCGGTGGGCTCGGGCACGTAGAGGCCGCCGGAATCACCCATCACCGGATCGCAGATATAGACGGCATCGGGCGTCCTCGCCTTGACCGCGGCGACCAGCGAGGCGACCGCCTCGGCCTGGCCGGCCTCGCCGAGATAGCCCGACAGCACGGCCCCGACCTCGCCCAGCCACGGCGCGCGCTCCAGATCGGCCATCAGCGCCTTGAACTGGTCGAGCGGCGGCACGATGCGGGTCGCGCGGCCATGGCCGGGATGCCAGGGCAGGGTGACCGTAGGCACGGCCCAGACCGGAAAGCCCAGTGTCTCCAGCGCGAAGACGGCCGCGCGGTTGCCGACGGAGCCACGCGCGACATGGCTGGAAATGACGATGACCGCGTGCGGCGCGTCGGTTTTTTCGGCGCTCATTGTTTCTTGATTCCTAGCTGCCCCGGGTGAGGAAAAGCACGAGCCAGACCATCAGGCCCAGCGCCAGAAGCAGGCCGAGTATCCTGCCAACACGCGTGCCCCAGACTTCGATCGGATCCGTGCGATCGGCATCGGCCGCGGAGACGTGGTCGCGCACGCCTTTCGTCGTCCGTGCCACGAAAGAATTGCCGGCCGGATCGGTCTCCTGCGCGACGCGCTGGAGGATACGGCGCGATTCGCTGTCGTTGTCCTGGCGTTTCGCCATGATGATATCCCGTTCTGATCGAACCTTATCGCGTTCACCGGGCCAATCACAGGGCCTTGCGCGGGCACAATTCATGCCGAGCCTGCTTCAGAGGCCGAGGCCGTTTTCTTGCGCGCCGATTGTGGTAATGCTTCGGATGCAACTTCTATCGAGGGATCCCTTCATGCTTGCCCAGCGCCTTGCTCGACCATCGACATTTCGCACGTTGCCCGCCTTCCTGATGATGGCAATCGTGCTGCCGCTGCTTGCCGGCTGCGGCTACAACACGATCCCGACGGCGGAAGAAAACGCCAGGGCGGCATGGAGCGAGGTGTTGAACCAGTATCAGCGCCGCGCCGACCTCATTCCCAATCTGGTCGAGACGGTCAAGGGCTATGCCTCGCATGAAAAGGACACGCTCGACGCCGTCGTCCAAGCGCGCGCCAAGGCGACGCAGATCACGGTGACGCCCGAAACGCTGAAGGATCCGGAAGCCCTCAAGAAGTTTCAGGATGCCCAGGCCGGGCTGACCAGCGCGCTGTCGCGGCTGATCGCGGTGTCGGAAGCCTATCCCGACCTCAAGGCCAACCAGAATTTCCTGGCGCTGCAGGCGCAGCTCGAAGGCACGGAGAACCGCATCGCGGTGGCGCGGCGCGACTACATCCAGGCGGTCAGGGACTACAATTTGACGCTGAAGACCTTCCCGTCGGTACTGTGGGCGACATTCTGGTTCCGCGGCAACGAGCCCTTCGCCAACTTCACCGTCGACGAAGACAAGATGCAGCCGCCGAAGGTCGATTTCGGCACGAAGCAGGGCGGATGAACGGCGACTGTCATCGGAACGAATTCCGCGAAAAGACGGACCGCCGGCGTGCAAACACCCCTCTCTGTCCTGCCGGACATCTCCTCCTCAAGGGGGGCGCTGCGGAACGCCTACCTTTCCTTTCTCGGCCTTCTTGCCAGCATCCTCTTCCTCCCGTTCGCCGCCTTCGCTGCCGATCTTCCGGCGCTGACCGGCCGCGTCGTCGACAATGCCGGCATCATCGATGCCGGCACACGTGCGGCGCTGACCCAAAAACTCGCCGACTTCGAAACCAAGGGCTCGGACCAGATCGTCGTCGCCACCATTCCCAGCCTCGGCGGCGAGGAGATCGAGCCCTACGCCAACCGGCTGTTCCGCTTCTGGAAGCTCGGCCAGGCCAAGGAGAACAACGGCGTCCTGCTTTTGGTCGCGCCAAACGATCGCAAGATGCGGATCGAGGTCGGGTACGGGTTGGAAGGCACGCTGACCGACCTGCACACCAAGCTGATCATCGAAAACGACATGGTGCCGGCCTTCCGAGCCGGCGATTTCTCCGGCGGCATCTCCAAGGCCGTCGACGACATGATCATGGTGTTGGAGGGCAATCCGGAAGAACTGGAAGCGCGCGGCAAGCGCAACGAGCAGGCACCATTCAATTCCGACGACCTGTTCTTCGCCATTTTTATCGGTATCTGGGCGATCATTTTCTTCGGCAGCATCGCAGCCTCGGTCATGCCGCCGATCTTCGGCCAGAAACTCGGGCCCGGACGCTATCGCTGGCTCGGCATGACCTTCGAGCCGCACCGGCGATCATCGTCCGGCGGCTGGTCGTCCGGCGGCGGCGGTTGGTCCTCCGGTGGAGGGTCCTCCGGTGGCGGTTTTTCGGGCGGCGGCGGTTCGTCCGGCGGCGGCGGCTCCTCGGGAGGCTGGTAAGGCCATGGCCAGAGCTGCCGTCCCTTCAATGCCCGGCCAATGCGCTTCGCGGCTGCGCCTGGCCTTAATCATCCTGGCGTCTCTGCTGCTTGCCTCGATCGCCGCCGTGGCCGCCGACCTTCCGGCTCTCACCGGCCGCGTGGTCGACAATGCCGGCATCATCGATGCCGGCACACGTGCCGCGCTGACGCAGAAGCTGGCGGACTTCGAAACCAAGGGCTCCGACCAGATCGTCGTCGCCACCATTCCCAGCCTCGGCGGCGAGGAGATCGAGCCCTACGCCAACCGGCTGTTCCGCTTCTGGAAGCTCGGCCAGGCCAAGGAGAATAACGGTGTCCTGCTCCTGGTCGCGCCAAACGACCGCAAGATGCGCATCGAAGTCGGCTATGGGCTGGAAGGCACGCTGACCGACCTGCACACCAAGTTGATCATCGAGAACGACATGGTGCCGGCCTTCCGCGCCGGCGATTTCTCCGGCGGCATCTCCCAGGCCGTCGACGACATGATCATGGTGCTGAACGGCAATCCGGAGGAGTTGGAGGCGCGCGGCAAGCGCAATCCCGCCGACAACAGCACTCCCATGGATCCGGTCGTCGTGGTGTTCCTGATCCTGTGGGCGACGATGTTCTTCGGTGGCCTGGCGATGGCCTTCCTGCCGCCAATGTTCGGCACAAGGCTGTCGCCGGGCGCGTATCGATGGCTGGGCATGACGTTTCGTTATGGCCAGGGTGCGGGCGGATCATCCGGAACCAGCGGCTGGACGACAAGATCGTCGGGCGGCGGCTGGTCCTCGGGTGGTTCCGGCAGTGGCTGGTCGTCGGGGTCAAGCAGTGGCGGCGGGTTTTCCGGTGGCGGCGGCTCGTCCGGCGGTGGCGGTTCTTCAGGAAGCTGGTGAGACAAGATCATGGCGACACGACCGATCAGCCCGCAGGATCATGAGCGCATCGCCGCTGCGATCCGCGCCGCCGAAGCGCAAACCGACGGCGAGATCTACTGCGTCGTGGCGCATGCCAGCGACGGCTACTTCGCTCCCGCAGCCTTGATGGCGACCCTCGGCATGCTGGTCGTCAGTCTCGCGGTCGCCTATGGGCTGGAGGCCTGGTGGCTCACCATCCGCCTGCCACATTTCGTCATAGCTGAGCTGCTGGCCATGGCCTGCGTGCTGGCCCTGTTGTGGACGCTGCCCGGCCTGCGCATCCATATGGTGCCGCGTCGGCTGCGCTATCAGGCCGCGCACGCCAATGCGGTCAAGCAGTTCCTCGCCCGCAACGTCCACCGCACCACGGCGCGCACCGGCGTGCTGATCTTCGTCTCGATCGCCGAGCGCTACGCAGAAGTGGTCGCCGATTCGGGCATCGACGCCAAGGTCGGCCAGCATGTCTGGGACGGCGTGGTGCGCGATCTGACCGCGCATGCCGGCCACGATCGGCTTGCCGACGGTTTCGTCAAGGCGATCGAGGGGGTCGGGGCCGTGCTGGCCGAGCACTTTCCGGTTACTTCGGGCGATACCAACGAGCTCGACGACCATCTGGTCGAAATCTGAAAAGCCCTACCTGCAAACGCTACTCAGCCGGACGCCTGACGCGGCTTTCTGCGCTTCCGATGCCCACGGACCTAAAAGTCCGCTGCGCTTCGGTACTCGAAAGCCGCGCCATCCGCCTCGGCTGAGTGCGTTTTCAGGCAGGCTTTGGCCAATGTCGGCAGTGTCATGATCGTCTGTGCGAAAGCGGACCATCGGCCGCCGGGACTCTTGCAATCGGGCGATGCGGGTTTATGGTTAATAAATCATGAATACGCTGACGATCGACATTCGGAAGGCAGACCCGCGCGATGCGGGCGCCATCGCCGAAGTGCACCTCGAGGCTTGGCGCGGCGCGTATAGCGGAATCATTCCGCACCGCACGCTGACATCTATGATCAACCGTCGCGGAAGCGACTGGTGGGCCAACGCCATCCGCCGCGCCGCCACCGTCCTGGTCGTCGAGATCGGCGGCACGATCGCCGGCTACGCGACGATCGGCAAGAACCGCGCCAAGGAACTCAAGCAGCAGGGCGAGATCTACGAATTGTACCTGCGCCCGGAATATCAGGGCATCGGGCTCGGCAGGCGGCTGTTTTCGGCGGCCAGGGCACGTCTCGCCGACCATGGGCTGAAAGGCATGGTGGTGTGGGCGCTGGAAGACAATCAGAACGCACTTGCCTTCTATGCCGGGGCCGGCGGCCGCGACATCGCCGAAGGGGTCGAGATTTTCGAGCAGAAGGCGCTGAAGAAGGTCGCCTTCGTCTGGGAGTGACCGCCTGGGGATAATCGCGGAACGCGTGGTCCCGGGCTCACGCACATCACGACCTTGAAACATCTTGTGCCGATGATTGAACGGGTCGACCGCCATCGCGTCTCGCCGGACGCCTGTAAGCACCATTCGCCGCATTGCACCATTTTGCGCCGCCCGCTATCTCCTGCCGACCGAGAGAGGGACAAAAGACATGCGCATCGAAGCCATAGCCACCGGAAAGAATCCGCCTGAGGACGTCAATGTCATCATCGAGGTGCCGATCGGCGGCGAGCCGATCAAGTACGAGATGGACAAGGAGGCCGGCACGCTGTTCGTCGACCGCTTCCTGCACACCTCGATGCGCTACCCCGGCAATTACGGTTTCGTGCCGCACACGCTGTCGGGCGACGGCGACCCGATTGACGTGCTGATCTGCAACACGCGCGCCTTGGTGCCGGGCTGCGTGATCAACGTGCGGCCGATCGGCGTGCTGATCATGGAAGACAATGCCGGCCAGGATGAAAAGATCATCGCGGTGCCGTCACCGAAGCTGACACTGCGCTACGAGAACGTCACCGAATACACGCAGCTGCCCGACATCACGCGCCAGCAGGTGCAGCACTTCTTCGAGCACTACAAGGATCTGGAACCCGGCAAATGGGTCAAGATCGAGGGCTGGCATGATTCCAAATACGCCAAGAAGATGATCATGGACGCGATCGACCGGGCGAACGCGAGCAAGTAGCTCGAGCGGTCAGTTATCGACCCGGCCGAAAGCCGGCACATCGCCAATCACCACGCGCTTGTCCTTGCCGCAGGCGAAGCCTTTCGCCTTCTCGTCGGCGATCTTGCGCGCCTGGTCGTTGGCGGCGGGGTTGCCGGTGGCCAACACCAGGCCGACGGTGCAGCCGTCCCGGGCGTCCATCTGGGCGACCTTGGCGACGAGCAGCACCTCGGTCTTCTTGGTCTCGTCCTCGCCATTGCTGATCGAGCGGCGGTGGATGACCGCGAACGGCACGGCTTTGTCGCCATTGGTTTCGACGCGCCACTCGACCTTGGCTCCGGACGAATTCAAGGCGGAAAAACTTTCCCAGGTGGACGTCATGTCGCCGCCGGGCGGAAAACCATAGAACAGCGATTCGCGGGCGTCGTCATATCCGACCAGCACGGGATAGCCGCGATAGCCGGAGCAGGCGAGGTCGGCCCAGTCGCCGTCGCCCTGCCCGGCCTGCGCATAGGTCACGCAGTCCTTCTTCCAGTCGAGGTCGGTGTAGGTGCTGGATATGTCGCCGGCCTGTGCCGCCTGGCAAAGGCCGGCGAAGGTGAGCGGGATCAACAGGCTGCGCATGGCGGAGATCTCCCTTGGAGGTCGTCCCAGCGTATCGCCAATCGCTATTTCTTCAAGCTGGCTTCGATCAGCAGGTCGGCGTTGCGGGCAACCGACTGCGCGGGTCCGCCGAGGCCGAACAGTTGGCCGCTGATATAGGCGCCTTCGATAAGCAGCAGCAACCCGTCGCCCAGCGTGTCGGGGTCTTGCGCGCCCATCGCAGCCGCCATGGCGCGCAGGCGGCGGCGCAATTCCTGCTTGTTGGCCTCGCTGACGACGCGAGCCGGATGGCTGTGGTCGGGATATTCGACCGCCGCATTGGTCATGCCGCAGCCGCGATAGTCCGCCACTTGCGTTCGCTTGCCGATACGGGTCAGGAAAGCCTTGATCTGAGCGCGCGGGTCGCCGGGGTTGGCGGCGACGGCCTCGTCGAAACGCTCCCAATATTCAAGATCGTATTGCCTGAGGTAGGAGGCGGCCAGCTCGTCCTTGGAGGGAAAGCTGCGATAGAGGCTGGGCTTGGTGACGCCGGCACGCTTGACGATTTCGTCGACGCCGATCGCCCGGATACCGCGCCGGTAGAAAAGGTCATAGGCCACGTCGAGGATCTTTTTGGCGGCCTTGGGTGGCGCCGACGCATGACCGTCGCTGATGGTCAGTTCAATATTTTTGTCGCTTGGCATCATGGGACTCGATTGACAATGTTACCGATCGGTACGTATACATGCTCCCATCTTGCAACGTACCGGTCAGTAACATGATAGCTCAATCCCGTCCCTTTGGCCAGCGCTACGCTTTCGTGGTGGTGGGCGTCATCTTCCTCTGCCTGCTGATCGCGGCCGGCCTGCGCTCCGCGCCTTCCGTCATGATGCTGCCGCTCGAAAACAGCTTCGGCTGGCGGCGCGACGTCATTTCGCTGGCCGCGGGCGTCGGCATCCTGCTCTATGGGCTGACCGGTCCGTTCGCCGCAGCGCTCATGGAACGTATCGGGCTGCGCCGCACGCTGCTGGCGTCGCTGGTGGTGATGTCGGCTTCGACCACGCTCAGCCTGCTGATGACCAAGTCATGGCATCTGTTCATCACCTGGGGCGTTTTTTCCGGTATCGGATCCGGCGCTGTCGCCAGCGTCCTTGGCGCCACCATCGTCAACCGCTGGTTCAAGACCAATCGCGGTCTTGTCATGGGGCTGATGTCGGCCTCCAGCGCCACCGGCATGCTGATTTTCCTGCCGCTGATCGCCTCGCTCGCCCAGACAGGCGGCTGGCAGCCTGTCGTCATCGCGGTCGCGATCGCCACCGCGGCGTTGATCCCTCTGGTCTGGTTGCTGGTGCCGGAGCGCCCGGCCTCGATCGGAATGGTGCGTTATGGGGCCGAGGCGGATGATGTGCCGCCGACTTCGCCCGCATCACAAGGCAATTTCCTGGCGCATACGCTCAGCACGCTGCGCCGCGCCGCCGGCACGCGGGTTTTCTGGTACCTGTTCGCCACTTTCTTCGTCTGTGGGTTCACCACCAACGGGCTGGTCGGCACGCATTTGATCGCCTTCTGCGGCGACATGGGTATCGGCGAGGTGCAGGCCGCCGGCCTGTTGTCGATGATGGGCATTTTCGACCTGATCGGCACCACGCTGTCCGGCTGGCTCACCGACCGCTACGACCCGCGCAAGCTGCTCGGCGTCTACTATGGCATTCGTGGCCTGTCGCTGATCTATTTGCCCTTTTCCGGCTTCTCGGCAACCAGCCTGATCATCTTCGCGGTGCTCTATGGTCTCGACTGGATCGCCACCGTGCCGCCGACTTTAAGGCTCGCCAACGAAGCCTTCGGCGACCGCAGCGGGCCGATCGTGTTCGGCTGGATCGTGGCCGGCCATCAGGTGGGTGCCGCCGCCGCCGCTGCCTTCGGCGGCACCATGCGCGAACTGCAGGGCAACTACGAACTGGCGTTCCTGATTGCCGGCATGACGGCGATCGCGGCGGCTTGTATTTCGCTCCTGATCAACACCAGCCGGCCGGCCTTCGATCCCGAACCGCAGGCGGCTTGAGGCGCGTCGATAATTCAGGTGAGGCCGGCCTGCAAACGGCGGATTCCTGCGCTTCTCCGTTCTACTGCGTCGCAGTAGAACGGAGCTCACGTACAAAATGTACGCTCCGCTCGGATTCTCGAAAACCACTATTTTCGGCCCGGCCTGGCCTGAATCTCAACACACCTCAGCGTGTAAGAACGGGCGCGAACGATCAGTCGGGGTAGCAGACCATTGGAATGTTGGGCCAGACCGCCGCATCGCAGTTGGCGCTCGCCTGTCTCTGCTTGAAGGCGGCACTGACCGGCCCGGTCACCACGGGGTCGACGCCGTCGGGCGCGTCGGCAAAGGCCTGCTGCGCGGAAGGCGCATCGGCCGGCAGGACAGGCCGCGTTTCCTTCAGCGTCGCGGCCGACTGCGCGGCGTTGGCCGCCAGCAGCATCGCAAACGCGGCGGACGCGATAAGCGGCCAAAATCGGTTGAGTCTATCGGTCATTACGTTCGAACTGTCCGGGCCCTGAAAAGGTTCCCGCCTTGGTTAACAAAATCATTTCACACGCAGATGCTTAAGATTTGATGAGTATTTGGTATCGCGCGTCCCCTTTCGCAACTGCGAAAAACCCTGTATGAGCCGCGCAACCGAAAGAGGCAGCGCCTTTGGCCTGCTGCCTGCAACGCTTCCGAGACCAGAATCATGAACCTCCGTAATATCGCGATCATCGCGCACGTCGACCATGGAAAGACCACCCTGGTCGACCAGCTTTTGAAACAGTCCGGCTCCTTCCGCGACAACCAGCGCGTCGCCGAGCGCGCCATGGATTCCAACGATCTGGAAAAGGAACGCGGCATCACCATCCTGGCCAAGGCGACCTCGGTCGACTGGAAGGAGACGCGCATCAACATCGTCGACACGCCCGGCCACGCCGATTTCGGTGGTGAGGTCGAGCGCATCCTGTCGATGGTGGATTCCGCCATCGTGCTGGTCGACGCCGCCGAAGGGCCGATGCCGCAGACCAAGTTCGTCGTCGGCAAGGCGCTCAAGGTCGGCTTGAGGCCGATCGTCGTCATCAACAAGATCGACCGGCCGGACGCGCGCCATGTCGAGGTGGTCAACGAGGTGTTCGACCTGTTCGCCGCGCTCGACGCCACCGACGAGCAGCTCGACTTCCCGATCCTCTATGGTTCGGGCCGCGACGGCTGGGTGTCGGAAAATCCGGAAGGCCCGAAGGACCAGCAGCTTGCACCGCTGTTCGACCTCGTCATCAAGCATGTGCCGGCGCCGACCGTTCATCCCGGTCCGTTCCGCATGATCGGCACCATCCTGGAAGCAAACCCGTTCCTCGGCCGCATCATCACCGGCCGCATCGAGAGCGGCACGCTGAAGTCCAACCAGGCGGTCAAGGTGCTGCACAATGACGGCACCCAGATCGAGACCGGCCGCATTTCAAAGATTCTCGCTTTCCGCGGCCTTGAGCGTCAGCCGATCGAAGAAGCGCAGGCGGGTGACATCGTCGCCATCGCCGGCCTGTCCAAGGGCACCGTCGCCGACACGTTCTGCGATCTGGCGGTGACCGAGGCGCTGCATGCACAGCCTATCGATCCGCCGACCGTGACCATGTCCTTCCTCGTCAACGACAGCCCGTTGGCCGGCACCGAAGGCGACAAGGTGACCAGTCGCGTCATCCGTGACCGTCTGCTGCGCGAGGCCGAAGGCAATGTCGCGCTGAAAATCGAAGAATCGCCCGACAAGGATTCGTTCTTCGTTTCCGGCCGCGGCGAATTGCAGCTCGCCGTCCTGATCGAGACCATGCGCCGCGAAGGTTTCGAGATCGCCGTCTCGCGTCCGCGCGTCGTCATGCAGAAGGGCGAGAATGGCGAATTGCTGGAGCCGGTCGAGGAAGTCGTCATCGACGTCGACGAGGAGCATGCCGGTGTCGTCGTGCAGAAGATGTCGGAACGCAAGGCCGAAATGGTCGAGCTGCGTCCCTCGGGCGGCAACCGCCAGCGCATCGTCTTCCACGCGCCGACGCGCGGCCTGATCGGCTACCAGTCGGAACTGTTGACCGATACGCGCGGCACCGCCGTGATGAACCGGCTGTTCCACGCCTACGAGCCCTACAAGGGCGAGTTGCCTGGTCGCACCAACGGCGTGCTGATCTCCAACGAACAGGGCGAATCGGTGGCTTACGCCATGTGGAACCTTGAAGATCGCGGTCCGATGGTCATCGATCCCGGCGTCAAGGTCTATCAGGGGATGATCATCGGTATCCACAGCCGGGACAACGATCTCGAAGTGAACGTGCTGAAGGGCAAGAAGCTGACCAACATCCGCGCCGCCGGCAAGGACGAGGCGGTCAAGCTCACCCCGCCGATCCGCATGACGCTGGAGCGCGCGCTGGCCTGGATCCAGGACGACGAACTGGTCGAGGTGACGCCGAAGACCATTCGCCTGCGCAAACTCTATCTCGACCCGAACGAGCGCAAGCGTTTCGAGAAGTCGTCGAAGGCGGTCGGTGCGGCTTAGGTCTTTCCAGAAGCCTGCCGACGAGATAAGCAATTCGACCGCATCATGAGCAGTGCTTCAGGTAAAATAGGGGAATAATGGCTGTCGTTGCCGGCAAAGACTTGGAACGGTACTGGCAACATCACGACGCGCTGCTGGCGTTTCATCGTCTGTTCAACGAGCGGGAGACTGTGGACGAACGTGCCATTGCTATAGTAGGCGCTACGTTTCTCGATAACATGCTTGAGCATATTCTCGTCAACTTCATGGTAGATGACGAGAAGGAATCGAAGAGGATGGTTGGTGTAGACTGTCCGTTGGGCACGTTTTCAAGCCGCGTAACCGCGGCTTACTGTCTCGGACTAATCTGCAAGACCGTGCGTGACGATCTCCGCGCCGTTGGCAAAATTCGCAATAAATTTGCGCACCAGCTTGAGGCAGCGTTTGAGATAGAGCCAATTCGCGGATGGTGCCTCTCGCTTAGGTGGCATGAGTTTTCTATGATGATGAAGGCTCCAGCAGACGCCACATCGCGAGATGTTTTCAAGGTGGGCGTCAACCAACTGATCACCCACCTAAGCGGCATCGTGAGCATCGCCCGCTTGGAGCGCCGTAAGGTACGCGACGAAGACAATGGTGGACCTACACTGCTGAGATAGTTCCGGCAGCATGGTCAAGTGCACAATCGTGCTTCTTTGTTGATGTCATCCGCCGGCAGTAGAAACAATGGCTTCTCGGTCGGCTTCGCCCGTGAGTTTGATGCGGATCGTCGTGCCTTCGCGCGGCGGCTTGCTTAACGCCTTCACTCCATCCGGCTCGATGGTCAGCAGCCTCCGCTCGTCCAGCGCCCGAAGGCGCGACCGCGAGATGCCGAGTTCGTTGGCAAGCAGCCGGTCGAGCCTCAACGATACCGGTATTTCCAGACCAAGCCGAAGATCCAGCACCGTCGCGCCTTGCTTAATCCTGCCGATCACCTGCTTGCGCACGACGACGTCAGGGAACTCTTCGACGCGTCCCACCTGGTTGCGCAGGGCGACGATGTCGAAGGCATGGCTCCGGACCAGTGCCGGATCATTGCTTTCGAGCGCCGCCAGCAGTGCCGGCGCGGTATCGCGCCGGTTGCAGCGCTCGAAAATGCCGAAATTCCAGGAATTGTCGCAGTCGACGCAGCGATAGATCAGCCACACGTCGATGCGCTTGCCGTTGGCGTTGACGCGGAATTTCTCGCTGCAGCGGTAGGCTTTCACGAACCCACAGCGATTGCAGTTGATCAGGGGTCGTGGTGCGATTTCAGGCGCGATCGTCCAGTGGACGCGCAGGGCGCAAGACATGCCGGTAAGTCCTTCCCGTTGGGAAGTTCATCCGGTCGGCGCTATCGAGATGCCCATGCGGGCGCGGCGTGGCGGGTGGCTGCGGAGATTGTGACATCAGGTGTCGCTGGCGGTAAGCCGAGCGACAGCGGTTCAGCAGTGCCAAACCGGTCTCGAACCGCCGCCCAGAGGAACACATCAAAAAACAAACAGGCACCGCTGATGCAGCGCCATGCAGGTGTGTCGGGGGAGTTGACGAGACCGGTGGTTACTGGGGCAAAGTGAAGCTCGAAATTGTTTCGCGGCGGCCCTTCTAGCGGCGTGACGCTGGGGCTGCAAGGGGCTCCGCAAGTCACGCCGTAGGGGTCGGCGCCCATGGCCAATATTGTCTTGCCTTTGCCAGAGACGCAGCTGTCGGGTTATTGTGGTTGGTGAAGCCCTGACGCGGAGACCCTCGCCATGCACCTCGCCTCGCTGCTGATTTTCGCCGCCGCCTTGTTCGTGGCCGCCGGTTCGCCTGGCCCATCGATCGCGGCGCTTGTCGCGCGCGTTATCTCGAAGGGGTTTCGCGATGTGTTTCCGTTCCTGCTTGCCATGTGGATTGGCGAAGGCATCTGGCTGTCGCTGGCGGTGTTTGGGCTGGCCGTGGTGGCGCAGACCTTCCATTTCGCTTTCGTCGTTGTGAAATGGATCGGCGTTCTCTACCTGGCCTATCTCGCCTGGAAGATGTGGACGGCGCCTGTCGACGCCAAGGAGGGCGAGATGCCGCGTGAGGATTCGGCCGGCAAGCTTTTTTTCGCCGGCATGGCCGTCACGCTCGGCAATCCCAAGATCATGATGTTTTACCTGGCGCTGTTGCCGACCATCATCGACCTCGCTTCGGTCAGTCTCGTCGGCTGGGTCGAACTGACGGCGACCATGGCGGTGGTGCTGATCGCCATCGATCTCGCCTGGGTGCTCGCCGCCTCGCAGGCGCGCAAGCTCCTCAGGAGCAAGCGCGCCATGAAGATCGCCAACCGCGTCAGCGCCACGACGATGGCCGGTGCGGCGGCGGCCATCGCGGCGCGGTAAGGCTATCTGGGCAAGACGCCGGCCGCAGGCATGGCGGCCGCCTTCGGCGCCTGCGGTCCGCCGGAATAGAATTTCGAGGCCGGGTTCTCCTGCATGAAATCGTAGGCGACCATGCCGAGCGGCCGCTTTTGCCGTTCCGATGCCGCCTGGTGCCAGGGGATCACCTGGCGCAGCGCCTCGAGCGCCGCGGTTGGCGCCTCGCCGAATTTCCGCTGAGGGTTCTGCGCCTTGCGGATTTCCATCCAATAGCTTGCCGTCAACAGGTCCTGCGCCAAGAGATGGAAGGATATGTCGACCGCCTCGCGGGCGCGTTGCGTCTTGATGCGGGTCTGCCCTTCCAGGTCCTCGACGGTGGCGACGATCGCCTGGCCATTCGGCGTCACCGGCGTGCCGAGGTCGGCCAGTTCCTGCCAGAGATCGGTCGGCAGATAGCCGTCGAAGGTCGGGATGTCCTTGCGCTCGTCGGGCTTCAGCGCATCGGTCAGCTTGATCACGGTGAAGAAGGGATTGCGGAAGCGCTCGATGCGCTGCGCCACCGCGACGCCGAGATTGGTGAGAGAGATGGTGAAAGCCTCGACCTGATTGGCCATGGGATAGGGATCCCAGTTGGCGTTGGAGAAGATGTAGCCGGATTTGCCGCCGCTCAGCGGCCCGCCCTTGATGTAATATTTCATGAATTGCGGCGTGCTCAGCTCCGGCGAACTCTGCGGCGTCAGGCCCGGCAGCACGGCCGGATTGTGATCCGACGAATTGATGGAGAGCAGCACGGATTGGCGCAGATCCGCCCAGGCCTGCCAGGCCGAGCCCTGGCGCTGGCTGGAGGCGCGCATGCTTTCCGGATCCTGGATGATGCGGGCCTGATCCTCGTCGAAGAGATAGCTGCCCTTGATCATGTCCATGACCCGCGCGGCATCCCATGTCAGCCATGGGTAAGGCCGCATGGATTGCACGGGTGCGGAAATCGGCGTCACGCTGGAATTCATGCCGTTCAGCCCCATGGCGTAGCTGAGGTCGGTCCACTCCAGCAGTTTTCGCGCGTCCTCCAGCAAAAGCACGGCCTGTGCCTGTGCGTAGGCATTGGTGCTGATCAGCGCGGCCTGGTCGGCGGCGAAAGGCTCGAGAGGCTTCAGACCGGCCTGCGAAAGGGCCTGTGTGGCCGGCATTCGGACGCCATCGAGATAGGCTTCGCCTTCCCCGACCATGGCCGCGCCGATATTGCCAAGCGTCGCGAGGTCGCCTTCGCCTAGCGTGCCGCGCGATTGCACGACCGGCGTCATCCGCTTGTTCAGCATGTCGACCAGCATATGCGTCAGCTGCGGGCTGGCAGCCTCGTAGGACATGGTGTTGGCGCGGATCGCCATGATGGCGCGTACCAGCGCTTCTTCCTGCAGCTCCGGCCCGTAGCCTCTGTTGACGCCGCCCTTGAAGCGGGCGAGCTGCTGATCCTTGAGCAGCTTGCTGTTTTCCGGTGTCGTCGGATCGCCCGAGAAGATCACCGTCTCGCGCTGGTCGCCGGCGCCACGGTTGAACCAGTAGATGGTGACACCTTCGGCAGCACCTTCGAGCAGCAGGCCATAAGCGTCCGCCGAACGTTGCAGCGCCTCGGGGCTGAGCTCGACCTTGGCGCCGTTGCGAGCGATGTCGATGACCTGTTCGACGGTCAGGTCATGGCCAGTCAGCGTTATCGTCTTGGCCGCGGCTGTCTCGAAAATGGGCTGGTAGGCTGTCACCGCCTCGAAGGCGTGGGCGGGTGGAGTGGCAAGCGCCAGCGTCATGGTCAGGGCGCGGAGAAAAACCCCGGGTTTGGCAATTGCATCAAGCATAGGGGGACTCCCATTCACGAAGCGTTGGCCTCGGGCATCAAGTTCACCCCTCGGAAATTTTGTTTCCCGGAAAACTAGCCGGCGGCATTCGCCTGTCAACGCTTGATGCGAAGTAGGACCGATGGTGGAACGCGCGTGGCCCTATCGCGCCATGGCATGGTATTCGTCGTTCGGCCGCATGTCGATCGCGGCCGCGACACGGTTCGACATGTTGAAGAAGGCCGCGGTCGAGGCGATATCCCAGATGTCGCGATCGCTGAAGCCGGCCTGGCGCAGGGCCGCGCGATCGGCCTCGACGATCCTGGCCGGCTCCTCGGTCAGCTTGACGGCGAAGTCGAGCATTGCCGTTTGCTTCGGCGAAAGATCGGCGACACGGAAATTCATCACCATCATCTCACCAAGCAAAGGATCGCCCGAGAGCTGGCGCACCGCCGCGCCATGCGCGGTCAGGCAATAGTAGCAGTGGTTGACGGAGGAGACGGCGACCGCGATCATCTCGCGTTCCAGCTTCGACAGGCCGGACTCGCCCAGCATCAAATCATTGTACATGTCGGTGAAGGCGCGCAGCTTCTTGTCGTCGAAGGCATAGGCCTTGAGCACGTTGGGGACGAGGCCGAGCTTTTCCTCGCATTTGGCGAAATAGGCTTTTGTCGGCTCGCTCAGCTCTCCGGCGGCCAGGTCTAGCGCGGTGATTTTGCCGTTCATCGTGTCATTTCTCCTCGTCATGCGAAGCCTTGCCGCCGAATTCCGAGAATTCTTGGCAAGCCGTCAAACCTTTGTCGCCAAACAGCGGTCATCTGCTACCATAGTCGCAAAAGCATGCGACGGGAGGGAAGAAGCGTCATGGCCAGCGTAAAATCCGCAGCTAAGTCGAAGAAGAAGGCACCTGCGGCAAAGGCCGATGACAGACCGGCCAGGCTCGCCGATTACCTGCTCGCCCGCGCGCCGGCGGAGGATATCGCCGCCTATGACGTGGCCGACCTCGAGCGTGCCGCCGATCTCGCCGGCCAGGCGGTCGCCGCCCACAAAAAGGGTGAGTGCGTCGTCGCCGTCGACGCCGATTCGGGCGTGGTTCGCGAAGGCCGTCCGGTGACCGTCATCACGGTGGTCAACGACAACATGCCATTCCTGTTCGATTCCATCCTCGGCGAGGTTACAGAAACCGCCGGCGAACCGACCCTGGTCACCCATCCGGTGATTACGGTCCGCCATGGCAAGACGGGTGTCGACGAAATCCTCGGCGATGGCAATTTCGCCAGGGATGACGGCAGCCACGACCGGCTCAGCGTGATCCATGTCCATATTCCCCGGCTGACGCCCGAACAAGCAAATGGCCTGGCCGAGCGGCTGCGCAAGATGCTCGGCCAGGTCCATGCCGCCGTCAACGACTGGCGGCCGATGCTGGCCCGGCTCGATCAGGCCATCTCCGAATTCCGCTATTCGGCGGTGCCGCTCGACAAGAAGAGCGTCGCCGAGGCGATCGCCTTCCTGGAGTGGCTGCGCGACGACAATTTCACTTTCCTCGGCATGCGTGAATTCAAGTACACAGGCGGCGAGGAAAGCGGCAATCTGGAGCGCGCCGAAAAACCCGGCCTCGGCATCCTGACCGACCCGGACGTGCTGGTGCTGAGACGCGGCACCGAGGCGGTGACGACGACGCCGGAAATCCGCGCTTTCCTGCACGGACCGGAGCCGCTGATCGTCACCAAGGCCAATGCCAAGTCGCTGGTGCACCGGCGCATCTATCTCGATTACATCGGCGTCAAGACCTACAGCGCCAAAGGTGCGTTGGCGGGCGAACTGCGCATCGTCGGCCTGTTCACCTCGACCGCATACACGCGCTCGGTGATGAAGATCCCGTATCTCAGGTCCAAGGCCGAAACCATTATCGCCAAGTCGGGGTTCGACCGCCACGACCACTCCGGCAAGGCGCTGATCAACGTGCTGGAAAGCTATCCGCGCGACGAGCTGTTCCAGGTTCCGGTGCCGATCCTGCGCAAGCATGCCGCTGCCATTCTGGGCCTGGTCGAGCGGCCGCGCGTGCGGGCGCTGGTGCGCGTCGACCAGTTCGACCGTTTCGTCTCGATCCTCGTCTTCGTGCCGCGCGACCGCTACGACAGCGTCGTGCGCGAGAAGATCGGCACCTATCTGAAAACCGCGTTCGAGGGCCGGCTGTCGGCCTATTACCCGGCTTTCCCGGAAGGCGGGCTGGCGCGCGTGCACTTCATCATCGGCCGCTCCGGCGGCAAGACGCCGAAGGTCGAGCAGGCAACGATAGAGGCGGCGATCCGCGACATCGTGCGCACCTGGGAAGATGCGCTTGCCGATGCGGCCGAAGCCAGCGGCAGCGACCCGGCGTTGAAAGCCATCGCCGCGCGGCTGCCAGAGAGCTACCGGGATACGTTCAGCGCTGGCGTGGCGCTGGCCGATGCCGGACGAATCGCCAAGATCAGCGCCGGCAATCCGATCGCCATCGATTATTACCGCCATGCCGAGCAGAAGCCGCACCAGGCAGCGCTGAAGATCTATCACCATGGCAGCCCGGTGGCACTGTCGCGGCGCGTTCCGGTGCTGGAGAACATCGGCTTCCGCGTCATCAGCGAGCGGACTTTCGAAGTCGGCGACGACCAGTCGGGCCTAGTCTTCATCCACGACATGGAACTGGAGAACAGCTACGGCAAGCCGATCGACCTCGCCGACGGCGGTGCGCTGTTCGAGGACGCTTTCCTGTCGGTGTGGCGGGGCGACGTCGACAATGACGGCTATAACGGCCTCGCCCAGACCGCCGGCCTGTGGTCGGGCGAGATCACCATCCTGCGTGCCTATGGCCGTTACCTTCAGCAGGTCGGCATCCCGCAGAGCCAGGATTTCATCGCCGCCGCACTCAACCGCTATCCCGAGATCGCGCGCGGCCTGCACGCGCTGTTCATCGCCCGGCTCGGCCCGACGGCCGAAACCGAAGGCGTGGTGGCGGCAAAGCACCTCAAGGCCAAGATCAAGGATGCGCTGGAGGATGTGCCTAACATTGACGACGACACCATCATCCGCCGCTACCTCAATTTGATCGAAGCCTCGCTGCGCACCAATCATTTCGTTGCCGATACGAAAGAGAAAGGCCAGTCGCTGGCGATCAAGCTCGAGTCGCAGGCGGTCGAGGGATTGCCGGCGCCGCGGCCATGGCGCGAAATTTTCGTCTACGGCTCGGAGGTCGAAGGCCTGCACCTGCGCTTCGGCCCGGTTGCGCGTGGCGGCTTGCGCTGGTCCGACCGCGCCCAGGACTATCGCACCGAGGTGCTCGGCTTGGTCAAGGCGCAACAGGTCAAGAACGCCGTCATCGTGCCGGTCGGCGCCAAGGGCGGCTTCTATCCCAAGAAACTGCCGATGAGCGCCGGACGCGACGCGATCTTCGAGGCCGGCACATCGGCTTACAAGAACTTCGTTTCCAGCCTGCTCTCGATCACGGACAATATCGGCCTGGACGGCGTCATTCCACCGGCAGGTGTCGTGCGCCGCGACCAGGACGATCCTTATTTCGTCGTCGCCGCCGACAAGGGCACGGCAACCTTCTCCGACACCGCCAACGCCATCTCCGAAAAGCACGGCTTCTGGCTCGACGATGCCTTCGCCAGCGGTGGTTCGGCCGGCTATGACCACAAGAAGATGGGCATCACCGCCAAGGGCGCCTGGGAAGCGGTCAAGCGGCACTTCCGCGAGATGAACCGAGACATCCAGACCTCGCCCTTCTCTGTCGTGGGCGTCGGCGACATGTCGGGCGACGTGTTCGGCAATGGCATGCTGTTGTCGCCGAAAACGCGGCTGATCGCCGCTTTCGACCATCGCGACATCTTCATCGATCCCGATCCCGACATGGCGGCCTCGATGGCAGAGCGCGAGCGCATGTTCGCGCTGCCGCGTTCGAGCTGGCAGGACTATGACAAGACCAAGCTGTCGGATGGCGGCGTCATCGTTTCGCGCAGCCAGAAATCGATCACCTTGCCGGCTGCCGCGGCGACGGCGATCGGACTTGCCAAGACGACCGCCACGCCGGTCGAGATCATGACCGCCATCCTCAAGGCGCCGGTCGACCTCTTGTGGTTCGGCGGCATCGGCACGTATCTCAGGGCATCGACCGAGACCAATGCCGAGGTCGGCGACCGTGCCAACGATGCCATCCGCATCACGGCGCTCGAGGTGCGCGCCAAGGTGATCGGCGAGGGCGCCAACCTGGGTGTGACGCAGCGGGCGCGCATCGAGTTCGGCATGAATGGCGGCCGCTGCAACTCCGATGCGATCGACAATTCGGGCGGCGTCAACTGCTCCGACGTCGAGGTCAACATCAAGATCGCGCTGGCGTCGGCAATGCGCAAGGGATCGCTGACGCGGCCGGCGCGCAACAAGCTGCTGGCCGAGATGACCGACGAGGTCGGCGGGCTGGTGCTGTCCAACAACTACCAGCAGACGCTGGCGCTTTCGATCGCCCGCAAGCGCGGCCTCGCCGACATCGCGCATCAGAGCCGCTTCATGACGGCGCTGGAGGCACGCGGCCTGCTCGATCGTGTCGTGGAAACACTGCCGTCGCCGGCAGCGCTTGCCGAGCGCGAGGCGCGCGGCGAGCCGTTGACCCGGGCCGAGCTCGGCGTGCTGCTCGCCTATGCCAAGATCGTGCTGTTTTCCGACATCGTCGCCAGCGACGTGCCTGACGATGCGCATTTCGACCGCGACCTGATGGGCTATTTCCCGGACCGGATGGCGAAGAAATACGCTTCCGAGATCCATGGCCACCGGCTGCGCCGCGAGATCATCGCGCGCGTCGTCGCCAACGATCTGGTCAATCGCGGTGGGCCGTCCTTCGTCAACCGGCTGCAGGAGGCGACGGGGCGCACCGCAGCCGATGTGGTGCGCACCTTCGCCGTGGTGCGCGATGGCTTTGCGCTGCCCGCGCTCTATCGCGAGATCGACGCGCTCGACAACCTGGTCGACGGCCAGGTGCAACTCGATCTCTATCAGATGGTGAGCCGGCTTATCTATATGAGCAGCGGCTGGTACCTGAAGAACGATGCCGGCACGGCACCGCTCGGCCAGCGCATCGCCGAACTGCAGGATGCGCGCAAGGCGCTGGAGCCCAAGCTCGTTTCGCTGCTGCCGGCTTTTTCGCGCGAGCGGATTGAGGAGAAGCGGCACGGGCTGTTCAAGGCGGGCGCACCGGAAAAGCTGGCCGAGCAGCTGGCGATGAGCGAGGCGGCGGAGCTCATCCCGGACGTCGCGCTGACGGCCCGCACCGCCGGTGCCGATATCGTCGCGGCGGCCAAGGCGTTCTTCGCCGTCAGCGATGCCTTCCGCATCCCGCGCGTCGAGGATGCGGCGCGCTCGATCACGCCATCGGACTATTATGACCAGCTCGCTCTGTCCCGCGCCACCGACACGATCGGCGCGGCGCGGCGCGGCATCGCTATCGCCGCGCTTACCGGCCATGCCGAGGCGGCCGATCCGGTGGCGGCCTGGCTCGAAGCCGGTGGCGAGCGGGTGGCGCGCATCCGCGAACGGCTGCAGGCGTTGACGGAGGGCGGCGACATCACCGTGTCGCGGCTGTCGGTTGCGTCGGGGCTGATGAGCGATCTGACGGGCATGTGAGCCAGCGGTTGTCCGTTTGCATGATCATTCGAAACATGCAGACATGGCGCCCGAAATGGGCGGAGCGGACGCCGGGGGAATCACTATGGCGGTAGAGACAGTGCAGCGGGCATCCGGGCGCGGCATCTGGGGGTGGATGTTCTTCGACTGGGCGGCGCAGCCGTTCTTCACGGTCGTCACCACCTTCATCTTCGGCCCCTATTTCGTTTCGCGCATGGCGGGTGATCCAACCACTGGCCAGGCCGTCTGGGGTTATGGCATCGCCGCGGCCGGGCTGGTCATCGCGGTGCTATCGCCGATCCTCGGATCGATCGCCGACCAGACCGGGCCGCGCAAGCCGTGGATCGCGTTTTTCGCGGCGATCAAGATCACCAGTCTCACCTTGCTCTGGTTCGCCGCGCCGGGTTCCAACCTGTTCCTGGTCGTGGCGCTGTTCTCGCTGGCGTCGGTGGCGGCGGAGTTCTCCACTGTCTTCAACGATTCCATGATGCCGCGGCTGGTGCCAAAGAGCGAGATCGGCCGCATCTCCAACATGGCCTGGGGCCTCGGTTATCTCGGCGGCATGATCGCACTGATCTTCGTCGTCACCTGCCTGGCCGGCTCGCCGGAGACCGGCAAGACGATCATCGGCATCACCCCGCTGTTTGGGCTCGATCCGCAGCTGGGCGAGGATGCTCGCGCCACCGGGCCGCTGTCGGCCGGCTGGTATTTCCTGTTCATCCTGCCGATGTTTTTCTTTACGCCCGACGCCATCAAGGGCATCCCGATCGGGCCGGCGGTGCGCGAGGGCCTGTCGGAGCTGAAATCGACACTGGCCGAGGTGCGCAAGCGCGGCGGCATCTTCCGCTTTCTCGTCGCCCGCATGATCTACCAGGATGGCGTCAATGCCTTGCTGGCGCTGGGCGGCACCTTCGCGGCGGGCATGTTCCACTGGTCGATCACCGAGATCGGGATGTTCGGCATCATCCTCAATATCGTCGCCATCTTCGGCTGCTGGGTCGCCGCCCGCCTGGACACCGCGCTGGGCTCCAAGGCGGTGGTGATGATTTCGCTGGTCATGCTGTCCATCGCCACTATCGGCGTGGTCTCGACCGGGCCTGGATTCACGCTGCTCGGCCTGATCCAGCTTTCGACCTCCGATTCAGGCGGCCTGTTCGGTACGGCGGCCGAAAAGGCCTACATCATGTACGGCCTGCTGATCGGCCTGGCCTTCGGGCCGGTGCAGGCCTCGTCGCGCTCCTACATGGCGCGCAGCGTGACCGCAGCCGAATCCGGTCGCTATTTCGGCATCTATGCGCTGGCCGGTCGGGCGACCAGTTTCCTGGCGCCGTTCATGGTGGCGACGATTACCGCAACCAGCGGCTCGGCCCGGCTTGGCATGGCGGCGATTATTTTGTTCCTGGCCATCGGCATGGCGATCCTGGTTCGCACACCGTATCCGGCGGATCGGCCGGAGTAGATGCTTCGATAATTCACCCCACTGGCCGCCGAGCGGCAGGTTAGTGCCTGAAATGCCTAATGCCTGTGAACACCATGGCAATGCCATGTTCGTCGGCGGCGGCGATGACATCGTCGTCGCGCATCGAACCGCCCGGCTGGATCACGGCGGTGGCACCGGCTTCGATGGCCGACAGCAGGCCGTCGGCGAAGGGGAAGAAGGCATCCGAAGCGACCACCGAGCCCTTGGTCAACGGCTCGGCCATGCCTGCCGTCTCCGCTGCGTCGATCGCCTTGCGCGCGGCGATGCGCGAAGAATCGACCCGGCTCATCTGACCGGCGCCGATGCCGACCGTGGCGCCGTCCTTGGCGTAGACTACGGCGTTCGACTTGACGTGCTTGGCGACGCGGAAGGCGAATTTGAGATCGGCCATTTCAGCCGGCGTCGGCGCGCGCTTCGTTACCACCTTCAGGTCGAGGTCGTCGACCACGGCATTGTCGCGGCCTTGGACCAGCAGGCCGCCTGAAACCGACTTGACCGTCGTGCCGGCCGTGCGCGGGTCCGGCAGGCCGCTGGTGACCAGCAGGCGCAAATTCTTCTTGGCAGCTATGATTGCAGCAGCCTCGTCGGTCGCGTCGGGCGCGATGATCACCTCGGTGAAGGTTTTCACGATTTCCTCGGCCGCCTCGGCGTCAAGGGTGCGGTTCAAGGCGACGATGCCGCCGAAGGCCGAGACCGGGTCGCAGGCGAGCGCCTTTGCGTAGGCCGCTTTCAGCGATGTGCCTTCGGCCACGCCGCACGGATTGGCGTGCTTGATGATGGCGACGGCGGCCGAGCGATTGGGATCGAATTCGCCGGCCAATTCGAAAGCGGCGTCGGTATCGTTGATGTTGTTGTAGGATAGCTGCTTGCCCTGCAGCTGCCGCGCCGTGGCGACGCCCGGCCGTTTGTCGCCATTGACGTAGAAGCCGGCGCCCTGGTGCGGGTTCTCGCCGTAGCGCATCACCTCGGCCAGCCTGCCGCCAAAAGCGCGCCAGGTTGGATGCTCGATCTCCAGCGCCTCGGCGAACCAGCCCGAGATCGCCGCATCGTAGGTGGCGGTGCGGGCGAAGGCCTTCGCCGCCAGCTTCTTGCGGAAATCCAACGACAGAGTGCCGATGTTCATCTCCAGCGCGTTGAGCACAGCGGCGTAATCGCCGGGGTCGGTGACGATGGCGACATAGGCGTGGTTCTTGGCCGACGCGCGGATCATCGCCGGGCCGCCAATGTCGATGTTCTCGACGATCGCCGCGTAGTCGGCGCCGGAGCGGCGAACTTCCTCGAACGGGTAAAGATTGGAGACGACGAGATCGATCGGCTCGATGCCGTATTTGCGCATCGCCAATGCGTGCTCGGGGTCGTCGCGCACACCAAGCAGCGCGCCATGCACGGACGGGTGCAGCGTCTTGACGCGGCCATCCATGATCTCGGGGAAGCCGGTGAGCTCGGAGACGTCGCGCACCGCCATGCCGGCCTCGGCGATCGCTTTTGCCGTGCCGCCGGTGGAGACCAGCTCGACGCCGGCCGCGGCCAGTGCCCTGGCAAAGTCGATCAAGCCCGTCTTGTCGAAGACGGAGAGCAGCGCACGGCGGACCGGAACGAGGTCCGGGGCAGGAATGTTCTTGGCAGGAACGGCCATGGCTGGCGGCCTTTCTTGTCTGGAGGAGCGTGCCCGCGCCGTAGCACATGAGGCTCGGAAATCAAGCGTTGGCTTTTCGCGGCATGCCATTGCCGCCGCAAGCTCAATTGTTTTCGGAATAACCGGCGATCTTTGTGCGGGTCAGCTGCCAGTGGACGTCGGCAATTTCGGACGCCTTGAAGGCGAGCACGATCTGGCGGCTGCGGCGCGGACCGCCAAGACCGGCGAAATAGATCGATTCCTCAACTTCGGGCACCACTTCGCTGGAGGTGAACACCCAGGTATCGGCCTGATCGCCGGTCAGGACCAGCCGCTCCTGCTCGTCCTGCAGCAGATTGATGTCGGGGTGGATGTGAAAGCGCACGGTGATGAAATCGCGGCCATTGTTGCGGATCGCTGTGCTGCCCGGCCGCTGGAACCGGTCCCGGCCCGCCAGCACATTGCCGTCCGAGGAGAGTTTCAACTCGCGCTCATGCAGGAAGCCGAAACGCTGGAGATAGCCGTCATGGCGGGCAACGAAGCCGTGGACGCCTTTCTGGTCGATGCGCTTGCACTGCACTTGCTGCGGGCCGCCGATCAACGGTGAACCCAACTGATCGTTTACCCGCAGCGCGTGGGTGAAACGCGCCGAAGACGTGTCGTTGATGGTGGCCGTCGAATGCGCGGCGGTGGCGCGGGCCAGCGGCCGGAACTCGGCGGCGCCGTAGGTGTCGATGCCGGCATTGACGATGTAGTGCTGGCGGCCCGACGACAGTTCAAAGGCAAGGCAGCCGGCATGCGCTGCATTGGACACGTCGACCGGTGGCGGCAGGCCGGTATCGGCTATGACGGTGGTGCCGCCCATCGCCAGCCGCTCATAGCCCGAATGCGGCGCATGCAGCAGCGGTGCGCCGGCGGTGTCGTCATGGCGCAGGATGGTGGCGATGCGGTCATGGATGGTGGCGCCCATGCCGTTGAACCGGGCGAGGCTGCCGTCCTGGTGGCGGAAGAAACGCAATGCCGGCAGCATGCGGTCGATGGCACCGATCAGCGCCTGCGGCGGCGCTTCGGCCTGGTTGGCATAGGTCTGGCGCAGCGGCAGGAGGTCGGCGAGGATTTCCAGCACCGCCATTGGATTGCGCGAGATGTGACCGCCGTCGGCAAGGATCTGGCGATTGAGTTCCCCCGCGAGGTTGCGGGTGGCGCCGCGCAGCGCCGAAGCCGGCGCCGGCAGGGACAGCGCCGCGAAGGCCAGCGCGATGCGGGCGCGCAGCCGGTCCTTGCCGTCGGGCATTTCGCGCGCCATCGACCTGAGATAGCGGATTTGCATGGCCAGCGATTTCAGGAAAGCGCGGTAGAAGGGGAACTCGGCACCCTGCAGCACGATGGAGGAGTGCTGCAGCCAGGCAATGATGCGTTTGGCGGTCGTGCCTGGCTCCCAGGCAACGCCCGAAATATGATTGCCATGCATGGCGATCCAGTCCGAAACCAGGGCACGGGCGTTGGCGGCGGCAAGCTCGGTGCCGGCGGCGCGCATATGGCGCAGCCAGCGGAAGCCATGCAGCGTTTTCTGCCAACCGTGATTGGGGACATTGATCTGGAAAGGGGATTTGCCGCCGGTCTCGACCAGGTGGCCGGACAGGGGATAACGGCCGTAGTAGATCTCGAGCGCGATCTGCGGATCGGCGAGGCGCAGGTCCGGCGGTGCGATCAGGACACGTTCGGGCGTGCGGCCCGAATAGCGCCAGCGATAGATCGGCCCGGCGCGCAGGCGCCGGCGCGTCTTGCGCCAGAACTCCTTCGCGACCAGCGTCCACAGACGCGTCGTGTTGCCGGCAGCAAGTGCCAAAACCCCTCCTGGTCGTCCTCTATCCCAAGCACAAGCTTATATGATTCAAGAACTTATGCGAAGGCGGATTTCGCCTCGGTAAGGCGCGCAACGGGGCCGTGGCCGGGTCGCCCCTAAAAAAGTCACGTCTTTTCCGGGCCATACAGCCGGTTTTCCTGCGACTTATGTCTTCTTGCGGCGGCGGCCAAACGCGCTGGGCCAACAGTTTTCGCGGTCCCGAAAGGGCCGCGGAACGCGGAAGGCATCGCCGATATAGACCCTCGTCGCGACCGTTCGATCGAATCGGTAGCCGCCGCAATTGCCTCGCGAACAGGATGCGCGGCTGAAACGGCGTGAGCAAATGGAGGTCGGTTTCCTATCCATAGGAAGGGGCCGAATGATAAGGTATTCTCCGGCCAAGGTCGAAACGATCCAGGTGATTGAAATGTCGGTATCAACGGATGAGCAGGCATTTCCGGACACCCCGCCGGTTGCCCTCACAGCTGACGGCAAGCTGCTGTCGACAATGCCGAACAGGCTCGGATACCTTTCCGCGACCGACCCGTCCGTCGGCATTGAAGCCATCCGGCATCTTTATGCGACCCAAGGCTATGTGTGGCTGAAGGGCCTTTTGCCCCGCAGGGAAGTGATCGATTTTCGTGGCTGGGTGCTTTCCCATCTTGCCGAGAGCGGGCTTTTGGAACCCGGGACGGATCCCTCGCTCGGCATCGCTTCGGATCGTGCCATCGACCGTCAGCTCGCCGAGCGCCGGCTGATGTCGGTGGTCCGGTCAACCGGCTATGAAGGCTTTTGCGCGCAGCCGCGCCTGTCGCGCTTGATGGATGGTTTCGTGGGCGGCCTATCCTATCTGCACAGGCGCAAGATCATGCGCTTCACCTTGCCTGGAACGGCCACCGCGACGCCGGCGCATTACGATCTCGTCTATCTGCGCGGAGGAACCAACCGGGTGGTGACGACCTGGATACCGATCGGCGACACGACCATCGACATGGGAGGCCTGGTCTACCTGGAGGGATCACACGCCGTCGGCGCCGCCCTGGAGAGACAGTTCAACAAGGACAATTCCGCTCTCAGTCCGCAGGAGCGCATCAGTGCCTATAATCGCAACATGAGTGAGGGCGGCTGGGTGTCGAAGGACCTGCCCGATATGGCGGAGCGGTTCGACACGCGCTGGCTGATGGCGGATTTCGAAGCGGGCGACATCGTCCTTCACTCGCCCTACATGATCCATGCCTCGACGACCAACCAGAGCCTCGATGGGCTGATCCGGCTGTCGACGGATATCCGCTACCAGAATGTCGACGACGAAATCGATGCCCGCTGGGGCAATCATTGGAGCCTTGATGACATGCTTTAGAGCGTTCAGCGTTCGATGGAATCGCCGCCCGCTCTAACTCTTTGTCTTCACGCAATTCCGGACGGAAAACCGTTACACGCTTTTCCTGGGATTGCTTTACCCGGCACGCCGCATGCGGGCTGCGTAGAAGCCGTCGAGGCCGGAAATCGCGGGTGCGCCCAGCACCATGTCGGCGGGCGTGGTGCGCAGCGCGCCACCGGATGTGAGGAACGGGTCGAGACAGGCAAATTCACCCGGCCGGATCGGATCGGTGGTCACCCCCGGATTGTCGACCAGGAAGGCGCGGTAGAGTTCCTCGCCTTCCCGCGGATCGAGCGAACAATTGGAAAAGACGATCCGGCCGCCGAGCCTGACCAGCATCACGGCGCGGGCGAGCAGCCTGCGTTGCAGGTCGGCGAGTTTTTCGACGTCCGCCGCCGTCTTGGTCCACGGCACGTCGGGATGTCGCCGAACGGTGCCGGTCGAGGAACATGGCGCGTCAAGAAGCACGGCGTCGAACAACTCCGCCGGCTCGTATTTGAGCAGATCGGCCTGGACGATTTCGGCGGAGAGGCCGAGGCGGGCAAGGTTCTGCGTCAACCGCGCCAGCCGGTTCTTCGAAGTGTCGACGGCGGTGACCTTGGCACCGGCGAGAATGAGCTGCGCGGTCTTGCCGCCGGGCGCGGCGCAGAGATCGGCGACGCGCAATCCGCTGACATCGCCGAACAGTCTTGCCGGCAAGCTGGCGGCCGCGTCCTGGACCCACCATGCACCCTCCGCGAAGCCAGGCAATTCGGTGACGGCGCCGGCAAGCTTCTCCACCCGAACCGTGCCCGTCGGCAGGACAATGCCGCCAAGCTTTTCGGCCCAGAGTTCGGGATCGGCCTTGACCGAGAAATCGACCGGCGCCTCGTGGCGGTGGGCAGCCAGGATCCGCCGGGCCTTCTCGGCGCCGTAAGCGGCCTTCAACCGGTCGGAAAACCATTTCGGCGCTTCGTTGGTGGCGGCAAGCGCGGCCGGAAGCTCGGATTCCTTGGCCCGCGCGAGCGTGCGCAGCACACCGTTGACCAGGCCGGAAAAGCGCTGCGTGCGCGGATCGGACTTGGCGTGCGTCACCGCGAGGTCGACGGCGGCGCTGTCGGGGATATCGAGGAACAGGATCTGCGCCGCCGCCACATGCAGGATATGCGACAAGGCGGTCGCGTTGGGCGGCAGCGGCTTTTCCAGGCGCCGCGCCAGGAGCCCCGCTATGGTCATGCGGTAGCGCAGCGCGGTGACCAGTATGGCGCGTACCAGGCCACGGTCGCGCAGATCGAGCGCCTTGTATTGCGGATGGCCGTTCTCGTGATCGGTCAGGCCGTCGAGCGGCGTGCGGGCGTCGATGACGGCGGCCAGCAGTCGCGCCGCCGCCTTGCGCGCGGCAAGGCCGGCAACGAATTCGCTGCCGGCATTGTGATCCTGATCGCCTGGAACCGTGCGTCGAGGTGCCCTGCCCGCGACGCTCACGACCACCGGCCCTTGGGCCCGGTCGGATTGCGACCCCACGGATTGGATTTTGGGCTGGCCGGCTCGGCCGCCCGTTCTGGCGCGGTTGGCTTGCCCCACGGTCCGGTCATCTCCGGCTCGTCAGCCTGCGTTGACATCGGCGCTTGGCGCTGCGTGGCTGGCGGAGCGCCTTCGCCCATCCGCTGTGCCATCGCCTGCAGCGCGGCGATGCGGTTGTCGGTGCTCGGATGGGTGGAGAACAGACTGTCCATGCGCTCGCCATGCAGGGGGTTGATGATGAAGAGATGCGCCATCGCCGGATTGCGCTCGGCATCGGGATTGGGAATGCGTTCGGCCCCGCGGGCGATCTTGTCAAGCGCGGAGGCCAGCCACAGCGGGTGTCCACAGATTTCGGCGCCGCGCCGGTCGGCCTCGTACTCGCGGGTACGGCTGACCGCCATCTGCACGATCATGGCGGCGAAGGGCGCCACGATCATCGCCGCCAGCACGCCGACAAAGCCGAACGGATTGTTGTTTTCGCGGCTGCCGCCGAGGAAAAAGGCGAAATTGCCGAGCATCGAGATGGCGCCGGCAAAGGTGGCGACGATGGTCATGGTCAGCGTGTCGCGGTGCTGGACGTGGGCGAGCTCATGCGCCATCACGGCGGCGACCTCCTCATGGGTCAGCCGCTGCAGCAGGCCGGTGGAGGCGGCGACCGCCGCGTTCTGCGGATTGCGGCCGGTGGCAAAGGCATTCGGTTGCGGATTGTCGATCAGATAGGTCCTGGGCATCGGCAGGCCGGCCTGTTTGGCCAGCGCCTGGACGATGGCGTAATATTCCGGCGCGTTTTTCTCGTCGACCTCGACGGCGCGATTCATCGACAGCACCATCTTGTCGGCGTTCCAGTAGCTGAACAAATTGGTGCCGGCGGCAATGACCAACGCGATCATCATGCCGCCCGAACCGCCGATCAAAAAACCGACGCCCATGAACAGCGCCGTCATGGCGGCGAGAAGCATGGCGGTGCGAATGGTGTTCATCGTCTGCTCCTGTCCGGATGGTGGTGAAAAAGGCTCGATCCTCGTGAGGTCATCGCTATATGATGGGAAACGCCCGTTCCCGTTTCAATCCACTGGAAATATCGCATGAACGACGAAACCAGTAAAACGCCGCCCGGCCCGGACGATGGCACGCCGCCACGGGAGCTGACGCCCGCCGCCCGCCGCGCGCTGCAGGAAGCCGAGGCAAGGCGGCAGGACTACCGCCGCAAGGAAGCAGCACTTCCGCGGGAGATCGGCGGCCGTGGCGGCAAGGAGCCCGGCCGCTATGGTGACTGGGAGGTCAAAGGCCTGACCAGTGATTTCTAGCGACTGATCTCAAGCAGCGTTGCGCTGCGGCTCGAGCGCAACCCAGCCTCGCTCGTCGACGGTGATGCCGATTGCGTCATAACCTGATATCGCGGCGTGCTGTGTTGCCAGGGGGTGCTGGTGCGTGGCGTTGATCACCATGACCGAAGCGCCCGCCGCCTCCGCCGCCGCGATGCCGGCCGGGGCGTCCTCGAACACCAGGCAATCGCGCGCGTCGAAGCCAAGGCGTCTTGCGCCGAGCTGGAAGCAATCTGGCGCCGGCTTGCCGCGGGAAACGTCCTCCGCCGCGACGAGGACCGCGGGGACGGGAATGCCGGCGACCTTCATGCGTGCAAGCGCCAACGAGCGTGGCGCCGAGGTTACGATCGCCCAGCGCTCCGGCGGCAGGGAATTGAGGAATGCCACGGCGCCGGCGATCTGGACGATGCCGTCGAGATCGTCGGCCTCGGCCTTCAGCAGCAGATCCGCTTCGTGTCCCGGGTCGACGCCCGGAAGCGCCAGGGCGGTGATGGTCTCGATCGCCCGTACGCCGTGGATCGTCGGCAGGAAGGCCGCGACATCGAGGTCGTGGCGCCGCGCCCAATCGCCCCAGACCCGCTCCGCCGAGGCGATGGAATTGATGAGCGTGCCGTCCATATCGAAGAGGAAGGCGGCGAATTTTCTGCCAGCAAACATGATTTTCCTTGAAGTGTGGGGGAGGGGTCGAGGGAGGACGCAACCGTAACGCCAAGGCGCTGACATGGAAAGGCGCGCGAGCGCATTTTGGGGAAAGGCGCGGGAGCGCATTTGGGACGCGATCCAGGGAACCACCGTCACCTTGCAACGTTTCAAACGTACAATTCCCACCCCGCGAACCAGGGACGATGCCCATGCTGATACGCCTCGGCTATGAGATTGCCATCGAATGCGCCGAGGCCACTCCGGTGATTTCGCTGCTCGAGATTCACAAGGACAGGCAGGCCGACATCAAGCGGCAGACGCGTGTCCTGACCTCGCCTTCGGTGCCGACCAGACTCTATCATGACCTGCACGGCAATGCCTGCCGACGCTTCACGGCGCCGGCCGGCGGCTTTCGCATCCTTTATGACGCGGTCGTGGAGGACAGCGGCGAGACGGATGAGGTCAATACGCTGGCCCGGGAAATGCCCGTCGCCGAGCTGCCCGACGAGGTGCTGTTCTATCTCCTGGGCAGCCGCTATTGCGAGACGGATCATCTGAGTAACCTTGCCTGGCAGCTCTTCGGCCATCTTCCTTCCGGCTGGGCGCGGGTGCAGGCGATCGTCGACTATGTCCATAACCGCCTGTCCTTCGGCTACGGCTATGCCCGTTCGACCCGCACCGCCGCGCAAGCGCACGAGGAACGTGTCGGGGTGTGCCGAGACTTTGCCCATCTGGCGATCACGCTCTGCCGCTGCATGAACATTCCGGCGCGCTACGTGAACGGCTACCTCGGCGATATCGGCGTGCCGGCGGATCCCGCGCCGATGGATTTCTCGGCCTGGATGGAAGCCTTCCTGGACGGCAAGTGGTATACGTTCGACCCGCGCCACAACCGGCCGAGGACCGGTCGCGTCGTCATTGCGCGCGGCCGCGACGCCACCGACGTTCCCTTGCTGCACAGTTTCGGCCCGCACCGGCTGAGCTTGTTCAAGATATGGACCTACGAACAGGAAGGCAGGCTGTTCAATCCACCCTATCACGGCATCGACAGGACGGTCAGCGCGCGGATGCTGGCCTAGCTGCGTTGATATTCAGGTGAGGCCGGGCTGCAAATGGCTTGGCCTGACCTGAATCTCAACACACCTGGCCGGGTTTGTGCCTCGACATGCTTCGCAATCCTGGGACAGTTGGCCCGCTTCGGGACAGAGATGCTGTGCCGCAACAAGACGTCGCCGGACACCGGACCAGCACTTCGCTATGGGCATGGTAAGCGTCCGGTAAAGGTGCGCGCGGATACACGCTGACGTTTACCGACCGTTCACCTTCTTACCCCGTGAAAATCCAATAAAAGCAATGTTCTGCTGGTGAATTCCCGATCGCGGATCGGGTCGCCTCCCGTTCCGGCTGGAATCCTGCATTGCCCCCGATGCGGCGACGAGGCCGAGGCAAGTGGAGGCTGTTGGATGCGGAATTACGGGGGTCTTGTTCACGCGGTCGGCGGCTTCGCCAGAGACCGCAGTGGAAATTTCGCGGTCCTGTTCGGCTTTGCTGCCTCGGTCTTGGCGCTGGCCGCAGGCTTCTCGGTCAATATCACGCAGCTCTACAACGCCAGATCGAGCCTGCAGGGCGTGATCGACGCGGCAGTGACATCGACGGCACGTGACCTGACCACCGGCGCCATCAAGGAGGCCGACGCAAACAAATCCGTGCAGGCCTTTCTCGACGCCAACGGCACGGGGGGCATTCTGCACGCTGGCCAGATCGTGCTCGACAAGCTGATCGTCGACAGGACCGCCAACACGGTCCAGGCGGATGCCCACGTCGATGTCGGCCTCTATTTCCCGTTGTTCAGCACCGGTGACATGCAGCGCGTCGGCGCTTCCACCACAGCGCTCTATTCCGACAAGCAGATAGAGGTAGCCATGATGCTCGACATAACGGGATCGATGGCCAGGCGGGGCAACGTCAACAAGATCGGCGATCTGAAAGTCGCCGCGACGAACGCCGTCAAGACGATGCTCGAGAACCAAGACCCGAAGAACCCCCGCGTCCGTGTCGCGATTGTGCCCTATGCATCTGGCGTGAACGCCGGAAAACTGGCCGAAAACGTCTATGCCGAGAAGCAAGGGAGTTCCGAACTACCACCCGTCGCCGGCAGTTCGCTTCTCGTTGCCAAGACGGGCAAAAATCTGCTGCCGTCCTTCAGCGACTACGTCTCCATTGTTGGGGCGGCCATGCCACACCCGGATAGTTGCGCTACCGAGCGCAAGAATAAGAACGGCGATGCCGACTTGAGCGCCGATGGCCCTGACACGGTTCGCATAGACAGGAACGGCAAGAAATATTATGCCCTGGTAAATCGGGACGATCATCTCAGCGACCAGGGAATGAACAAGTGTCCTGACGCGCAAGTGATCCCGCTGACCGCGGATTCGGAGGCATTGCTTGATTCGATCGACGACTTCCAGGCCGATGGTTATACGGCCGGCGCGATCGCCATTCAGTGGACCTATTACATGCTGTCGCCGCAATGGCGCGCTGCGATCGAGAATGCCGGTCTCGGCAACGGCGCTTCGAACGCCGATGCGAAGAAGGTCGCCAAGGTTGCGATCCTGATGACCGATGGCCAGTTCAATACCGCCTTCGCGGGTGTTGCTGGGAGATACAACAGCCAGGGCAATCTTGCGCGCGGCAATGCTGAAACGCTGTGCGACAATATGAAAAATGACGACATCGAGATTTTCACCATCGGCTTCGACCTCAACGATAAGGATATGTCGGCAACCGAGAGGGATCAGGCAAAGGCGGTGCTAAAGGATTGTTCTTCGAAAGACGCCTCCGCCGCCGAGAGACATTATTTCGAGGTGTCCACCGGGCTGGAATCGGATAATGCCTTTCAGGAAATCATCCGCAACACCGAAAAGGTCGTACTGACCCAATAGACCGTAAAAAGGAAAAGGCCGCCGCTTCTTTCGAAGCCGGCGGCCTTCCGTGTTTCCGTCCATGGCGCGGCTCAATGGTGGTGACGCTTACGTCACCGACCGCGCATCTCGCGCCTTAACGGGAAGACTGCTTCCCGAAAGTGCAATCCGCTGAGCCCACGTTCTGGAAAACGAAATCACTCGACATCGGATCACCTCCTTTCGATTTGTTGAACACACACTCATGATGGGGTGCGTTGCAGCAAATGACAAGATGCCGGGTGGAAAAAGCGTGACGTGCTTGCGATCCGCGGCCCAAAAGGACAACATCGCATCATCGACCGCGGGGAGAGCATGGACGCCACCGAAAGAGCTGCGCGCATCGTTCGAACGGTAGTCGAGGCGGTCAAGCCCGGCTTCGCGGTCAGGCTGTGGACCGGCGAGCGGATCGGCCGCGCCACCGGCCCCGTGCTGGTCATCAACGACCACGACATTGTCTGGCAGATCGTTCGCCGACCGTCCCTGTCGACCCTTATCGAGATGTGGATATCCAAGGCCGTCGACATCGAGGACGGATCGCTGTTCGATTTCTATGCCCTGCCTTCGACGGGCAAGCTGCGGTCGAAGCTGAAGGCGTTGCCCAAACGGGCGCTCCTGCGTGACTTGCCGGCGGTGCTGTTTTCGAGAAAGCAGATGGCGTCGCGGGTCGATCTCGCGGGGCGCAACCCGTTCGTCAGCGGCTCCAGCAAGGAGGCGATCCAGCATCACTATGACATCTCGAATGCCTTTTACGGGCTCTTTCTCGACGAGCGCATGGTCTATAGCTGCGGGTATTTCCAGGATTTCGCAAACGGCATCGACGAGGCGCAGGTCGACAAGCTCGACCATATCTGCCGCAAGCTTCGGCTGAAGCCCGGCGAAAGATTGCTCGACATCGGCTGCGGCTGGGGCGCGATGCTGATCCACGCCGCGAAAAACTATGGTGTCGTCGGACACGGCGTCTCGCTGTCGCAAGCCCAGACCTCACTAGCGCGCGAGCGCATTCGCGCCGAGGGTCTGGAGGACAAGATCACCATCGAGATAAAGTCCTATGCGGAGCTCACCGGCACCTTCGACAAGATATCGTCCATCGGCATGTTCGAGCATCTGGGCCTGGCAAACCATGCCGCTTATTTCTCCGCTGTCCACCGGCTGCTGAAACCGGGCGGCATCTATCTGCATCACGCCATCACCAGGCGCAGCAAGGGCGACGTCAAGAAGACCCTGCGCAAGGGGCCGGAATACAAGGCGCTGATCAAATACATTTTCCCGGGTGGCGAACTCGACACGATCGGCATGACATCAAGCAATCTCGAAGCACACGGCTTCCTCGTCTATGATGTCGAGAATTTGCGCGAGCACTATGCCCGCACCTGCAGGCTGTGGGCCGAGCGTCTGCAGGCGCGGTTCGACGAGGCGATCGCCGAGGTCGGCGAAGCCAAGGCGCGGCTGTGGCTGCTTTACCTGAGCGGCTGCTCCATCACCTTCGAACGCGCCTCGGCGCAGATATTCCAGACTGTCGCCACCAAACGCGCGCGAGGCCCGAGCGGCCTGCCACCGACGCGGGCGGATCTTTATCGATAGGCTTGGGCCGGAAGGTCAGACGAACCGCATCGGCGCGCCGGTCTCGACACGACCGGGCCGGTCGACGGTGCAGTAGACGCCGAGGTTGTGGGCGTTGTGGCGGACCAGATTGCGCAGGATGGCGGGGTCATGGTCGAAACCATCCTGGGCGATGATGGTGAAGCCGCAGCGGCGGCACGGCTCCGAGATGGTCAGGACGAGGTCGCCGATGGCGAGCTTCTTGCCGATCCATTCGGTTTCAGGAAACGAGCCGTCGACCGAGGCCATGTCGACGACGATGTTGGGACGGAAGCGGCGCGGATCGGCGACCCCCTCCGGATGGAGCGCCTCCAGCCGTGCCAGCGAGGCGGTGGTCAGGAGATGGATCGGCGCCTTGCGGTAGCGCTCCGCGGTCAGCGGCCCGGCATAGCCGGCCGCGTTCTCCCCGCGGAACGGCCGGATCGAGGCGCGGAAGCCGAGATAGGCCGACACGACGCGGTCGCATTCGGCGCCGGGGGCGGCGAGCCAGTCGCCATCGGGGACGGCGATTTCCAGTTCGCTGTCGCGGCTCAGCCGGGTGCGGATGCGCGGCACCTTGTTCCACTTGGCGTCACGATCGGGCCGGGCGATCTCATTGTCCGAAGCATCGACAAGGCCGAACAGGCGGTCGCCCTCGATCCCAGCCGGTCCAACCAGGATGGTGTCCCGGCGCTCGCCGGCGAGCGAACTTGCCGGATAGCGCCACAACTGAGTGACGGTGCCCAATACCGCGTCTTCCCGCATCAGCCCTTCTTGTTCTGCCTGTTGGCAACGAGGTCGTCGACCACGGCCGGATCGGCAAGCGTCGAGGTGTCGCCGAGCGCGGAAAAATCATCCTCGGCGATCTTGCGCAGGATGCGCCGCATGATCTTGCCCGAACGCGTCTTGGGCAGGCCGGGCGCGAACTGGATCTTGTCCGGCGTGGCGATGGCGCCAATCTCCTTGCGGACATGGGCGACAAGCTCCTTGCGCAGATCCTCGCTCGGCTGCCCGCCGGCCATCAGGGTGACGTAGCAATAGATGCCTTGGCCCTTGATATCATGGGGATAGCCGACGACGGCGGCCTCGGAAACCTTGTCATGGCTGACCAGGGCCGATTCGACCTCGGCCGTGCCCATGCGGTGGCCGGAGACGTTGATGACGTCGTCGACGCGGCCGGTGATCCAGTAGTAGCCATCGGCGTCGCGGCGGCAGCCGTCACCGGTGAAGTATTTTCCTTTGTAGGCGGAGAAATAGGTCTGCACGAAACGGTCGTGATCGCCATAGACGGTGCGCATCTGGCCGGGCCAGGAATCGGTGATGCAGAGGTTGCCGTCGGCCGCACCGTCCACCACCTTGCCCTCGCTATCGACCAGCTGCGGCTTGATGCCGAAGAAGGGCCGTGTCGCCGAACCCGCCTTGAGGTCGGTGGCGCCCGGCAGCGGCGTGATCAGGATGCCGCCGGTCTCGGTCTGCCACCATGTATCGACGATCGGGACCCTGCCGTCGCCGACGACGTTGAAATACCACTCCCAGGCTTCCGGGTTGATCGGCTCGCCGACCGAGCCCAGCACGCGCAGCGACTTGCGAGAGGTCTTCTTCACATGCGCGTCGCCGGCACCCATTAGCGCGCGCAGCGCCGTCGGCGCGGTGTAGAAGATGTTGACCTTGTGCTTGTCAATGACTTCCCAGAAGCGCGACTGAGAGGGGTAGTTCGGCACGCCCTCGAACATCAGCGTGGTGGCGCCGTTGGCGAGCGGCCCGTAGACGATGTAGCTGTGGCCGGTCACCCAGCCGACATCTGCGGTGCACCAATAGATGTCGCCGTCATGATAGTCGAAGACATATTGGTGCGTCATCGACACATAGACGAGGTAGCCGGCGGTGGTGTGCAGCACGCCTTTCGGCTTGCCGGTCGAGCCCGACGTGTAGAGGATGAACAGCGGATCCTCCGCCTTCATCTTCTCCGGCTTGCAATCAACCTTCACCGTCGCGACTTCGTCGTGATACCAGACATCGCGTCCCGGCGCCCAGCCGATCTTGCCGCCGGTGCGGCGCACGACCACGACGGTCTTGACCTTGACATGGTGCTTGGCGGCGATGTCGATCGCCTTGTCGGTGTTTTCCTTGAGCGGAATAGGTTTGCCGCCGCGCAGACCCTCATCGGCGGTGATGACGAAGGTCGATTCGCAATCGACGATGCGACCGGCCAAGGCGTCCGGCGAAAAGCCGCCGAAGACGACCGAATGGATAGCGCCGATACGCGTGCAGGCCAGCATCGCGTAGGCCGCCTCCGGGATCATCGGCATGTAGATGGTGACGCGGTCGCCTTTCTTGACGCCGTGCTTCTTCATCACATTGGCGAGCCGGCAGACGTGCCCGTAGAGTTCGTTGTAGGTGATTTTCTTGTCGTCGTAGGGGTTGTCGCCTTCCCAGATGATGGCGGTCTGGTCGCCGCGCTTCTTGAGGTGGCGGTCGATGCAATTGTAGGAGACATTGGTCTGGCCATCCTCGAACCACTTGATCGAGACCTTGCCGTCGAAGGAGGTGTTCTTGACCTTGGAGAAGGGCTTGAACCAGTCGATGCGCTTGCCGTGCTTGCCCCAGAACTTGTCCGGGTTCTTCACGCTGTCGGCATACCATTTGAGGTAGGTGTCATTGTCGATCAGGGCGTTCTTCTTCCACGCCGGCTGGACGCGATGGACATGAACCTCGGACATTTCTTGGCTTTCCTCCCGAACCAGTCCGCCGGCTTGAAACGCCCGCGGAACCGCGGCGACGCAGCCGCGAATTCGGCGGCATTATTACCAGTTCCGTCGCGACGGCAACATTAGACGTTGGATTCGCGCGGCGGGATGCCGCAGGGGCGCTTTCCGGAACTGTCAGCACTCGACGCGGTTCGCTGCTAACCGCATGTTTTTACGCGAAAACTTCCCTTGAGATCAACAAAAATCAATAGACAGTTAAGTAACGGCGCGCACAATTGGCAGCTGGGAGGAAAGGAGAATCAACCAGGGGACCGCCCAAGGGGACCATAATGCACGACCATCTTGAAATGGACCTGATGCTCAAAGGCTACGGCCTGACCACGGCCAAGATTCTTTATCATTTCCCCGACCACCCGCATCTCCTGCAGAGCTTCGTCTGGCAGGACTACGACATCGCTCCGAGGTTTCCGGTGCTGATCCGGTTCGTCGAATTCTGGAAAGCCAAGCTCGACGGGCCACTGCATTCGGTGGTCTACACGCACCAGAAGCTGATCGCGCCGAATGAATGGCGCAAGGTGGATGGGGAGTTCGTGCTGCATTGAGCGGTGATACAGCTGATCTCCCCGCAAGGGGGGGAGATTGGCAGCTTCAACGCCAGCGCGGCTCAAACCGCCGGCGGGTTCAGCCGGGCGAAGCCCTCCTGGCGGCGATAGGGGAAGTACGGGTAGGGCGCGGTGACTTCGCTTGCGGCGTCGAGCTTCTTCACTTGCTCCGGTGTCAGCGCCCAGCCGACGGCGCCAAGGTTTTGGCGCAGCTGCTCCTCGTTGCGAGCGCCGATGATAACGGAGGAAACGGTCGGGCGCCGCAGCAGCCAGTTGATGGCGATCTGCGGCACGGTCTTGCCGGTTTCCTGCGCCACCGCGTCGAGCTCATCCATGACCCGATAGAGATGCTCGTCCCCGACCGGCGGCCCGAAATCAGCCGTCTCGTGCAGCCGGCTCTTTTCCGGCAGAGGCTGGCCACGGCGGATCTTGCCGGTCAGGCGGCCCCAGCCGAGCGGGCTCCAGACCAGCGCGCCGACGCCCTGGTCGAGGCCGAGCGGCATCAGCTCCCATTCGTAGTCGCGGCCGAGCAGCGAATAGTAGACCTGATGCGCGGCGTAGCGGGGATAGCCGTGCTTCTCCGCCAAGCCGAGCGACTTCATCACCTGCCAGCCGGAGAAGTTGGAGGCGCCGACATAGCGCAGCTTGCCGGAGCGAACGAGGTCATCCAGCGTCGACAGCACTTCCTCGATCGGCGTGCCCGCATCGAAGGCGTGCAGTTGCAGCAGGTCGATATAATCGGTGCCGAGGCGCTTCAGCGCGGCGTCGACCGACTTGATCAGCCGCGAGCGCGAGGAGCCGTAGTCGCCCGGCCCTTCGCCCATCGGCAGCGCCGTCTTGGTCGAGATCAGCACCGCGTCGCGACGGCCCTTGATCGCTTCGCCGAGCACCTCCTCCGAGGCGCCGTTCGAATAGACGTCCGCCGTGTCGAACAGGTTGACGCCGGCCTCGAGACAGATGTCGATCAGCCGCCGCGCTTCCTGCGCGTCGCTGTTGCCCCAGGCGCCGAACAGCGGGCCGGAGCCGCCGAAGGTGCCCGCGCCGAATGAAAGCGCCGGGACTTTCAGGCCCGATGCGCCGAGACGTCGATAGTCCATTTTCTTGCTCCTGGTGGTTTGTGAAGAGGTCGAGAGGATTCGGGTGTCGGCTGGCGTCACGACCTGACGGAGACAGGCGCACCTGATGTGGTGCCACCATCGAGGTGCAGCGCCAGTCCAGCCACGGTGAGCGCCGCGAGCGGCAGCAGGGCGGCGACCCAGGTGAGCGAACCCAGTCCAAGGCCATGGGCGATGACCGCGCCGCCAAGCCAGGCGCCGGCCGCATTGCCGAGATTGAAGGCGGCGATGTTGAACGATGAGGCCAGGCTCTGGCCGGCGCCTTGCGCCTTTTCCAGCATCCACATCTGCAGCGGCGCCACTGTGGCGAAGGCGGCGGCGCCGAGCAGGCCGACATAGATCACGGCCATGACCTGGCTGTGAATGGCGAAGCTCATCGTGGCAAGCACCAGCGCCAGCACCACGAGGCTGCCGAGCACCGCCGGCACCAGCCAGCGATCGGCGATCTTGCCGCCGGCGAGATTGCCGGCGATGAGGCCGCCGCCAAAGACGAGCAGGATCGGCGATACAGCGGCTTCGCTGAAGCCGCTGATCTCGGTGAGCAACGGGGCGATGTAGGTGAAGACGGCGAAGACGCCGGCATAGCCGAGCACCGTGGTGGCGAGGCCGAGCAGGACGGGCGTGCGGCGCAGAACGGCGAGATCGGCGCGCAGATCGCTCTTCTCGGGCGCTGCCTGGCCGCGCGGCACCAGGGCGAGGATGACGGCGAAGGCCGCCAGGCCGACGGCGGTCACCGCCCAGAAGGTCGCACGCCAGCCAAAGGCTTGGCCGAGCCAGGTGCCGAAGGGCACGCCTAGGATGTTGGCGATGGTCAGGCCGGTGAACATCAGCGCGATCGCCGAAGCCTTCCTGTTGGGCGCGACCAGACCAGTGGCGACGACCGAGCCGACGCCAAAGAAGGTGCCGTGGGCGAAGGCGGTGATGATGCGGGCACCCATCAGCGTCCAGTAATCGGGCGCCAGCGCACAAGCGAGGTTGCCAATCGTGAAGATCGCCATCAGCGCCAGCAGCACGGTTTTGCGCGGCCAGTTGCCCGTGGCAATGGTCAACAAGGGTGCACCGATGACGACACCGAGCGCATAGGCAGAGATCAATTGGCCGGCGGCGGAGATCGACACGCCGAGGTCTTTGCTGACATCGATAAGCAGGCCCATGATGACGAATTCGGTAACACCGATGCCAAAAGCACCGGCGGCGAGGGCATAAAGAGCAAGAGGCATGGCGATGGTCCCATCTGTCGGCGAAGGACGCTCAGTCCGCGCCCCGGCCCTGAAGATCATGATCCGCGATGTTGTGAACCAGACTTGCCCAAGGCACACTTCTTGTGAAATAGATTCACAGATGGCCAGGCCCGACATCAACCGTTCCGGCGAGATCGAAGTCTTCGTGCGCGTCGTCGAGGCGGGTAGTTTTTCGGCCGCGGCGCGGCAGCTGCGGATGACGCCATCGGCGGTGAGCAAGCTGATAGCACGGCTCGAAACCCGGCTTGGGGCGCGGCTTGTCAGCCGCTCGACGCGCAAGCTCCAGCTCACGCCGGAAGGGACGGCGTTCTACGACAGCGGCGTGCGCGTGCTCGCCGACATGGACAAGGCCGAGCGTGAAGCCGCGGCGGGAGCCGCGCCGCGCGGCAGGCTGAGAGTTAACAGCTACGTGCCGTTCGGCCAACACCGGCTGATGGAACTGCTGCCGCGCTTTCTGGAGCGCTATCCCGAAATTTTCGTCGAGGCTGTGCTGACCGACAGCGTGATCGACCTGCTGGAAGAGCGGGCCGATGTCGCGATCCGCGCCGGGCCGCTGCGCGAATCGAGGCTGGTGGCGCGCAAGCTCGGTCAAAGCCGAATGGTGCTGGTCGCGGCACCTTCCTATCTCGAAGCACATGGCACGCCGCGCACGCTGTCCGATCTCGGGCGTCACAACATGCTCGCCTTCAGTTTCGCGCGGCATATCGACGGCTGGCCTTTTATCGATACGGCAGGCGCGCCGGTGATCACCCCGGTTGTCGGAAACCTGGCATTGACCGATGGCGAGGCGATGCGCCAAACGACCGTCGCCGGGGCCGGCATCGCCCGACTGGCGCGCTGGCATGTCGAACCCGACATCGCCGCCGGCCGGCTGGTGCCGCTGCTGGAAGATTTCAACCCCGGCGACGAAGAGCCGACGCATGCCGTCTATGTCGGCCAGGGCAAACACCTGCCGGCACGTGTGCGGGCCTTTCTCGACTTTCTTGCCGAGACCGTTCGGCTGTAATCGAAGCCGCGCGTCGACGAGACGCGCGGCGTTGAAGGACCGACTTGCCAGCGGTACGCGCTATGCCTTCGGCACGAAAGGCCCCGGACGACGGCCGGCGCCCTGGCGTTCGACCATCCAGCCGGGATATTCGGCGGGTAGTGCGCTCACTTCGTCAAGCCTGGCGAGATCGTCGGCATCGAGCTTGAGGCTGGTGGCGGCAAGGTTCTGCTCGAGCTGGTCCATGCGGCTGGCGCCGATGATCACGCTCATCACGAAAGGCTTTGCCAGGACATAGCCGAGCGCCACGGTCGCGACGCCGACATCATGCTTCTCGGCGACCTCCCGCATGACGGCGACCGCCGCCCAGGCGCGGTCCTCGTTGACCGGCGGGAAGTTGAAGGACGCGCGGCGGCCCTCGCCATTGCCCGGCGCGCCGGGCCCATATTTGCCGGACAGCAGCCCGCCAGCCATCGGCGACCACACCATCAGGCCGAGCTTCTCCTCGTTGATCAGCGGCACGATCTCGCGTTCGAGGTCGCGGCCGGCGATCGAATAATAGGACTGGACGGTCTCGAAGCGGGCAAAGCCCTTGCGGTCGGCGATGCCGAGCGCCTTGGCGATGCGCCAGGCCTGCCAGTTGGAGACGCCGACATAGCGGACCTTGCCGCTGGAGACGAGATCATCAAGTGCCCGCAGCGTCTCGTCGATCGGCGTCACCGCATCGGTGCCGTGCAACTGATAGAGATCGATATGGTCGAGCTGCAGCCGCTCCAAGCTGGCGTCGACCGAATCCATGATATGGCCGCGCGAGGAGCCGCGCTGGTTTGGTCCCTCACCCATGGCGCCGTGGACCTTGGTGGCGATGACCACGTTTGACCGGGTAACACCGAGATCCCTAAGCGACTGACCAAGCAGGCGTTCGGACTCGCCGACGGAATAGACGTCGGCCGTGTCGAAGAAGTTGACGCCGGCGGCGATCGAGCGGCCGACGATCTCGTTGACGCCCTTCTGGTCGAGGCTGGCGATCAGGCCCCATTGGGCGTTCTGGCCGGCGGCGCCGAAGGTCATGGTGCCGAGGCAAAGTTCGGAGACGAATAGCCCCGTGTTTCCAAGCTGATTGTAACGCATCGTGAGACTCCAGGAGGATGTGCGGTGACATCAAGGCAAATAGGAACGGCACGTTTCGTTTCAAGCACTGGTATAATGGTGCTTGTGGATCAGGCCCAGCGATATGCACGGCAAGCTGGAAATTCGGACTACCGGCTTCCAAAAATCGCCGAACCGACCCTGACGCTGGTGGCGCCAAAGGCGATCGCGGTCTCGAAGTCGCCGGACATGCCCATCGACAGTTTGGCGACCCCGGCTTCCTTGCCGAGTTTCTCCAACAAGGCGAAGTGGGGGCCGGGGTTCTCGTCCGCCGGCGGGATGCACATCAGGCCTTCGATGCCGAGGCCGTGCACTTCCCGGCAGCGTCTGACGAAGGCGACCGCCTCGCTCGGTTCGATCCCGGCTTTCTGCGGTTCGGAACCGGTGTTCACCTGGACATAGAGTTTTGGCGCACGGCCTTGCCGGACAATTTCCTTGGCGAGCTCCGCGGCGATCTTGTCGCGGTCGACCGTCTCGATGACCTCGAACAGAGCCACCGCTTCCCTCGCCTTGTTCGACTGCAGCGGACCGATCAAATGCAGTTCGATGTCGGGGAAAGCTTCCTTCAGGTCAGGCCATTTGCCTTGCGCTTCCTGCACGCGGTTTTCGCCGAAGACGCGCTGGCCGGCCTCGATGACCGAGCCTATGTCGGCGGCGTCGAAGGTCTTGGAGACCGCCACCAGCGTCACCGCGCCGGCTTCACGGCCGGCCTCCCGCTCGGCGGCGGCGATCTTCGCCTTGACCGCGAAAAACTGCTGAACGGTGTCGTCCATATGCAAATCCCGCTGTTTTGACCCGCGTTTTTGTCAGCCGCGATGCCCATATGGTTGACGGGTTTGCCAAACCATGGTGAACACCCGGACCACATTTCATGAACTGCCGGGCTCTTGCCCGCAGTCCGTATGCTTTTAAGTGAAAAACGTCCCATGGCAACCGAACGATACAACCCGCGCGCGTCAGAACCCAAATGGCAGAAGGCCTGGGCCGAGAAGAAGCTTTTCGAAGCGCACAATGACGATCCGCGTCCGAAATACTATGTGCTGGAGATGTTCCCGTATCCATCGGGACGCATCCATATCGGGCATACGCGCAACTACACGATGGGCGACGTGGTGGCGCGCTACAAGCGGGCCAAGGGTTTCAACGTGCTGCATCCGATGGGCTGGGATGCCTTCGGCATGCCGGCTGAGAACGCCGCGATGCAGAACAAGGTGCATCCCAAGGAATGGACCTACCAGAACATCGCCGCCATGCGCGAGCAGCTCAAGGTAATGGGCCTGTCGCTGGACTGGGCGCGCGAATTCGCCACCTGCGACGTCGATTACTACCACCGCCAGCAGATGCTGTTCCTCGACTTCGTCGAGAAGGGGCTGGTGACGCGCAAATCCTCCAAGGTCAACTGGGATCCGGAGGACATGACGGTGCTCGCCAACGAGCAGGTCATCGACGGGCGCGGCTGGCGCTCCGGTGCGCTGGTTGAACAGCGCGAGCTGACGCAATGGTTCTTCAAGATCACCGACTTTGCCCAGGATTTGCTGGATTCATTGGACGGTCTCGACGAGTGGCCCGAAAAAGTGAAGCTGATGCAGCAGAACTGGATCGGCCGTTCGGAAGGCCTGCTGATCCGCTGGCCGCTGGCCTCGGAAATCGCCGGCGAGCATGAGCTGGAAGTCTACACGACAAGGCCGGACACCATTTTCGGCGCCTCGTTCATGGCAATCGCCGCCGATCATCCGCTGGCCAAGAAGGCCGCGGCGACCAATCCGGCCTTGGCGAAGTTCATCGACGAAGTGCGCCATATGGGCACTTCGGTGGCGGCGCTCGAGACGGCCGAGAAGAAGGGCTTCGACACCGGCATCCGCGTCGTCCATCCCTTCGACGACAGCTGGACGCTGCCTGTCTACGTCGCCAATTTCGTGCTGATGGAGTACGGCACCGGCGCCATCTTCGGCTGTCCGGCGCATGACCAGCGCGACCTCGACTTCGCCAACAAATACGGCCTGCCGGTGGTGCCGGTGGTGATGCCTGACGGCGCCGATCCCAAGACGTTCCAGATCGTCGACGAGGCCTATGTCGACGATGGCGCGATGATCAATTCGCGGTTCCTCGACGGCATGACGCCGGACAGCGCTTTCGATGAAGTCGCCAGGCTGCTGGAGCAAAAGACCATCGGCAACCGGCCAATGGCCGAGCGCAAGGTGAATTTCCGCCTGCGCGACTGGGGCATTTCGCGCCAGCGCTACTGGGGCTGCCCGATCCCGATGATTCATTGCGAGGATTGCGGTGTGGTGCCGGTGCCGAAGGCCGATCTGCCGGTCAAGCTGCCCGACGATGTCGATTTCGACCGGCCAGGCAATCCGCTCGACCGTCACCCGACCTGGCGGCATGTGAAGTGTCCGCAATGCGGCAAGGACGCGCGGCGCGAAACCGACACGATGGACACGTTCGTCGATTCGTCCTGGTATTTCGCCCGCTTCACCGCGCCGTGGGCGCATGAGCCGACCGATCCCAAGGCAGCGAACGAGTGGCTGGCGGTCGACCAATATATCGGCGGCATCGAGCATGCGATCCTGCATCTGCTCTATTCGCGCTTCTTCACCCGCGCCATGCGCGAGACCGGCCATGTTGCCCTGGCCGAGCCGTTCAAAGGCCTGTTCACGCAAGGCATGGTGGTTCACGAAACCTACCGTGTCGGCTCGGCGTCAAATGGGCGCTGGCTGGCGCCGACCGAGGTTCGTCTGGATGACGTCGACGGCAAGCGCCGCGCCATCGACGTCGCCACCGGCGAGGCGGTCACCATCGGCCCGCTCGAGAAGATGTCGAAGTCGAAGAAGAACACGGTGAGCCCGGAAGACATCACCGATGGCTACGGCGCCGACACGGCGCGCTGGTTCATGCTGTCGGATTCGCCGCCCGAGCGCGATGTCGAGTGGACCGACGACGGTGCCGCCGGCGCGCATCGCTTCATGCAGCGCATCTGGCGGTTGGTGTCGACGGCGGCCGAGACGCTGGCAGGGGTTGCGCCCGAGGCGGCCAATGATGGCGAGGCCGGGGCGGTTTCCAAGGCCGCGCACAAGATCCTGAAGGCGGTTGGCGAAGACATCGAGAAGCTCGCCTTCAACCGCGCCATTGCTCGCATCTATGAACTTGCCAACGTGCTGACGGCCCCGCTTAACGAAGTGGCGGAAGGCAAGGCCGTTCCGGCGCTGAAAAGCGCCTGCCGCGAGGCGATTGATATCATGGTGCATCTGATCGCGCCCGTGATGCCGCACTTGGCCGAAGAGTGCTGGGAGACGCTGGGCGGCGTCGATCTGGTGGCCGAACGGCCGTGGCCGGTCTTCGATCCGGCACTGGTCGTCGACAACGAAGTCACCTATCCGGTGCAGGTCAACGGCAAGAAGCGGGGGGATTTGACAATTGCCCGCGACGCGGACCAAGGTGCGGTCGAAAAAGCGGTCTTGGCTCTCGACTTCGTGCAGAAAGCACTTGAAGGTAAGGCTCCGCGCAAGGTGATCATCGTGCCGCAGAGGATCGTCAATGTCGTTGCCTGATCGGGAAAAGACAGAGCTGGGCCGTCTGCTGCGCCGCATCGCGCTTGCCGGCCTCGTCGGTTCGCTGGCGCTCATTTCGGCCTGTCAGGTGCGGCCGCTCTATTCGAGCGCGCCGTTGTCGACGGGCTCGACCGCCAATGCCGAGATGGCATCGATCGCCGTCAAGCCGGTCCGGACGCGCTATGCCCAGCAGGTGCGTAACAATCTGATCTTCGGGTTCGGGCGCGGCGCAGGCGAGCCCGCCTCGCCGCTTTATTCCCTCGACCTCGGCGTGAGCGAAGGCGTTGAATCCTCGGCGCTGGTACAGAATGGAACCGATCAGGACGAGCCGACCGCCGGTTCGGTGACGTTGACCGCGGGCTACACGCTGACCGATGTGAAAACCGGCGCGGTGATCGCCGTCGGCAAGCGGGCGATCACCTCGTCCTTCGACAGGCCGCGTCAGGAGTTTGCCTCCTACCGGGCGCAGATCGACGCCGAGAACCGCGCCGCGCGCGAACTGGCTGAAGCCCTGCAGCTGTCGATCGCCCAGGATCTGGCCCGGCACGGCAAGGCGGCCAGCTAGCGCGTTCGCCGTCTCAAAGAGGGCCGAACGCCCTCTTTCATTCTCTCGATGTCCCGATCCTGTGTCCGGGCGACGGAAACGCGCCGGCAGCTGGGCTTTTGGCGCCATGTGAATGCTGTCCGCGGGTTTTTCCCGTGACCAAGGTTCGCCCCGCTTTCCAGCCCAGCGCTTCGCCGCGAAAGGTGCGTCTCGATCGCTCCAGCGACGCTGACGGGAAGCAACTGTTAACCACTCGCTCCCTATTGCTCGGCAGTCGTTTCACAGTGAGTCTTGAGCATGGAAGCCAGGCGTTTTTCTCGGATCAATTCGTTGCACACAGCTGCGCCCGATGACCCCCAAGGAGAGCGTTCCGGCGGCCCGCGCGGCAAGGTCGATGTCCGCCAGTCCGGCGCTTCTTTCCCGCATGGTGGCGACACCGAAAGCCCGGCCTGGCAAGAGTATTTTTTCCTTGCACCCAATGTGCGTTTTACACGCACGCCGGACTATGAGCCAAAGCACCGCCAACCGCAGGACGACGTTGCCGAGCAGGACGCACGGCAGGCGCTCCGGACGCAGGAGGTCGGTCCTGGGGCCGTCATGCATCGCGGACCGGCACCGGCCGGGCCCGCTCAGCCGGCGCGTAGCGGGGAGATGGCGCAAGGCGTTGCGCCGGCGGCTCTAAAGGTGCCAGCAACGGCACGGGCGGCCACGCGCCCGGCGCCCGTTGGCGGGAATGGCGCGCCGGTCAAAGCAGCCCCCGCTGAAAAAGCCCGGCGGCCCTATCTTTCGGATCACGCCTTCTTCGAGGGCTTGGCGCCGCTTCTGGTCGACGTGACGCCCGCCCGCCAAGTCAGCCCGGTCCCGCGTGCACCGGTCCCGGCTCCGCCGGTTGCCACCGCGCGGGCCGATGTCTCCGGACCGGCGGTGGCCGATGTCACCGCCTTGTTCCGTGTCATCGAATGCCTTCCTGGCCAGGTTCCACTTGCCCTGCCGGACGTCTTTCCGGCCAACTCCAACAAGGTGGTGGTCGAGCCGGCCGTCCCGGCGGGCAGAGCCGCCCGGCTGGGTCGGACAACGGCCGCGACGGCGCCTGCCGCAGCCAGCGCCGCCCCGGCGCCACTTTTGCAACGCGTGGAGGAAACCGTTCCCGCCGTGCGTTCGCCGTCGCTGCCCATGGCCGGAAAGGTTGTGCAGCCGGTGACGGGCGAAGGCTACGCGCTTCCCTCGGAGGAGCTGCTGCAGCAGCCGCCGGAAGGGCAGGGCTTCTACATGTCGCAGGAGCGGCTTGAGCAGAATGCCGATCTCCTGGAAAGCGTGCTGGAGGATTTCGGCGTGCGCGGCGAAATCATCCATGTTCGCCCCGGCCCGGTCGTTACCCTCTATGAGTTCGAGCCGGCCCCGGGCGTCAAATCCTCCCGCGTGATTGGTCTTGCCGACGATATCGCCCGCTCCATGTCGGCGGTCTCGGCGCGCGTCGCCGTGGTGCCCGGCCGCAACGTCATCGGCATCGAGCTGCCGAACGAGACACGCGAGACCGTCTATTTCCGTGAACTGATCGAATCGCAGGGCTTCCGCAAGACCAGCTGCAAGCTGGCGCTTTGCCTTGGCAAGACGATCGGCGGCGAACCTGTCATCGCCGAGCTGGCGAAAATGCCGCATCTGCTCGTCGCCGGCACCACCGGATCCGGCAAGTCGGTCGCCATCAACACCATGATCCTGTCGCTGCTCTACCGGCTGAAGCCGGAAGAATGCCGGCTGATCATGGTCGACCCGAAGATGCTCGAGCTGTCAGTTTACGACGGTATCCCGCACCTTCTGACGCCCGTCGTCACCGATCCCAAGAAGGCGGTTACCGCGCTCAAATGGGCGGTGCGCGAAATGGAAGACCGCTATCGCAAGATGGCGCGGCTCGGCGTGCGCAACATCGACGGCTACAATGAGCGCGCCGCCACTGCCCGCGACAAGGGCGAGACGGTCGTCATGACCGTGCAGGCCGGCTTCGAGAAGGGCACCGGCGAGCCGCTGTTCGAACAGCAGGAGATCGACCTCGCGCCGATGCCCTACATCGTCGTCATCGTCGACGAGATGGCCGACCTGATGATGGTCGCCGGCAAGGAGATCGAAGGCGCAATCCAGCGCCTGGCGCAGATGGCGCGCGCCGCCGGGATCCACCTGATCATGGCAACGCAGCGGCCTTCCGTCGACGTCATCACCGGCACGATCAAGGCCAACTTCCCGACCCGCATCTCCTTCCAGGTCACCTCCAAGATCGACAGCCGCACCATTTTGGGCGAGCAGGGTGCCGAGCAGCTGCTCGGCCAGGGCGACATGCTGCACATGATGGGCGGCGGGCGCATCGCCCGCGTGCACGGCCCCTTTGTGTCCGACGCCGAGGTCGAGCATGTCGTGGCGCATCTGAAGGCGCAGGGCCGCCCCGAATATCTGGAGACCGTGACGGCCGACGAGGATGAAGAGGAAGAGGAAGACGACCAGGGAGCGGTCTTCGACAAGGGAGCCGTTGCCGCCGAGGACGGCGATTCCAGCTATGACGAGGCGGTCAAGGTGGTGTTGCGCGACAAGAAATGTTCGACGTCCTACATCCAGCGCCGCCTTGGCATCGGCTACAACCGCGCCGCTTCACTGGTCGAGCGGATGGAGAAGGAGGGTCTGGTCGGCGCACCGAACCATGTCGGCAAGCGCGAGATCATGGCGGGCAAGCGCCCACCGGTAACCATCCCTGGGGATGACGGCACGGATCGATCGGCCCCTTGATCCGCAACGCATAAAAAAGGCCGGTTGCCCGGCCTTTTTTCGTATCGGGCATAAGCTCGCTCAGCCGATTTTCTGGCCGGTCTTTGCCCAGTCGGCGAGGAAGGCGGCAAGGCCCTTGTCGGTCAGCGGGTGATTGACCAGCGCCTTCAGGGTCGCGGGTGGCGCGGTGACGATATCGGCGCCGATGAGCGCCGCCTGCTTCACGTGGTTCACTGTGCGCACGGAAGCGGTCAGGATCTCGGTCTGGAAATCGTAATTGTCGTAGATCTGACGGATCTCCTGGATCACTTCCATGCCGTCAGAACCGGTATCGTCGATGCGGCCGACGAAGGGCGAGATGAAGGAGGCGCCTGCCTTGGCGGCGAGCAGCGCCTGGTTGGCCGAGAAGCACAAGGTGACGTTGACCATGCGGTTCATCTCGGTGCGGATCGTCTTGCAGGCCTTCAATCCGTCCAGCGTCAACGGCACCTTGATGGCGACATTCGGCGCGATCTTGGCCAACACCTCGGCCTCGGCCATCATCTGCTTGTATTCGGTCGCCACGACTTCCGCGGAAACCGGGCCTTCGACGATGTCGCAGATCTGCTTGGTGACCTCGGCGATTTTGCCGCCCGATTTCAGGATCAGCGACGGGTTGGTGGTGACGCCGTCGAGCAACCCCAGATCGATCAGTTCACGGATTTCCTTGATATCGGCTGTGTCGGCAAAAAATTTCATGGCGGTCTCCTGACGATTCGTGGTGCTTGCGAAGGCACGTTCAGCGTTGCCCTTTGATCTAGAGCAAAGTCGGGGCAAGGTCACGCCTCATGATCGAAGATTCGCCCTTTGTCGCAGCCGCACCGGTGCTGGTGCCGATGCCGGCCGAACGCCCCTACACCTATGCCGTGCCGGCCGGCATGCGGGTGGTGCCGGGCTCGATCGTGCGCGTGCCGCTCGGGCCGCGGCAGGTCGCCGGCATCGTCTGGGACGGCGTGGTCGAGCAGGTCGATGCCAGGAAATTGCGCCCGATCGAACAGGTTTTCGACTGTCCGCCGATCGATCGCGCCATGCGCCGCTTCGTCGACTGGGTGGCGCAATACACGCTGTCGGCTCCGGGCATGGTGGCGCGCATGCTGCTGCGTGCGCCGGAAGCTTTCGATCCCGAACCCTGGATCGAAGGACTGCAGCGGACGCTCGTCATGCCCGATCGGATGACGGATGCGAGGACGCGGGTGCTGGAGACGGCCGAAGGAGGGCTGGCCTGGACGCGCTCGGGGCTGGCGCATGCCGCCGGCGTGTCGTCGACGGTGATCGAGGGACTGAAAGCGCAAGGCGTGTTCGAAACGGTGATGATCCCGCCGCGTCCGGTGGTGGCCGCACCCGACCCAAGCTATGCCGTGCCGGACCTGATGCCGGACCAGAACGACGCCGCGTCGATGCTGCGCGCCAATGTCGCGGCCGGTGCGTTCAATGTCGCGCTGCTGGACGGCGTCACCGGTTCGGGCAAGACGGAGGTCTATTTCGAGGCGGTGGCGGCCGCGCTCGATCAGGGAAAACAGGTGCTGATCCTGCTGCCGGAAATCGCGCTGACCCATGCTTTCCTCGAACGCTTCCAGCAGCGCTTCGGTGCCAAGCCGGGGGAATGGCATTCCGATCTGCCGCCCAGGATGCGCGAAAAAGTCTGGCGGCAAGTGGCGGAAGGGGGCGTGCGTGTCGTCGCCGGCGCACGCTCGGCGCTGTTCCTGCCGTTCAAGGAACTTGGCCTGATCGTGGTCGACGAGGAGCACGACCCGGCCTACAAGCAGGAAGACCGTGTCTTCTACAATGCGCGCGACATGGCTGTCGTGCGCGGGCATATTGGCGGCTTTCCGGTGGTGCTGGCGTCGGCGACGCCGTCGGTCGAGAGCCGGGTCAACGCAAGCCAGGGCCGCTATGCCAGGGCTGTTCTTTCCGCCCGCTTCGCTGAGGCGGCACTTCCCGATCTCAAGTCGATCGACATGCGCCGCGCGCCGCCGGCCCGTGGCGGCTTCCTGTCGCCGGTGCTGATCGACCATATGCGCAAGACGCTGGAGAAGCAGGAACAGTCGCTGCTGTTCCTCAACCGGCGCGGCTATGCGCCGCTGACGCTGTGCCGGGTCTGCGGCCATCGCTTCGGTTGCCCGGTGTGCTCGGCCTGGCTGGTCGAGCACCGCTTTCGCGGCCAGTTGGTGTGTCATCACTGCGGTCACAATGAGCGCCGTCCGGAAGCCTGCCCCGAATGCGGCACGCTCGACCATCTGGTCGCTTGCGGGCCGGGGGTCGAGCGCATCGCCGAAGAGGTCGTCACGCATTTCCCGGACGCGCGTACCATCGTGCTGTCGTCGGATATAATGGGGGGTGTACGACGGTTGCGGCTGGAACTGGAGGCTATCGCCAACGGCGAGGCCGATATCGTCATCGGCACGCAACTGGTCGCCAAGGGTCATAATTTCCCGAACATGACGCTGGTCGGCGTCGTCGATGCCGATCTGGGCCTTGCCAATGGCGATCCGCGCGCCGCCGAGCGCACCTTCCAGCTGCTCAGCCAGGTGACCGGCCGTGCCGGCCGCACCGGCAAGAAGAGCCTTGGCCTGCTGCAGACCTTCCAGCCCGACCATCCGGTGATGCGGGCGATCGTCTCCGGCGATGCCGAGTCTTTCTACCAGCGCGAGATTTCAGAGCGCGAACGCGCTGCCTTGCCGCCCTTCGGCCGGCTGGCAGGCGTCATCGTCAGCGCGGTGACGCGGGCGGAAGCGGAAGGCCATGCACGCGGCCTGCGCCGCTCCGCACCGGAGGCGCCGGATCTGTTCGTGCTCGGGCCGGCGGAAGCGCCATTATCGTTGCTCGGCGGTCGCCACCGCTTCCGCCTGCTGATCCAGGGCGAACGGCGCGCCGACATGCAGGGGTTCATCCGCACCATGCTGGCCAACGGGCCGAAACAGCGCGGCTCGGTTCGGGTGCAGGTGGACATCGACCCGCAGAGCTTTTTGTAAGCTCGCTGAACATCTCGTTAGGCGCCGAGTTCGGCCTCAAACGGATTCAGACTTGCGACCTTCAGAGCGTCGAAATGGCGGTTGTTCGCGGTAAGGATCGTCAAATCGTGCACAAGCGCGGTAGCAGCGATCAGGATATCGGGAAGACCTGGGTTGCGCCCAAGAGCAATCGCCATATTTTCCATTTCTCCCGCCCGTCTGGCGATGGCGGAGCCTACCGGCAGGAGCCGTTCATCAAATTCATCCAGCAGACTGTCCAGCCAGCGCTCCAGTCGTTCCGCTCGCTGAGTGCCCCCGGCACGCCTCAACTTGGCAACGCCCTTCTGGACTTCAGCCGCTGCTATAGCCGGAATATACCAAGTGTGGCGCCGCCCCGTATGCGACAGCCAAGTCTGGAAAGCGGGCGGAAGTGCAGCACGATCGGGAGCGAACACCGACAACACCGACGTGTCGAGAAGATATCCGTTCAAAAATCAAAATCCCTGAGGATCGATTGATCTCTTTCAAGCACGATGCCGCCCGGATATTTGAGAAGGAAGTCGATGAAGGCGTCGTTACGATCCGGGTAGAGCTTGCGGGCCTCTTCGATCGGTACAACCGCCGCGGCAGGTTTGCCATGCTTTGTGATGATTGTAGGCTCGCCGTTTTCGGCAGCTTCCACGAGCGCGGAGAAACTTGCTTTGGCCTCTCGTACCTGCATTGTCTTCATGGCCGAGCTCCTTGTGGTCTCATGGGGTCATAATATAGAAATCGTACGGGAAAGGAACAGCCCGTCATGAAAACCCTCGGCCTGCTCGGCGGTATGAGCTGGGAATCGACCGCCATCTACTACCGCCTGCTCAACGAGATCGTGCGCGAGCGGCTGGGCGGTCTGCATTCGGCGAGGCTGCTGCTCTGGTCGTTCGATTTCGCCGAGATCGCCGAACGGCAGCATGATGGCGACTGGGACGGTGCCGGTGCACTGCTGATCGATGCCGCACACAAACTTGAGGCCGGCGGTGCGGAGGGCCTGCTTCTGTGCACCAACACCATGCACAGACTGGCCGACCAGGTGCAGGCGGCTGTGTCGATCCCGCTGATCCATATCGCCGACGCCACCGCGGCCACGGTCAGGCAGGCCGGCCTGCGGCGGCCGGCGCTGCTGGCAACGCGGTTCACCATGGAGCAGGACTTCTACAAGGGCCGGCTTGCCGACAAATATGGCCTGTCGCCAGTGGTGCCGGATTCGGCCGGGCGCGACATGGTGCATCGCGTCGTCTACGAGGAACTCTGTCAGGGCATCGTCACCGAAGCCTCGAAGGCGGCCTATGTCGCCGAGGCAAACCGCTTGCGCCGCGACGAAGCCGCCGACAGCCTGATCATGGGCTGCACCGAGATCACCATGCTCATCGGCCAGGATGATTTCGACATTCCGGTTTTCGACACGACGCGCATCCATGCCGAGGCGGCGGTGGAATTCGCACTCGGTTGATGCGCGTCTCCTAAAGTGGCTGAAGCCATCTGGCGCCGGTTCTTTCCTTCGCTAGAATGTCGGCGATTTTCAATACAGGCATTTCGAGGGGACACGATGGATTTTGCGCTTCCATGGCCGACGAGCCAGGGCGAATGGCTGGCCTGGTCGAGCGCGATCTTCACCGTGCTGCTCGGCCTTCTGTTTTTCCTGGCGCCGGGGCTGGCGTTCCGTATCCTGCGCTTGCAGGCGAAACCCGAGAAGGCGGCGGCGATCGCCGAGGGGCGCGGCCGCATGTCGGGCTTCTATCTCGGAGTCGGCCTGTGCTGCATCCTGCTCGCGCAGCCCCTGGTCTACATGGCGCTCGGGTTTTCCTGGCTGTTCACCGCATTCGGCCGGCTGCTGTCGATGATGTCGGACGGCGCCAATACACCTTTCAATTGGGTTTCCATTGTGGTGGAATTGGCGCTCGCGGCCTTGCCGCTCGCCTTTGCCTTCGGCTTTGTGCCCTGAATCCTGGGGTATTCAGGCGCGCAGGACGCTGATCTTTCGCCGGATGCGACAATAGTGCCTGAAAACCATGCGGAACGACGCATTGCGGTCTTAAAATGCCTGTGCTAGACGGCAATCGACTTTCGGCCGGGGATAGCGGAAGCCGCGCCTCCGTGCTTGGAAAAATGCAGTAAGGTCAAAGATTTAGCCAGAGTTTTTGCTCGCGCCAACAATCTGCGGCCTGTCAGACAAGAGAAAAGACGGTCCGTGGCTCAATCGTCATCGCCAATCTCAGGTGTCGCAGAACGCTATGCCGGTTCGCTGTTCGAACTGGCATCGCAGGCAAATTCCGTGGCCAAGGTCGAGGCCGACCTCACCAGTTTCGAGGCCATGCTCGCGGGCAGTGCCGACCTGACCCGGCTGATCAACAGCCCGGTATTCTCCAGCGAGGACCAGGCCAAGGCCATCGGGGCGATCGCCGACAAGGCCGGCATCACCGGCCTGACCGGCAATTTCCTGCGCGTCGTCGCCAAGAACCGCCGCCTGTTCGCGGTGCCCGGCATGATCAAGGCATTCCGCCAGATCGCCGCTGAACACCGTGGCGAGGCCGCCGCCGAGGTGACGTCGGCTCATGAGCTGACCGCGGCCCAGCAGACCGAACTCAAGGCGGCGCTGAAGGGCGTTGCCGGCAAGGACGTGACCATTTCCGTCACCGTCGATCCGTCGCTGCTCGGCGGGCTGGTGGTCAAGATGGGCTCGCGCCAGATCGATACGTCGCTCAAAACCAAACTCAATTCGCTCAAGCTTGCACTGAAAGAGGTCGGCTGATGGACATCCGCGCCGCGGAAATTTCCGCAATTCTGAAAGACCAGATCAAGAATTTCGGCAAGGAGGCCGAGGTCTCCGAAGTCGGACAGGTGCTGTCCGTCGGTGACGGTATCGCCCGCGTCTATGGCCTCGACAATGTCCAGGCCGGCGAAATGGTCGAGTTCCCCGGCGGCATCCGCGGCATGGCGCTCAACCTCGAAGCCGACAATGTCGGCGTCGTCATCTTCGGCGCCGACCGCGACATCAAGGAAGGCGACATCGTCAAGCGCACCGGCGCCATCGTCGACGTTCCCGTCGGCCCCGGCCTGCTCGGCCGCGTCGTCGACGCGCTCGGCAACCCGATCGACGGCAAGGGCCCGATCAAGGCGGCCGAACGCAAGCGTGTCGACGTCAAGGCGCCGGGCATCATTCCGCGTAAATCGGTCAACGAGCCGATGTCGACCGGCCTCAAGGCCATCGACGCGCTGATCCCGGTCGGACGCGGCCAGCGCGAGCTGGTCATCGGTGACCGCCAGACCGGCAAGACCGCCATCATTCTCGACACGATGCTCAACCAGAAGTCGGTGCACGACAACGGCCCGGAAAAGGAAAAGCTCTACTGCGTCTACGTCGCCGTCGGCCAGAAGCGTTCGACCGTCGCGCAGTTCGTCAAGGTTCTGGAAGAGCGCGGCGCGCTCGAATACTCGATCATCATCGCCGCCACCGCTTCCGACCCGGCGCCGATGCAGTTCCTGGCGCCGTTCGCCGGCTGCACCATGGGCGAATATTTCCGCGACAACGGCATGCATGCGCTGATCAGCTATGACGATCTGTCGAAGCAGGCTGTCGCCTATCGCCAGATGTCGCTGTTGCTGCGCCGCCCGCCGGGCCGCGAAGCCTATCCCGGCGACGTCTTCTACCTGCACTCGCGCCTGCTCGAGCGCGCCGCCAAGCTCAACGACGATCTGGGTGGCGGATCGCTGACCGCCCTGCCGATCATCGAGACGCAGGCCAACGACGTGTCGGCCTATATCCCGACCAACGTGATCTCGATCACCGACGGCCAGATATTCCTCGAAACCAACCTGTTCTTCCAGGGCATCCGTCCGGCCGTCAACGTCGGCCTGTCGGTCAGCCGCGTCGGCTCGGCCGCGCAGATCAAGGCGATGAAGCAGGTCGCCGGCTCGATCAAGGGCGAGCTCGCGCAGTACCGCGAAATGGCTGCCTTCGCGCAGTTCGGCTCGGATCTCGACGCCGCCACGCAGCGCCTGCTCAACCGCGGATCGCGCCTGACCGAACTCCTGAAGCAGCCGCAGTTCTCGCCGCTGAAGACGGAAGAGCAGGTCGCGGTGATTTTCGCCGGCGTCAACGGCTATCTCGACAAGCTGCCGGTCAACCAGGTCGGCAAGTTCGAGCACGGCCTGCTCAGCCACATGCGTGCGGCGGGCAAGGACGTTCTCGACGCCATCCGCAAGGAAAAGGCGCTTTCGGACGATCTGCGCGCCAAGCTCAAGGCCGAGATCGACGCCTTCGCCAAGACCTTCGCCTGAGCGAAGCGCCAGTCCGGATGAGACAAGACGGGATCAGGTTTGAAGCATGCCTTCATTAAAAGACCTTCGTAACCGTATCGCCTCGGTCAAGGCGACGCAGAAGATCACCAAGGCGATGCAGATGGTCGCCGCGGCGAAGCTGCGCCGTGCGCAAGAGGCGGCGGAAGCGGCGCGCCCCTATTCGGAGCGCATGGGTTCCGTGCTGGCCAACATCACCCAGGCGATCGGCGGTGGCGGCGATGCCCCGGCGCTGATGACGGGCACCGGCAAGGACGCCGTGCATCTGCTCGTGGTCTGCACCGCCGAGCGCGGCCTGTGCGGCGGCTTCAATTCGCAGATCGCCCGTCTTGCCCGCGATCACATCCGCCGGCTTCTGACCGACGGCAAGCAGGTCAAGATCATCTGCGTCGGCAAGAAGGGCTTCGACATCCTGCGCCGCGACTATGCATCGATGATCATCGACCGTGTCGATCTGCGCGAGGTCAAGACGCTCGGCTTCGTCAATGCCGATGCGATCGCCAAGAAGGTCATCCATCTCTTCAACGAGGGCGCCTTCGACATCTGCACGCTGTTCTACTCGCAGTTCAGGTCGGTGATCAGCCAGATCCCGACCGCGCAGCAGATCATCCCGGCCAGCACCGCTTCGGCTCCGGCCGCGGCGGTGGATGGCGGCAGCGCCGTCTATGAATATGAGCCGGAGCCGGGCGAAATCCTCTCCGACCTCATCCCGCGCAACATCTCCGTGCAGGTTTTCCGGGCGCTGCTCGAAAACGCCGCCGGCGAAATGGGCGCCAAGATGAGCGCCATGGACAATGCGACGCGCAACGCCGGCGAGATGATCAACAAGCTATCGATCACCTACAACCGCCAGCGGCAGGCGCAGATCACCAAGGAACTGATCGAAATCATTTCGGGCGCCGAGGCGCTCTAGGCGCGGTCCGCGGGTGACTGTCCCGCGAACCGGACCGCGTGAGAAACAAAGGACGAAAAGGGTAAAGACGATGGCGAAAGCAGCGACCCCCCAGAAGGCAACTCCGAAGGCGGCAGCCCCCAAGGCAGCAGCCCCAGTGAAAGCGGCCAGGGCTCCGGCAGCGGCGGCAAAGGCTGCTCCGGCCAAGGCAGCAGCGGCGCCGGCCAAGGCCGTGGCCGCCAAGACGCAGGCCATGGCCACGAAAGCCACCGGCGTTGTCGGCAAGGTTCGCCAGGTCATCGGCGCCGTTGTCGACGTGCAGTTCGGCGATCACCTGCCGGCGATCCTGAACGCGCTCGAGACGACCAATGTCGGCAACCGCCTGGTGCTCGAAGTTGCCCAGCATCTGGGTGAAAACACCGTGCGCTGCATTGCCATGGACTCCACCGAAGGCCTGGTGCGCGGCCAGGAAGTGCGCGACACCGGCGCTCCGATCACCGTGCCGGTCGGCCCAGGCATGCTCGGCCGCATCATCAACGTCATCGGCGAGCCGGTCGACGAAGAAGGCCCGGTCGACGCAATCGAAATGCGCTCGATCCATCAGCCGGCTCCGACCTATGTCGAGCAGTCGACGGAAGCCCAGATCCTGATCACCGGCATCAAGGTGCTCGACCTCTTGGCGCCTTACGCCAAGGGCGGCAAGATCGGCCTGTTCGGCGGCGCCGGCGTCGGCAAGACCGTGCTGATCCAGGAACTGATCAACAACATCGCCAAGGCACATGGCGGCTATTCGGTGTTCGCCGGCGTCGGCGAGCGCACCCGCGAAGGCAACGATCTCTATCACGAGTTCATCGAATCCGGCGTCAACAAGAAGGGCGGCGGTGAAGGCTCCAAGGCAGCGCTGGTGTACGGCCAGATGAACGAGCCGCCGGGCGCGCGCGCCCGTGTCGGCCTGACCGGCCTGACGGTCGCCGAATATTTCCGCGACCAGGGCCAGGACGTGCTGTTCTTCGTCGACAACATCTTCCGCTTCACGCAGGCGGGTTCCGAAGTGTCGGCTCTGCTCGGCCGCATCCCGTCGGCCGTGGGCTACCAGCCGACGCTCGCCACCGACATGGGCGCGCTGCAGGAACGCATCACCACCACCACCAAGGGCTCGATCACCTCGGTGCAGGCGATCTACGTGCCGGCCGACGACTTGACCGATCCGGCGCCGGCGACCTCGTTCGCTCACCTTGACGCGACGACGACGCTCAACCGTTCGATCGCAGAGAAGGGCATCTATCCGGCCGTCGATCCGCTGGACTCGACCTCGCGCATGCTCGACCCGCTGGTCGTCGGCGACGAGCATTATGGCGTCGCCCGCCAGGTGCAGTCGATCCTCCAGCGCTACAAGTCGCTGCAGGACATCATCGCCATCCTGGGCATGGACGAGCTCTCGGAAGAGGACAAGCAGACCGTGGCCCGCGCCCGCAAGATCGAGCGCTTCCTGTCGCAGCCGTTCTTCGTCGCCGAAGTGTTCACCGGTGCGCCGGGCAAGCTGGTCGACCTCGCCGACACCATCAAGGGCTTCAAGGGCCTTTGCAACGGCGATTACGATCACCTGCCGGAAGCCGCCTTCTACATGGTCGGCGGCATCGAGGAAGCGGTCGAGAAGGCACAGCGCCTCGCGGCAGAAGCGGCGTAAATCAACCGAATAGGGAGTAGTCAGTAGTCGGTAGTGAATAGCAGTTGGGCGAGTCGGATAATTTCTCTCGCCCTACTCCCTAGTCACTATTCCCTACTCGCTAAATTGACATGGCTGAAGCTTTCAAGTTCGAACTGGTTTCCCCGGAACGCCTGCTGGTTTCCGCCGAGGTCGAATCCGTCGTCATTCCAGGCGCCGAAGGCGAGATGACCGTCATGGCTCATCACGCACCGGTCATGACCACGATCAAGCCGGGTGTCGTCACGGTGAAGAGCGCCTCGGGCAGCGAAGAACGCTATGTCGTGTTCGGCGGCTTCGCCGACATCGTCCCGGCCGGCTGCACGCTGCTGGCGGAATCGGCTGTCGCGGTGAAGGATGTCGACCGCGCCGATCTCGCCCGCCGCATCCAGGAAGCCAGGGAAGATGCTGCCGACGCCAAGGACGACCAGGCGCGCAGCAAGGCCGAACAATTCCTTAGCCAGCTCACCACGCTGGAAGGCGCGATCCTGCCGGCCTGAAACGCGTCGCGGGACAACGGATTGAAAGCGGGGCATTGCCCCGCTTTTTTGTTTGTCGGGACATTATGGCGTGAGAGTTGATGTGGCGGCGGTGCCGGAGTTGCGCGACGTCGGCAGGACAGAGGGGGCGCTGCGCCGCCGACATCAAGGTTCTGTACCGCTCGCGCCTTGCTGTCCTTCGGCTTCTATGCCGAGCGCGGCGAAGGCCAAAGTCGGGCCGTCTCGTCGCAGGTGGACGAGATGGACGGCCACGAGCTCGATCAGCGTCTGGCGCTCGGCGTGATCCCGGGCGAAGCCGGCCATGTCAAACACCGCTGTCGCGGTTTCGTTCGCCGGCAGCTGCTGGTCCAAAAGCGCGGTCATCGGCGCATCGAGCGGATCGGTGAAATGGCCTTCCGGCAACGTCTTTCCGCGCGCCGCGCAGGCGGCGATCCAGGCAGCCACCACCAGCGTGAGATGGACCAGCTCGGTGCCGGCTTCGAGGCACTCGACAGCCGAGGCGATAATGCGCTGCGGCAGTTTCTGGCTGCCGTCATTGGCGATCTGCGCCGTGCGGTGGGCAAGTGCCGTGTTCGAAAAACGCTCGGCAAGCTCGGCGGTATAGGCTGATGGGTCGAGGCCGGCATCGTCCGGCAATGTTGTTATGGCCTCTTGCCATAGCGCGTCGACGAACCGCCGGATCGCCGGATCGGCGAAGGCACTGTCGACCGTCGCGTGGCCGCTGAGCAGGCCGAGATAGGCGATGCCCGAATGCGCGCCGTTGAGCAGCCTCAGCTTCATGTCCTCGAAGGGAGCGACATCCCCAACCATGGTGACGCCGAATTTTTCCCAGGTGGGACGGCCCATGGGGAAATCGTCCTCGATCACCCACTGGCGGAAGGGTTCCGTCATCACGGGCCAGGCGTCCTCAATACCAAGTTCGCCCGCTATCCGTGCCCTGTCGGCGTCGATCGTGGCTGGCACAATGCGGTCGACCATGCTTGAGGGAAATGCGACGTGACTGGCGATGTGGTCGGCCATTCCGGCATTGCCCGCCGAACTGGCACTTGCATCGCGCAGCGTGGCGAATTCGATCAGCAGCCGGTGCAAGGTGGCGCCGTTGGCCGGCAGGTTATCGCAACAAAGCACGGTAAAGGGCGGGGTGCCAGCGCCCCGCCTCCGGGCGAGCGCTTCGGTCAGAAAACCATGCGCCGTCTTCGGTGTTCGCGGATTGGCCAGGTCGTGGACGATGTCGGCATGCGCTGCGTCCAATCCGCCGCCGGCCGCCCGCAAATAGGCTTTCTCGGTGATCGTCAGCGTCACGATGCGGGTACGCGGATCGGCCAGCACCGCCAGCACCGCTTCCGGGTCTTCCGGCGCCACCAGCAGCGAGCCGATCGAGCCGATGACATGCAGCTTCTCGCCGCCGCTGCCGCGCACAGCCAAGGTGTAGAGCCCGTCCTGCGGCGCCAGCGCGTCGCGCGTTTCCGCGCTGCGCAGCGACACGCCTGATATGCCCCAGTCCGTTTCTCCGGCCGCCAGGCATTCATCGATATAAGCGGCCTGGTGGGCGCGGTGAAAGGCGCCGACGCCCAGATGCACGATGCCCGGCGTGATTGCGCCACGATCATATCGAGGCGCGGCGACCTTGGCCGGCAATGCCTGCGCCGTGCGGTTGGAAAGGCGGTGGTCTGTCATCGGTTCGGCACTCATCTCGTGGAACGATTTGCGGGGTAACACTGACGGCGTCCGCCGACAATGCTCAGCTTTGCGTAGCAGTCATCATACAACAATCCGATTTTTGTATGTTGACATTATTTCTGACCGATCCTACCCATGGAGCCGGAGGATGGCCGTGGCACTGACCAATGCGGATTTGCTGTTTTCAGCCGAGGCGCGTCCGCTGTCGATCGCCCGCGCTCTCTATGCCGGCATCAAGGACCTGCCCATCATCAGCCCGCACGGCCATACCGACCCGCGCTGGTATGCGCTGAACGAGCCGTTCCCCGATCCCGCGCAACTGCTCATCGTGCCGGACCACTATATTTTTCGCATGCTGTTCAGTCAGGGCGTGCGGCTGGAGGCTCTCGGCGTGCCGACCCTCGATGGTGAGCCCGTCGAGACCGACGGCAGGGCGATCTGGCGGTTGTTCGCCGAACACTATTACCTCTTTCGTGGCACGCCGACCCGATTGTGGTTCGACCATGTCCTTGCGCATCTGTTCGGCATCGAAGAGCCGTTGAGCGCCGCGACCGCCGACCGCCATTACGACACGATCGCAACGCTGCTGCAGTGGGAGAATTTCCGCCCTCGCGCGCTGTTCGAGCGCTTCAACATCGAGGTCATCGCGACGACCGAAGGCGCGCTCGACGATCTCAAATGGCACCAGATGATCCGCGACAGTGGCTGGGAGGGCCGTGTCGTCACCGCCTATCGGCCAGACGCCGTCGTCGATCCCGATTTTGAAGGCTTTTCGGCCAATCTCGATCGGCTCGGCGAGATCACCGGCTGCGACACCGGGACCTGGGCCGGTTATCTCGACGCACATCGCCAGCGGCGCGCCTTCTTCAAGAGCTTCGGCGCGACTTCGTCGGATCACGGTCATCCAACGGCGGAGACCGCCAATCTTTCCGACGCGGCGGCGCAGGAGCTGTTCAACCGGGTCCGCGCCGGCTCGCAGGATGAGCGCGAGCGAAAATTGTTTCGCGCGCAGATGCTGACCGAGATGGCCAAGATGAGCCGGGACGACGGGCTGGTCATGCAGATCCATCCCGGCTCCATGCGCAATCATTCAGCTTCCGCTTTCCAGAAATTCGGCAGGGACAAGGGTTTCGATATCCCGACCCGGACCGACTATGTCACGGCATTGAAGCCATTACTGGACTGCGTCGGGCTGGAGCGCGACCTGACCGTCATCCTGTTCACGCTGGATGAAACCAGCTACGCGCGCGAACTGGCGCCGCTGGCCGGCGTCTATCCGGCGCTGAAGCTCGGGCCGGCCTGGTGGTTCCACGACAGCCCGGAAGGCATGCGCCGGTTCCGCGAGATGACCACCGAGACCGCCGGCTTCTACAACACGGTCGGCTTCAACGACGACACGCGCGCCTTTCCGTCGATACCGGCCCGCCACGACGTGGCGCGGCGGGTCGACTGTGCGTTCCTGGCGCGTCTCGTCGCCGAGCACAGGCTGCGTGAGGACGAGGCGCATGAACTCGCGAAGGAGCTTGCCTACACGCTTGCCAAGAATGCGTACCGGCTCTGAGCCGGGCGTTTCGATTTTCAAAGGGAGGAAGTCATGTTGCATTTTTCGAAATTGACGGCGGCGGCGACATTCGCCATCGGTTCGCTGCTGATCGGCGCTGCCAACGCCGAAACCGTGCTGCGATCCTCGGATACCCATCCGGACGGCTACCCGACCGTCGAGGCGGTCAAGTACATGGGCGACCTGATCAAGCAGCGCACCGCCGGCCGTTATTCGATCGAGGTCTATCACTCGGCGCAGCTCGGCGAGGAGAAGGACACGATCGAGCAGACCCAGGCCGGCGTCATCGACCTCGACCGTGTCTCGATGGGACCGTTCAACGGCATCGTGCCGGAGACCGCCGTGCCGTCGCTGCCCTACATGTTCCGCTCCGTCGAGCACATGCGCCACGTCATGGACGGCGCTGTCGGCGACCAGATCCTGAAGGCGTTCGAGGCGCATGATCTCGTCGGCCTCGCCTTCTACGATTCCGGTGCTCGGTCCTTCTACAACACCAAGAAGGACATTACCTCGATGGCGGACATGAAAGGGATGAAGTTCCGCGTCATCCAGTCCGATGTGTTCGTCGACATGGTCAACGCGCTTGGCGCCAACGCCACGCCGATGGCCTATGGCGAAGTCTATTCGGCGCTGCAGACCGGCGTCATCGACGGCGCCGAAAACAACTGGCCGAGCTTCGAATCCGCCAAGCACTACGAAGTGGCCAAGCATTACACGATGGACGAACACCAGATCGTGCCGGAAGTGCTGGTCATGTCGAAGGCAAGCTGGGACAAGCTCTCGCCGGAAGACCAGGCGATCGTGCGCCAGGCAGCCAAGGACAGCGTCGTCAAGATGCGCGAACTATGGGACGCGCAGGAGAAGAAGTCGCGCGGCATCGTCGAGGCCGCGGGCGTCAAGGTCAGCGAGATCGACAAACAGCCGCTGATCGACGCGATGAAGCCCGTCTACGACAAGTACTTGTCGACGCCCGAATTGAAGGATCTGGCCGCCCGCATACAGGCCGAGAAATGAACGGCAGGGGCAATGGATCGAGCAGCGCGGAGGCCCCCGCGCTGCCTTCGGACGTGTCGGCCATGCGAGGATTCTGGCTGGGTGCGGAGCGGGTCCTGTCAGGGCTTGCCAGGCTGGCGCTTTGGATCAGCGGCGCCGGCCTGACGCTGATGACGATCATCATCTTCTGGCAGGTCTTCTCGCGTTATGTGCTGAACCGTTCGCCGAGCTGGACGGAATCCTTCTCGGTTCTGCTGATGGGCTGGTTCATTTTTCTCGGCGCCGCCGTCGGCGTGCGCGAACGCACCCATCTCGGCTTCGACGTGCTGCTCTATGTCCTGCCTGTTTCGGCCAAGGCGGTACTGCGCAGCATTTCCGACCTTGTCGTGCTGGCCTTCGGCGCCGGCATGATCGTCTATGGCGTGCAATTGGCCAGGCTGACCTGGAACACGGTCATGCCGTCACTTGCCCTGCCGGGCGGCGTCAGCTTCCTGCCGGTCATCCTGGGTGGGGCGCTGGTCTGTCTGTTTTCGCTGGAACGGCTGGCCGGGCGCTTTGCCGGCCTGCCCGTCGACGCCGACATTCATGCAACCGGCGAGGAGCCCTGAACCATGGCCCTGATCGTCCTCTTCGGCACCTTCGTGTTCCTACTGGTCATCGGCACGCCGATCGCCTTCTGCCTCGGCGTTGCCAGCTTTGCCACGATCCTCACGCTTGGCTTGCCGCCGGTCGTGGTGTTCCAGCGGCTGAATTCCGGGGTCAGCGTCTTTTCGCTGATGGCCATCCCGTTCTTCATCTTCGCCGGAGACCTGATGGTGCGCGGTGGTATCGCCGCGCGGCTGGTCGCGCTGGCAGGCTCCCTGGTCGGTCATTTGCGCGGCGGCCTGGGGCAGGTCAACATCGCGGCGTCGACCATGTTCGGTGGCATCTCCGGCTCGGCGGTGGCGGATGCGTCGGCGGTCGGCGGGCTGATGATTCCGCAGATGAAGGCGCGCGGCTACGGCGTCGACTATGCCGTCAACATCACCTCGGTCGGGGCCATCATCGCGCTTCTCATTCCACCGTCCCACAACATGATCATCTATTCGATCTCCGCCGGCGGCCGTATCTCGATCGCCGACCTGTTCACGGCTGGCGTGCTGCCGGGTCTGCTGCTGGCGCTGTCGCTGATGACAACGGCCTATTGGGTCGCCAGCCGCCGGGGATATCCGACGGAGCCTTTCGCCGGCTTCGGCCGGGCCCTGCAACTGCTTGTCGCCGCCATTCCCGGGCTCATCCTGATCGCCATCATCTTCGGTGGCGTCAGGTCCGGTGTCTTCACCGCGACCGAGAGTTCCTGCATCGCCATCGTCTACGCCTTCCTGGTGACGCTGATCATCTACCGCTCGATGAGCTGGGGCGACTTCGTCGCGGCGACGACGGCGTCGGTGCGCACCACGGCCATGGTGCTGATGATCATCGGCTGCGCGGCGGCCTTCGGCTGGTTGCTCGCCTATCTCAGGGTACCGGCGGCACTGGTCGCCTTTCTGCAGTCGGTGTCCGACAACAAGCTGGTGATCCTGCTGCTGATCAACGTCGTCCTGCTCATTCTCGGCACCTTCATGGACATGTCGCCGCTGATCATCATCACGACGCCGATCTTCCTGCCTGTCGTCATGGCCTATGGGGTCGATCCCGTGCATTTCGGCGTGATCCTCATCCTCAATCTCGGCATCGGGCTTTGCACGCCACCGGTCGGCGCTGTTCTGTTCGTCAGCTGCGCCATCGGGCGCATTCCGATCTGGACCGCGATGCGCTCGATCTGGCCATTCTACGGCGCTGCCTTCGCCGTGCTGATGCTTGTCACCTACGTGCCGGAAATTTCATTGTGGCTGCCGGGCCTGTTCCATTAGAGCGGTTCGGCGATCGTTAGAATCGTTGAACCGCTCTAACTCTTTGTGTTTACGCAATTCCAGGCGGAAAGACGCTACGCACTTTTCGTGGAATTGCACTAGGAGGTCACCGAGGTGTCCGATACCGCAAACGACCTCAGGGTCGAGAGAAAACCCAAGCTGTCGGAAACCGTCGTGGGGGCGATCCGCAAGCAGTTGCAGGCGGGCGAGATCCCGCCGGGCCACAAGCTGCCGACCGAGGGCCAGCTGACCGAAACCTTCGGCGTCAGCCGAACCGTCATCCGCGAGGCGCTGGCCAAGCTTGCCGCCGACGGTCTGGTCGAGCCGCGGCAGGGCGCCGGGGTGTTCGTCACAGAGCATATTTCGACCATGTTCGGGGCGCTCGCCGCCGACATGGGAGCCAAGGATTCGGTCGCGCTCAACGTGCTCGAGGTGCGGCTGGCGATCGAGATCGAATCGGCTGGGCTCGCTGCCATCCGTCGCAACGCCGCGCAGGAGGCGGCGATCCAGGAAGCCTTCTTCGAGTTCGAGCGGCTGCTGCTCGACAGCCAGCCGACCGGTCCGGCCGACCTCGCCTTCCATCGCGCCATCGCCAGCGCCACCAATAACCCCTTCTATGTCGAGATGCTCGACGTGCTCGGCCGGCGCGCCATTCCGTGCGACGTGACCTCGCCCTGGTCGACCGAACTGGCGCAGTCCGACAGCTACCAGCGCGGGCTGCAGCGCGAGCATCTGGTGATCCTGAACGCGATCACGGCGGGCGATGCCGAAGCCGCGCGCGAGGCGATGCGCACCCATCTCGGCGCCAGCCAGCAGCGTTACCGCGAGCGGCTGCAGGCGCGGCAGGCCTACTACGCCAGCTCGGTCAAGGCGGCCGCAGGCGAATGATCCACCGAAAGCCAGGACAGAAATGAGCCAGAACCACACCGACTACACATCGCGCTTCGCCATCGACCCGGCGGCGGCGGCCGCCATGGGAACGGATGAGCTGCGCCATAATTTCCATATCGAGGATCTCTTCCAGCCCGGGCGCATCAGCCTGACCTACACGCACTACGACCGCATGATCGTCGGCGGCGCCGTGCCTGCGGCAACGGCATTGCCACTGGAAGCGATCAAGCCGACCGGCACCAAGGGGTTTCTCGACCGGCGCGAATTGATCGCCGTCAACATCGGCGGCGCCGGCACGATCGAAGCCGGCGGCCAGTCCTTCGACCTGCGGGCGCGCGACATGCTCTATCTCGGCATGGGCACCGACACGGTTTCCTTCGCTTCTGCTGATAGGAACGACCCCGCCAAGTTCTATCTGCTCAGCGCCCCGGCGCATCAGGCTCATCCCAGCCGGCTGATCCGCCTCGATGACGCCAAGCGCCTCGATCTCGGCAGCAAGGAGGCCTGCAACGAGCGCTCGATCTTCCAGTTCATTCATGCCGGGGGAACAAAAACCTGCCAGCTCGTCGTCGGCATGACGCAGCTGGCGCCGGGCTCGATCTGGAACACCATGCCATGCCATGTGCATGACCGGCGCATGGAGGCCTACCTCTATTTCGACCTGCCCGAGGCGGCCCGCGTCTTCCACTTCATGGGCGAGCCGGACGAGACACGCCACATCGTCATGCGCAACGAGGAGGCGGTGCTGTCGCCGGGCTGGTCGATCCACTCAGGCGCCGGCACGTCCAACTATGCCTTCATCTGGGCGATGGCCGGCGACAATGTCGACTACACCGATGTCGATCCGGTGGCGATGGACATGCTGCGGTGAGCGACCTCTCCGCCTTCAGCCTGGCCGGCAAGCGCATCCTGGTGACCGGCGCCAACACCGGCATCGGCCAAGGCATTGCCATCTCGGTCGCGCGCGCCGGTGGCGCCGTGATCGGCGTCGGCCGCTCATCGATGGACGACACCGCGAGCAAGGTCGGCGCGGTGGGCGGCCAATTCGAGGCGGTGAGCATCGATCTTGCCGACACGGCAGCAGTCGGACCGATGCTGGACCGCGTCTGGGATCAAAACGGTCCGATCGACGGGCTGGTCAACAATGCCGGCATCATCCGGCGCGCCGATGCCGTCGATCTCGGCGAAGCCGATTGGGACGACGTGATCGACGTCAATTTGAAGTCCGTCTTCCTGCTGTGTCAGTCCTTTGCGCGGCGCCTCCTTGCCGGTGGACGCCAGGGCAAGATCGTCAACATCGCCTCGGTGCTGAGTTTCCAGGGCGGCATCCGCGTCGCGTCCTACACGGCGTCCAAGCATGGCGTGCTCGGCATCACCAGACTGCTCGCCTGCGAGTGGGGGGCGAAGGGCATCAACGTCAATGGCATAGCGCCGGGCTATATCGACACCAACAACACGCAGGCGCTGCGCGCCGATCCCGACCGCAGCGCGGCCATCCTCGGGCGCATTCCCGCCGGCCGCTGGGGCGAGCCCGGAGACATTGGCGATGCTGCCGTCTTCCTGCTGGCGCCGGCCTCGAACTATATGCATGGCGCGGTGGTGCCGGTGGATGGGGGATGGCTGGCGCGATGAGGAGAAGACGATGACCGAGCCGAAGATTTTCGCGCATGCCGGCCAGGGTGCCTGGACGCCGACCCCGGATGGCAATCGCCGGCGGGTTCTCCTCACCACCGACGAACTGATGATGGTCGAATTCGGTTTCGACAAGGGTGGTGTCGGCGCCTTGCACTCGCACCCGCATGTGCAGGCGAGCTATGTCGCCGAAGGCCGTTTTGAGGTGACCATCGGCGGCCGGACCGAAATCGTCGAGACCGGCGGCAGCTTCATCGTGCCGTCCGGCCTGGTGCACGGCGTCAAGGCGCTCGAAGCGGGGCGGCTGGTCGACAGTTTTACGCCGCACCGCGCCGATTTCCTCGCCTGACCGGGTCGCCGACGATTTCTCGGCCAACGAAAAAACCCGCGCCTCCAGGGAAGCGCGGGTTGTTGCCTGGGCGCCAATGGCGCCGCGGTACTCAAAACATCACCGCAGAGTGCGAAAGCTGCCGCATCATGGTGAAGATAGACTTAATGCGCGTCAGGTGATGCGCCTGAGCAGGCCGAAAAGCCGTTCGAACGTCTTGCCGTAGGGCGGCCGCAGAAGGCTCCCTGCGCTCAACCGCGACTGCAGGAAGACCGGTTTCTCCTTGCTGAAGGTGCGGAAACCCCATTCGCCATGATAGGCGCCCATGCCGCTGGCGCCGACGCCGCCGAAGGGCTGGTTCTCCTGCACCAGATGCAGCATGCAGTCGTTGATGGTGACGCCGCCGGCGACCGTCTCGCGCAGGATGCGCTGGCGGTTGCCGCTGTCATCGCCGAACCAGTAGAGCGCCAGCGGCCGGTCGGCCTGGTTCACATAAGCGATCGCGTCGTCGAGCGTGGCGTATTCGACGATAGGCAGCACCGGGCCGAAAATCTCCTCGCGCATCAGCTTCAGGTCCGAGCCTGCGTTGCTGACCAGGGTCGGCGGAAGCTTCCGGCCCGCATTGCCGAGGTCTTCGCCGACCGGGTTGATCTCGGTGACATCGGCACCCGTGTCGCGCGCTTCCGCGATCATGGCGCGCAGACGCTGGTAATGCCGATCGCTGATGATGGCGGTATAGTCGGGGTTGTCGCTCAGCGAGGGGTAGAGCCGCGCCATGGCGATTGCGAGCTTCGCGGCGACCGTACCTGCTTGTCCCTTCGGCACCAGCAAATAGTCCGGCGCGATGCAGGTCTGCCCGGCATTCAACAGCTTGCCATAGGCGACGCTGGCGACCGCGGTGTCAAGATCGCAGGAGGGGTCGAGGATCGCCGGCGACTTCCCGCCGAGTTCGAGCGTGACCGGGGTCAGGTTGGCGGCGGCGGCGATCGCAACCTGGCGTCCGACCGCCGTCGAACCGGTGAACAGCAGATGATCGAACGGCATCGAGACGAAGGCTTTCCCCGTATCGGCATCGCCGGCGATGACGCTGAGTTCATCCGGGGCGAAATGTTCGCCAGCCAGCCTGGTCAGCAGCCCGGAAAAAGCCGGCGTCAGTTCGGAAGGCTTGACCAGCACGCGGTTGCCGGCGGCAAGCGCGGCCGTAACCGGCGCGACGGCGAGCTGAAAAGGATAGTTCCAGGGAGACACGATACCGACGACGCCGAGCGGCTGCGGCACGAGGCGGTTCCTGCCTGGCAGAAACGGCAAGGTGGTGGCAACGCGGCGCTCCCGCATCCAGCCGCCGACATGGGCGAGCGCATGGCGAATGCCGGCGCGCACGACGAACAGTTCGGCCAGGCGGGTCTCATGCGCCGAGCGACCGCCGAAGTCGGCATCGATCGCAGCGCAGATTTCAGTCTCGTGCCGCTCGGTCAGCGCCAGCAGGCGCCTCAGCCGGTCCTTGCGGACGCCAAGGTCGGGAAAGGGTTGTGCCTTGAAGGCGGCGCGCTGCAGCCGGAACCGCTCGCCCAGCAAATCCTGTCTCACCTGCAGCATCGCGCCCTCCGTGGCGTATCGGCGAGGGCAAGCTTACATCGCAACGCGGCGGAATCCATCAGGGGTGCGTGTGCCGCTGGGGAAGGCGTCGCCGGCGGTGTTGCCGAGGGCATTGACAGGGCGGTTGTGATGGGATGAGCGGTGGGCTACTCCAAGGCCTCACAAGGAGTCGCCCTTGACCATCTTGCCCGATCTCTCCCGTACGCGAAACATCGCTTGCCGCCAGGCGGCTGTCTGATGCCGGCGCAGGCGGCGGGTATCAGGGCCGGGGATCCCAAGCGGCGCGTCCTGAAGGAGGTGTTCGGCTTCGACGATTTTCGCCCCGGCCAGGCCGACGTGATGGATACACTGCTTAGCGGGCGCCATGTGCTGGCCGTCATGCCGACGGGCGCGGGCAAATCGCTCTGCTACCAGGTTCCGGCGCTGGTTCTGGGCGGGCTCACCCTCGTCGTCTCGCCGCTGGTGGCTCTGATGCAGGACCAGGTCGCGGCGCTGCGGCTTGCCGGCGTGGCGGCCGATACGATCAATTCCTCGCTCGACCGCGAGGCCAATGTCGCGGCCTGGCGCCGTGTGGCATCTGGCCAGACGCGGCTGCTCTATCTGGCGCCGGAGCGGCTGATGACCGAGCGCATGCTGGACGCCCTTTCCAGGCTCCACGTCAGCCTGATCGCCATCGACGAGGCGCATTGCATCTCGCAATGGGGTCCGGCGTTCCGGCCCGAATATGAGGATCTGTCCCGGTTGCGCGGTATCTTTGCCAATGTGCCGATCATCGCGGTGACGGCGACTGCCGATGAGAGCACGCGTACCGACATCGCCGCCCGCCTGTTCGCTGAGCAGGTCGAAACGCTGGTGCTCGGTTTCGACCGGCCCAACATCAAGCTGGCCATCGCGCCCAAGCAGGACAGCAAGCGCCAGCTGCTCGGCTTCATCGAGCGCCATGCGGGCAAGAGCGGCATCATCTATTGCTTGTCGCGCAAGAAAACGGAAGAGATCGCGGCCTTTCTGAAGCGCAACGGCGTCACCGCGCTCGCTTACCACGCCGGCATGAGCAAGGAGGCGCGTGAAGCCAATCAAAACGCCTTCATGACCTTGTCCGGCGTCGTCATGGTGGCAACCATCGCGTTCGGCATGGGCATCGACAAGCCTGATGTCGCCTTTGTCTTCCACACCGATATGCCGGGCAGCCTGGAAGCCTATTATCAGGAAATCGGCCGTGCCGGCCGCGACGGACGCGAGGCCGAGGCGCATATGCTTTACGGCCTTGGCGACATCCGCATGCGCCGGCTGTTCATCGACGACGAGGATGCCTCGTCAGAGCACAAGAGGCGGTCACACCGCCGGCTCGACACGCTGATCGGCTATTGCGAGACGGCGCAATGCCGCCGCCAGGTGCTGCTCGGCTATTTCGGCGAAGAGGCCCAGGCCTGCGGCAATTGCGACAACTGCCTCGACCAGGCGCCGCGCGCCGATGGCAGTGCCGAAGCGCGGAAGATCCTGGCGGCGGTCGCAGAGAGCGGCGAGCGCTTCGGCGCGGCCCATGTCATCGATATCCTGCTTGGCCACGAGACCGAGAAGGTGCTGGCGAGAGCTCATCAAACACTCAGCAGTTTCGGCACCGGCGCCGCGCACAGAAAGACAGTGTGGCTGTCGCTGGTCCGGCAACTGGTGGCCGGCGGGTTCCTGATGCCGGATCCCGAGGGCCATGGCGGTCTCGCCATCTCCGAAAGCGGCCGCGCGCTCGGCCGTGGCGAGATTGCATTCCAGTATCGCGTCGAGACGCGGGACCCTCTGGCGCGCGGCAGGAAGCGTTCCGGGGAAGGCGCCGCCGCCGGAGCCGAGGGCGTCGATGCTTCGCTGCTGGCGGCGCTCAAGTCGCTGCGGCTACGGCTCGCCAAGGAGCGACAGGTCCCGGCCTATGTGGTGTTTTCCGACCGCACGCTCATCGACATGGCCGACCGCCGCCCGCGCGACCTCGACGCCTTTGCCGAAGTGAATGGCGTGGGAGGGGCCAAGCTCAAGGAGTTCGGCGCGGTTTTCCTGGCCGCGATCGCCGCGCAACAGCCTGATTGAAAGCTTGATGGCGAGCGGTAGGGCTGATCAGGCTGGTCGAATGAGCAGTAAAAGCCAGGTCATCAAAGTTGGGAGCGCAGCCTGCTGGCCAGCCAGTCCGAAATTTTTTCCCGCAGGGGACGCGCTTCCCATTCGGCCAGGGTAACTTGCCGGGATCTCCCAAGGTCTTGGTTGAACAGGTCGATCTGCGTGTTCGCGAAATCCCTGCCATAGACGTTCAGACTGGCTTCATCGTTCAGCCGCAAGGAGCGTTCGTCCAGATTGGTGGAACCAAAGCTCGTCCAGATGTCGTCAACGATCAGCAGCTTGGGATGATACATGGTGGGTTGAAACTCGTAGATACGCACTCCAGCCCTAAGCAAGTCGCCCCAGAAATAGCGCGAGCCCTTCCGAACCAAAGGCACGTCGGTGAGCGCATTCGGAACGATCACATCGACAGACACGCCTCGCTTCCTGGCGTCCAGGATCTGCTGGAGGGCGATGTCGTCGGGGACGAAATAGGCCATTCCGATTCGCAGGTGATCCCTCGCGGCGGCTATCGCGGCCAGCATCATCAATTCCATGTTCTCCGAGCCATTTGGCTGCGAAGAAAGTATCAGCTGGGCGCCGAGCGACCCCGCCGGTTCGGGCGGAGGGTAGAACTTCCGACCCTGCAATGTCTCACCGGTCGTCTCCAACCAATTTTCGGCAAAGGCTGCCTGGAAAGCAGGCACGGCGGTCCCTTCGATCCGATAGTGCGTATCGCGCCATTCATCCGGATTGCGGGCGTCTCCCCGCCATTTGTCGGCGATGCCGACGCCGCCCGTAAAGGCCACCCGTCCGTCGACGATGAGCAGTTTGCGATGGGTTCGGTTGTTCACGCGGTCCAACGTATACCAATGGATCGGCCGGTAGCGCTGGAACCTCACGCCGGCTCCTGTCATGATATGGATCAGGTTTTCATCGAAAGGCAGACTGCCGACCCAGTCGACAAGCACCCGGACCTCGACACCTTGCCGCGCCTTGGCCGCCAAGGCTTGTGCGAATTCATATCCAACGGCCCCAGACCAATAGATATAGGTCTCAAAATCGATGGTGGACCGGGCCGCGCCGATCGCCTGGAGCATCGAAGGAAAAATCTCGTCGCCGTTCACAAGGGTCTGCACCGCGTTCGCGTTTGACATCTGTCCCAGCGAGTAGCTGCTCATCGACCTCGCGAACTGCGGATCCGATGCGTCGAAGCGATGCGGGACAATCGTCCGCAAAACCCGCGGTTCAGGGGTCAGGTTTATGGCCGCCAACGTGGCCAGACCGGCGACAACCGCAACGGCCACATAGCTTAATCCCTTGAGCAGCGGGCTGAATTTTCGATCCAACCGCGTTGGCTTCGCGCCCCTCAGGAACGCCACGAGACCGGCAGCGCGCATGTTAGTCGCCCTGCTGCTTGCGATCGCGATGTTTCTCGATGTCCTCGGGCTCTTCATCGTCGATGCGGGTGATGGTCGAAGCCGAACTGTTTGATCTCAGCATTTCGTCCAACTTGGCATGAATGGCCTGGGTATCGCGATGTTCAGCCCGCTGAATGAAGAGCGTCATGGCCCAGGTGAGGAGCGTAGCCGCGCCATGCCAGTTCAAGCTTTGCCGGTCGAAAACGATCCAGAAGATCGCATAGGCCAGCAGGACCAGGAATGCTGCCGGACGAGAGGTCCACGTGCCGATCGAGGTGAGCGCGCCGGTAATGGGGTGATTTGCCATCAGCAGGAACTTTCCACGGTAACGCAGGTTCCCGCGAGCGCGTCGGCGAAGGCTGCCGTACGGCACAGTTGTCTGCAGAAAGCGCCGCCAGGCCCTGACCATCCGTCTGGGGTGGGCGTTGGCTCGAATGGCTGCAGCGTCAGAGGCTGCAATGGGAGCCTTGCGATCGCGGGCCTGTCTCGGAGCGCCGCAGCGTCGGGACGTCGTCAAGCAGGCAGCCCGGCGAGTACTGCGCCAATACCCTTTCCAGACGCGCCAGAAGGACTTTCCTCGACTTTATCTCGTACCCCAACCGCAATGTGCCTCCCATGCTTTTGCGGTTGGTGGTCAACTCCTGCTGGAGGATGCCGATGCGGATGCGTACCTCATCGGCCTGTGCTCGAAGTGCTGCCTTGATTGGCCCTCGACCTTGCATGCTGAACTCGATCTCCCCTGGAAACGGATATCGAACTTGAGGGACATGCTTTGGTTCCTCGGCATCGCTTCTTATTTTCCGACCCGCGACAGCCGGTCGCGTCCCGCCGCGTGCATGCCGGCGCCTGTCGGCGATCATTATCGCCGAGGATGGGGACGAACCCGCGAATTGGCGGTAGCCGATGCCGCCGGCATTTTCTATTTGGGGGAATGGCGGAGAGGGAGGGATTCGAACCCCCGATGGGCTTGCACCCATGCCGCATTTCGAGTGCGGTGCATTCGACCACTCTGCCACCTCTCCGCGGTCATGGTCGGCCGTTGCCGGCGCGGCGCACTAGATAACGGCTGAACGGGCAGGTTACAAGGCCAAATCCACCGGAAATTCAGCTTCCTGTCCGGGCTCGTTCGGAGTGCCACGCTCCGTCCTGGGCAGGAGTCTCGCCCGCATCGCAGGGAAACCGGCCCGTTGCCTTGACTCCCACGCAACCTTCGGTTAGGGACAGCGCGCAATCGGCGTGGAGGGTTCTTCCACGCCGCTTGTTTTTTGAACCCGCAGACTGACAAAAAGACGGCCGAACCGCCAGAGGCGGTTCATCAAGGCCGACCGAACAGCGAAAGGCAAAAAATGTTCGCAGTCATTAAAACGGGCGGTAAGCAGTATCGCGTTGCCGCCAACGATCTCCTGAAGATCGAAAAAGTCGAAGCCAATGTCGGCGACATCGTCGAGATCGGCCACGTGCTCGCTCATGGCGAGGGCGAGAATGTCACGTTCGGCGCGCCGTTCGTCGATGGCGCCCTGGTGACCGCCGAAGTCGTCGAGCAGGGCAAGAACCGCACGGTCATCGCTTTCAAGAAGCGTCGCCGCCAGAATTCGCGCCGCAAGATCGGCCATCGCCAGCTTTTGACCACCGTGCGGATCTCCGAGATCCTGCTGGGTGGCGCCAAGCCCGCCAAGAAGGCGGCCGTCAAGGCGGAAGCCAAGGCTGAGGTCGCTCCCGAGGCCGCGCCGAAGGAAGCCAAGGCCAAGAAGGACGCCGCCCCCAAGGTAGACGCGAGGGCCGAGGCCGTCGCCGCGCCGCTGTTCAAGGCGCCGAAGGGCGAGCCGGACGACCTGACCGTGATCAAGGGCATCGGCCCGGTCGCCGCCAAGGATCTCGCCGAGCAGGGCATCATCACCTTCGCGCAGCTCGCCAAGCTGACCGAGAAGGACGTTGCCAAGATCGACGAGAACATGCCGTTCAGCGCCGACCAGATCAAGGACTGGCGCGAGCAGGCCAAGGAGCTGGCCAAGAAGTAAGGCGAACCGGCGCGAAACGTCGCCGGATCGGACTTGAAACGGAACGCGAACGCGTTCATAAGACCATTCAAGCGCCCATGGGCGCATCGGAGTTAGTTAGATGGCACACAAGAAAGCTGGCGGCTCGTCGCGCAACGGTCGCGACTCGCATTCCAAGCGTCTGGGCGTGAAGAAGTTCGGCGGCGAAGCCGTCATCCCGGGCAACATCATCATTCGTCAACGCGGCACCACCTGGCATCCCGGCGTCAATGTCGGCATGGGCACGGACCACACCCTTTTCGCGCTCGAAACCGGCGCCGTGACGTTCAACAAAAAAGCCAACGGCCGAACCTACGTATCGGTCAACCCGATTACCAAAGCCGCGGAGTAGCCGGTTCCGCACTAGAACACCGGCGCCCATCTCGGGACCGGTGTCTGGCAAAACCAGGAAAAGGATCAGGGGAGATGGGTTTCCATCTCCCCTTTTTCTTGTGCCTGGAGGACTTCAAATGGTTGCCGAAGCGGAAGATTCAGAAGACGAAAGTTACGCGATAGATTGCCCGGTGCTGGTCACCGAGCGGCTGGTGATGCGCGCTCCCGATGAGCGGGATATCGCGCAACTGGTCGAACTTGCCGACAACCGTCACGTTGCCGAGATGCTGGCGCGCATGCCGCACCCCTATGGGGAGGCCGAGGGACGTGCTTTCCTCGCCATGACCAAGGCGCGGCGCGCCGGCATCGCCTATGCCTTGACGCTGGCCGGCACCGACACTTTCGTCGGCTGCGCCGGGCTGAACACCACCGATCGCGGCCTTGAGCTCGGCTACTGGATCGGCGAGCCCTACTGGAAGAAGGGCTACGCCACGGAAGCCGCGCACGCGCTGGTCGACCTCGCCTTCCAGAAGACGTCGATCCAGGTGCTGCAGGCCTCGACCAGGGTCATCAATCCGGCTTCACGCCGCGTCATCCACAAATGCGGCTTCCAATATGCCGGCCAGGGCATGCTGAATTCGATCGTCGCCGGCCAGGTGCCGGTCGAACGTTATCGGCTCGACAGGAAAACCTGGACGAGCCTGCGCAATTGGATCCACTTCTAGGTGCGTCGATATTCAGGTGAGGCCGGCCTGACCTGAATATCGGCAAACCTTGGCGCGTGGGGCGAAACAGTACAAATCAGCTCGGGACCGGACTTGGGCTTAGCCCAGTTCGACCCAGACCGGCCGGTGGTCGGAACCGACTGATTGTCTGTCGACCCACAGGCGCTTCAGCGACCGGGCAAGCGAGGCGCTGGTGAAGATATAGTCGATGCGCTTGTGGCGGCTGGCGTTGGTGGGGTCGTTGGGATCGACCCAGGAGACGAGATCGTCGCCGGCGACATCGAGGCGCAGGGCGGCATCGACGGCGAAGTCGGCGGTCAGCGGCATGCCGAATTCATGGTCCGGCCGGCCGGCGAGTTCGACATATTCGGGCGAGCCGGCCAGCATGTTGAAATCGCCCATGCCGACAAAGGCTTCCGGATGCGGCAGTTCCGGCAGGCCGATCTCGGCGACGCCGGACAGCGCACCGCCTTCGAGCGCATAGTTCAACAGGCGCTGGCGCAGGAACTGGATCTGGCTGGCGCGTTCGACCGGGCTGCGGTGATCGAGATGGATGGAATAGAAGCGGATGAAACCAAGCGGCGTCTCGATCAGGGCTTCCAGCGCGCCGCGCTGGAAGTTCATCATCTCGAAGCTGCGGCTGCGCGGCAACAACAGGTTGCGCGACAGATGAATGGGCGTTTTCGACAAGACCATGTTGCCGAGCTGGAAGGTCGTGGTGATGGCGCGGCCGTCCTCGATGCGCGAGCCGATATTGGCCTCGAAATTGCTGCCATAGACGGCGAAATAATCGGGCAGCGCCTCGCCGATCTCGGCCACCATGTCGCGGCTGCCGTTCCGGGGATTGTTGCGGGTGACCTCCTGCAGCGCGATTACGTCGGCTCCGCGCACCGCGTCGGCGATGCGCCCGAGATCGTAGCGTCCATCGAGACCGATGCCGTACTGGATGTTGTAGGTTACAAGCTTCATTCCGACGTCTCTCCGGCCAACCCCGCGCGGCCATCGTCACAAAACGGCCTCGCCCTTCGCCGCGCCTTGGTTTAGAGCAAGGCCCAAGGTTTAGAGCAATGCCGCAAGGCCAATAAAAGAAACTGCAGTCCCATGAAATTTCTCGATCAAGCCAAGGTCTATGTCCGCTCCGGTGACGGGGGCGCCGGTTCGGTGTCGTTCCGGCGCGAGAAGTTCATCGAGTTCGGTGGGCCGGATGGCGGCGATGGCGGCCGCGGCGGCGATGTCTGGCTGGAAGCGGTCGACGGGCTGAACACGTTGATCGACTATCGCTACCAGCAGCATTTCAAGGCCAAGACCGGCGTCCACGGCATGGGCCGCAACATGACCGGCGCCAAGGGCGCCGATGTCACGCTGAAAGTGCCGGCCGGAACGCAGGTCTTCGAAGAGGACAATGAGACGCTGATCTGCGACCTGACCGTCGTCGGCCAGCGCTTTCTCCTGGCCAAGGGCGGCAATGGCGGCTTCGGCAACCAGCATTTCAAGACCTCGACCAACCAGGCGCCGCGACGCGCCAATCCCGGCCTTCCCGGCGAAGAACTCAACATCTGGCTCAGGCTGAAGCTGATTGCCGATGCCGGTCTGGTCGGGCTGCCCAATGCCGGCAAGTCGACATTCCTTGCCGCGGTCACCGCGGCAAAGCCGAAGATCGCCGACTATCCGTTCACGACGCTGCATCCGGGTCTCGGCGTCGCCCGCATCGATGCGCGCGAATTCGTCATCGCCGACATTCCAGGTCTGATCGAAGGCGCGCATGAGGGCGTCGGCATCGGCGACCGCTTCCTCGGCCATGTCGAGCGCACGCGCGTGCTGCTGCACCTGGTCTCCGCGCAGGAGGAGAACCCGGGCAAGGCCTACAAGACCGTGCGGGCCGAGCTCGAGGCCTATGGCCACGGCTTGACCGACAAGGCCGAGATCTTGGCGCTGAGCCAGGTCGACACGCTCGACGCAGACGCGCGCAAGAAGAAGGTTGCCTCGCTGAAGCGTGCCGCCGGCCGCGCGCCGATGCTGCTGTCGGCGGTCACCGGCGAGGGCGTCGAGGCGGTGCAGCGGGCGTTGATGGCTGTCATCGCGGAGGCGCGTGCGCGGATCGCCGCGCCGGTCGAGTCGCGCTGGGAAAAGTAAGGCCATGCAGCCGCTCAGGAAATACCGGCGCATCACCGTCAAGATCGGCTCGGCATTGCTCGTCGACCGCGCGAGCGGCCTGAAGCGCGACTGGCTGGCCTCGCTCGCCGACGACATCGCGGTGCTTGCCCAGGGAGGCGCCGAAATCCTCGTCGTGTCGTCGGGCGCCATCGCGCTCGGCCGCACCATCCTTGGCCTTGGCAAGCGCGCCCTGAAGCTCGAGGAGAGCCAGGCCGCCGCCGCCGTAGGGCAGATCGCGCTCGCCGGCGCATGGTCGGACGCGCTCGGCAAGGGTGCCTTGAAATCGGGCCAGATCCTTTTGACGCTCGGCGACACCGAGGAGCGCCGGCGTTATCTCAACGCGCGGGCCACCATATCGACGCTGCTCAAGATGAAGGCGGTGCCGGTCATCAACGAGAACGACACGGTGGCGACCTCCGAAATCCGCTATGGCGACAATGACCGGCTGGCGGCCCGCGTCGCCACCATGATGGGCGCGGACCTTCTGGTGCTGCTCTCCGACATTGACGGGCTCTACACCGCGCCGCCAGCGTCGGACCCCGGTGCAAAGTTCATTCCGGTGGTCGACCGCATCACACCAGACATCGAAGCGATGGCGGGAGCCGCCGCGTCCGAGCTGTCGCGCGGCGGCATGCGTACCAAACTCGACGCGGGCAAGATCGCCAATGCTGCGGGCACGGCGATGATCATCACCTCCGGCACAAGGCTGTCGCCGCTGATGGCGATCGAGCGCGGCGAGCGCGCGACGTTCTTCAAGCCCAGCGCCAATCCGGTGAAAGGCTACAAGACCTGGATCGCCGGCCAGCTCGAACCGGCCGGGCGGCTGACCGTCGATGCCGGCGCCATCGGCGCGCTCATTTCGGGCAAGTCGCTGCTGCCGGCCGGCGTCAAGCTGGTCAGCGGCAATTTCTCCCGCGGCGACACGGTGGCGATCCTGTCGCCCGAAGGCCGCGAGATCGCGCGCGGGCTGGTTGCCTACGATGCCGCCGATGCCGTAAGGATCGCAGGCCTGAAGACGGCCGAGATCGAGACGGTGCTCGGTTACGAGGCGCGTTCGGCGATGATCCACCGCGACGATCTCGTCGTAAGTCACGCCGGAAGCGACACAAGCGGAGGATGAGCCATGCTGAAGCTGCATGAAAAATCCGGGGACGACACCGTGGCGCTGATGGCCGATATCGGGCGCCGCGCCCGCGCTGCCGCCCGACCGCTGGCCATCGCCACCGCCGCCGCCAAGAACGCCGCTCTTGTCGCTATGGCCGACGCGATCATTTCCCGCGCGCGGGACATTCTCGACGCCAACGCCATCGATGTCTCGAATGGCCACGAATCCGGGCTTTCCGGCTCTTTCATGGATCGGCTGAAGCTCGATCCGGCACGCATCCGCGCCATGGCGGACGGTATTCGCGAAATCGCTGCCCTGCCCGATCCAGTCGGTGATGTCATCGCCGCGTGGGAGCGGCCGAACGGTCTGCGCATAGAGCGCGTACGTACGCCGCTCGGTGTTGTCGGCGTCATCTATGAAAGCCGACCGAACGTGACGGCGGATGCCGGCGCTCTCTGCCTCAAGGCCGGCAATCCGGTCATCTTGCGCGGCGGCTCGGATTCGCTCAATTCCTCCTCGGCGATCCATGCCTGCCTGGTCGAGGGACTGAAGGCGGCCGGTCTGCCCGCGGATGCCATCCAGCTGGTGCCGACCACCGACCGCGCCGCGGTCGGCGAGATGCTCAAGGGGCTTGGCGGCAATCTGGACGTCATCATCCCGCGCGGCGGCAAAAGCCTGGTCGGGCGGGTGCAGAGCGAGGCGCGGGTGCCGGTCTTCGCCCATCTCGAAGGCATCTGCCATCTTTATATCGACCGCTCCGCCGAGCTCGACATGGCGGTGCGGATCGCCGTCAACGCCAAGATGCGGCGCACCGGCGTCTGCGGTGCCGCCGAAACGCTGCTGGTCGACCGTGCGGTCGCCGCCACCCATCTGGTGCCGATCCTCGACGCGCTGCGCGCCGCCGGCTGCGAGATCCATGCCGATCAAGAAGTGATGAAAATGTTCTTCGACGCCAAGCCAGCGACCGATGCCGACTGGGTGACCGAATATCTGGACGCCGTCATCGCGGTGAAGCTGGTTGACGGCGTCGATGGCGCAATCGAGCATATCGAGACTTTCTCCTCGCACCACACCGAGGCGATCGTCGCCGAGGACGCGAAGGCGGTCGAACGGTTCTTCAACGAGATCGATTCGGCGATCCTGCTGCACAACGCCTCGACGCAGTTCGCCGATGGCGGCGAGTTCGGCATGGGTGCCGAGATCGGCATCGCCACCGGCAAGATGCACGCGCGCGGGCCGGTCGGCGTCGAGCAGTTGACCTCGTTCAAATATCGCGTGCGCGGGTCGGGACAGGTGAGGCCTTGAAGCTTTTCGTCGCCAGAGCCTGAAGCGATGCTGGCCTCTTCCGAACCGGCGATACCCTCCAGCTATCTGAAGATGCCGCATGCCGAGAAAGGGCTGGCCGTCGGACTGTTCGGCGGTTCGTTCAACCCGCCGCATGCCGGCCACGCATTGGTCGCCGAAATCGCTTTGCGGCGTCTGGCGCTTGACCAGCTTTGGTGGATGGTGACCCCAGGCAATCCGCTGAAGAGCACGCGCGAACTGGCGCCGCTGGGCGAGCGCATCGTGCTTTCCGAGAAGATCGCCAAGAACCCGAAGATCAAGGTCACCGCCTTCGAGGCGGCACACAATGTGCGCTACACCGCCGACACGCTGGCGCTGGTCAAGGCGCGCAATCCCGGCGTCGACTTCGTCTGGATCATGGGCGCCGATTCCCTGCGGGACTTCCATCGCTGGCAGCGCTGGCGCGAGATCGTCATGACCTTTCCGATCGCGGTCATCGACCGACCCGGCGCGACACTGTCCTTTCTGTCGTCGGTTGTCGCCAAGACCTTCGATTACGCCCGCATCGACGAAGGCGACGCGCCAAGGCTTGCGCGGATGAAGGCGCCGGCCTGGACCTTCATCCACGGTCCGCGTTCCTTGCTGTCGTCGAGCGCGATCCGGAAGATGGCGAAGGGTTGAGCGTCTCGTCCGTCCGGCCATGTCGTTTTTACAGCGGCGTCCGCCTGACCCATGGGCGATGCTGACCAGCCATGGCGATTCACAAGAAAACCCATCCCACGATCGATCCCGACCAGGGCAGCACGCCTGCGCCGCTGATCGCGATTGCCAGTGTCATCGTGTCGATGGCGCTGATTGCCATCGGCAACGGGCTGATGTTCGCCTATATCCCCGTCCGGCTCGGCGTCGAAGGGTTCGATCCGGTCTGGGCAGGGCTGATCGTCACCGGCCTGTCGGCCGGCGGCCTCGCCGGCTGTATCCTGACCGGTCCGCTGGTGCGCCGGGTCGGCCACGCCCGCGCCTTCATGGTGCTGTCGGCGCTGATCGCGCTGTCCAATGCCGCCATCGGCGCCGGACCGCACCCGCTGCTGTGGATCGTGGCGCGCGCGCTTTACGGCTTTGCCATATGCGGCCTGTTCATCGTCGCGCAAAGCTGGCTCAACGACGCGCTGCCGAACGCCGTACGCGGCCGGGTGATGGCCGTGTTCTATGTCGCCTACATTGCCGGTCTTGGCGTTGGTTATGCGACGCTTGCCGTGATCGACATCCACACGGCCACCGCGTCGCTGATCGGCATCGCCTTTACCGCTCTGTCGATCCTGCCTGTCGGCATGACACGCCTTGCCCAGCCGCCGGCGCCGCAGGCGGCTTCGGTGGCGTTGCGCCAAGCCTGGCGAATTTCGCCGGTCGGCGTCGCCGGCATGCTGGCGGTCGGCGGCCTGTCGATGATCATTTCCGGCTTCGCGCCCATCCACGCGACGGCCAAGGGCTACAGCCAGGCCGATGTCGCGCTGCTGCTGTCGGCAATGCCGGTCGGCACGCTGATCCTGCAGATACCGCTCGGCTGGCTCTCCGACCGTACTGATCGGCGCTACGTGCTTGCCGGCGCCGCGGCGCTGGCGGTCGTTGCCAGCGTGCTCGCCATCGCCTTCGACGGCGGTGCGCTGATGGCGCTGGTGGTGATCTACCTGATCTGGGACGGGGCGGCGGAATCGATCTATGCGCTCTCCAGCGCGCATGCCGCCGACCGCGCCAGGAAGGATGAACTGCTTGCCCTGTCCAGCTCGATGCTGTTTGCCTGGTCACTCGCCGGCTTCATCGTGCCGGGCATTGTCACGGCGCTTTCCGCCGTCTTCGGCACGGCAACCTTCATCTATGTCGGCATCGTCATCGCCTCGGCATTCTGCCTTTTCGTGCTGTGGCGGGTGATCGCGGCGGTCCGCGTTCCGGCGGCCGCCACGGGCAGTTTCGCACCGATGTCGGCGCAAGCGCCCTTGCCGGTCGAACTCGCCTTCGCGCCGGACGAAGTGGTCCGCCACAGGGGCGACTGATTACTGTTTGCGGGCCTCGGGTGGCGGTGCCTTCGGAGGCGGCTGCGGGATCGAGATGCCCTCGCTGTCGAAGGCCTGCTTGGCGCGTTTCGTCATGTCGATCTGGGTGGCGAAATGGTCCGCCGCCGCGGTCCAGTAGCGCAAGGTGAGCGAAACGGTCGTATCGCCGAGCCCGGCCACGAAGGCGATCGGCGCCGGTTCGCGGCGGATGCGCTTCTCGGCACCGGCAATGGCAAGCAATGTCTTCTGGGCGCCGTCTATGTCGTTCCAGGAGCCGATGCTGAGCGTGATGTCGGTGCGGCGCACGCCGTTGCGGGTGAAATTGCGCACCGGCTGATTCCACAGCGTCGAATTCGGCGCCAATATGTAGATGCCGTCGGCGGTCCTGAGCTTGGTGGCGAAAAGGCCGATTTCCTCGACCGAACCGGCAATGGAACCGACCTCAACGGACTCGCCAATGCGGAATGGCCGCAACGCGAGCAGCATGATGCCGGCGGCGATGTTCTGCAGCGTGCCTTGCAGGGCGAGACCGATGGCGAGGCCGATGGCGCCGATCGCGGCGATGATCGATGCAGTCTGCACGCCGAACTGGCCGAGCACCATGATGGCCACGAGGATCAGAATGGCGTAGCGCGCGATCTTTGAAAAGAAATGCCGCAGCGTCGCGTCGAAACCATGGATATGGCCGAGGCCAGCCGAGATCGAGCGCTCGGCAAGGTTGGCAACGATGTAGCCGACCACCAGGAGGATGACGGCGCCGATGGCGGAAAAGGAATAGGAGACGATCAGCGTACTCAGCTGCGCGAGGCCGGTCTGGACGGTGAGAAGGGTGTCTTGCGGGTCGATCGGCATGGCGGGATTCCGGTTGGTCGGTCAGCCGGTAACCGCTGTGGAAGGCCTGGGTTCCGATGTTTTTGCGTCACCCGTGGAACAACAGTCCACTCGGCGAGTTCGCGTCGATCGGGGTTCCGTCTTGAAACTGCAACGGAACTCTGCCTATCTAAGTGGTGTCACCTGCTTTAAGGGGTGATTTGGTTGTTCTTGCTGCGAAAGGAAATACACTGAGAACAGCACTGCGGAAGAAGGCCGACATCGTGCCTTCGCCGGCCAGGATCAGCGTAGACGACGCCGTGTCCCGTGCCATCAAGACAGTCCTTGCCAGTCTGGAAGACTCCAAGGCCGAAAACATTGTCTCAATCGACATTCAGGGGAAATCGAGCCTCGGCGACTACATGGTCGTTGCGTCGGGCCGATCGCACCGTCATGTCGCGGCTGTCGCCGACCATCTCCTCAAGGCGCTCAAGGATGCCGGCCTCGGCACCGCGCGCGTCGAGGGACTGTCAGGCGCCGACTGGGTCCTGATCGATTCTGGCGATATCATCGTCCATGTCTTCCGCCCCGAAGTCCGCGAATTCTACAATCTCGAAAAGATGTGGCAGGCGCCGGATCTCGAGGAAGAGACCCTCCACTAAGCCGATTGTGTTCGATGCATGTCGTTGCCGTAAACCGGTTCCCCCTGTCGGGTGACATGCATTAGCGGCTATAGAGGCGAGGATGAGGATTTCAGTTCATGCCGTGGGCCGAATGAAAGCCGGCCCCGAGCGGGAGTTAGCCGACCGCTATTTCGAGCGGTTCGCCAAGAGCGGACCCGGCGTGGGGCTCGAATTCGCCGGGATCACCGAGATCGTCGAGGGCCGCGCGCAGAGCGCCGCCGAGCGCCAGCGCGACGAAGGTTCGCGGCTGCAGGCACAACTGCAGCCAGGTACGGCCCTCATCCTGCTCGACGAGCGAGGCAAGAGCCTGTCTTCACAGGATTTCGCCGGCAGTCTCGGACAGTTGCGCGACGGCGGACGCAAGGCGCTGGTCCTCGCCATTGGTGGCGCCGACGGCCACGATCCGTCGCTGCGCGGCCAGGCCGAGCTGGTGATGTCGTTCGGGGCGCTCACCTGGCCGCATCAGCTGGTGCGGGTGATGCTGGGTGAACAACTCTACAGGGTGGCGACGATCCTGTCGGGTCATCCCTACCACAGGTCCTGAAAGCCGCCGGATCGCACCGAATTTGGCCCCAAATGCCGCGCAAGATTCGACGTGGGCCTGTTTTTCCGTTGCATTGCGTTATTGCGAACCCTTTGGGCGACAGGCGCTAACATGGTTGATGATTCGTTAACGAAGGCGCGGATAGAATCGATCGCGAATGTCTGAAGGCTGGAAATCGACGACGGGCCCATCGACGGGAGGCTCCTGGCGCATGCGCTGCGGTGTCGCGGCGGTGGCGGCGCTTCTGTCGTTGCATGCGGTGCGGGCCGAAAACACGCTCGACATGGCGCCCGATCCGGACCAGAGCCGTGCCGAATACGAGCAGGTTTCGAAGGAAATAACGCTGTCGTCCGAACGGCTGGCCAAGCTCGCCGCCGATATCGCAACGGTCAAGAAGGACCACGCCTCGATCACCGCGGCACTCATCCAGTCGGCGATGACCGAGCAGAAGCTCGGCCAGGACATCGAGGACATCGGCGCCAAGCTGGAAGGGCTGAAGGGCCAGCAACAGAAGATCCGTACTTCGCTGGCGGCGCGGCGCGACGTGCTGGCCGAAGTGCTGGGCGCCCTGCAGCGCATGGGGCTCAACCCGCCCCCGGCGATCCTGGTCAAGCCGGAAGATGCGCTGTCGTCGGTGCGCAGCGCCATCCTGCTCGGCGCCGTGGTGCCGGAACTGCGCCAGCAGACCGACAGCCTGCTGGCCGATCTCAAGGAGCAGACCCGGGTGACGGCTTCGATCGAAGCCGAACGGGCGCGGCTGACGGCGGCGGTCGGCGATCAGACGGCGGAAAAGAAGCGGCTCGGCATGCTGCTCGAAGCCAAGCAGAAGCTCGAGACCGACACCAAGGCGCAGATGGCGGCCGAACAGCAGCGTTCCGAGCAATTGGCGGCCAGAGCGAGCAGCCTGAAGGATCTGATCGCCTCGCTCGAAGCGCAGGCAGACAAGAACCGCAAGGCGGCGGATGCCGCAAAGGCAGCCGCCGCTGGCCAGGCCGGCGGCACCGACCCCGGTGGCGACCAGACAGCATCGCTGCCGGTTCCCGAAGGCAACAGGTTGACCGCCGCGGCGCCTTTCTCGGCACTGCAAGGACAGGTCGCCCTGCCGGTCACCGGCCGCATCAAACGCAGGTTTGGCGCCGACGACGGTAACGGCGCCTTGATGCTTGGGGACATGGTTGCGACACAATCGGGAGCCATCGTTACCGCGCCGGCGGATGGGAATGTGCTTTATGCGGGGCCGTTTCGCTCCTACGGTCAACTCTTGATCCTCAATGCCGGCGACGGTTATCATGTCGTCTTGGCTGGGATGAGCAGAATCAGCGTCGCGACTGGCCAGTCGGTGCTTGCAGGAGAGCCGGTCGGCGCGATGGGAGAAGCCCGGGTGGCAAGCACCTCGGTTTCGAAGAATGGAAATGCCACGCCGGAGCTCTATGTCGAGTTCCGCAAGGATGGAAAACCCGTCGATCCGGCCCCATGGTGGGCGGACCGTTTTTCTGGAAGGACGTGAAATGATGCGGAAACTGTCGCTTCTGTTTGCCGGTGCGCTGATGGGCGCGTCCGCCATGAGCCTTGTCTATGGCGCACCCGGCTCGGCGGCGAACGCTGCGGGGTCGGAGACCTACAAGCAACTGGCGATCTTCGGCGACATCTTCGAGCGGGTGCGGGCGCAGTATGTGACCCCGCCCGACGACAAGTCGCTGGTCGAGAACGCCATTAACGGCATGCTTTCCTCGCTCGACCCGCACTCCTCCTACATGAACGCCGAACAGGCGCAGGACATGCGCGTGCAGACCAAGGGCGAGTTCGGCGGCCTCGGCATCGAGGTCACCATGGAGAACGACCTGGTCAAGGTGATCACGCCGATCGACGATACGCCGGCCGCCAAGGCTGGCGTGCTGGCCGGCGACTATATCGCCAAGATCGACGGCGAGGAGGTTCGCGGCCTGACGCTCAACGACGCGGTCGACAAGATGCGCGGCCTGGTCAACACGCCGATCAAGCTGACCATCCTGCGCCAGGGCGCCGACAAGCCGATCGAGCTGACGGTGGTGCGCGACATCATCAAGGTCAAGGCGGTCAAGTTCCGGGTCGAGAACGATATCGGCTACATGAAGATCACCTCCTTTACCGAGAAGACCTATGACGACCTCGAGAACGCCATCGAGACCATCAAGAAGCAGGTGCCGGACGACAAGCTGAAGGGCTATGTGCTCGACCTGCGCCTCAATCCGGGCGGCCTGCTCGACCAGGCGGTGAGCGTGTCGGACGCCTTCCTCAAGCGCGGCGAGATCGTCTCGACGCGCGGACGCGATCCAAAGGACGTCACCCGCTTCGACGCCAAGCCGAAGCAGACCGACGACATCAACGGCAAGCCGATGATCGTGCTCGTCAATGGCGGCTCGGCCAGCGCTTCGGAAATCGTCGCCGGCGCGCTGCAGGACCTGCGCCGCGTCACGGTGGTCGGCACGCAGTCCTTCGGCAAGGGCTCGGTCCAGACCATCATCCCGCTCGGCGAGAATGGCGCGCTCAGGCTGACGACGGCGCTCTATTACACGCCATCGGGCAAATCGATCCAGGGCAAGGGCATCACGCCCGACATCAAGGTCGACCAGCCCCTGCCGCCCGAACTGCAGGGCAGGGACCTGACGCGCGGCGAATCCGATCTCAAGGGCCATATCAAGGGCGCCGACGAGAGCAAGACCGGCTCGGGCTCCGCGGCCTATGTGCCACCGGATCCGAAGGACGACCTGCAGCTCATCTATGCCGAGCAGCTGCTGCGCGGCCAGAAGACCGATCCGGCCTTCCCGCCCAATCCGGAAAAGGCCGTGCTCAACCAGTAAGGCAACCGGTCTGGCCGGTTGAACGAAGCAATGCAATGCTGCCGGGACCGAAAGGTTCCGGCAGTTTGATTCGGGGGGCAGGACCAGGCCTCCAGATATGGCGCCTAGGCGCCAGGATTGATGAATTCGTGCATGTGTTGCCGAAGGAGGTCACCTTCGGAACCGTGCATCGGGGATAGGGCTTGGCTGATATCGGCAAGGACATCGAACGCCCGCTTGGACAGGCCGTCCGGGCGCCTCGCGGCGCCGGCAAGATCAGCGTCGGTGTGATCGCGGCGAGCGCGATCGTGCTTGCCGTGGTCGGCGTCTCGGCCGCGATCGCGTTCAGGGAAAAGCCGTTTCGAAAGCCGCAGGAAGTCGCCGTCTCGACGCCGAAAGTGACCGCGGCGGCCGAGCCCGCCGCGTCGCCTCCCGCATTGGCCCCGGCGGCGGCGCCAAAGGTGGAGATGCCGGCCAAGACGGGCGGTCCGCAGATCATTCATGTGCAGACCGAAGAAGGCGATGGCCCGCCAAAGGCGGCAATCGTCATTCGCGATCCATCGACCGTCGGCCAGAACCTCAAGATCGCGCATATTCCCGACAAGGCGCTGATCGAAACCAGTGAAACCGGGCCCTTGCCGATGCGCTCCGCCGACGGAAGGCGACCGTTCGACGTCTATGCGCGGCCATGGTCCGGCACGCGTGGCGCGCGTGTGGCGATCATCATCGGCGGGCTCGCGGTTTCACAGACTGGTACCCAGGCGGCGATCGCCAAGCTGCCGGCGGAAGTGACGCTGGCCTTCGCGCCACAGGGCAACAGCATCGGCCGCTGGATGCAGGCTGCAAGGCAGAGCGGCCACGAGGTCGTCATGCAGGTGCCGCTCGAGCCGTTCGACTATCCCAAAGTCAACCCCGGCCGCAACACGCTGACGGTGGCGGCGAGCGCGGAAGAAAACCTGAAGAACCTGCACTGGGCGCTGTCGCGGACGACGAACTACACCGGTGTCATGAACTATATGGGCGCGCGGTTTTCCGCCGACTCCGCGGCGATGGAGCCGTTCATGGCCGAACTTGGCAAAAGGGGCCTCGCCTATATCGACGACGGCTCGTCGGCGCGCAGCTTGGCTCCGGACATGGCGCTGAGGAATGGCGTCCCTTTTGTCGCCGGCGACACGGCGATCGATGCGGTGCAGGATCGCGGCGCCATCCTGAAGAAGCTCGACAGTCTCGAAGCGATCGCGCGTGCCAAAGGCACGGCCGTCGGCATCGGCTCGGCTTTCGACCTGACGGTCGACACGGTCTCGTCATGGGTGGCCGAGGCCAAGAAGCGCGGCATCGAGATCGTGCCGATTTCAGCGGTGGCCGTCGATCCGCAAAAGGGTTAGCCAAGGCCTTCGGAAGGCGACTGGAGAGACTAAGTGATGCCGCAGACGAAAAAAGTCGACCGCGAAACGCTGCCCTACCGACCCTGTGTCGGGCTGATGATCCTCAATGGCGAGGGGCTGGTCTGGGTCGGGCATCGCATTGCCGAACCCGACAGCGAGTTCGCCGGCACGACGCAGCTCTGGCAGATGCCGCAAGGCGGCATCGACAAGGGCGAGGAGCCGTTGCAGGCCGCCGAGCGCGAGCTCTACGAGGAGACCGGCATGCGCAGCGTCTCGCTGTTGGCAGAAGCGCCGGACTGGATCAACTATGACCTGCCGGACCATCTGGTCGGTATCGCCTTCAAGGGGCGGTATCGCGGCCAGACGCAGAAATGGTACGCCTTCCGCTTCCATGGCGATGCCAGCGAGATCCAGATCAATCCGCCGCCGGGCGGCCACACAGCCGAATTCGACAAATGGTCATGGCGGCCGATGCAAGACCTGCCCGACCTGATCGTGCCGTTCAAGCGCAAGGTCTATGAAGAGGTGGTGGGCGCGTTCCGTCACCTTGTGCCATAGCTGGACGGGCTCCGGCCGCGGTTCAAACGCCCGCGGTTGCCGCGCCGGTTCGACCGCCTTATTGATTTGATGTCTGTCCGTCACAAGAAGGGCCGCCATGTACGACGCCCCCAAAAGATCACTGCCCGAGGAAGCCGACGCCCCGAGCGAGGCTGCTGCCGGGGCCATCCTCACCATCGATCTTGGCGCGATCCGTGAAAATTACCGGCGACTGAAGGCGCGGCTGGGCGGCGTGCGCTGCGCGGGCGTGGTCAAGGCCGACGGCTACGGTCTGGGTGCGAGCCAAGTGGCATCGGCGCTGATGAAAGAAGGCTGCGACATCTTCTTCGTCGCTCTGCTGGACGAAGGAATCGCGCTCCGCAAGGCGATCGGGGCCGGACCCGCGATCTATGTGCTGAACGGTCTGCCGCCAGGTTCCGAGGGGGAAGCGGTCGCATCTGGTCTTTGCGCGGTCATCAACAGTGGCGCACAGTTGAGGGCCTGGCGCGCGGCGGCCCATCGCGTTGGCCAAAGACTTCCGGCCGCGATCCAGATCGACAGCGGCATGTCGCGGCTTGGCATGGCGCCGCCCGAAGTCGAGGCCATGGCCGGCGACACCGCCGCGTTCGATGGCATCGCCATCAGGTATGTAATGAGCCACCTGGCCTGCGCCGACGAGCCGCACCATCCCGCCAACGAACAGCAGCGGCGGGCCTTCGAGCGGTTGCGTGCCATGCTGCCCGGGGCACCCGCCTCGCTCGCCAATTCCTCCGGCATCTTTCTGGGACCGTCCTACCATTATGATCTCGCCCGCCCTGGCGCCGCGCTCTATGGCATCAATCCGACGCCTGCCGAACCCAACCCGATGCTGCCCGTGGTGCGGCTGCAGGCCAAGGTGGCGCAGACGCGCAGCGTCGAAAAGGGCACCGGCATCGGCTATGGCCACACCTACCATGCGGAAGGGCCGCTCAGCCTGGCGACGATCTCGTTCGGCTACGCGGATGGCTGGCTGCGCCGGTCCGCGTCGGCCGCCTGGTTCGAGGGCGCGCGCCTGCCCTTCCTCGGACGCGTGTCGATGGATTCGATCATTCTCGACATCTCGGCCTTGCCGCCCGGCAGGCTCCGCGAAGGGGATCTCGTCGAACTGCTCGGCCCTTCACAGAGCGTCGACGATGCCGCCGGCCATGCCGGCACCATCGGCTACGAAATCCTGGCCAGCTTTGGGACGCGGTTTCATCGGCGCTATGTCGGCGGCTGAGCGGTTTGGCCGCGCTTGACAAGCGGACGCCTGTCGGCAAGGTTCGGCGCATGAGCAACCTCGCTTATAGCACAACTTTGTTCAGGGTCTGCCCGATCGCGGGATCGTAGCCCCGGCGCGGCCGCCTTCTGGCGTCCGTCCGTACCGGGGCATCCATACATCCACAAGCGCAAGCCGAACAGCTCTTCGCGGCTGCCGGCCTTTCATCACGCCGCCATCAGTGCGGCGGCAGGCGCGCATCCGTTCGATGCGCCGATCCATGAGGTTTGCCATGCAACATGCAAAAGAACTGCGTCCAAACAGCCATATTCTGATCAGCGAAGCCGACCATGACAGGCTGACCGGCCTGGCGAGGGCGTTGCTCGATCGCGCGCCCGAGAGGGCCGAGGAGCTGCTTTCGGAAATGGACCGGGCCGTCGTCACGAACGCGGCGGCGATGCCGGCCGGTGTGGTGCGAATGGGCTCGACGGTTATGGTGCGCGGCGAAAGCGGGGACACCCAGCGCATCATGCTGGTCTACCCGGGCGAGGCCGACATAGCCGAGAACCGGATCTCGGTGCTGACGCCGATGGGAACCGCGCTCATCGGCGCGAGCGTTGGGCAGGCGGTTTGCTGGAGCGGTCGTGGTGGTCGGGAACTGTCAGTGACCGTCGAAGCCGTCGATACGCCGGCTTCCGGCCCGCAACGAGCTTGAAGGCGGAGACGGTGATGACGAGCACGAATTGCTGCCTGACGACGAAGGACTTTGCCGTTCTCGAAGTCATGCTGGAGCGGCGGCGGGCATTCGCGGATCCGATCGTGCGCATGCTCGAACACAAGCTTTCACGCGCCGATGTCGTGCCGATCGATTCGGTCGGCCTTGACATCGTCACGCTGAACAGCAGGGTAGTGTTCGGCGTCGATACCGGTCCCGCGGAGACGCGAACCCTGGTGCCGCACGAGGTGCGCGGGCCGGTCGGCTCCAGCCTGTCGGTCGCAACGAGGCGCGGGCTCTGCATGCTTGGCATGGCGCAAGGCCAGACGGCAATGGTCGAACACGCCGACGGCCGGCGGGAGTCGATCCTGATCCGGGCCGTGCTTTACCAGCCGGAGGCTGCCCGGCGCACGGTCAGGCAGAAACACCAGGCTGACGCGCAGCGACCGCACGGGCTCAGGCTTGTCTACAGTGCCGCAGCCGATTGGAGGCCTCTTGGCGAGACGGCCGGAATGCGGCAGACAGACGACGACGACCTCGGTCCCTCGGCGGCGTGAATGGGCAACAGCGCGTGGTCTCGAAGATCGGCATCGATTTTCGCTCGGGATCATGCGCAAATCGAAAAATACGGCTGCGTCCACGCGCGTCCTGAGGACGCTCGGCGGCAAGGAGTGAATGATGAAAATTATGGTGCTGGGCAGTGGCGTGATCGGGGTGACCACGGCCTACTATCTCGCCGAGGCCGGCCACGAGGTGACCGTGATCGACCGCCAGAAAGGGCCGGGGCTGGAAACCAGCTTTGCCAATGCCGGCGAGATTTCGCCCGGCTATGCCTCGCCTTGGGCCGGCCCCGGCATCCCGCTCAAGGCGATCAAGTGGCTCTTGATGAAGCATGGTCCGCTGGTGGTGCGGCCGGCCTTCGATCTGCACATGTGGACGTGGCTGGTCAAGATGCTGCGCAACTGCACCGCCGAGCGCTACGCGATCAACAAATCGCGCATGGTGCCGCTGGCGGAATACAGCCGCGACACGCTGAAGGCGCTGCGCGAGGCGACCGGCATCGCCTATGACGAGCGGGCGCAGGGCACGCTGCAGCTGTTTCGCACGCAAAAGCAGCTCGATGGCACCGGAGGCGATGTCGAGGTGCTGAAGAAATATGGCGTGCCCTATGAGGTCCTTGATCCCGACGGCTGCATCGCGGCGGAACCGGCGCTGGCCGGGGTGCGTGAAAAATTCGTCGGCGGCCTGAGGCTGCCGGGCGACGAGACCGGCGACTGCAAGATGTTCACCGATAGGCTGGCCGAGCTCTGCGTGGCGCGCGGCGTCAAGTTCGAATACGACACGACGATATGGCGCGTCATCCGCAGCCGCAACCGCGTCAACAATATGAGCACCAGCAAGGGCTGGCTGACCGCCGACGCCTATGTGATGGCGCTGGGCAGCTATTCGGCTGGTTTCATGCGCCGGATGAAGCGACCGATCCCGGTCTATCCGGTCAAGGGCTATTCGATCACGGTGCCGATCAAGGACGCCGCCGCCGCACCGGTGTCGACGGTGATGGACGAAACCTACAAGGTCGCGATCACCCGGCTCGGCGATCGCATCCGCGTCGGCGGCACGGCCGAGATTTCCGGCTTCGACCTCAGGCTGCATGAATCGCGCCGGCGCACGCTCGAACACTCGGTCGGCGACCTGTTTCCGGGAGCCGGCGCGATGCGCGATGCGACGTTCTGGTGCGGGCTGCGGCCGATGACGCCGGACGGACCGCCGCTGATCGGCCGCACGGAGTTGTCCAATCTCTATCTCAACACCGGCCATGGCACGCTCGGCTGGACCATGGCCTGCGGCTCGGCCAAGGTGCTGGCCGACATCGTCTCCAACCGGGTGCCCGACATCGACGTGCGTGCCTTGGCGCAGGAGCGTTACCTGAAATAGCAGCCGCGCGTCTCGCGCTTTTTTCTTTGCTTATATCGTTGCCCCGGTACCGGGGGCGATATCAGAACGCCTGCCTGACCCACGCCTCGTCGAACAGCAGCCGGTAGGCCCACGGGATCGTCACATTGGTGGCGACCGGGTTCGAGTGGGCGAGGTAGTCGTCATAGACCGGCTTCATCCTGGCGTAGAAGGCGGGGTCGAGCACCATCATGCCGTTCTCCGAATCGTGGAAGAAGCTGCGGTTGTTGAGGTTGACCGAGGAGATGGCAACCAGCCTTTCATCGATCATCATGATTTTGGAATGCAGCACCACGTCAGGCGCCTTGAACTCGCGGATATCGATACGGTCGCCATATTTCTCGACGAACAGCTTGTTGAGTGCGGTGAGAAACCTGCCCCCGATATCGCCCTTGAGGTCGATGCGGCCGACAACGTCGATCCTGACGCCGCGGGCGAGCGCCCGGTCAAAAGCTTTGGCGAGGCTCGGCGTCAGATTGAGGTAGGGGTTGACGATCTGGATATGGTGCCGGGCGGCATCGACCAGTTCGACGAAATAGGCCTCCAGCGCATGGTCATCCTCATAGGGCATCGAGATGAAATGCCGGGCATTGCCCCGGGGGCCATCTCCGCGGACCGGGATGGAGAAGGGGCGCGCCAGGTTGGTGTCGGCGTCGCGCAGCCATATCGTCGACAGCTGCGCGGCGAGCGTCTCGACCGTCGCCCGGTCGGCGAACTCGATGTCGAAGTCGCTCCAGTTCGAGTAGTAATTCAGCGAAAACCCGTCGGTCTTGCCGTATTGCTCGAGGTCCGGATAGCGCGACAGATCGATCGGCTGGTGGAACAGGAAACCGTCATGGATGTTGCGGCCGCCGATGATGACGCGCGAGCGCGCGGGGTCCTGCGCCAGCGTGGCCAGCATCTTGACATGATGGACCTTGTGCAGTTGTGAAATCTGCTCGTCGATCGGCGCGCCGTGGTCCGCCCGCCAGCGATATTCCTGCAGCTCCACATTGGGGAATTCGGCGGCCAGCCGGTGCAGCATGGCGTCGTCCTTTTCGCGCTCCAGCACGTCGGTGACCATGATGCGCACCTTGGTGCCAAGCGCGGCATGATGGCGGATCAGCCGTTCGATGACCCGGCCGGAAAAATCGGCCTTGAATTCCAGCGAGGACAGATAGATCAGCTTCAGCCTTGGCGCCTTCGAGAAATCGAGCGGCAGTTCCGGATCGCCCCTGTCTATTGCCGCATCGGGCAGCGGCGCGCCCATCAGCGCCTCGACCTTGGCGTTGAAGCCGTCGCGCGACTTGCGCAGCAGCCTGGGCTCGCCGATCGGCATGGCGCAGGTCTGCGACAGCCAGCGGCCGGCATAGAAGGCGCGCTCGAGCGCATCGAGGCCGGCACCGCCGGGGACTGGGCAGCGCTGGTAGCGGCTGTCCAAGCTGGCAAGCGCCGGATCCGCGGTTTCTTCGCGCCGGATGGTGAGCGGTGTACCGGTGGGCGCAAGGCTGGAGCGGATCCTCGCCGTGCACCGGTTCAGGCTGTCGCCCGGGAACAGGCTGACCGTGTCGTCCTCGCCGGAGAGGTGAAAGCGGAATGCCGCGCCGGCGGCGATGGTGCGTGAGGCTCCGCCAGCGCGGAGCGCCAACGCGCCGTCGCAATTGCCTTCGATGTCGGCCGGCTGTTTGCCCGCCTGTCGCACGACGATCTCGGTGCTGCGTGCCTGCAAGCCGGAGAAATCGAAAATCCCGGGGGCCGAGGGCCGCGCCGCCGCATCGATATAGAGCGTCTGCCGCGACACCCGCCAGCGGCCGTCGAAATGACCGTCGCCGCTGCCCCCACCGACCGGCGGCAGATGAGCGTTGGCGACTGGTCCGGCCAGGTGCTGGAGCGTCGAATAGGTCGCCTGGAAATCGCGGTTCTGGACATCGAGGCGGTTGCGCCCGAAGGGGCCGGTGCCGTTGGCACGGTCCATGGCGCCGAGCTGGTTGTGGGCGAGCAGTGCCAGGAACCGTCTTTCATAGTCGCTGCCGCCGTCATTGCCGAAGAACTGCTCAGCCGCGACCCGCGACCCGGGCGTGCCAGCCGACAGCGAGGGCCGTGCGCAAGCCTCCTGCCCGGCCGATAGTTCGCAGGCATTGCGGCCCGCACCGCAGCCGGCAAGGGCGGCCAGCCCGAACAGGGCGAGGATGGCCGTGCGGATGTTCACCCCGTCGCCCCGGCCTTCATGACGCTCAACTGCGCCGGGTCGCGGGGCGGCATGAAACCTTGCGGGAAAACCTTGCAGACAGGGATGGCGAAGGTGGCGATCAGCAGGTCCGCCTCGCCGCGCATCTTGCGGGGGGCCGTCATGTCATCGCGGATCGCCCTCGCCGAGGCGACAAGGGCGCCGTCGCAGTCGCAATGGTTGCGGCGGGCGATGTAGCAGGCATCATGGGTTCGGCAAACGGCGTCGAGGCGATCGACAGGCCGGGCCGACAGATCGCCGGTGCGGGTGCCGGGACCGCAGTAATTGCCGATGACGAAAGGCGAGGGACGCGCCATGGCGTAGCGGATCGGTTTCGGCAATTCGGCTTCCGGAACTTTTGTCCATGGGTTGGCGCATGCGGAGACGAACAGCAGCGGCAGGATGGCAAGAACGGCTCGCATGTCTATCCGCGCCAGCTTTCTGAAAGATTTCCCCACCCGACCTGTCCCATGGCCGGCGACCGCACGCCTGATGCCACACTGGTCGGTTTTGTGGCAAGGAAAAGGCGGCGTGCGTGATCCAGGCCCGCGTTATTGTGATGTCGGCACCCTGCCTGAAGGGCGCGAAACCCGCAGGCATCTGGGCGAAATCAGGTAAACAACCCCCGCTCCCGTTCCACCGCCTTGGTGATGAAGGAGGCAACGATCTGGACGCGGCGCAGCGGTCTCACCGATTCGTGATAGACCAGCCAGTAGGCGCGGCGGATGGGCGCGACCACATCGACGGCGACCAACTCCGGCATCGAGCGGGCGACGAAGGTGTGCAGGATGCCGATGCCGGCGCTCGAGCGCACCGCTTCGGCCTGACCAAGTGCGGAGGAGATGGCAAAGCTGGTCCGCCAATCGGCGCTGAATTCGGCGGCGTAGTCGAGCGACGGGCTGACGATCAGGTCAGGCACATAGCCGATGAGGGTGTGCTGGCCAAGTTCGGCGGCGGTTTTGGGCAGGCCATGCGCGTCGACATAGCCGCGGGAGGCAAACAGCCCGAGCGAGTAGTCGACCAGTTTTCCCGCCACCAGCCGGCCTTCGGTCGGCCGCTCGACGGTTATGGCAATGTCGGCCTCGCGTCGCGACAGGGAGAAGGAGCGCGGCACCGGGACGAGCTGGATGGTGAGTTCGCGGTGCTGGGCGGTGAGTTCGCCCAGCCGCTTGGCCAGGAAAGCGACGCCGAAGCCGTCAGGCGCGCCGATGCGCACGGTTCCGGACACGTCGTCGCCTTCGCCCGATATGGTCGAGCGGGCGGCGATCATGTCGCCCTCCATGCGCTCGGCGATGTCGAGGAAGCGCTCGCCGGCCGGGGTCAGTTCGCTGCCGGTGGTCAGCCGGCGGAAGAGTTTCGTGCGTAACGCGTCTTCAAGGGCCGCGATGCGGCGCGAGACCGTGGCGTGGTTCAGCTCCAGCCGCCTGGCGGCGCCAAGGATCTGGCCGGCCCGCGCCACGGCGAGAAAGATGCGGACGTCATCCCAGTTCATGGCGTTCCCCTGATGGAGATCTCGGGCGAGTATTTGCGAGAATTGATGCTCACGCGTCAATCGATATCTATTTTACGCACAACGGTTGCGTTCTCCCTCGCGTTGCCATCGGCCGGCCAAAGGCGGACAATGCGACATCACAACCCAGGGAGAGAAATCATGATCGACTACGGTCATTTCATCGGCGGCAAGCGTGTCGCCGGCACCAGCGGCCGCAAGCGGGACGTCATGCAGCCGATGGACGGCACTGTGCGCGGCACGGTGGCACTGGCCTCGCAGGCGGAATTGCGCGCCGCGGTCGAGAACGCCAAGGCCGCACAGCCCAAATGGGCCGCGACCAATCCGCAGCGCCGCGTGCGCGTGCTGATGAAGTTCCTCGAACTGGTCGCCCGCGACTATGACGAACTGGCCGAGATCCTTGCGCGCGAACATGGCAAGACCATCGCCGACGCCAAGGGCGATATCCAGCGCGGCCTGGAAGTGGTCGAGGTTTGCATCGGCGCTCCGCACATGATGAAGGGCGAGTTCACCGACGGCGCCGGCCCCGGCATCGATGTCTATTCGATGCGCCAGCCGCTCGGCGTCGTCGCCGGCATCACGCCGTTCAATTTCCCGGCGATGATCCCGCTGTGGAAGATCGCGCCGGCGATCGCCTGCGGCAACGCCTTCATCCTGAAGCCTTCGGAGCGTGATCCGGGTGTGCCGATGCGCATTGCCGAACTGTTCATCGAGGCCGGTCTGCCGGCCGGCATCCTCAATGTCGTCAACGGCGACAAGGATGTCGTCGACGCCATCCTCGACGATCCCGACATCAAGGCCATCGGTTTTGTCGGCTCGACGCCGATCGCGCACTACATCTATTCGCGCGGCACGGCGGCCGGCAAGCGCGTGCAGTGCTTCGGCGGCGCCAAGAACCACATGATCATCATGCCCGACGCCGACATGGACCAGACTGTCGACGCGCTGATCGGCGCGGGCTACGGCTCGGCCGGCGAGCGCTGCATGGCCATCTCGGTGGCCGTTCCGGTCGGCAACGACACCGCCAACCGGCTGATGGAAAAGCTGATTCCGCGCGTCGAAAGCCTGAAGGTCGGTCCCTCGACGGATTCGGCAGCGGATTTCGGCCCGCTGGTTACCGCCCAGGCGCTGGAGCGCGTCAAGGGTTACGTCGACACCGGTGTCAAGGAAGGCGCCAAGCTTGTCGTCGATGGCCGCGGCTTCAAGATGCAGGGCTATGAGGACGGCTACTATATGGGCGGTTGCCTTTTCGACAATGTCACGGCCGATATGCGCATCTACAAGGAAGAGATCTTTGGGCCGGTGCTCTCGGTGGTGCGCGCGCCGACCTATGAGAACGCCATCAAACTCGCCAACGATCATGAGATGGGCAATGGCGTTGCCATCTTCACCCGCGATGGCGACGCCGCGCGCGACTTCGCCAGCCGTGTCCAAGTCGGCATGGTCGGCGTCAACGTACCGATCCCGGTGCCGATCGCCTATTACACTTTCGGCGGCTGGAAGGCGTCTTCCTTCGGCGACCTCAACCAGCATGGCCCGGACGCGTTCCGCTTCTACACCAAGACCAAGACGGTTACCTCGCGCTGGCCGTCCGGCATCAAGGACGGCGCCGAGTTCGTTATCCCGACGATGAATTGACCGGACGCTTTTTTATCTGGTCTTCCTCGCTGCAGGGCGGATGAGAAGATCGATTGAACCTGAGGCCTAAGTCCCCGGACTTAGGCCTTTTGTTTTTGCAAACGCTAATGTGATGGAACCGGTGGGGGATTGCGCGACTTAGGGCTGCAATCCTGCCGTGGAGGAGGCGCGGCAGACAACCAGGGCGCCGACGGCGGGCCGGTGGCATTGCATCGTCCGGCGCAAGGAGGTGTCAAATGACACGACGTCTTACGGCGACAATGTTCGTTGCGGCGATGGCGATGTGCTCGTGCGCTGCTCAGGCAAATGCAGCTGGGCAATGCGCGCCACGCGCCGATATCGTGAAGGCGCTCGGCGAGAACTTCCACGAAAGCGAAGCCGGGCGCGGCCTGATCAACCCCAATGTGGTCCTCGAGGTCTTCGTTTCGGAACAAGGCAGCTGGACGGTCTTGGCTTCCGATACGAAAGGCCAGAGTTGTATCCTGTCGGTTGGCGAAGGCTGGGACAGCCCGACACTCAAGGCGGCCTTGCCGGGCGCCTGAGCGATTTGCCTTCGCGCTCTTGCAACTAGCGCGTGGCGGCGACCTCGGCATGGCCGCGCAGCAGTGCCATCAGTTTCTTGGCGTCCTTGGCGGCGCCTTCCTCATCGCCGTCCAGGATCGAGCGGATCAATGCAACATGGTGCTCGGCGGACTCCGCCAGCCCGGTGTCGGCCTTGTAGCGGAACCAGAAGCGGCGGCTGTGGGTCTGCAGGGGGGCGGCCAGCCGGGCGGCGAACGGGTTGTCGGCGGCCAGCGCCAGCGCCTCGTCGAGCGCCTTGTCGGCCTGGATGAAGGCGAGCACATTGCCTGATATCACTGCTTTCTGCATGGCGAGCGCCGCCTCGTGGAACAGGTCGGCGGCCTCGCGGGTGACGAAGCGTGCGGCCGAACGGGCGAGCACCACCTCGACGCCGCGCCTTGCGTCGAGCACGCGCAGCCAGTCGCCGGGGTGCAGTGGCGCGATCGAGATGCCGGCGCGGGGCCTGACGTCGAGCAATCCCTCCCAGGCAAGCCGTTGGATCGCCTCGCGCACCGGCGTGCGGCCGAGCGCCAGCCGCTCGATCAGGGAACCCTCGGTGACAAAACTCGCCGGGGCCAGTTCGAGCGTGACGATCATGTTTTCGAGGACGCGATAGGCCTTGGTCGCCGCGGGCTCCGACACGATGCTTGCTTCCATGGATATCAAAGGCTCTCTCCTGATATATCTGGAATATATCATACAGATTCCGCATTGACAGCAGCTTTCCTAACAGATATACGGCTGATATATCAGATGGAGAGATAGCTATGTGGACCGGAGTTTTCCCCGCCGTCACGACCAAATTCACCGCCGACGACCGGCTCGATCACGCCGAGATGGAGCGCTGCTTCGGCCTGCAAATGGATGCCGGCTGCGATGGCATCATCGTCTGCGGCTCGCTGGGCGAGGGACCGATGCTGTCGCCTGACGAGAAGATCGAGGTGCTGAAGACCGCGCAGAAGATCGCTGGCAAGAAGCCGGTGCTGCTGACGGTCAACGAGGCCGGCACCCGCGAGGCCGCCAGTATCGCCAAGCGCGCCGCCAAGGAAGGCGCCAATGGCCTGATGGTGGTGCCGAGCCCGATCTACCACACCAACGCGGAAGAGACGGTGGCGGCGCTGCGCGCAGTGGCGGAAGCCGGCGACTTGCCGGTCATGATCTATTCCAACCGACTCGCCTACCGCGTCGATGTAAGCGTCGACCAAATGGAGGAGCTGGCGTCGGACAAGCGCTTCGTCGCCATCAAGGAATCCTCCGACGACATCCGCCGCTCGACCGAGATCATCAACCGCCTGGGCAGCCGCTACGACCTGTTCACCGGCGTCGACAACCTGGCCTTCGAGGCGCTCTCCGTGGGTGCCATCGGCTGGGTGGCCGGTCTGGTCACCGCCTTCCCGCGCGAGACCGTCGCCATCTACCAGCTTATGAAGCAGGGGCGCCGCGAAGAGGCGCTCGCCATCTACCGCTGGTTTCGGCCGCTGCTCGACCTCGATGTCTCGACCTATCTGGTGCAGAACATCAAGCTTGCCGAAGTGTTCGCAATCAACACCAATGACCGCGTGCGCATGCCGCGCATGCCGCTGTCGGGCGAACGCCGCAAGGCTGTCGAGAAGATCATCAAGGATGCGCTGGCGGCGCGGCCGACACTGCCGCAGTTCTAAAGAGGGTGGCGACAGCCAGATGAGAGGCAGCGCCCAGGTGCAAGGAAAGTCCAAATCGACAGACAAGGGGCGGCGCTCCTCATCCGCCCTGCGGGCACCTTCTCCCCGTGAACGGGGAGAAGGGAGAGACATCGCCATCGTCGGTGGCGGCATCATCGGCATTTGCGCGGCTGCCTTCCTTGCCGAGGCGGGACTGGACGTCACGCTCTTCGACCGCACGGGTATCTGCGAGGAGACGAGCTCCGGCAACGCGGCCGCCTTTGCCTTCTCCGACGTGTTGCCGCTGGCGCACAAGGGCGTGATCCGGCAGCTGCCAAAATGGCTCGCCGATCCACTCGGCCCGCTCAGCATTCCGCCCGCCTACCTGCCGAAGCTGCTGCCTTGGCTGATCCGGTTCTGGCGCGCCGGCGCGCCTGGGAAATACGAGGCGAGCCTGACGGCGCAGGCCGGCATGATGAAGCTTGCCGAGGCCGAATGGATGGATCTGCTCGATCGTTCCGGCACCCGGCCGATGCTGCGCGAGGACGGTTCGCTCGAACTCTACGAAGGCGAGGCCGAGTTCCGCGCCTCGCTGTCGGGCTGGGCGGCGCGCGAGCGCTTCGGCATCGGCTTCCGCCATGTCGAGGGCGAGATCCTGGCGGACCTGCAGCCGGGGCTGTCACCGCGCTTCGTCAAAGGCACTTTCGTGCCTGGATGGAAGACCGTCGCCGATCCAAAACTGCTCGGCAAGGCGGTGTGGGCGTACGCGCAGTCCAAGGGCGCCCGCTTCGAGATGGCCCGCATCGACCGCGTCGCGGCGGATCAGGATGCCGTGACGCTGACGCTGGCCGACGGCACGAGCAGGCAAGCCAGGCGCCTTGTCATCGCGGCGGGCGCCTGGTCGCATCTGCTGACGCGGCAACTCGGCGATCGCATTCCGCTGGAGACCGAACGCGGCTACAACACGACGCTGCCGACGAGCGCCTTCGACGTGAGGCGACAGTTGATCTTTTCCGGCCATGGCTTCGTCATCACCCCGCTCGAAACCGGCCTGCGTGTCGGCGGTGCCGTGGAACTCGGCGGCATCGAGCGGCCGCCCAATTTCAACAGGTCGAAAGCGCTCTTGCGGAAGGCGCGGGAATTCCTGCCGGGGCTCGATCCCTCGGGCGGGCGCGAATGGATGGGGTTCCGGCCCTCCCTGCCGGATTCGGTGCCCGTCATCGGCAAGGCGGCGCGAAGCCAGTCCGTGATCTACGCCTTCGGCCACGGCCATCTCGGCCTGACGCAGGCCGCGGCAACCGGGCGGTTGATCAGGGAATTCGTTCTGGGACAGACTTCATCCGTTGATCTGGCCCCCTTCAGTCCACAACGGTTTTGATCTCGAGGAGCGACATGGCCAAGAAATCCTTCTTCTGCATCGACGGCCACACTTGCGGCAACCCGGTGCGGCTGGTCGCCGGCGGCGGCCCGCTGCTGCAGGGCTCGACCATGATGGAGCGACGGGCGCATTTCCTGGCCGAATACGACTGGATCCGCACCGGCCTGATGTTCGAACCGCGCGGCCATGACGTGATGTCCGGCTCGATCCTCTACCCGCCGACCCGTGAGGATTGCGACATCGCCATCCTGTTCATCGAGACGTCCGGCTGCCTGCCGATGTGCGGTCACGGCACCATCGGCACGGTGACGATGGCGGTCGAACATGGGCTGATCAAGCCGAAGACGCCGGGTGTGCTGCGGCTCGACACGCCCGCCGGCCTGGTCATCGCGGAATACAAGCAGGTCGGCGAGTATGTCGAGGAGGTGCGCATCACCAACGTGCCGTCCTTCCTTTATGCCGAAGGACTGGCGGTAGAATGTCCGGGGCTCGGCGAGATCACCGTCGATGTCGCCTATGGCGGCAATTTCTACGCCATCGTGGAGCCGCAGGCGAACTATCGCGATATGGCCGACTATTCCGCCGGCGACCTCATCGCCTGGAGCCCGGTGGTGCGGCAGCGGCTCAACGAGAAGTATTCCTTCGTGCATCCGGAGAATCCCGGGATCACCGGGTTGTCGCACATGCTGTGGACCGGCAAGCCGACGGTCGAGGGAGCCGATGCCCGCAATGCCGTCTTCTACGGCGACAAGGCGATCGATCGCTCGCCCTGCGGCACCGGCACCTCGGCACGCATGGCGCAACTCCATGCCAAGGGCAAGCTCAAGGCGGGGGATGCGTTCGTCCATGAATCGATCATCGGCTCGCTGTTCAAGGGCAAGGTTGAAAAGGACGTCACCGTCGCCGGCAAGCCGGCCATCATCCCTTCGATCGGCGGCTGGGCCCGCATGACTGGACTGAACACGATCTTCATCGACGACCGCGATCCGTTCGCACATGGTTTCGTGGTCAAGTAGGAGAATCCTGACCCTGCGGAAAGGAGCGTGACGAAAAAACGAACCGTGTCAGGAATGCAACGATTCCTCTCATCACCTAATTTTGACGGTGATTTCTTCGAAACGGAGCGCATGATGCGGCTCAATCGTCAAAGACATTGCGTTATGCCAATGATAGGGTCCGCGATAGTCCAGGGGCTGGGTGCGAAAAGCGGGCGATCGGGAAGACGTGACTTGCAAACACGCGGAGCGGTCAAAAAAATCACGTTGCAATCCGGGCTCGAAACTTTACGACTAGGGGAAATACGAAAAGGAATGCGTCTGCATGGGCGACATTCCAGGGGAGCCATGTACACATGCAGTACTTTGTCCAGCAGCTTATCAATGGGCTGACGCTGGGATCGATCTATGGGCTGATCGCGATCGGCTACACGATGGTCTACGGCATCATCGGCATGATCAATTTCGCCCATGGCGACATCTTCATGGTGGGCGCTTTCACGGCGCTGATCGTCTTCCTCATCCTCGGCGCGCTGTTTTATTCGGTGCCCGTGGTCATCGCGCTGCTGGTCATGATGATCGTGGCGATGCTGCTCACCAGCCTCTACAATTGGACGATCGAGAAAGTGGCCTACCGGCCGCTGCGCGGTTCGTTCCGGCTGGCGCCGCTGATCACCGCCATCGGCATGTCGATCGCGCTGTCGAACTTCGTCCAGGTGACGCAAGGCCCGCGCAACAAGCCGATCCCGCCGATGGTCAGCCAAGTCTACAACATCAACGGCGTCAGCGTTTCGCTGAAGCAGATCATCATCGTCATCGTCACGGCTTTGCTGTTGGCGCTGTTCTGGTACCTGGTCAACAAGACCTCGCTTGGCCGGGCGCAACGCGCTTGCGAGCAGGACCGCAAGATGGCCGCACTGCTGGGCATCGACGTCGACCGCACCATCTCGATCACCTTCATCATGGGCGCCGCTCTTGCCGCCGTCGCCGGCACGCTGTTCCTGATGTACTACGGCGTCATCGCCTTCTCGGACGGCTTTACCCCCGGGGTCAAAGCATTCACGGCGGCGGTTCTTGGCGGCATCGGCTCATTGCCAGGTGCGGTGCTGGGCGGCCTCCTGATCGGCTTCATCGAGAGCATGTGGTCGGCCTATTTCTCGATCGACTACAAGGACGTCGCCGCGTTCTCGATCCTGGCAATCGTGCTGATCTTCCTGCCTTCCGGCATATTGGGCCGGCCAGAAGTCGAAAAGGTCTGAGACCATGGCCGTGACCGTATCTCCAGAGCGCGACACCGTCGCCAGCCCCATGCAGCGCGCGCTGCGCGAGGGCTTCTATGCCGGCGCCATCTCGCTTGGCCTGTTCGTGCTGTTCATCGGCCTCAAGACAGACCAGAACATCTCCAATGAACTGGTCCTGGTGAAGCGCTGGGGCCTCTTGGCCGCCGTGGTGATCGCCACGGCTATCGGCCGTTTCCTTTATGTCGCCTATGGTCAACCCTTCATGGCCAACCAGAAGATCGCCGATGTCGCCACCGGCCTGTTGCCGGCCAGTGCGGCGTCGCGCTTCTTCCTGTTGCCGGCGTTTGTCGTGGCGATCATCGCGGTGGTGCTGCTGTTCGTGTTCAACGGCTCGCTTCCCGGATGGATAGGAGCAGAGGCGGCCGGCTATCTGCAGTTCCTGCGCGCGCTCGCAATCATCTATGCGCTGGCCTGCGTGATCTACTATTACCGCGGCTTCATCCACGCCAACTTCACCAGGCTCGGCATTGCCGCGCTGGTGCTCTATCCGATCCTTGTCATCGTCGTGCTGTCGCTGATGTCGTGGTCGGTCGCCACCGGATTGCAGGGCTCGCTGAAATGGGTCGACAATTTCGGCATCCAGATCCTGATCTACGTGATGCTGGCCTGGGGGCTGAACATCGTCGTCGGCCTCGCCGGCCTGCTCGATCTGGGCTACGTCGCCTTCTACGCCGTCGGGGCCTACGCCTATGCGCTGCTTGGCACAACCTACGGCCTGTCGTTCTGGATACTGCTTCCGGCGGCCGGCGCCATGGCCGCCTTCTGGGGCGTGCTGCTCGGCTTTCCGGTGCTGCGCCTGCGCGGCGATTACCTGGCGATCGTCACCCTTGCCTTCGGGGAGATCATCCGCCTGGTGCTGATCAACTGGCGCGATGTGACCAACGGTTCGGCCGGTATCTCCGGCATCCCGAAAGTCACCTTTTTCGGCTTGATGACCTTCAACGTCTCGGACCCCAACTACATCGCCAAGGTCCTGCACCTCGCAACCTCGAGCGCCTACTACAAGATCTTCCTCTATTACCTGATCCTGGCGCTTTGTATGCTCACCGCCTTCGTCACCATCAGGCTGAGGCGCATGCCCGTCGGGCGTGCCTGGGAAGCGCTGCGCGAGGACGAGATTGCCTGCCGCTCGCTCGGCATCAACACCACCACGACCAAGCTGACGGCGTTTGCCACCGGTGCCATGTTCGGCGGTTTTGCCGGGGCATTCTTCGCCGCGCGGCAAGGCTTCGTCAGCCCGGAATCCTTCGTCTTCCTGGAATCGGCCATCATCCTGGCCATCGTCGTCCTTGGCGGCATGGGGTCGCTGGTCGGCATCGCCGTCGCCGCGATGGTGATGATCGGCGGCACCGAGGCGCTGCGCGAGCTCGACTTCCTCAAACAGGTCTTCGGGCAAGATTTCACCCCCGAACTCTACCGCATGCTTCTGTTCGGCATGGCCATGGTCATCGTCATGCTGTGGAAGCCGCGGGGCTTTGTCGGCAGTCGTGAACCGACAGCCTTCCTCAAGGAGCGAAGGGCTGTCTCAAGCTCCTTCACCAAGGAGGGTCACGGCTGATGAATGCGAACGCACAAATGAACGACGCCATCCTGCAGGTCGATCATCTGTCGATGAAGTTCGGCGGCCTGGTCGCCATCGGCGACCTGTCCTTCACTGCCAGGCGCGGCGAAATCACCGCGCTGATCGGCCCCAACGGCGCCGGCAAGACCACCGTGTTCAATTGCATCACCGGCTTCTACAAGCCGTCGGAAGGCATGATCACGCTCAACCGGGCCGATGGCTCCAGCTACCTGCTGGAACGGCTGCCCAACCATGAGATCCCGGCGCGCGCCAAGGTGGCGCGCACCTTCCAGAACATCCGCCTGTTCTCGGGCATGACGCTGCTGGAGAACCTGCTCGTCGCCCAGCACAACAAGCTGATGAAGGCGTCCGGGTATACGATCCTGGGCCTGTTTGGCTTCAGCGGCTACCGCAAGGCCTCGGCCGAATCGGTGGAGCTTGCCAAGCACTGGCTGGAAAAGGCCGATCTCGTTGATCGCGCCGACGATCCGGCCGGCGACTTGCCCTACGGCGCACAGCGGCGGCTCGAGATCGCGCGCGCCATGTGCACCGGTCCCGAGCTTCTGTGCCTCGACGAACCGGCGGCCGGCCTCAACCCGAAGGAATCGGCGGCTCTCAACGAACTGCTGATGGGGATCAAGCACACGACAGGCACCTCGATCCTCCTGATCGAGCACGACATGTCGGTGGTCATGCAGATCTCCGACCATGTCGTGGTGCTGGAATATGGCCGCAAGATCTCCGACGGCAATCCGCAGTCGGTGCGCACCGACCCGCGCGTTATCGCTGCCTATCTTGGCGTCGACGACGAGGAGGTCGAGACCGTACTTACCGAAGTCGGCGACGAGGACGTCATCGAACAGCTCGACATCGGCCCCGATTCCGCGCATGGCCCGGGGACATCGTCGTCGTATCTGGCCGGGCCGGTGAGCGACACCGTCGGCCATAGCCAAGGCGAACGCGTAACCGTGTCGAAAGGCGCCTCGAAGGCAGCGCAGGTCGATGCCCGCGTCGCCAGCGTGGCAAGCAGGCCTGTTGCCCCGACACCGGCGCCGGCCAAGCCCGCCGCGAAGAAAGCGGCACCAAGGAAAACGGCCGCCAAGGCGCCCGCCGCGAAGGCCGAAGGCGTTTCGAACCGCCTCGCTGCCCCCCGTGGCGGGAAGGCCGACAATCTGACCCGCATCAAGGGCATCGGCACGGTCAACGAGAAGAAGCTCAACGAACACGGCATCTTCCACTTCGACCAGATCGGCGCCTGGAAGAAGGCAGACGTCGAGGCGGTCGAGGCCTATCTCGCCTTTGACGGACGCATCGCGCGCGAGGAGTGGGTCAAGCAGGCCAAGCTGCTCGGCCAAGGCAAGGATACGGAATTCTCGCGCCGCGTCGATGCAGGCAAGGTGGCGACCAGTCATGTGTCCGGCAAAGCCAAGGCGAGCACAGCCAAGCCCGTTCAGGGCAAGCGTGGAGGGGGCAAGTGATGGCCACGACAACGCTGCTCGATATCAAGGGCGTGGAGACTTATTACGGCAACATCCGTGCGCTGAACGGCGTCAATGTCAGCGTCAAGCAAGGTGAGATCGTGGCGCTGATCGGCGCCAACGGCGCCGGCAAGTCGACGCTGATGATGACCATCTTCGGGGCTCCACGCGCCCGCACGGGCACCATCACTTTCAACGGGACCGATATCACCCAGTTGCCGACACACGAAATCGCGCGCATGCGCATTGCTCAGTCACCGGAGGGCCGGCGCATCTTTCCGCGCATGACGGTGATGGAAAACCTGCAGATGGGCGCCAGCCTCGACAACCTCAAATATTATGGCGAGGACGTCGAGAAGGTGTTCACGCTGTTCCCCAGGCTGAAGGAGCGCATCGCCCAGCGTGGCGGTACGCTGTCGGGCGGCGAACAGCAGATGCTGTCGATCGGACGCGCACTGATGGCGCGGCCGAAACTGCTTCTGCTCGACGAGCCGTCGCTGGGTCTGGCGCCGCTGATCGTCAAGCAGATCTTCGATGCCATCCGCGAGTTGAACCGCACCCAAGGGCTGACCGTGTTCCTGGTCGAGCAGAACGCGTTCGGCGCGCTCAAGCTTGCCACGCGCGGCTATGTCATGGTCAACGGCAATGTGACGATGAGCGGCACCGGCAAGGAGCTGCTCGCCAATCCGGAAGTGCGCGCCGCCTATCTCGAAGGCGGACATCACTGAGTTCAGGAGACTTCCCATGCAAGGCATTCTCTACGAGGAACCGTCGATCTGGCAGTTCTTCTTCGTCACCTGCCTGCTCGGCGGATGGGCGGCCTGGATGACCGGCAAGGCCAGTGCCCAGACATGGCGCAGCTTCATCCAGCTGTTTGCCTATCTGCTCGGGCTCGGCATCGGAATCCGCTTCATCCATCACGCGCTGTTCGACGGCACGATGTTCTCGCTGCATTACTATATCGTCGACACCATCGTGCTGATGATACTGGGCTTCGTCGGCTATCAATACACACGAACCAACCAGATGGTCACACAGTATAATTGGCTCTACGAAAGAGCTTCAATCTTGAGCTGGAAACCGAAAGGTTGACGTTCATCATTAACGCCGCGTCAGGGATGAATCGGCGTGACAAGTGCCTGAAAATCGGCAAACTATGCTTTCTGCGATAAGGGTGGGCATCGCATGAAAGCTTCATCCACGCCCACTCCGTTAATGGGAGCGTTTAAATGAAAAAGTCACTTTTGTCCGCCGTGGCCCTGACCGCGCTCGTCGCGTTCGGCGGCAACGCGTGGGCTGATGTAATGTTCGCCGTCGCCGGGCCGATCACCGGTCCGAACGCGGCCTTCGGCGCACAGTTGCAGAAGGGCGCCGAAGCGGCGGTCGCCGAGATCAATGCCAAGGGCGGCATCAATGGCGAGCAGATCAAGCTCGAAGTCGGCGACGATGTCTCCGATCCGAAGCAGGGCATCTCGGTCGCCAACAAGTTCGTCGGCGACGGCGTCAAGTTCGTGATCGGCCACTTCAACTCGGGCGTGTCGATCCCGGCCTCCGAAGTGTACGCCGAAAACAACATCGTCGAAATCACGCCGGCCGCAACCAACCCGAAGTTTACCGAGCGCGGCTTGTGGAATGTGTTCCGTACCTGCGGACGCGACGACCAGCAGGGCAGCATCGCTGGCGCCTATATCGCCGCGAACTTCAAGGATGCCAAAGTCGCCGTGATCCATGACAAGACCCCTTATGGCCAGGGCCTCGCGGACGAAACCAAGAAGGCGATGAACGCCGCCGGCATCAAGGAAGTGATGTATGAAGGCGTCAATGTCGGCGACAAGGACTTCTCGGCGCTGATCGCCAAGATGAAGGAAGCCGGCGTCACCCTGATCTACTGGGGTGGCCTGCATACCGAAGCCGGTCTGATCATCCGTCAATCGGCGGACCAGGGCCTCAAGGCGCCGATGATGTCGGGTGACGGCATCGTGACGGACGAACTCGCCGCCATCGCGGGCGACGCTGTCGCCGGCACCCTCAACACGTTCGGCCCCGACCCGCGTCTGATCCCGGCCAATAAGGAACTCGTCGAGAAGTTCCGCGCGCAGGGTTTCGAGCCGGAAGCCTACACGCTCTACGCCTATGCCGCCGTGCAGGTGGTCGCCGAGGCGGCCGCTGCCGCCAAGACGAACGATCCGCAGGCCGTCGCCAAGGCGATGCATGAAAGCGGACCGTTCCCGACCGTTCTGGGCGATCTCGCCTATGACGCCAAGGGTGATCCGAAGCTGCCAGGCTACATCATGTACGAATGGAAGAAGAAGGACGACGGGAAGTATTCCTGGTTCCCGAAGTCGTAATTCATTCGGATCCGAAACCAACGATGCCCGGCGCCTCGCGCCGGGCATTTTCTTTTGATGCGCGCCGGCAGCCGGGTTACGTCACGGCGAGCCTTCCCTGGCCAGGAAGATCGCATCCAGGATCGAAATTGTCGCCATTGTTCCGTCCACTCGAACCGATGCATGCGAGTGTTGGCCGGACAATCGATCTAAATCGGTTTAAATCAGCGTCGATTTTGTTTGCACTGCAGCATTTTCGCGCTAATCATTGCCCCGATTTCCCGTTCCTTCCGCTGCTGGAGCCCAGTCCTTGGCCATCACGAAGATCCTCGTCGCCAACCGGTCAGAAATCGCCATCCGCGTCTTTCGCGCGGCCAATGAGCTGGGCCTCAAAACCGTGGCGATCTGGGCCGAGGAAGACAAATACTCGCTGCACCGCTTCAAGGCCGATGAGAGCTACCAGGTCGGGCGCGGCCCGCATCTCGGCAAGGACATGGGTCCGATCGAGAGCTATCTGTCGATCGAGGAGGTGATCCGCGTCGCCAGACTTTCAGGCGCCGATGCCATCCACCCCGGCTACGGGCTGCTGTCGGAAAGCCCCGAATTCGCCGAAGCCTGCGCTCAAGCAGGCATCACCTTTATTGGCCCGAAACCCGACACGATGCGCCGGCTGGGCAACAAGGTCGCCGCGCGCAATCTGGCCATCGAGGTCGGCGTGCCCGTGGTGCCGGCGACCGATCCGTTGCCGGACGACATGGAGGCGGTCAAGGAACTCGCCAAGACGGTCGGTTATCCGGTCATGCTCAAAGCCTCGTGGGGTGGCGGTGGCCGCGGCATGCGCGCCATCCGCTCCGAGGCCGACCTCGCCCGCGAGGTCATGGAAGGCAAGCGCGAGGCGAAGGCCGCCTTCGGCAAGGACGAGGTCTATCTCGAAAAGCTGATCGAGCGCGCCCGCCATGTCGAGGTGCAGGTGCTTGGCGACACACACGGCAATGCAGTGCACCTGTTCGAGCGCGACTGCTCGATCCAGCGCCGCAACCAGAAGGTCGTCGAGCGCGCGCCGGCGCCCTATCTCGGCGAGGAGCTGCGCCAGGAGCTTTGCGGCTACGCGCTGAAGATCGCGCGCGAGACCAGCTATATCGGCGCTGGCACGGTCGAATTCCTGCAGGACGCCGATACCGGCAAGTTCTACTTCATCGAGGTCAATCCGCGCATCCAGGTCGAGCACACCGTCACCGAAATGGTGACCGGCATCGACATCGTGAAGGCGCAGATCCACATCCTCGACGGTTTCGCCATCGGCACGCCGGAATCGGGTGTGCCGGCGCAGAGGGATATCCGGCTGAACGGCAATGCCTTGCAGTGCCGCATCACCACGGAAGATCCCGAACACAATTTCATTCCGGACTACGGCCGCATCACCGCCTATCGCGGCGCCACCGGCTTCGGCATCCGCCTCGATGGCGGCACGGCCTATTCCGGCGCGGTCATCACCCGCTTCTACGATCCGCTGCTGGAGAAGGTCACCGCGTGGGCGCCGACGCCGGCCGAGACGATCGCCCGCATGAACCGCGCTCTGCGCGAGTTCCGCATCCGCGGCGTCGCCACCAACCTCACCTTCCTCGAAGCGATCATCAATCACCCGAGCTTCGCCGACAATTCCTATACGACCAGGTTCATCGACACGACGCCGGAGCTGTTCCAGCAGGTCAAGCGCCAGGACCGCGCCACCAAGCTGCTCAACTACCTGGCCGACGTCAGCGTCAACGGGCATCCCGAAACGCGCGGCCGGCCGACGCCAAAGGCCGACGCGGCGCCGCCCGTGGTGCCCTATATCAACGGCAATGTGCCGAGCGGCAGCAAGCAGAAGCTCGACGTGCTCGGGCCGGAAAAGTTCGCCGCCTGGATGCGCGAGCAGAAGGAAGTGCTGGTCACCGACACGACGATGCGCGACGGCCACCAGTCGCTGCTCGCCACTCGCATGCGCACGCACGACATTGCGGGCATCGCCGGCACCTATGCGCGTGCCTTGCCGCAGTTGCTGTCGCTCGAATGCTGGGGCGGCGCCACTTTCGACGTCGCCATGCGCTTCCTCACCGAGGATCCATGGGAGCGGCTGTCGCTGGTGCGGGAAGCCGCCCCCAACCTGTTGCTGCAGATGCTGCTGCGCGGCGCCAACGGTGTTGGCTACACCAATTATCCCGACAATGTCGTGCAGCATTTCGTCAAGCAGGCGGCGTCGGGCGGCGTCGACCTGTTCCGCGTCTTCGACTGCCTGAACTGGGTCGAGAACATGCGCGTCGCCATGGACGCGGTCGGCGCCGAGGGCAAGCTGATCGAGGCGGCGATGTGCTATACCGGCGACATTCTCGATCCGGCGAGGGCCAAGTACGACCTGAAATACTATGTCGGGCTCGCCACGGAATTGCAGGCCGCCGGCGCCCATATCATCGCGGTCAAGGACATGGCCGGCCTGTTGAAGCCGAGCGCTGCCCGCGTGCTGTTCAAGGCGCTGCGCGAGGCGACCGACCTGCCGATCCATTTTCACACCCACGACACATCGGGTCTGTCGGCGGCAACCGTGCTGGCGGCCGTGGAAAGCGGTGTCGATGCCATCGACGCGGCGATGGACGCCTTCTCCGGCAACACCTCGCAGCCGTGCCTGGGTTCAATCGTCGAAGCGCTGAAAGGCACCGAACGCGATCCAGGCCTCGACCCGCTGTGGATCCGCAAGATCTCGTTCTACTGGGAAGCCGTTCGCAATCAGTACGCTGCTTTCGAGAGCGACCTGAAAGGCCCGGCTTCCGAGGTCTACCTGCACGAAATGCCGGGCGGGCAGTTCACCAATTTGAAGGAACAGGCGCGTTCGCTTGGGCTGGAGACACGCTGGCATGAAGTGGCGCAGACCTATCACGACGTCAACCTGATGTTCGGCGACATCGTCAAGGTGACGCCGTCCTCCAAGGTCGTGGGCGACATGGCGCTGATGATGGTGAGCCAGGACCTGACCGTCGCCGATGTCGAGAACCCGGCCCGCGACATCGCCTTCCCGGACTCGGTCGTTTCGATGCTGCGCGGCGATCTTGGCCAATCCCCTGGCGGCTGGCCGCAGGCGCTGCAGAAGAAGGCGCTCAAGGGCGACAAGCCGATCACGGCGCGGCCCGGCTCATTGCTCAAGCCGGCCGACCTCGAGAAGAGCCGCAAGGAGATCGAGGACAAGCTCGAGCGCAAGCTGTCGGAATACGAATTCGCCTCGTGGCTGATGTATCCGAAGGTGTTTTCCGACTTCGTCGCCGCGCAGGAGACCTACGGCCCGGTCAGCGTCCTGCCGACGCCGACCTATTTCTACGGCATGAAATCGGAAGACGAGATTTTCGTCGATATCGAAAGGGGCAAGACCTTGGTCGTGCGCTGCCAGGCGTTCGGCGATGTCGACGACAAGGGCATGGTCACGGTGTTCTTCGAGCTCAACGGCCAGCCGCGGCGCGTGAAGGTGCCCGACCGCGCGCATGGTGCGTCGGCGGCCAAGGCGCGTCGCAAGGCGGAGCCCGGCAACGAGGCGCATGTCGGGGCGCCGATGCCGGGTGTGGTCTCCGCACTTTCGGTCGCCGCCGGCCAGGCGGTCAAGGCCGGCGACGTGCTGCTCTCCATCGAAGCGATGAAGATGGAAACGGCGCTGCATGCCGAGCGCGACGGGACGGTCGCTGAGGTGCTGGTGAAGGCCGGCGACCAGATCGATGCGAAGGATCTCCTGATCGCGTTCAACTGAGAGCTCGCAAGGAACGGGCAGGCTGTCGGCTTATGGCGGCAGGCCTTGGCGAGCTGTTCGATAACGGCTTGACCCGCCGGCTCCGGTCGGGCATCGAACCGCTGAAATTCGTCGCGGCACGTTCCCCGAGTCGCGGCGCGGAACCGATTTGGAGAAAACATGGCCGACGATATCACCGAGACCAGCCAGACTGTTGCCGCCGGCCAGCTGCGTGCCTTGATCGAGCGCATCGAGCGGCTCGAGGAAGAAAAGAAGACGATTTCCGACGACATCAAGGAAGTCTTCGCCGAAGCCAAGGGCACCGGCTTCGACACCAAGGCAATCCGCACCATCATCCGTCTGCGCAAGAAGGACCAGGCCGAGCGCCAGGAGGAGGACGCCATCCTCGATCTGTACATGGCCGCCCTCGGCATGGTGTAAGACTAACCGGCCGGAGCCCGACGCGGTTGCCGGAGATGCGGTTCGAACCATGAGCGAATTCGACTTCGGCGGTCGCCGCGCCTCGGAATTCCGCCATCGCGGCTTCTGGTCGCTGTTTGCCGAACGGCATCCGGAAGAAAGAGCCCGGCTGGCGCGACGCGGACCCTGGTTCTGGCAGCGCGGACTGCCCGATTTCGCTCTGGTGCTTTCCATGTATGTCGCGCCGGCGCAGAACCATGTCGGCGTCTTCTTCGGCCGCAACGAGAAGTTCGGCGCCACGCAAAGCTGGTCGCGGCTGAAGCCGTTCCGACCGGCGATCGAAGACAGGCTGAAGCTCAGGCCGGAACAAAGCTGCGAAGGCCTTGGCATCAATTCGATGTGGCGCGTCAACTGCTTTGCCGAGGACAACTGGCCTGCCATGACCGACTGGCTGGTGACGGAATGCTCGCGGGTCGAGTGCGCCGTGACCGAAGTGCTGAGGCAGGGGTAAGTGATCGCGGATTTCTTCCGCTCGCGTTGGCTTGGCGAGGTGCCGATCGACCGGCTGTTCTGGCGCGACATGATGCTTGTCGGAACCGCGATCAATATTGGGTCGTCTGCCGCGGCGCTGATCCTGCTTGGGCTGAAGATGCCGCTCGGCCTCGTCCTGGCGGTGCATTTCGCACCGGTGCCCTACAGCATCTTCCTGGCTTTGGCGGTCTGGCGCACGGCTGACAAGGCCGGTGGTGCCAGGGCTTCGCTCTTCATGCTGGGATCAGCACTCTGGCTGATCGCCACGATCGTCGTCTGACGAAGCTGCCCGTACGAAAAAGGGCGGCCGGAGCCGCCCTTGGCAAGCGTTCATGACGCGTTGTTCAGGCGGCCGGCTCGAATTTCAGCGCCACGCCATTGATGCAGTAGCGCAGGCCGGTCGGCGGCGGGCCGTCCTCGAAGACATGGCCGAGATGGCTGCCGCAACGGGCGCAATGGCATTCGGTGCGGACCATGCCGTAGCTGCGGTCGACGGTGTTCTCGACCGAGCCCGGCACGGGATCGTTGAAGCTCGGCCAGCCGGTGCCGCTCTCGAATTTCAGCGTGGATTGGAACAGCGGCTGGTCGCAGCCGACGCAGGAAAAAGTACCGGCGCGCTTCTCGTACAGCAGGGCACAGCTTCCCGGCCGCTCGGTGCCATGGTTGCGCATGACGGCGTATTGCTCCGGCGTCAGCCGGGCGCGCCATTCGGCGTCGGTGCGGGTGACGGGGTAGGTGTGGGTGTCCATTTGATCTCCTCAGCCTTGGCGGCTCGTTCTTGGTTGCAACCGGATATTCGCAACAAGATAGGGGTTTGTTACAGACCTGCCCAGTCCGACCGCTCCGGATATCTCAATGTTTGCGCGACAATTGCCTCGTGGCGCCCTCCAGTCCGGCCAGTGTCAACGGGAACATGCGGCCGCCGAAGATGTCACGGATTATCGCGATCGAATGAGTAAAGCCCCAGTTCTTCTCGTTCTCGGGGTTAAGCCACACCGCGTTCGGCCATTGCCGCAGCAGCCGGCCGAGCCAGACGGCTCCGGCCTCGGGGTTCCAGTGTTCCACCGAGCCGCCTGGGTGGGCGATCTCGTATGGGCTCATCGAGGCATCACCGACGACGATGACCTTGTAGTCGGGGCCATATTTGTGGATGAGATCGAAGGTCGAGATCGTCTCGGCATGGCGGCGGCGATTGTCCTTCCACACGCCTTCGTAGAGGCAGTTGTGGAAATAGAAATATTCGAGCTGGCGGAATTCGGCGCGGGCGGCGGAAAACAGCTCCTCGACGCTCTTGATATGATCGTCCATCGAGCCGCCGACATCGAAGAACATCAGGAGCTTCACCGCATTGCGGCGCTCGGGCCGTGTCTGGACGTCGAGATAGCCGTGCTCGGCGGTGGCGTGGATGGTACCGGGCAGGTCGAATTCTTCCTCGGCGCCCTCGCGCACCCAGCGGCGCAGGCGCTTCAGCGCGATCTTGATGTTGCGGGTGCCGAGTTCGACCGCATCGTCGAGATTCCGGAACTCGCGCTTGTCCCAGACTTTCACCGCGCGACGGTTGCGGCTTTCGTTCTGGCCGATGCGCACGCCTTCGGGGTTGTAGCCATAGGCGCCGAAGGGAGAGGTGCCGCCGGTGCCGATCCATTTCGAACCGCCCTGGTGGCGGCCCTTCTGTTCCTCGAGCCGCTGCTTTAGCGTCTCCATCAGCCTGTCGAAACCGCCCAGCGCCTCGACCAGCTTTTTCTCTTCCTCGGTCAGGTGCTTTTCGGCGAGCCGGCGCAGCCATTCCTCGGGAATATTGGCGACGTCGACCGCATCCGGCCCGCCCAGTGCCTCGACGCCCTTGAAGACATGCGCGAAGACCTGGTCGAAGCGGTCGATATGGCGTTCGTCCTTCACCAAAGCGGCACGGGCGAGATAATAAAAACCCTCGACGTCGTAATCGACCAGCCCGGCGGCCAGCCCCTCCAGCAGAGAGAGGTATTCCCTGAGCGAGACGGGAACGCGCGCTGCCTTCAGCTCGAGGAAGAAGGGGATGAACATGGCCGGTTACAGCAAATCATACTCGATAAAGCCCGTCCTGCGCGCGACATGGTCGTAGAGCTTGCGGGCGGTGGCATTGGTTTCGTGCGTCATCCAATAGACGTTCTTCACGCCGATTTTGCCGGCCTCCTGCTTCACCGCCTCGATGAGGGCCGCGCCGATGCCCTTTCCGCGCACATCCGGGTCGGCGAACAGATCCTGCAGGTAGCAGTTGTTTTTCTCCGACCAGCCGGAGCGATGGTAGAGATAATGGGTGAGGCCGACGGCCTTGCCGCCCGATGTGGCGATAAAACCCTTCGGCTCGAACTCGCCTTCGGTGAATAACCGTTTCCAGGTGATGGCATAGACCTCTTCCGGCAGCTTGGTTTCGTAGAAGGTCAGATAATCGGTCCACAGGCGGTGCCAGTCGGCGTGGTCGGATTGCGCGAGCGGGCGGACAACGATCTCAGACATTTTATCTCCTCCGAAGGGTTCTGGCCGAAGCTGACCTTCTCTTCGGCCCGCGGCAACGGTCCACAGCCGGGGAAAGCGCTGCCCTATTGCTGTCTTCTCGCCATGAATGCCAGCCGCTCGAACAGATGCATGTCCTGCTCGTTCTTCAACAGGGCGCCATGCAGTTTAGGCAATGCGTTCTTGGGGTCGGCGCGCAAATCCTCCGGCGCGATGTCGTCGGCGACCAGCAGGCGGATCCAGTCGAGCGCCTCGGAGGTCGATGGCTTCTTCTTCAAGCCTGGCACGTCGCGAATTTCATAGAACTGGGTGAGGGCCGCGCGCACCAGGTTCTGCTTGATGCCAGGATAGTGCACGTCAACGATTCTGTGCAGCGTGTCGACGTCGGGAAAGCGGATGTAGTGGAAGAAGCAGCGGCGCAGGAAAGCGTCCGGCAACTCCTTCTCGTTGTTGGAGGTGATGATGACGATCGGGCGAACGGCGGCACGGATGGTCTCGCCGGTCTCGTAGACGAAGAACTCCATCCGATCGAGTTCCTGCAGCAGGTCGTTGGGGAATTCGATGTCGGCCTTGTCGATCTCGTCGATCAGAAGCACGACCTTCTTGTCGGCCGCGAATGCCTCCCAAAGCTTGCCGCGCTTGATGTAGTTCTTGATGTCGTTGAACCTGACATCGCCGAGCTGGCTGTCGCGCAGCCGCGACACCGCATCGTATTCGTAGAGGCCTTGCTGCGCCCGCGTCGTCGATTTGACGTGCCACTCGATCAGGTCGAGGCCGAGTGCCGCCGCCACCTGGCGGGCGAGTTCCGTCTTGCCGGTGCCGGGCTCGCCCTTGACCAGCAAGGGCCGCTCTAGCGCGATCGCCGCGTTGACCGCCACCATCAGATCCTTGTCGGCGACATAGGCCGCCGTGCCTTCGAAACGCATTTTTGCTCCTTGGTTGGTCGTCGCGACCGTAAGGACGCCGCCGCGGCTGTGCAAGGGTTGCGCCGGATGGCGAATAAAGCCGCCGTGACTGCCTGCGTCACTGGCGCTTGAGCCACCAGCGGCCTATATTGGGCAGGACGGTCTGTGCTTCCCGGCAGGAGAACATTTTCCCCGGGGCCTTAACGATCCTTAGGGAGCTGTCCCTGGGAAGACCCGTGGGTTTTCTCACACGGCGCCCACCTACTTTGTAGGTTCCCGGGATCGCTCTCTCCACCGGTTGTGTGGATCGTCACTTGTCGCAACGTATCCACGCATCTTGGTGGATGATGCGGTGGAAAACGTCGCACTTGAGACCCCGCACAGCTCTGACCTTTTCTACCTTGGCCGCATGACCTCTCCCAAAGACTTGAAGAAAAAGCTGCGTCTCGAGGCACTCGCCCGCCGCGACGGTCTCGATGCATTCTGGCGGGTGGAGGCTGCGCTCGAAATGGCGGAGACGGCGCGCGACCATCTGGAGATCGGGCCCGGTCAGATCGTCTCCGGTTTCTGGCCGATGCGCTCGGAGGTCGATGTCAGGCCGCTGATGTTCGCCTTGCGAGAGAAGGGCGCACGGCTCTGCCTGCCTGCCATTCTCGACAAGACCACCATCGTCTTTCGCGAACTGGTTCGCGGCGCGCCGATGGTCGACATGGGCTTTGGCACGGTCGGGCCGCATGCTGAGGCCGAAGTTCTCGATCCTTCGGTCGTGCTGGTGCCGCTCGCCGCCTTCGACGCGCGCGGTCACCGCATCGGATATGGCGCCGGCTATTACGACCGGGCGATCGCGAAGCTCGTCGACAAGGGGCTCGCGCCCCGGCTGATCGGCATCGCCTTCGACTGCCAAGAAGTTTCGCAAGTTCCAGACGAACCCCATGACGTGGTCATCCCGGAAATACTCACCGAGAGCGGGTTGCGCCGCTTTGCGCCAAAATTGTAGATAGTTCTTTGAAACGCATGATCTTTGCCGAAAAGTCATGCAACTTTTCGGGATCAGGCATAGATGCGACTTCTTTTCCTCGGGGACATGGTCGGCAAGACGGGGCGCACCGCGGTATGGGAACAACTGCCTGGCCTGATCTCCGACTTCAAGCTCGATTTCGTCATCGTCAACGGCGAGAACGCGGCCGGCGGCTTCGGCATCACCGAAGAGATCTTGCGTGAGACGATCGCGGCGGGCTGCGATGTCGTGACCACCGGCAACCATGTTTGGGACCAGCGCGACGCTCTGGCCTTCGCGCCGCGCGAGCAGCGGTTCCTGCGGCCTTCCAATTTCCCCAAAGGCACGCCCGGGCGCGGCTCCGGTGTCTACATCGCCAAAAACGGCGCGCGCGTGCTGGTCGCCAACATTATGGGCCGGGTGTTCATGCACCCGGAACTCGACGATCCCTTCCAGGCCGGCGAACGCGAGCTTGCCGCCTGTCCGCTCGGCGAGCAGGCGGATGCGGTGGTGATCGACTTCCATGCCGAGGCAACCTCGGAAAAAATGTGCTTCGCGCATTTTGTCGATGGCCGCGCCAGTCTCGTCGTCGGCACCCACACGCACCAGCCCACCGCCGACCACCAGATCCTCAATGGCGGCACCGGGTACCTGTCGGATGCCGGCATGTGCGGTGACTATGATTCCTCGCTCGGCATGGACAAGGAAGAACCGCTCAACCGGTTCCTGTCGAAAGTGCCGAAAGGGCGTTTCGAGGCAGCGACGGGACCGGCGACGTTGTGCGGCGTCGGCGTCGATATTTCCGACCGCACGGGGCTGACCGAGAAGATCGCGCCGTTTCGTCGCGGGCCAAGGCTGGAAGAAACGGCTCCGTCCTTCTGGGCGTGACATTGATATAGGGGGTCGCAGTACCTAATTGCCGGCGACACTGCTCTAGATCGTAGGGGACGACCTCCATGCAGCTTATCGAATTCCTGGCGCCGCATTTTCAATTCGTTTCCGACCCGACCGCCTGGGTCGCGCTGCTGACGCTGGTGGTGCTCGAGATCGTGCTCGGCATCGACAACCTGATCTTCATCTCGATCCTCACCAACAAGCTGCCCGTGGAGCAGAGGGCTCGCGCGCGGCGTCTTGGCATCTCGGCGGCGCTGGTCATGCGCCTGGTGCTGCTCGCCACCATTTCCGTCATCGTCCAACTGACGACGCCGGTCTTCACGGCGTTCGGCCACGGCTTCTCCTGGCGCGACCTGATTCTGATCGCCGGCGGTCTGTTCCTGGTGTGGAAGGCGACCAAGGAGATCCACCACACGGTCGATCCCGACGACCATCAGGACACGATGCTGGGCGAAACGCTCAAGATCTCGCTTGCCGGCGCGATCTTCCAGATCCTGCTGCTCGACCTCGTCTTCTCCATCGATTCCATCATCACCGCCGTCGGCATGACCGACGAGATCGCCATCATGTATATCGCGGTCATCGCGGCCGTGACCGTGATGATGCTGGCGGCCGGACCGCTGGCGGACTTCATCGCCAAGAACCCCAGCATCGTCATGCTGGCGCTGGGCTTCCTGCTGATGATCGGCATGACGCTGATCGCCGACGGCATGGGCTATCATGTGCCCAAGGGCTACATCTATGCGGCGATGGGTTTTTCGGCGCTGGTCGAGGGGCTCAACATGCTGGCGCGGCGGCGCAAGAAAGCGAAAACCGGCGACGGCCACTGATACTGGTCGGCCGGGGCGAGCCTAGTGCCCCGGAACACCCTTCGGATGGCGGTCACCCATCAAGCCGAGCGTCAGGCCCTGTTCCAGCCAGGCCTTGGCGCCGGCGAGCACAAGCGCAAAGCCGTCGGTTGAGCCGACCGCTTGTTTCACCTGCTCGTCGCCATTGCCGGCAAAGCCGAAATTGTGGACCTCGAGGAATGTCGCTTCGCCAAGCATTTCGGTGAAGGTCCAGACCACCGTGGTCGGCGGATCGCTCCACGTCATGACGATCTTCTTGTCCCTGACGATCTCGCTGACCTCGACTGTCGTCGAGACCCCATACATGCGCCACTCCCACTGAACCGGTTTGCCGCCATCAAGCCGGCCGCTGCCATGGGTGAACCAGAATTTGGTCGTGATCGCCGGATCGACGACGGCTTCGAAAACCTCAGCGACCGGCCGCCGGATCAGCATGGCGGCTTCGGCTGTCGGTGTCTCACGGATTTCCATGGCGATCTCCTTTCGAATACGCCCTCACCAGGCGTCGGGTTCGCGCACCATATGGATGATGTTGGCCGGATTGGTGATCCAACCACCTCGGAAACCCGCGTCCAAGGGCTCGACGGCATCGCAACGCACAATTCCTGCCTTGGCCAGATGATCCGCGGCGCCCGGAAAATCCCGCGTGAAAAGCTCCAGCCAGATCTCGGCCTGGCTCATCGTCGGCGCCTCGTCGATCCAAAGCCTGTTGGGGCCGAGTTTGAAGCCGATGGCCGGCGCCTTGGCTGTGAACGGCTTGAGGCCGACGACATCGCGGTAGAAGGCGATCGTCGCTTCGTACTGGTGCGATGGCACCTTCATGGCGATGTTGATGCCGCCGGTGATCTTCGCGGTCATGACTGGGCTCCGTTTTTCAAATGTTGTTTTCGCTGGCGGGTTCGCCCTTCATCTCGCTGCGGTAATAGCCGTCGCGCAGATTGATGCCGTATTCGACATAGGCCTTCATGCAGGCCAGCATCTGCGACCAGCCCTCGCAATTCAGGTAGGACTTCTTCAGGCCGACCGCGCCTTCCTGCCAGCCGCTCTCGGCGATGGTGACGAAGGTGCCGCCATCGTCGAGCGGCTCGAAATTCATCTCGATGCGGGTTTTGTAGGCGGGCTTGCCGTCGGCTCGGTGGCATCCCAGCGCAGCACGATGCGGCTGTCCTTGACCACTTCGTCGACCTCGACCGGCACCTTGCCCCACCAAACGACACCCGAACCGGCCACCAATGGCGCGCTGGCACCGCCGATGGTGGTGAAATAGCCGCTCAGCTTCTTTGGGTTGACGACCGCGTCGAAGACTTCGGCGACCGGTTTGCCGATGCGCCCTGAAACGCTGAATCCAAGAGACATATCCACAGCTCCTTGCTTGAACGAGCCAACGTTATGTTATAGAAATATAACATGTCAAGCCGATCGCAGGACGACAATGTTTTCAAGGCGCTGGCGCATCCGCGCCGGCGCGAAATGCTGGATCGGTTGAAAGACGAGCCAAAGACCACCGGCATGCTGTGCGAAGCCTTTCCCGATATCGACCGCTGCACGGTCATGCTGCATCTCAAGGTGCTGGAGGAGGCGGACCTGATCGTCGCGCGCCGCGACGGACGCGAGCGCTGGAACCATCTCAATGCGTTGCCGATCAAGCAGATACACGACCGCTGGATCAGCCAGTATGCCGGCCATGCGCTCAGCATCATCGACCGGCTGAAGTCCGATCTGGAAGGGTAGGACAAAGGCCGGGCAAAGCCTGCTTGCCGGGCCGCCGCATGCCGAGTGCCCGGCAACGCGGCGCGGCTGGACGAATTGAGCCGATTTATCTATAAGCCGGCCATTCCGACACAGGGCGCCGTACGTTCACCCGGACGCATCGGGACGCTCTGAAATTGAATTCGAGCCTTTTGCAAAGGCGAGATGACGCATCTCGCGGCAAGACGCTCTAGCCGAACACGACAGGGGTGCCATGGCTGGCCATTCACAGTTCAAGAACATCATGCACCGCAAGGGCCGTCAGGACGCGGTGCGGTCGAAAATGTTTTCCAAGCTGGCGCGCGAAATCACCGTCGCCGCCAAGAGCGGAACGCCGGACCCATCGATGAACCCGCGCCTGCGCCTGGCGATCCAGAACGCCAAGGCGGTGTCGATGCCCAAGGACAACATCCAGCGCGCCATCAACAAGGCCTCGATGGGCGACGCCGAAAACTACGAAGCGGTGCGCTACGAAGGGTATGGGCCTGGTGGCGTCGCCGTGATCGTCGAGGCGCTGACCGACAACCGCAACCGTTCGGCGTCCAATGTGCGCGCCGCCTTCACCAAGGCCGGCGGCGCGCTCGGCGAAACCGGATCGGTGTCGTTCATGTGGGACCGCGCCGGCGAAATCTACTATCCGGCCTCGGCCGGCAGCGCCGACAAGATCATGGATGCGGCGATCGAAGCCGGCGCCGACGATGTCGAATCGGACGAGGAAGGCCACACGATCTATTGCTCCTTCGAGACTCTCGGCGAGGTGTCCAAGGCGCTTGAAACCTCGCTCGGCGAGGCCGAATCGGTCAAGGCGATCTGGAAGCCGCAGAACAATGTCCCCGTCGACGAAGAGCGGGCGCAATCGCTGATGAAGCTGGTTGCCACGCTCGAGGATGATGACGACGTGCAAAGCGTCTACGCCAACTTCGAAGTCGACGACGAGACGATGGCGAAGCTCAGCGCGGCGTGAGCGAAGGTCGTCCGATATGAGCAAAGCTGAGTTGCCGGCCATCCGCATCACCTATTGCACGCAGTGCCAGTGGCTGCTGCGTGCCGGCTGGATGGCGCAGGAGCTGCTCTCCACCTTCGGCACCGATCTCGGCGAGGTGACGCTGGTGCCGGGCACCGGCGGCATCTTCACCATCTCCTGCAATGAAGTGCTGGTCTGGGATCGCAAGCGCGACGGCGGCTTTCCGGACGCGGCCAAACTCAAGCAGCTGGTCCGCGACGTGATCGATCCGGATCGGGATCTCGGTCACGCCGACCGCAAAGGCCACAAGGGTGACGCGCAGAAAAACCCCGCCTGAGCGGAATTTTTCTGCGTCTCGTTAGGCCTCTTCAGAGCAATGCGAAGATAAAGCACGCCATCGCCACGATGGCGGTGACGGTGCGGACGTGGTTCCACATCACCCATTGGCTCAGATGGTTCGCCCACACGGCAGCGCCGTTGCTGCTGGCCGGGTCGACGGCGGCGAGAGCATCGTTGAGCGGCACGTTGAAGACCATGGTCACGATAGGGTTGCCGACCAGATAGATCACCGCGCCGGCCAGTAACCAGTACGAGCCGGACTGGCTCCAGCCCAAGAGAGCGGCGGCAATGAGAACGAGGCAGATGAGGCCGGTGCCAAACAGCGCTGTCATGAAGGTCGGGGTGATCACCGTGACATTGATCGAATTCATCGCGGCGATGCCCGCTGGGACGGGCAGCCGGGCAAGGGCCGCCATGACGAAGTTGGAAAAGGCGAAGAATACGCCACCGACGACGCCCGCGCCGATCGCGGCAATGAAGGTGAGGGTTGGAAGAAGCTTGATCATCTCAGTTGCTCCAGACGCCGGTTGCGGCGGTTTGCTCTCTAAAATGTGAGCATACCTCACATTTGCAAAACGTGATAAACCCTCGTATTTTGTAAGTCAAGTCGTTCCCAGCGATTTTGCCGGGCGCGTTTGTTGGAGACGGTCATGGAAGGCACGCAAACCAATGAGCGGATCGGTTCGCCGCGCCGGGCGCCAAGCCAGCAGCGCAGCCGCGAGCGGGTCGAGCGCATGCTGGCCGCCGCCTCGGCGCTGATTGCCGAACAAGGCAGCGACGCAATGCGCATGGGCGAGGTGGCGGAGCGGGCTGGGGTGTCGATCGGCTCGCTCTACCAGTTCTTTCCGGACAAGAGGGCGATCGTCTGGGCGCTGGCCGAACGCTACACAGCGGAAAGCCAGGCTTGTATCTCGGCGGCACTCAGGGATGTCAGCGACGCCAAAGGCCTGCGGCAGGCTTTCTCGGAGCTGGTCGATATTTACTACGAGCTGTTCCTGGCCGAGCCGGTGATGCGCGACATCTGGTCGGGCACGCAGGCCGACAAGGCGCTGCGCCAGCTCGAACTCGCCGACAGCCGCGCGAGCGCGGAATTTCTGATCGCGGTACTCAAGCGCCTGCGGCCCGATGCCGATCCGGTGGCGCTCGACACGACGGCATTCTTGGTGTGGCAGATGGGCGAGGCGGCCATGCGGCTGGCGATCTCGGTCGACAGGCAGGAGGGCGACAGCCTGGTCGCGGCCTACAAGCGCATGGCACTCAGGGAATTGCTGGCCGAATAGGGCCGAAGACCCAGCCTTCGGCCAAGCAACAAAAAACCCGCCACAAGGGCGGGCTCTTGATCCGCGAAAAAGCTCTTCGCCTTAGAGGCCGAAACCTTCGAAACGCTTCTTGAACTTCGACAGGCGGCCGCCGCGGTCGAGCAGGGTCTGCTGGCCGCCGGTCCAGGCCGGGTGGGTGGTCGGGTCGATATCGAGGTTCATCGTATCGCCTTCCTTGCCCCAGGTCGAACGGGTCGTGTATTCGGTGCCGTCGGTCATGACGACCTTGATGGTGTGGTAGTCGGGATGGATTGCGCTCTTCATGGCTCTGTTCCTGGCTTGCCGGCGCGGCGGACGGGCATAAGCCTGCGTCGATGCGCCTCTTTTTAAAACTCGAAGCCGCAGCTATTGAGGAGCCACGGCTTCTAAAACGGTCGGCGTGCCTATACATCAGCCGGAATTGAATCACAAGGCCGCGGCAAGCGCATATTGAGGCGCATAGGCTGAAGTGGCTAGAGGAACACCGAGATGGCGCAATCAAGCAGCGCAGACGAGCGCCGACGCTCGCTCAAGCCGCTCAGGCGCCTGTTTCCGTATATCGCCGGATATCGCACGCTGGTCATCGGCGCCCTTATTTCACTGGCCATCGCCGCGGCAACGACATTGGCACTGCCGCTGGCCGTCCGGCGCATGATCGACCACGGTTTCTCGTCGGCCAGCACCACCTTCATCGCTGAATATTTCGGCGCCCTCGTGGCGATGGCCGCCGTGCTGGCCGCGGCGTCGGCCGGCCGTTACTATTTCGTCATCACGCTCGGCGAGCGCGTCGTCGCCGACATCAGGCGCGATGTCTTTGCCCATGTGACGACGCTGTCGCCTGCCTTCTTCGACACCGCCCAGTCGGGGGAAATCGTGTCACGGCTCGCCGCCGACACCACGCAGGTCAAGTCGGCGGTAGGCGCCACCGCTTCGGTGGCGCTGCGCAATGTCATCCTCGGCCTCGGCGCGGTGGGCATGATGGTCGTCACCAGCCCGAAACTCTCCGGCCTGGTCATCGGGGCGATCCCCGTGATCGTGCTGCCGCTGGTCGCCTTCGGCCGCTCGGTGCGGCGCAAGTCAAGGCAGGCCCAGGACACGCTTGCCGACGCGACGGCCTATGCCAGCGAGCAGATCGGCGCGGTGCGCACGCTGCAGGCCTTCACCAATGAGAGACTGGTCACCGGACGATTCTCGGGCGCGGTGGAAGCGGCCTTCGAGGCAGCGCGCGCTTCGATCTTCGCGCGCTCCTTCCTCACCTTCTTTGCCATCTTCACCATTTTCTCCTCGGTCGTGGCGGTGCTGTGGTTCGGCTCGCGCGACGTGCTCGACGGCACGATATCGCCTGGCACGCTTGGCCAATTCCTCCTCTATTCGGTGTTCGCCGCTGGCGCGCTCGGCGCGCTGTCGGAAGTCTGGGGCGAACTCGCGCAAGCCGCAGGTGCCGCCGAACGGCTGACCGAGATTCTGGCCGAGACGCCGGCGATCCAGGCGCCGGCCGATCCGAAGCCGCTGCCGGCGGTTGCCAAGGGCGCGATCGTCTTCGAGAATGTGTCCTTCTCCTATCCGGCGAGGCCCGATCGCGCCGCCGTCCACGGCCTGAGTTTTCAAGTCATGCCCGGCGAGACGGTCGCCATCGTCGGCCCCTCGGGTGCCGGCAAGAGCACGGTGTTCTCGCTGATCCTGCGCTTCTACGATCCGGAAACCGGCAAGATCCTGATCGATGGCGTCGATGTGCGCGAGGCCGATCCCGTCGTGGTCAGGCAGCGCATCGCCATCGTCCCGCAGGACGTCACCATCTTCGCGGCGAGCGCGCGCGACAATATCGGCTTCGGCCGGCCAGGCGCCAGCGAGGCCGAGATCGAGGCCGCGGCCAGGGACGCACTGGCCGACGAGTTTATCCTCAGGCTCGAGAACGGCTATGACAGCCAGGTCGGCGAGCGTGGCGTGACGCTGTCCGGCGGCCAGCGCCAGCGTGTGGCGATCGCACGTGCCATCCTGCGCGACGCGCCGATCCTGCTGCTCGACGAGGCGACCTCGGCCCTCGACGCCGAAAGCGAGACACTGGTGCAGACCGCGCTCGAGCGGCTGATGCGGGGGCGCACCACCATCGTCATCGCCCACCGGCTGGCGACGGTGCTGAAGGCCAACAGGATCCTGGTGATGGATGGCGGCCGCATCGTCGAGGAAGGCACGCATCAGAGCCTGGTCGCCAAGGGTGGCATCTATGCACGGCTCGCCAAGTTGCAGTTCGAGACCGGCGCCAGCGCCTTCAGGGGCGCGGCGGAGTAGCAGGTTCAGTTCGCCTCGGCGCAACGAAAATTGTCGTCTCAGGCGGCATCTCAGCCGCCGTAGCGCTGCCTCAAATGGTTGACGAAGTACGTGGCGTTGAGCTTCTCGCCGGTGGCGCGCTCAAGCAGGTCCGGCGTCGACCAGCGCGACCCCTGCGACCAGATTTTCTCGCGGCGCCAACCGTTGATCGCCTCGAAATTCCCCTTTGCAAGGTCTTCGTCGGCTGAAGGATGCTCGCGCGTCAGCGCGGTCCATTGCTGCGCCGCCATCATCGCGCCCAGCGTATAGGACGGGAAATAACCGAAGGCGGCACCCGGCCAATGGACGTCCTGCATCGGCCCGTCGGCGGGGTTGTCGATGGTCGAGAGACCAAGATAGTCGCGCATCCTGGCATCCCAGGCTTCGGGCAAATCAGCCACTTCGAGGCTGCCCGAAACAAGCTCCTGCTCCAGTTCGTAGCGAAGGATGACGTGCAAGGGATAGGTCACCTCGTCGGCGTCGACGCGGATCAGGCCACGTTCGACACGATGCACATGCGGCAGGATATCGTCGAGCGACCAGGCTTCGCCGAGATGCTTCTCCACCACCGGCAGCGCCCAGCGCCAGAAGGCAGGATTGCGCCCGATCTGCTTTTCGACGAACAGGCTCTGGCTCTCATGCACGGCCATGCCGCGGGCCTTGCCGAGCGGCCAGTGCGCCCACGCCTTGGGCAGGTTCTGTTCGTAGAGCGCATGACCGGTCTCGTGCAGCACGCCCATCAGCGCCGACAGGAAATCCGAGGTCTTGTAGCGCGTGGTGATGCGCACGTCGCTGGGCACGCCGCCGCAGAACGGATGGTGCGACACCGACAGTGAGCCGTGCGTCAGGTCGAAGCCGACCGCCGCCATCATGGCAAGGCCGAGTTCGCGCTGCCGGTCGATGGCATAGGTACCCGAAAGCGGTTTCAGCGGATGCTTGCGCAGCCGCGCTTCCTGGATCGCCAGCGCCTCCGGCACGAAACCCTTGAGGAAGGCCTTGAGGTCGGCGAAGACGGGCGTGATGTCGGCCGTGCGATTGCCGGGATCGTATTGTTCCATCAGCGCGTCATAGGGGGCAAGGCCGAGCACGTCGGAGCGCAGGGCGGCCTCTTCGCGCACCAGCGCCACCACGCCTTCAAGCGCCGGCTGAAAACCCGCCCAATCGTTCTTGGCGCGCAGGGCACGCCACAATTGCTCGCAGCGCATGCGCGCCGTCGTCTGGCGCTCGACGAATTGGACCGGCAGGCAGGTCAGGTTGGTGTATTGCCGCCGCAGCTCGGCGAGAGCCGCCCGCTGCTCATCGTCCAATGCCTCGCCTTCGGCCGCGGCGATCCAGTCCGATATTTCCGGCGCGGTCGCCCTGGTGTGATACATGCCGGCAAGGGCCGCCATCGCCTCGGCGCGCTTCTCGCCACCACCGACGGCCATGTGGGTCGCCTCATCGGCGCCGAGGATGGCCAGCGCATGCTCAAGCGCTTCGAGCTTGTGGCCGAGATCGTCGAGTTTGTGAAAGGACATGGCGGCTTCCGTGGTTGAGGACGGGGCGAAAAGACACCAACGCAAAAGCATTGGCAACCCTCGGATGCCATCCGGCAGATGCAGCTTGCGCAAGCGAGGTTGGGCATGAAATGCTGCCGGCGACGGATGAAGGGGGAGCAGAATGATCGGCAACATCCTGGTCGGGCTGGTGGCCTTGATCCATGTCTACATCGTCTATCTCGAGATGGTGCTTTGGGACACGCCGCGCGGGCACAAGACATTCCGCCTGACGCCGGAATTCGCCGGTGCCTCCAAAGTGCTCGCCGCCAATCAGGGTCTCTATAACGGCTTTCTCGCCGCCGGCCTGATCTGGGGGCTTTACCTCGGCGCCGCCGGTTTCCAGGTCGAGGTCTTCTTCCTGTTGTGCGTGACCATTGCCGGTCTCTATGGCGCGGCGACGGTCGGCCGCAAGATCCTGTACATCCAGACCGTGCCGGCGGTGGTCGCCCTGGTCGCGGCCTGGCTCGGTTGGTAGGCAGGATGGGCTGGTAAGGAAAGAAAAAGGACGCCAGCGGGATTGGGGTCCCGAAGGCGTCAATGGGTCCCTTCCTTCAGGACGTTTCCAGGCCGGAATAGCCTCAGCCGTTCGGATAGTTTCCGCCGTCGGCGCCATCACCCATCAGGAAACCGCTGCCGGTGTCGACCATCAGACGTTGATCCACATTGTCGAGCCGGCGCAGCAGGTCATGGTATTGCGCGGCCGGGATCCTGCCGTGATCCGACGCGGCTATTCTCTCGGCGACCTGACTGATGCGGGCGGTGCGCATTTCCAGGCGCTCCGCGACGGCCGGGGTGATGTGGTTGGCTTGCCTGGCGTCGACGATGCCCTGATGAACACCCTGGACCTGCTGAACGAGCGCCTCGACACGGGGGCCTGCCATGTCGGTGGGGGCGGTCGCATCGAGAGCACCCTTGTGGTGGCCCGCGGCATAGGCGCCGGCAAGCGGGACGGCAATGAGAATTGCGGCAAGCGTTGCAGTCTTGAGAGATGCTGATGAGCGCATGGTGCGCTTCCTCCTGCTGGGAAGGGAGAGCGGCCGCGCCGCCTCGCCTCCCGACCATTTTGGGTCGTCCAGTCCCGTCGCGTCGCGATGGGAGGCATCGCCGGCGGTTCTCGGCCCTGCGCAGCAAGCTAGGAGCGCTTCGGCGCGAAGTGTAATTAAAAAAAGATAATCTTTTCAGGCCTTGCCGGCGGATGCCTGCGCCCTAGAGTTGAGCCGGCGAACAATTTCGCGTGAGTTCGCGTGATGATGGATCAACGTTCGGTGAGCTTCAGTTCAATGCGGCGGTTCTTGTTGCGCGCCTCTTCGGTGTCGGCGGGATCGAGCGGCTGGAATTCCCCGAAGCCGGCGGCGACGAGCCGGTTGGCCGGCACGCCATTTTCGATCAGGAACTTGACCACCGAGGTCGAGCGCGCCGTCGACAGTTCCCAATTGTCGCGATAACGGCCGGTGCCGGACAGCGGCTTGTTGTCGGTGTGGCCGTCCACGCGCAGCACCCAGTTGATCTCCGGCGGGATCTCTTTCTGCAGTTCGATGATGGCGTCGGCGAGCTTCTTCATCTCGACCTTGCCGGCATCGTTGATCACTTCGGATCCGGTCGGGAACAGAACCTCCGACTGGAACACGAAGCGGTCGCCGACGATGCGGATGTTCTCGCGATCGGCCAGGATTTCGCGCAGACGTCCGAAGAAATCGGAGCGGTAGCGGTTCAGCTCCTGCACACGCTGCGCCAGCGCCACGTTCAGGCGACGGCCGAGATCGGCGATCTTGGTGTTGGAATCGCGGTCGCGCGTTTCGGAGACGTTGAGGGCATCCTCGAGCGCGCCGATCTGCTTGCGCAATGCCGCGATCTGCTGGTTGAGGATCTCGACCTGGCTCAGCGCCTGCTGGCTGATCTGGCGCTGGCTGTCCAGTTCGCCGCCCAGCGCCGCGGCTCGCTGGTTGGCGGCGTCGCCGGCACCCGCACCTTGCGCCAGCAACTGTTCGAGCCGGCTCTTCTCCGCCTCCGCCGCCGACAGCGACGCCTGCAGGTTGGCCAGCGAATCGTCCTTGTCCTGTGCCGTCGAGCGCTCCAGCGCCAGAAGCTGGGTCAGTTCGTTGATCTGCGAATTGAGGCGCGACAGCGCCGTATCCTTGCCGGAGATTTCGCGCCCGAGCAGGAACTGCGCCAACACGAAGACGGTGAGCAGGAACATGATGGCGAGCAACAGCGTCGAAAGCGCGTCGACGAAGCCCGGCCAATAGTCGATGCGGCGATCGGTACGCCGGCCCCTGGCAAGCGCCATGCTAGTGCACCCCGGGCTTCTTCAGCGCGTCGGCGATCTTTTCCAGCGTGTTGCGCATCGCCTTTTGTTCGTCCGACTGGGCTTCGACCCAGTCGCGCATGATCTGCTGTTCGGAGCGCATGTTCTTGACCAAGCCGGAAATGCCGTCGGCGAGATTGGCCATGGCGGTGGCGACGCGCGGGTTGGAGCCGCCGCCATTCTCCTGCATGCTGCGCAGCCGCTCCGACAGGACGCGGATCTCGTCGGAAGAGTCGGCCTTGGCCGGGTCGGAAACGACGATGTCGGACGACAGATCCGTAACCGAGGATAGCCAGTTCTCGAGCTCGGTGTAGAAGCGCGTCTGGGCGCGGCCGGCCTGCAAGTCGAGGAAGCCGAGCACGAGCGAGCCGGACAGGCCGAACAGCGAGGATGAGAAGGCTGTGCCCATGCCGGCCAGCGGCGCCGACAGGCCCTGTTTCAGCGAATCGAGCACCGCGGCGGCGTCACCCGTGCCGGGATCGAGCGATTCGATGGTCTCGCGGATCGAGCCGATCGTATTCAGCAGGCCCCAGAAAGTGCCAAGCAGGCCGAGGAACACCAAAAGGCCCACAAGGTAGCGCGAGGTGTCGCGGCTTTCGTCGAGGCGGGTGGCGATGGAATCGAGCATTGTGCGCATCGATGAGGTCGAAAAGGCCATGGACGAGGAACGGCCGATCATCGCCTTCATCGGCGCCAGCAGCACCGGTTCGGTGGTTTCGGAGCCGGCTCGGAAAGAGTTGACCCAGCGGACCTCGCGAAACAGCCGCCCGACCTGCGTGAAGGCCAGCAGGATACCGACGACGAGCACGCCGACGATCAGGCCGTTAAGGCCGGGGTTGGTGACGAAAGCGGTGGTGACCTGGCGGGTCAGGATGGCGGCGATGAAAGCGACGATGGCCAGGAAGATGACCATGGTCAGCAGGAAGACCTGCGGACTGGACAGTTTATGCGGGTCGTAGATCAGCACGTCGGAGCGCCTGCCCATGCCGAAGGATCTGAGAAAAGCCATCCGTGCCCCGTTTCCGATGCCGCTGCCGCCGATCACGTAGTTGGCAACTCTAAACGGAATTATGACCAAATTGAATGGTGCTTGGCAATATTGCCACAGGCGGCCTTTGGAGCCGGCGCATCAGAGGCGGTTGATGACGAGGCAGTCGACCATGGCCGCCAAATGCAGGCCGGCGCCGGTGACGACGAAGCCGTGCCACAGTGCGTTGTGGAAGCGCAGCGCCTTCCAGGCGAAGAAAATCACGCCGCAGGAATAGACGACGCCCCCGGCGACGATGAGCACGATCGACGTGGTCGGCAGCGTCTCGACGAGCGGCTTGACGAGAACGATGCCGCTCCAGCCGATGGCAAGATAGAAGACGATCGCCAGCCTGTCGAAACGGCCGGGGAAAAACACCTTGATGGCAATGCCCGTTGCGGCCGCGGCCCAGACCAGGACGATCATCCAGCGCGCCAGCGCAGAGTTTCCCAACTGGGCGAGAAAGGGTGTGTAGGTGGCGGCGATCAAGAGATAGATAGCGGCATGATCGGAGCGCCGCAGGATCCATTTCGCGGGCGAGGTCACCGGCCACAGATTGTAGGTCAGCGATACCGAGAGCACGGTGAGCAGCGACACGACATAGAAGGCGGCGGCGATATATTCGCCAGGCCCGACCCGGAAGGCAGCGAGCGCCAGCAGTGCCGAACCGGCCGCGATCGCCAGCACGATCCCGACAGCATGGACGATCCCGTCGGCGATCATCTCGGCGCGCGAATAGTGCCAGCGTCCGATGAAGGGGATCTCGATCTGTGGCGGGGTACTGGTCATCTATCGTCCTGCATCACCCCATATCTGGGCAACCGACGGACAGTATTTCAAGCTTTGTTTGCGGTTTTACGACTGCGCGCTTTGCCTTGACGCAATGCCAGATGCAAAACCGCGAACATTTTTCCCGGAATTGCTTCAGCGCGGCGGGAGCGGCTTTTTCACCGTCTTCAGCAATGCGCGCTGGATGATCTCGTTGCCGGCGACGACCGTGCCGGTGTCCAGCATGTCCTGTCCGCCATCCATGTCGGAGGCGAAGCCGCCCGCTTCGCGGATCAAGAGCAGGCCGGCGGCCATGTCCCAAGCCGACAGGCCCACTTCCCAGAAGCCGTCCATGCGGCCGGCGGCGACATAGGCAAGATCGAGCGAGGCGGACCCCATGCGGCGGACGCCGGAGACCTCGGCCATGACGTTGCGCAGTTCGACCAGGAAATTGCCGTGATGGCCCCGGCCGAGATGCGGCACGCCGCAGCCGATCACCGTGTCGACAAGCTTGGTACGGCCGGCAACGCGCAGGCGGCGATCATTCATGAAGGCGCCGCCGCCGCGCTCGGTGGTGTAGAGCTCGTCCATGGCGGGATTGTAGACCACGCCAGCCACGATCTGGCCCTGGCGCTCGAGCGCGATCGAGACGGCGAACAGCGGGATGCCGTGCAGGAAATTGGTGGTGCCGTCGAGCGGGTCGACGATCCAGCGGTGCTGGCTGTCATCGCCGGCGATGGCGCCGCGCTCTTCCATCAGGAAGCCGTAGCCAGGACGTGCCTTCGACAGTTCGGCGAAAACGATGTCCTCGGCCTTGCGGTCGGCCTGGCTGACATAGTCGCCGGGGCCCTTCATCGAGACTTGCAGGTTCTGGACCTCGCCGAAGTCGCGCGACAGCGAGCGGCCGGCCTTCATTGCGGCCTGAACCATGACGTTGAGGAGGGCTGAGCGTGCCATAGTGCTTCTTCCTGGTGCGGCGCTTTAAATTCTGTCTCGATGCATGCCGGTGACCCAAACCGGGGCCACGGGCGACATGCATGCATCAGTCGGCGCGGCGCACGTAAGTGATTTCGTTGGTGTCGACGATGATGCGTTCGCCGGCGCCGATGAAGGGTGGCACCAGCACGCGAATGCCATTTTCCAGCACCGCCGGCTTGTAGGAGGATGCCGCCGTCTGGCCCCTCACCACGGGATCCGCCTCGGTGATGGTCAGCGTCACGTAATCGGGCAGCGAAATGCCGATCGGCCGCTCCTCGTAGAGCTGAACCGTCACCATCATGCCGTCCTGCAGGAACGCGGCACGGTCGCCGACGAAATCCTTGTTCAGTTCGAGCTGCTCATAGCTTTGGGTGTCCATGAACACCAGCGCGTCGTCCTGCTCGTAGAGGAAGGAAAAGTCCTTCAGGTCTAGCCGGATCTGCTCGACCGTCTCGGCCGAACGGAAGCGCTCGTTGAGCTTGGTGCCGTTGATGAGGTTCTTCAGCTCAACCTGGTTGTAGGCGCCGCCCTTGCCGGGCTTGACGGTGTTGGTCCTGACCGCCACCCAGAGGCCGCCATCGTGTTCGATGACGTAGCCGGGGCGGATTTCGTTGCCATTGATCTTGGCCATGATGATGGGATCCGGGATGCTGCCAACGGCCGGGCCATTGGGATGGGATGTTCGCCGTGACAGGCGATTTTAGGCTCCAAGACCACAAATCGCCCGGAGAGGCAAGGGAGGGCGGGTTGCGGCTGAGCAACGGGGGCGGGCACCGGCCGGTTCCGCCTACCGCCATCAGGGCAGGCGGTTGGCCTTCTGCAGGGCCTGCTTGGTCTGGTCATCGCTCAGCCCTTGCAGGAAATCGTCCATCTGCTGATCGATGAGGCCGGCGCGGCGGGCGACGATGTACCAGGCGCCGGCGAGCACGAGGTCGGGATCGGTGCCGATGCCTTGCATATAGAGTTTTGCCAGCCGGTTCTGGGCCGCGACATTGCCGCCTTCGGCGGCCTGCTTCGTCCAGCCGAAGGCCGATTTCAGGTCGCGCGCGCCGCCGCGGCCCTCGATCATCCAGGCGGCGAGATCGATCTGCGCGGTGTCGTAGTTCTGACGGGCGGCCTGCGCCAGCAGCCGCCGTGCCTGTGCATCGTCGCGCGGCTTGCCGCCGACGCCGTTGGCATAGATCTGCGACATGGCGTACTGCGCGTCGGCAAGACCGGTCGCGGCGGCGCGCTCATAGTAGGAAACCGCCTTGGCCAGGCCGGCGTTGCCGGGATCCTGCTGGACCAGCATCTGCGCGAAATTGAACTGCGCAAGCTGATTGCCGGCTTCGGCGGCGGCCTGCATCAGGGCATAGGCTTCCTTCGCGTCCTTCTTGACGTAGCGGCCGTCGAGCAGCATCAGCGCATATTGAAACTGCGATTCCGGCACACCCTGCTCGGCGGCAAGCGCATACCATTTCGCGGCTTCGGCCGCGTTCAACGGCACGCCCAACCCACGCGACAGGATCTCGGCCACCAGCGTCTGCGCCGCCGGATCGCCATTCTGCGCGCGGACCAGCGCCAGATTATAGGCGGTCTTGTAAAGACCACGCTGGAAGGCACCATAGGCAGCGTCCGCCGGCTTGGCGCCAAAGCGGTCGGGATTGACGCTGTCGGCCGATGGCAACGGCGCGGGCTCGGATGTAGTGGCGGGCTGCGGCAGCTGCTTTTCGATCGGCTTGTCGGTGTGCACGCCGGTTTCAGGCTTGGGCTGCGGCAAGGGTATGGTTTCGGCGGCGGCGGCCTGGATCATCACCGCCGCGAGCATGGCCTGAAGGGAAAGCCTTGCCAGGAACACGTCAGTCCTCGAGGCGCGGCGCTGTTTCGTCGAGCAGCGCATTGGCCCGGGCGATCGCCGCCTTCGGATCGATGCCGTCGGCGAACACGGCGCTCGACAGCGCGACGAATTCGGCGCCGGTGGCGGCCACGGTTTCGACAGAGGCAAGATCGGAACCGGCCTCGACGATGCAGGGGATCTGGATCATCTGCGCCCACCATTGCCCCAATGACAGGTTGCGCGGATGCGGCTCGGGCTTGTTGTCGTAGCCGAACCGGCCGAAGAAAATGTAGTCGGGCCGGGCTTCGCCGAGTTCGAGCGCGTCGTCACGCGTCTTGGCGCCGCCGGCGCCGACCGTCATTTTCGCCTGGAAATGTTCGATCGTCTCGGCGAGTTCGGCCTTGGAGACCTCGACATGGATGCCGTCGGCCTGGACGCGGCCCGCGATGCGGGTGTCGCCAGCGATAATGACGGCCACTCCGGCGGCCTGCGCGACCGGCACGATACGCTCGGCGAAGGCCTGGAAGGAGGCCTCGTCCATGCCGTTCTCGGGCAGGATCAGCGAGGCAACATCGCCGCCGTCGAAAGCGGCCGTGATCCGATCCGCCGGTACGCCGGACGGCGCGATCAGCACGATGCGGCAGCGGTTGGGGGGCGTTGCGTCATTCATGGTTCTTCGATCCCGGGTTTCGCCTATGCCGGGCGAAGATGGTTGGATTGCGGCATAGAGCAAACTGCCCGCTTTGAACAGGCGGGCAGCCGGGATCGCGATTTTTGATCCGCCGGACAGCCGGCGCGTCGCCTTACTTGATCGGCTCGGGGCTCGCGGCGGCCGGTCTCGGTTTCCACAATGTCCAGCCGAGGTTCATGCTGGCGGCCGCGATCAGGATGGCGGCGGCGCCGGCGACCTGACTGAGGTGCAGCCGGTGGCCGAAGGCGGTGACATCGACCAGGATGGCAACGACCGGATAAATGAAGGATAGCGACCCCTGCAGATGCGTCGGCAGCTTCTGGATGGCGCCGTACATAAGGATGTACATCAGGCCGGTGTGGACGATGCCGAGCGTTGCCAGCATGGCCCAGCTCCATGGATCGCCGGGGAGATGCGCGAGATTGGCGAAGGGCGCGAGCATGACGACGCCGACGCAGACCTGAATCAGCGCGATCAGATGCGGTGGCGTGCCCTTGAGCTTCTTGGTGACGATTGCCGCGACGGCCCAGAAAAAGGCGGCGGCCAGGGCCATCAGGATGCCGGCGAAATAGTTCGTGCCGAGATCAGCGGCATCGGGAGCAGCGGCGACGATCAGCAGCATGCCGGCGAAGGCGATTGCCAGCCATGTCAGCTTGGTCAATGTCAGCCGCTCGGCGAACAAGAGCGCGCCGAAGCCGACCAGCATGAAAGGCTGCGTGTTGTAGACGGCGGTGGCGATCGAGATCGACGCGCGCGAGAAGGCGCTGAACAAGAGCAGCCAGTTGATGACGATCGCCGCACCCCCAAGCGCAGCAAGGCCGATGACGCGCAACGACAGCCTGTTGCGCAGCAATCCAAGCGAAGCGCAGATGAAGAGCAGCGTCAGCGCGCCGAACGCGCAGCGCCAGAACACGACATCCATGATCGGCTGACCGGACATGATGACGAACCAGCCGATCGTTCCCAGGATCGCCATTGCGGCCGACATTTCGACCGTGCCTCGTACCGTATCGTTCATAATAAGCCTCTGAACCCGTTGATGCGGCATAATCTCATGTGAGGCCTGGGCTATCCATCTTCTAGAAAAGGCGATATGATGATATTGCCTAATTAAATTAGGCGCCCGCTTGAAATCTACGAGAAATAGAAAATGCTAGATGATTTGGACCGAAAACTGCTTGAAATCCTGGTCAGGGATGCGCGAACCTCGCTGAAGGATCTGGCGGCCCAGGTCGGGCTATCGCCGCCGAGCGTTTCGGAGCGGCTGCGGCGCCTCGAGGAGCGCGGCGTCATCCGGGCGTTCACCGTCGAGATCGATCCGTTGGCACTCGGCTATACGCTGCAGGCGATCGTGCGGATCAAGCCTCTGCCGGGCAAGCTGCACATCGTTCAGAAATTGATCGAGGAGATTGAAGCTTTTGGCGAGTGCGACAAGGTGACCGGCGACGACTGCTTCGTCGCCCGGCTGTTCGTGCGCTCGATCGGCGACCTCGACGGCATTCTCGATCGCATCGCCGACAAGGCCGAGACCAGCACCGCCATCATCAAGGCGCAGCCGATCCGGCGGCGACCGCCGCCACTGGGTTTGCCGGCGGCCTCGTAAGCTTGACACTCATGGCAGTGGTGGAAAGGCGCGGCCAGTCCACCAAATGTCAGTCTTCCGCCGGATGACCGTCCGAGGAGCCAAAAAAAGATGGCGCAGAACATTTACGATCAACCCGATTTCTTTGCGGGCTACAGCCAGCTTGGCCGCTCCGTCGAAGGCCTGGATGGTGCCGCCGAGTGGCCGGCGTTGCGCGCGATGCTGCCCGATGTCGGTGGCCTGAGGGTCGTCGACCTCGGCTGCGGCTTTGGCTGGTTCTGCCGCTGGGCACATGAAAATGGAGCGAGGGAAGTCCTTGGGCTGGACCTGTCGGAGAAGATGCTGGCCCGTGCGAGAGCGGCCGGCCCGGACACCGGCATCACCTACGAGAGAGCCGACCTCGACCAGCTCAGCCTGCCGCAAGGCGGCTTCGACCTCGCCCACAGTTCGCTCGCCTTGCATTACGTCGAAGACATTGAGCGCCTGTTCGGGGCAGTGCACGAAGCCCTGTCGCCCGGCGGGCATTTCGTCTTCTCGACCGAGCATCCGATCTACATGGCGCCGACCAATCCGGGCTGGTCGATCGATGGGGAGGGGAAAAGGACCTGGCCTGTCGACCAGTATCTGGTGGAAGGGCCGCGCAAGACCAACTGGCTGACCAAGGGGGTGGTGAAACATCACCGCACCATCGGCACCACGCTCAACGCCCTGATCCGCGCGGGTTTCACGATCGAGCATGTCGAGGAATTCCGTCCGACGGACGCGCAGATCGCGGCCAGACCGGACCTGGCGGAAGAACTCGAGCGGCCGATGTTCCTGCTGGTTTCGGCGTGCCGATAGAATAGGGGCATGGCGAGGCGCGCGGGTTGCTTTTGCTGTCGCTCGACTCAAGATTGTGGGCTATTCAGGCGTCGACGCGCTTTCCCTCCAGATCAGTTCCTCCTCATGTCAGGCCTGCTTCTCGATCCGTGGTTCTACGCGGCCGCCATTCCGGCGGTCATCCTGGTCGGCCTGTCCAAGGGCGGCTTCGGCGGCGCGGTTGGTTTCGTCGGCGTGCCGCTGATGGCGCTGACCATGCCGCCGGTTCAAGCGGCCGCCATCCTGCTGCCCATCCTGTGCCTGATGGACATCGTCTCGGTGTGGACATGGTGGGGCGTGTACGACCGCAAGATGCTGGTCGACATGATGCCGGGCGCCATCGTGGGCATCGGGCTTGGCTGGCTGACGGCGGCACTGGTCACCGAGGAAGCGGTGCGGCTCATCGTCGGCGCCGTTGCCATCATCTTCGTGCTGCGCTGGCTTTACCTGCAATTTCGTCATGGTTCCGACCATGCGGCCGCACCTAATCGCGTGGCCGCGGCCATATGGGGCACGGTCGCAGGCTTCACCAGCTTCGTCGCCCATGTCGGCGGCCCGCCCTTCCAGGTCTATGCCTTGCCGATCCGGCTCGACCCCAAGGTGTTGTCGGGCACGGCAGCGATCTTCTTCGCCGCTACCAACGCCCTGAAACTCATCCCCTATTTCGCGCTCGGCCAGTTCGACACCGCCAATCTGACGGCGTCCGCCGTGCTGATGCCGCTGGCGCCACTGTCGACCATCGCCGGTGCCTGGCTGGTGCGGCGGATGCGGCCAGAAATTTTTTATCCCTTCACCTATGCGACCGTGGCGGTCGTGGCAGTGAAGCTTCTGTGGGACGGGATCGCCGGCATCATGTAGCGCTCCAGCCGCGTCAGGCGGCGCTGGGCACCATGCGTCTTGGCCGGCTGAGCGCCATTGTGGCACCGGCGGCAAGGACCACCACCATGCCGGCGAGAATCCCGACGTCGTGCAGGGTAGGCTTCAGAACCATGTCGGTGATGATGATGAGCATGACCGCATAGTCGAAGCGCGCCGCCCGCAGGATGCGCTGTCCATAGCCAAGTGCCGCAGGCGTCACGCCATCCCTGGCGATCATCGCGCCCATGCGGTCGGCGGTCGGCTTGAAGACGAACATGCCAATGCAGAAGGTCGTGGCGTAGCCGGCAAGCCCGATCAGGACCCAGAGATCGGAGAAGCCGACCCAGAACGAGCACATGATCAATCCGAAGACCAATGTCAGCATCGACATCGGAGCGAAGAAGCGGTTGCCCAGTTCGCCAGTGGCGCGCATCGCCTGCAGCGTTCCCTGGATGTTGCCGGCGCGATCCGCCAGCGTCGCCAGCACCATCAGCGTGAAGCCGCCGCCGACCCAAAGCATCGCCGAAAGGATGTGCAGCAATTTGATGATGGAATACCAATCCATGGCTTTTTCCCCGATGTCCAATGGTTGCTGGCGAGGCCGCGCCATTGCCCGCCCGCCGCTTCGATGCCGCAGCGTTTAGCGCCGCGGCTGTTTCAGGACGATGTCGTGGAAAAACCGGCTGTGTTTCAGGCTGCCGGCTAACGAAAGGAGAAACTAATATGATGAACCCACCGCCCGGTTTTCTGCTATCGTCGGCAGCGTCGGGGAGCGACATCGTCCGGAAACACTGCCGATGCTAGTGCCGACGCCGGAAGTCCGGCGGCGACAGCGCTCGCCTGACGATCAACCCATTCCCAGCTTGGGAAAAAGGCAATTCGGGGGACTAATATGCAAGGGGTAGCACGGAATTTCTTCACGCTGGCGATCATCTACGCGTTGTGCGGCATGGCGCTCGGCATCCACATGGCGATCAGCGAAGACCACGGCCAGATGCCGACCCACGCCCACACGATGGTGGCCGGTTGGTTGATGTCGGCGGTTTTCGCGTTCTTTTACCACCTGTTTCCGGCTGCCGGGCAAAAGACGCTGGCCCTTGTCCATTTCTGGCTGACGGCAATCAGCGGCATCGGGCTGATGATCGGCCTTTATATACTGCTTGCCGGAAATCCGGGGATCGAGCCGTTGCTGGGGATATCTTCGATCGGCTTCTACGCAGGCATGCTGCTGTTTGCCTTCATCGCCTTGCCGGTGGTGTGGAAAAAAAGCCTGAGTGAAGGCTGAAACCCAGCCGGTGCGGCTGTGTTGTTACGGCACAGGAGCACGGTGTTGGGTAAAAAAACATCAGAGCCGTTAAGGGTTCATTAAGCTTTACAGGCGTTTACTATGTCCATCCAGTGATCTGGATTCTTACCGAGTGGTTGGAGCCACTTTGTTTGACGCCTCCCTGTTAAACTCCTGAGAGCCGCCTTATCCGCGGCTCTTTTTTTGTCCGCACCCAGGCGGCATTCCGCACGGCCGAACGCCGTTAACCTTCTGTTAAACATGTGCTTGCCTTCACCCCGGACGAAGCGCATTTTCAAGCTTCAGTTTTATAGGGTCACGGGTGTATCGGCAGAGAGCCGAATCGGCCGGTCGCAAGTGCAGGGGCGTATCAATGAACGAGCCTTCGAAGGGCATTGCGAAAACCGTCAAGCTGGCGGAACGCCGGGTGTTTTCGCACTCCTTCAAACCGCTTTACCAGGAAGGCATGGGCCTGGTCGAACAGGCGGCGGAGTATCTCGACGGCAAGGGCCGGGCAGAGGCCAAGAAACTGTCGCGGCTGGCGGCCACGCTCTACGCGGCCGAATCGATGCGGCTGACCACCAGGCTGATGCAGGTTGCCTCGTGGCTGCTTTTGCAGCGTGCGGCGAATTCCGGCGAGATGACCCGCGATCAGGTCGCTTCGGAAAAATCCAAGGTGCGTCTCGACACCGCTTCCGCCCATGACGAGGCGGCCGGCTGGGCTGAACTGCCGACCGACTTTCTCGATCTCGTCAACCGGTCGTTGCGCCTGCAGGCATTGGTGCGCCGCATGGACGAAGAGATATATGGCGCAGGCGCCGTGGTCGACATGCAGCCCGTGGCTCGCCGGCCCAATCCGGTGTCGGACCAGATCAGCTTGCTCAACACGGCGTTCGCCCGAAACTGAGAACGTCGAGGCCTTCCCGGTTGGTCGGGCAAACGTTTCCGGTTTGTTCACTTTTCGCTGGCATCGCTGTCCGCCGGAGGTACACTCACGGCATGGGGGACGCGATTCGCATCATCGGGATCGATCCGGGGCTCAGGCGCACCGGCTGGGGCATCGTCGAGAGCCTCGGCAATTCCTTGCGCTTTGTTGCTGCGGGCACCGTGCGCTCGGAGGACAAGGCGGCGCTGGCGACGCGGCTCTGCCAGCTGCATGACGGGCTTGCCGAGATCCTGCATCGGGCGATGCCGCATGAAGCCGCGGTCGAACAGACCTTCGTCAACAAGGATGCCGTGGCGACGCTGAAGCTCGGCCAGGCGCGCGGCATCGCCATGCTGGTGCCGGCGCGCGCCGGCCTCGTCGTCGCCGAATATGCGCCGAACGCGGTGAAGAAAGCGGTGATCGGCGTCGGTCATGGCGACAAGAAGCAGATCCACATGATGGTGAAGGTGCTGTTGCCGAAAGCGATCTTCGACACCGAACATGCCGCCGACGCGCTGGCCATCGCGATTTGTCACGCGCATCACCGGCAAAGTGCCGCTTACCGGATGGCGCTTGCCGAATAGCAATGTTCTTGACTTGTTCACGCTGCGCGTGTAGTAATACCCTAGAGGTATTACCATGCGCGTGACCACCAAGGGCCAAGTCACAATCCCCAAGCCGATAAGGGACCATCTGGGCATCGGACCGGGCTCCGAGGTTGAGTTCGTGGCCACCGAGGAAGGGGCTCGGCTCGTTGCCGTCAATGAAAACCTGTCCGATGAAGAAGTCGCGCGCAGGTTCAGGAATATTCTCCACGGCATGGCGGGCACACTGGATCTGGGAGGCATGACCGCCGACGCTTACATGGAGTGGTTGAGAGGCCCGCGTGAAGATCTCGACGTTGATTGACACCAATGTCCTCATCGACGTTTGGGGGCCAACCGGGCCGCTGACGGAATGGTCAGCGTCTGCAATCGTTTCATGCCGTAGCGACGGCGCATTGGTCGTCAATACAATCGTCTGGTCTGAGCTCGCGCCGCTGATCCCGACGGAGACGGCGCTTCGAAGAGCCGTCGACATGCTCGAAATGGATCGCGAACTTGTACCTTGGGACGCGGCATTCCTTGCGGGCGTCACGCATTCCCGCTATCGCCGGGCCGGCGGCGTTCGGGAACGCATCTTGCCTGATTTCTTTATTGGTGCTCATGCGGCTGTTGCCGGACATCGTCTTTTGACCCGCGACGCCGCGCGCTATCGCAGTTATTTCCCCGATCTCGATATCATCTCTCCGGAAACGCACCCATGAGGGGCTTATCTCCCATGAAAGATCTGGCATGATCGGCAAGCTCAAGGGTACGCTCGACGAGGTCGACGAAGACCATTGTCTCGTCGATATCCACGGCGTCGGCTACGTCGCGTACTGCTCGACCCGCACGCTTGCCGCGCTGCCTTCGCCTGGCGAAGCGGTGGTGCTGTTCATCGAGACCTATGTGCGAGAGGACATGATCCGGCTCTATGGTTTCCAGTCGCAGCTCGAGCGCGAATGGTTTCGGCTGCTGATGAACAATGTGCCGGGTGTCGGCGCCAAGGTGGCGCTGGCCATCCTGTCGACGCTGGCGCCGGCTGACCTTGCCAATGCCATTGCACTGCGCGACATCGCCATGGTTTCCCGCGCGCCCGGCGTCGGCAAGAAGGTGGCCGAGCGCATCGTCACCGAATTGAAGGCCAAGGCGCCGGCCTATGCGGGCACCGCCACCGGCACCATTGGGCTCAAGCAGGAACTCGGCGAAGGCGTAGCGCCGGAACCGATCACCGACGCCGTCTCGGCGCTGGTCAATCTCGGCTATTCCCGCGACACCGCCGCCAACGCCGTGTCAGCAGCGCTGAAGACGGCGGGCGAGGGCGCCGATGCGTCCAAACTGATCCGTTTCGGGCTGAAGGAACTGGCACGGTGAGCCATCGCTTGTCCGGGGCGCTGCCCTGTGCAAGGAAGGTCCCATGAGCCTTTCCCCCCGCCTCATTGCACCGGAAAAGCGCGGCGAGGATGCCGAGCAGACCTTGCGGCCACAAACGCTTGACGATTTCGTCGGCCAGGCGGCGGTGCGGGCCAATCTCAAAGTCTTCATAGAGGCCGCCAAGGGCCGCAAGGAAGCGCTCGACCATGTGCTGTTCGTCGGACCGCCGGGGCTGGGCAAGACGACGCTGGCGCAGATCATGGCGCGCGAACTCGGTGTCAATTTCCGCTCGACCTCCGGGCCGGTCATCGCCAAGGCCGGCGATCTCGCGGCATTGCTGACCAATCTCGAAGAAGGCGACGTGCTGTTCATCGACGAGATCCACAGGCTCAACCCGGCGGTGGAGGAAATCCTTTATCCGGCGATGGAGGATTTCCAGCTCGACCTGATCATCGGCGAGGGTCCGGCGGCGCGTTCGGTGAAGATCGACCTAGCGCACTTCACGCTGGTCGCCGCCACCACGCGGCTCGGCCTGCTCACCAATCCGCTGCGCGACCGCTTCGGCATCCCGGTGCGGCTCAACTTCTACACCGTCGAGGAGTTGGAGCAGATCGTGCGGCGCGGCGCGCGCATCCTGCAGATGCCACTCGGCGACGACGGTGCGCTGGAAATCGCGCGGCGCGCGCGCGGCACGCCACGCATTGCCGGACGGCTGCTGCGGCGCGTGCGCGATTTCGCCTCGGTGGCCGGCGACGGCCATGTCGACCGCCTGATCGCCGACGAGGCCTTGACCCGGCTCGAAGTCGACGCGCTTGGCCTCGACGCCCTCGACCGCCGCTATCTCAGCATGATCGCCCGTAATTTCGGCGGCGGTCCGGTCGGCATCGAGACCATCGCCGCCGGCTTGTCCGAGCCGCGCGATGCCATCGAGGACATCATCGAGCCCTATCTGATCCAGCAGGGGTTCATCCAGCGCACACCACGCGGACGCATGCTGACCGCCAATGCCTGGCGCCATCTCGGCCTCGATGCGCCGAAGGATTTGGCGCAGCAGCAGATCAATCTGTTCCAGGAAGAATAGCCACGCAAGCGATCAGGCGCGGGTTTCGCGGACCAGCGATCAAGCATCAGTGAACGGGCCTGCGCAAATTCTCCTCATCTTCGCCGGCTTACCGGCGTATTGCTGGATTGTATCGGGTTCGCTGCATCCATGCATGTCCTCCTCCCGACCGAGATCGCTTTTGGGCGACATGTAGCAGCGCATGCCGAAATGAGGTGCCGGAGCCACTTGATGATAACCAGACGCGGGTTCCTGCGCTTTATCGGCGGGTCGTTCCTGTCGGTCGCCTCCTTCAGCGCCTACGCCGTCGGTATCGAGCCGATGCTGCTGACGCATGTGAAGCGCTATGCGCTGACGCCACCGCATTGGCCGGCCGGATTGAAGCTGCGCGTCGTCGCGCTCGCCGACATCCATGCTTGCCGGCCGTGGATGACGCCGGAGCGGATCGCGTCGCTTGCCGAAGAGGCGAATGCCTTGCAGCCGGACCTGATCGTGCTGCTCGGCGACTACATAGCCGGCATGCGCCTGGTGTCGCAAAGGGTGACGCCGCCGGAATGGGCTGGCGCCCTGTCGGGCCTCAAGGCGCCGCTCGGCGTGGTGTCGATCCTCGGCAATCACGACTGGTGGGCCGACGGCTTTGCGCAGCGTGCCGAAGTCGGCCCGACGATCGCGCGCAAGGCTCTGGAGAAAGCCGGCATCCCGGTGCTGGAGAACGACGCCGTGCGTCTGGAAAAGGACGGACATGGCGTCTGGATCGCGGGCCTCGCCGATCAGTTGGCGCTGTTGCCGAAAAAGAAGCACGAGCCTCCCAGGGGATTGGACGATCTCGACGGCACGCTGGCCAAAATCAGCGACGCCGCGCCCGTCATCCTGCTGGCGCACGAACCGGACATTTTTCCAAAAGTGCCGTGGCGTGTGTCGCTGACGCTATCGGGACACACCCATGGCGGGCAGGTGCGGCTGTTCGGCTATTCGCCGATCGTGCCATCCCAGTTCGGCAATCGCTACGCCTATGGCCATGTCGTCGAGAACGACCGCAACCTCATCGTCTCGGGCGGGCTTGGCTTCAGCAATTTGCCGATCCGTTTCGGAATGCGCCCGGAAATCCTGCAGATAGACCTCGGCTGACCGGCGCGTCATGGCAGGCTTCGGGTCATGGCAGGCTTCGGATTGCGTCCAGCACGTCAGGCTCGGCCTTGTCGCCATTGAATGCGTCGACGATGCCGAAAGCCCCGCCATAGCTCCACACCGACCATGAGAAGCCATGCGCTTCGGCCCGAGCGATCATGTCCCTGACATAGGCGGCCCGATACTCGGCCGGCATCACATAGGCATTGCCATACTCCTGGCGGATCATGCCGAACTCGCCCAGCGTGATGTCTCCCGGCTTGATGCCGTCGGCCCTCGCCCAAGCCTCGACAGCCTTGAACGGCGCATCCATCAGGCCAAGCAGCTTGTCGGCGCTGTCCATGCTGGCGACCTGCTCGTCGAGATAGGCAAGCAGGCCATTCTGCCGTGTCCACGGCGCCTCGGCCTTGATCCGGGCGCGGATGGTGTCCAGCGTCACATCAAGCTGCGCCTTCGGCACCGCGGTCAAAGGATAGGGCAGGCCGGTCACATAGGGAATGAAGTCGCCGGCCCAGGTCGCGCCCTGATGGGTGAGCAGGAACGGGTCATAGGAGTGGAAGGTCCAGATGACGTTGTCGTCGGGGATCGTCTTGGGGTCGATCTTTTCCAGAGACGAAGCAGCGGAATAGCAAGCTCCGGTCAGGATCAGCGTCAGTTTCGTCGCCGAGGCGCGCGCCGCCGCGAACAGCTTGCGCTGGCGGTCGGGCCACAGGCTGGTGCCGTCGCTGTCGCAATCGACGATCGGCTCGTTCATGGGTTCGAAAGCGACCTTTTCGGGATCTTCGGCGGCCAGCGTGCGCGCCATGCCGCGAACCACCTCGACATAGCGGTCGAAGGTCGCGGGGTCGTCCATCACTTCGCCCATGCCGATCTTGCGGCCGCCGCCGGCCGGGATCAGGTGCATGTCGACGATGACCTTCAGTCCGGCGCGATTGATCATGCGCGCCGAGTCCAGCACGCTGGCATAGAGTTGGTCACGAAGGTCCGTTGTCTTGTCCGAGAGAAAAGGCGACGGATCGACCGGCATGCGCAGGAAATCGAAGCCGGCATCCTTCAGCGCCTTGAGGTCGTCCTCGTTGAGGAATTTGCGCCATTCCGGGTAGGGCAGGATGGCCTTGGCATCACCCCACTGGTCCTCGCCGGGCCAGGTGACCCACTGGTCGAGATTGAGACCGCGCTTCATCGTGAAGGTCGCCGCCTCACCCGACAGTGTAGAAGCGGCCAGCGCCAGCACGACCGCCATCAAGGTCTTGATCATCGTCGTTAACAGTGCCATCGGGTTCATGCGCCAAAAATACCTGCCGCGTCGGCATCCAAAAGGGAAGCGCAATGGGCGATCATGGTGAATCCGCGGCATTGCTGGCAGGGCTTTCCGGTGCGCTGACCGCGTTCGGCCACCGGCTGATGGCGCGGGTCTATTATGCCGATACCGATTTCTCGGGTGTCGTCTATCACGCGCGCTATCTGGAATTCCTCGAGCGCGGCCGCTCCGACTATCTCAGGCTCACCGGCGTGCATCACACCGAACTCGCCGACGGCAAGCACGGCGAGAAGATCGTGTGGGTGGTGCGCCGCATGGAGATCGACTTCCGCATCCCCGCCCGTATCGATGACATCCTGACCGTCGATACCCGCACCGAGACCATTTCCGGCGCGCGTATCTTCATGGCGCAGCAGCTCAAGCGCGGCGACGAGGTGCTGGTCGAGGCCAAGGTCGAGGCGGCGATCATCGGCGAAAACGGCCGGCCGAGGCGTTTTCCCAGGGAATGGGTGGCGGCGTTCATGCCCAAGGTCGTTCCCCAGGACTGATTGGGCGGATCGCGTGCTGACTTCGCCGGCGGCGTGCCGGGGCGCGGCAATGCGCCGCGCCTTATGGACTAACCCATCCTTAACCATAACGGTTCATGAAGAGATTGGTGAAGATTGGCATTATCCAGCGCCTTCCTTTCACCAATATTTGCCCCGAAAAGGCCGCTAACGGCACGGTTTGGGGTGTCCGGTAGCTTCGTGCGAACCGACCACAAGGGATGCCATGGGCCAGCCGCCAGCTTCGCCCGGAAAATCTTAAGGACGTAACGATGGAAAATATCGCACTCGCCGAACCGGGCGCGCAATTGTCGATTTGGGCCTTGTTCATGCAGGCCAGCTGGGTGGTCAAGCTGGTCATGATCGGGCTGCTCTGCGCCTCGGTGTGGACCTGGGCGATCATCGTCGACAAGCTGGTTGCCTATGGCCGCATGCGCCTGGCGCTGAACCGCTTCGAGCAGGTTTTCTGGTCCGGGCAGTCGCTGGAGGAGCTCTATCGCACCCTTGCCGACCGCAAGACGACAGGCATGGGCGCCATCTTCGTCGCCGCCATGCGCGAATGGAAGAAGAGTTTCGAGAAAGGCGCCAAGTCGCCGCTCGGCCTGCAGACCCGCATCGACAAGGCCATGGACCTGGCGCTGACCCGTGAGATGGAAAAGCTGGAGGGCCGCCTCGGCTTTCTCGCCACCACCGGCTCGGCGGCACCTTTCATCGGCCTGTTCGGCACCGTCATCGGCATCATGACCTCGTTCCAGGCCATCGCCGGCTCAAAGAACACCAGTCTCGCGGTGGTCGCGCCCGGCATCGCCGAGGCGCTGCTGGCGACGGCCATCGGCCTGCTCGCCGCCATTCCGGCGGTCATCGCCTATAACAAGCTGTCATCGGATGCGAGCAAGATCGCCGTGCGGATGGAGGGGTTCTCCGACGAGTTCTCCGCCATACTCTCGCGCCAAATCGATGAAAAAGTCGCGCCGAAGGCCTGAGGGACGATCATGGGAATGTCTGTAGGCGCAGGTGGTGGACGTGGCGGCAGGGGTCATCGACGGCGCGGCCGTCACCATGCATTGATGTCGGAGATCAATGTTACGCCGATGGTCGACGTGATGCTGGTGCTGCTGATCATCTTCATGGTCGCCGCACCGATGCTGACGGTCGGCGTGCCGATCGACCTGCCCGACACGCAGGCCAAGGCGATGAATGCCGACACCCAGCCGATCACCGTGTCGATCGATGCGACCGGCAAGATCTTCCTGCAGGAAACCGAGATTCCGATCGAGGAGCTGGTGGCCAAGCTGCAGGCGATCTCGAAGACCGGCTATGAAGAGCGCATCTTCATCCGAGGCGACAGGTCGACCGACTACGGCACGGCGATGAAGGTGATGGCCCGCATTTCGGCCGCTGGCTACAAGAACATCGGCCTGGTTTCACTGCAGGAACAGGATCAATAGACACACGATGAGGACCGGCCTCACCACATCGGTGATCTTGCATACGGCGGTGCTGGCCTTCGGCCTGTTCACGCTGTCGGCGCCGGCCGCGCTTCCGTCCGCCGATGTCGAGTCCGTTGCGGTCGATATCGTGCCGATGGAAGCCATTGCGCAGACCCTGCAGGGCGACAAGAAGGCCGTGATGCATGAAAAGCCGGCGCCGTTGCCGACGCAGCGTCCCGATATCGTGCCGAATGCACAGAAGGTCGGCGAAAACAGCGTCGACACCGACAAGCCGATAACGCCTGAAGCCAAGCCGAAACCCGTCGACACGACCTCGGCTCCGGCGCCCGCGCCGACCCCGAAGGAAATCCCGAAGACCGAGGACGTGCCGAAGCCGCAGGAAAAGCCCAAGCCCATTCCGGCGACGGAAGTGGCGCCAGCGCCGACGCCCAAGGAAGAGGTCAAGCCTGAGCCGGTCAAGCAGACCGAGCCGAAGCCCACTCCGGCAAAGCCCGCGCCGACACCGCCGCCGCAGGACAAGACCGCCGCCATCGATCCGACGCCCGAGGTCAAGCCCGACGCCGTCGCCGAGGCAATAGCCAAGGACCCGCCCACCGAGGAGGCGCAGTTGCCGAATTCGGCGCCCGCGCCGGAGGCCCGGCCGAAGCCGCAGCCGGCACAGGCCGAAAGCGCCAAGGCGCCTGAACGCAAGGATGCCGACAAGCCAGTCAAGGAAGCCTCGTCCAAGCCAAAGTCGGACGACAAGCAGTTCAACGCCAACGAGATTTCGGCGCTGCTCGACAAGCAGAAGCCGTCCGGCGGCGGCGCCAAGCGCTCGACGCAGCAAGCGTCGCTCGGCGGCGACAAGGATCAGGGCCAGAAGCTGTCGAAGTCGGAGCAGGGCGCCCTGGAAAGCCAGCTCGGCGGTTGCTGGACCTTGCCAGCCGGGCTTGAAGGTTCGGAGAATTTCGTCGTCGTCGTCCGTTTCAACCTGAACAACTCCGGCAAGCTCGACGGCCGTCCTTCCGTTGAAACGTCGAGCGGCAACAGGCAGTTCGATGAGAGCGCGGTGCGCGCCGTTCAGAAATGCGACATGGCCGGCCTGCAGGTTCCCGCCGGCAAGCAGGACATCTGGAACGACATCCGGGTCACATTCGACCCAAGGGAGATGCTCGGCCTCTAGGCCCTGATATCCGAAGATCAGTATGAGAAGCGAGAAGACATGAAATCAATCCTCAAGCCGCTCCTGACCATTGCAGCCATGGCGCTGGGCATGACGGCCATCGTTCCGATGCCTGCCTGGGCGCTGGTCGAACTCAACGTCAACAAGGGCAATGTCGAGCCGTTGCCGATCGCCATCACCGATTTCCAGGGCGGCGACGCACTTGGCGCGCAGATTTCCCAGATCGTCACCGCCGACTTGAAGCGCTCCGGGCTGTTCGCGCCGATCGACAAGAGCGCCTTCATCGAGAAGATCGCCAATCCGGACGCAACCCCCCGCTTCGACGACTGGAAGGTGATCAATGCGCAGGCTCTGGTCACCGGCAGCGTCAGCAAGGAAGCAGACGGCCGCATCCGCGCCCAGTACCGGCTGTGGGACACATTCGCGGGGCAGCAGATGGCCGGTGAGCAGTTCTTCGCCAACGACGCCAATCAGCGCCGCGTCGCCCATATCATCGCCGACGCCATCTATGAGCGGCTGACCGGCGAGAAGGGCTATTTCGACACGCGTGTCGTGTTCATCGACGAGTCCGGCGCCAAGAACGCGCGCAAGAAGCGCCTCGCCATCATGGACCAGGACGGCGCCAACGTCCGCTACCTTTCGGACGGCAGGTCGATCGTGCTGACGCCGCGCTTCTCGCCGAACCGGCAGGAAATCACCTACATGTCCTATGAGAGCGGCCAGCCCAGGGTCTATCTCCTGCAGATCGAGACCGGGCAGCGTGAACTGGTAGGCAATTTTCCAGGCATGACCTTTGCACCGCGCTTCTCGCCCGACGGCCAGAAGGTGATCATGAGCCTGCTGCGCGACGACGGCAATTCCAACATCTTCGCCATGGACCTGCGCAGCCGTTCGACGACGCGGCTGACCAACTCGACCGCCATCGACACCTCGCCTTCCTACTCGCCCGACGGCAGCAAGGTGGTGTTCACCTCCGACCGTGGCGGTCGCGCGCAGATCTACGTCATGGGCGCCGACGGATCGGGCCAGACCCGCATCTCGTTCGGCGACGGCGTCTATTCGACGCCGGTGTGGTCGCCGCGCGGCGACCTCATCGCCTTCACCAAGCAGAGCGGCGGCGAATTCCAGATCGGCGTCATGAAGACCGACGGCTCGGGCGAGCGCATACTGTCGTCCGGCTTCCAGCAGGAAGGCCCGACCTGGGCGCCGAACGGCCGCGTGCTGATGTTCTTCCGCGACGCCAATGGCGGCCCGAAACTGGTTTCCGTCGACCTCACCGGCCGCAACGAGCAGCCGATCCCGACGACGAACTTTGCTTCGGATCCGGCCTGGTCGCCGCTGCTGGAATAGAACGGGAATTGGCGAACTGAAGAATTGAAGAGATGGTGAAAGCAGAGGGCTACGTTAAGCGAGCAAAGGATCTAGAGGTCTACAAGCGCGCTTACGTGGTCTCTCTGGCGGTTCACAAGGCCACCCTCGCTTTTCCCAAGATAGAGCAATACGCGCTGGCCGATCAGTTGCGGCGTTCCAGCAAGGGGATTTGCGCCAATCTGGCCGAGGGATTTGCCAAACAGACCCACTCCAAAGCTGAATTTGCCCGGTTCATTTCGATGGCCATAGGATCGTGCAGTGAAGTGGAGACGTGGATTTCATACGCGTTCGATCTCGAATACATCTCGCAGGCGCAACGGGACGAGTGGCTACAATCGTATGGCCAGGTGTACGGGCTACAATCGTATGGCCAGGTGTACGGAATGCTGGTGAAACTCAGAGTGAAGCTAGGGTGAACATCCTTCTTCAATTCTTCAGTTCTCCAACTCTTCAATTCCCCCTTACATTCCCCTTTTCCATGCCTTCGTCGCGTTTTGGCCGCATTTCCGCCTAGGGTCCGCGCCAACTGTGGCCTACGACAAAACAGCTGCGGACGGGCAGCCTAAACCAAATTTTAACCGTGTTTCTTGAATGCCGGTTAACCCAAACGTGGTTACTGGGTGATCAACGAAATCACTCGAAACATGATCACTCGAATACGAAGGAGAGGCGGCATGGGCCGTATCGCAGCACTGACCAGAAACCCGGCCATGATCGCGCTGGTGGCGATGCTCGCCATCACCGGTTGCGCTTCGAAGAAGACGCCGAACAGCGCCGCTGACCTTGGCCTCAATGGCGCGGGTGCCGCAACACCCGGCTCGGCACAGGACTTCACCGTCAACATCGGCGACCGTATCTTCTTCGATACGGACTCGACCTCGATCCGTGCCGACGCACAGACGACGCTGTCGCGCCAGGCACAGTGGCTGAACCAGTACAAGCAGTATGCCATCGTCGTCGAAGGCCATGCCGACGAACGCGGCACGCGCGAATACAATCTGGCGCTCGGTGCCCGCCGTGCCGCCGCCACGCGCGACTTCCTGGTTTCCAAGGGCGTTTCGGCGAGCCGTCTCAAGACGATTTCCTACGGCAAGGAACGTCCGGTCGCCGTATGCGACGACATCTCCTGTTGGTCGCAGAACCGCCGCGCCGTCACCACGCTCAGCGGCGCTGGTTCCTGAGGCGTCGCGCGCCGAAAGGCGCGCACGGCACAGATGGCAAAAATACAACACCTCTTTGCGAAAGGCGGTCCTCGGGCCGCCTTTTTCATGTCCTGACACCCGAAACAAAATTTGGCCGAAGTCTCGCGCCCTGCTATGAGCCGAGGGCGCTTGGCTGGTCTCACATCGATTGGAAGGCGCGAACAAGCTAACGATTGGACGGCGAGAGACACATGCATTTGAGATCGGTTCTGAGCGGCACGCTGGCGCTGCTGCTCCTATCAGGCGTAACCGCTTCGGCGAGCGGTACAGGGCAATCAGCCGAGACCGGCTTTTCCTTCCATCTGCCGACACTCGAGTTGCCCAGCCTTTTCGGCGAGAAGAAAAAGCAAGATCAGGTCCAGCTCGCCCAGTCGAGCGGCGCCGGCGTGACCGGGCTCGAGGACCAAATGCGGCAGCTGACCGGCAAGGTCGAGGAACTCAATTTCCAGATCCTGCAGATGCAGGAGCAGATCCGCAAACAGCAGGAAGACAACGAGTTCCGCTTCCAGCAGCTTGAAGGCGGCTCGCAAGGTGGACAACCGCCGGCGCAGAAGAAATCAGATGCCACCACCGGGACCAACACCGACGTGGCCTCGGCCCCGGCAACCCAGGCGCCGGCCGATGCCGGGGCCGCGCCCGGCGGCGATCAATCCACAGGCGGCAAGACGGTCGAGGACGTCATCGTCGAGTCACCCGACGGTGACCCCGGCAAGGTGATCCCCGGCAAGGGAGCGCCCGAAAAGACCTTTGGATCCATCACTGTCGACAAGAACGGCAATGTGATCGATGCCGGCGGCAGCACGCAGGCAACCGTGCCGGCACAGGACACGGCACCAGCCGCCAGCGCGCCAGCCAAGGCCGGCAAGTCCGGCGGCACGGTGGTCGCGGCGCTGCCCGCGACCAACAATCCCGAAGAGCTCTATCGCAACTCCTACCAGTTCATCCTGTCGGGTGACTACGGCACCGCCGAACAGGGTTTCCGCGATCATATCTCGCGCTTCCCCAAGGACGCGAAGGCGGCGGACGCGCATTACTGGCTGGGGGAATCGCTGCTTGGCCAGCAGAAATACCGCGATGCGGCGGAAGTGTTCCTCGCCGCCAGCAAGGATTATCCCAAAGCCAAGAAGGCGCCCGACATGCTGTTGAAGCTGGGCGTGTCGCTGGTCGGTCTCAAGCAGCACGATGTTGCCTGCGCCACCTTCAGCGAGGTCGGCAAGCGCTATCCCGATATTTCCAGCACACTCAAGGAACGCGTCAAGCAGGAGAAGGCCCTGGCTGCGTGCTGATTTTTTCTGGGGGTCTCGCAGTCCCAAAACCGGGACCGCTTTTTGGCGACATGGATTGATGCTCGATACCGGGCCTGATCTTTCGACCGGACTCTTTTCGCATATCGATTTTTCCAACGGCGCCGTAGCGGCCGTATCCGGGGGCAGCGACTCGACTGCGCTCCTTCTCCTTCTCAAACAGCATCTCGACAAAACCGCACCGTCCGCGAAGCTGCTCGCGGTCACAATCGACCACGGCTTGCGGCAAGGTTCGGCCGATGAGGCGCGGACCGTGGCGAAGCTTTGCGCGGAACGCGGCATCGCCCACCGCATGCTAGCCTGGTCCGGCGCCAAGCCGTCGACCGGCCTGCCGGCGGCGGCGCGCGAGGCGCGCTACCGGCTGCTGGCCAGCGCCGCCCGGGCGGAAGGCATCGGCCTGATCGTGACCGGACATACCGCGGACGATCAGGCCGAGACGGTGCTGATGCGGCGCGATCGCAACGATGCGACCCGCGACGAGGGACGGGGCCTCGCCGGCATGGCGCCCGCCACCCTGCATGACTGGCGCGACTGGATCGTGCGACCGCTTCTTGGCGTCCGGCGCCATGCGCTGCGCGATTTCCTGGGGCGCCAACAGGTCGGCTGGGCCGAGGACCCGACCAATGCCGATGAAGCCTTCGAGCGGCCGCGCATGCGCGCAGCCCTTGCCGGGGAGGCCGGCGCGCAGCGCGTGAACGACGCGCTGGCGTTGGCCGCGCGGCAGGCCGGCGACCGGACGCGGCTTGGCGGTGAGGCCGCCCGTCTGATCGAGCGCTTTGCCAGCCAGCCGGCGGCGGGCCTCATCCGGCTCGATCCGGCCCTGCTCGGCGCCGGCGCCGATCGGGCGGCGATATACGCACTGCGCGTTCTCCTGGCGACGTCAGGCGGGATTGCCTTCCTGCCGGACCAGGCCCGCGGCGAGGCGTTGTTCGCCCGGCTGAAAGCCGGATTTCTTTGCGCCACATTGTCGCGGACAGTGGTCGACTTCCGGCGCGCCGGCATCTTCCTGCGTCGGGAGATGCGCGGTTTGCCGGCGGCGGCGGCAACGATCGACGGCGCCATCTGGGATGGGCGCCGCCAAATCACATTGAACGACGCCGGCGGCGCATTGTTGATCGCGCCATTCGGGGCAATGGCGGCGAAGCGGCTGGCTGTAGGCCGGGACGAAACCCCGCCAAGCCTGCTGCGTGCGGCATTGGCGGCGGAGCCAGGATGGCTGCAAGCCGTCGAGAAGGTGGGTCCGGAGCCTGATAGGCCGACATCGCAAGGGTTCGCGGCCTCGCCGGTCGTTGCTCCCTTTGCCCGCTTCCTGCCGTCCTTCGACCTGGCCTCGGCGCGCGCCGTCGCCGGGTTGATCGGCGCGGCGCCGCTTCCCGCCCTGCCATTGCGTGGCCCTAGTGCCGGTTGATGCTGGGCGAAAGCTTAACCCAGACATGCTGTTCTGCTTGGCAAGGGGGTACGCTCTCCCTATGTTAGGCCCAAGTTTCCTCTCATGATGCTGTCCGCTCGCGGACGCCAACGGGACAATTGATGAATCCGAACTATCGCAACCTCGCGCTCTGGGCGATCATAGCGGTCCTGCTCATCGCCCTCTTCAATCTGTTCCAGACGCCGCAGACGCGCGGGGCTTCGAGCGATGTGCCTTATTCGCAGTTCCTGCAGGACGTCGCGGCCGGCCGGGTCAAGACGGTGACCATCGCGGGCGCCCGCATCACCGGCAACTACACCGACAATTCCAGCGGCTTCCAGACCTATTCGCCCGGCGATCCCCAGCTGGTCTCGCGGCTGCAGGACAAGAACGTCACCATCAATGCGCGGCCCGAGACCGACGGCTCCAATTCGCTGTTCGGCTATCTGATCTCGTGGCTGCCGATGATCCTGATCCTCGGCGTGTGGATATTCTTCATGCGCCAGATGCAGTCCGGCTCCGGGCGCGCCATGGGCTTCGGCAAGTCGAAGGCCAAGCTGCTTACCGAGGCGCATGGCCGCGTCACCTTCCAGGATGTCGCCGGCGTCGACGAGGCCAAGGAAGACCTCGAAGAGATCGTCGAATTCCTGCGCGATCCGCAGAAGTTCCAGCGCCTCGGCGGCAAGATTCCGCGCGGCGTGCTGCTGGTCGGCCCTCCCGGCACCGGCAAGACGCTGCTTGCCCGTTCGGTCGCCGGTGAAGCCAACGTGCCGTTCTTTACCATTTCGGGTTCGGATTTCGTCGAGATGTTCGTCGGCGTCGGCGCATCCCGTGTCCGCGACATGTTCGACCAGGCCAAGAAGAATGCGCCCTGCATCATCTTCATCGACGAAATCGACGCCGTCGGCCGCCATCGCGGTGCCGGCCTCGGCGGTGGCAATGACGAGCGCGAGCAGACTCTGAACCAGCTGCTCGTCGAGATGGACGGCTTCGAGTCCAACGAAAGCATCATCCTGATCGCCGCCACCAACCGGCCCGACGTGCTCGATCCGGCGTTGCTGCGTCCAGGCCGTTTCGACCGCCAGGTGGTGGTGCCGAACCCAGACATCGTCGGCCGCGAGAAGATCCTCAAGGTGCATGTGCGCAACGTGCCGCTGGCGCCCAATGTCGACCTCAAGGTCGTCGCCCGTGGTACGCCCGGCTTCTCCGGCGCCGACCTGATGAACCTGGTCAACGAATCCGCGCTGATGGCGGCGCGGCGCAACAAGCGCCTCGTCACCATGGCCGAGTTCGAGGACGCCAAGGACAAGATCATGATGGGCGCCGAGCGCCGCTCGTCGGCCATGACCCAGGCCGAGAAGGAACTGACCGCCTATCACGAGGCCGGACACGCCATCCTGGCGCTCAACGTGCCGTCGGCCGATCCGCTGCACAAGGCGACCATCATCCCGCGCGGCCGCGCGCTCGGCATGGTCATGCAGTTGCCGGAAGGCGACCGCTATTCCATGAGCTACAAATACATGGTCTCGCGCCTCGCCATCATGATGGGCGGCCGCGTTGCCGAGGAGTTCAAGTTCGGCAAGGAGAACATCACGTCCGGTGCTTCCTCCGACATCGAGCAGGCGACCAAGCTGGCGCGCGCCATGGTCACGCGCTGGGGCTTCTCCGACAAGCTCGGCCATGTCGCCTATGGCGACAACCAGGAGGAAGTGTTCCTCGGCCATTCGGTGGCGCGCACGCAGAACATTTCGGAAGAGACCGCGCAGATCATCGACGGCGAGGTGCGCCGCCTGATCGACGAGGCCTATTCGACGGCGAAGTCGGTGCTGACCAAGAAGAAGAAGGAATGGATCGCGCTGGCGCAGGGCCTGCTCGAATACGAGACGCTGTCGGGCGAGGAGATCAAGCAGCTGATCGCGGGCAACAAGCCCTCGCGCGACCTCGGCGACGACACGCCGCCGAGCCGTGGCTCGGCCGTGCCGAAGTCCGGCGGCCGCCGCAAGAAGGGTCCCGAGCCCGAAGGCGGCATGGAGCCACAGCCGTCAAGCTAGACCAGAGCGGTTCACCGTTTCACGGAACGCAGAACCGCTCTGTTCTTTGACGCTATCCCCGACGCGCTTTAAGTCTTTGCTTCTAAGTATGTCGTCGCTCCCAAACCACCTTTGGGCGACATCGCATCAGGAGGCTGGCCGGACGTACATTTGGAAGGTCAACCTCGGGCTAGCCCGAGGTCCAGATATCGCCCGACAGCAGATCCTCGGGACAGCCTGAGGATAACGGCCACGTCTGCGGGAAAAACGGTGAACCGCTTTCCGCCGTTATCCCTTTTATGATTCAGCTTTCAGCCGCGCATTGCACAGGCTGTAATAACCACCGCCCTTCTGGATCCAGCGAAGGCCGTTCAACGTACCTGCCTCCTTGTTGCCATGGTAACCCTGCAGGCAGGTCTTCATCCGTGCCTTCGCGGGCTTTTCGGTCTCGAACTCGGCGGCGAGGGTGGTCGGGAATGTTACGCCCGCTGGCGCTACGGTGGGGGCAAGTGCCGCGCTGGTTTCCTTTTTCGGCTGCGGTGCGGTTTCGACCTTATCCGCGCTGACACTCTCCGCAGCCGACGTCGCGCATTTCTCCTTGCGGAAAGCGGCCCAGTCCATGCCATTCAGAGTGCCGCTCTCCTTGGCTGTCCGATAGGTCTCGCCACATTCCTTCATCGTCAATGCGCTTGCAGGGGCGACGCCGCAAGCAACCAATGCCGTCACAGCCAATACCGCCAATTTTAAACTGGGCATAAGATCCTCCTGGTTGATGACAAGTTCAGACGTCTTTTGTATACTGTTTGTTCCTGATATGTTCAATCAGAATTTTCATGAGTTACCAATCAGCCTCGCGGCGAGAGTGTAAGCGAATTGATGATGCAGGCAGCTTCCGCGATATGCAGACGCGAGCAAGACCCTGGCGTCTTCGTGCGCAACAAAAGGGCCCGCGAAGCAGATGCATCGCGGGCCTTTGCCTGGCCTTGCCAGATTTCATCTAATTCAATTCACCGTCATGCCCCATCGATCCCGGGGGGGATGCTATGCGCGGCTCAGCCCTTCAGCTTGGCATTGCAGAGGCTGTAGAAGCCGCCGCCCTTCTGGATCCACTTCAGACCGCCGAGTGCGTTGGCGTCCTTGAGGACATAGTACTGGTCAAGGCAGGTATGCATGCGGCCTTTTCCGGGGGTCTCGCTGGCATATTTCGCCGAGATCGCGGACGGGAAGGTGACGCCCTTGGGGGCAACCGTCGTCGGCTTTGCGGGTTCCTTGGTGTAGCTCGCCTCGCTTGGAGCGGGCACGCTGTCGTCATCCGAGGCACTGGCGCCGCATTCGGCCTTGCGGAAGTCGTTCCACTTCATGCCCTTCAGCGTGTTCGCCGTCTTGGCCGCCTGGTACTTGGTGCTGCATTCGGCCATGCTCAGGCCCTTGCCAGAAGCTGCGGCCGTCGTGGTCGCAGCCTTGGTGGTCGCCGGCTTGACGGTGTCGGCGGCGGCGGATGCGCCAGCGGCGCATTCGGCCTTGCGGAAGTCGTTCCACTTCATGCCGTTCAATGTGCCGGCGGCCTTGGCCGCCTGGTACTTGGTGCTGCATTCCTTGGCGGTCAGGCCCTTGGCCGTGCTGTCGCTGGCCGCTGCGGCGGCCTTGGTGGTCTTGGCCGGCTTGGCTTCGGCCGGCTTGGTTTCAGCAGCCTTGGTCGTGGCCGCCTTGGTGTCGGTGGTGGCGGCGGCGTCAGTGCCGCACTGTGCCTTGCGGAACTGGTTCCAGGTCGCCCCGGCAAGTGTCCCAGCGTCCTTGGCGGCGTTGTACTTCGTGCTGCACTCGGCCATCGTCAGCGCGTTGGCTGGCGCGGCCAGGAACAACGTCGCGACCGCAAGGCCGGTCAGAGTAGCAATTCGGTGGATGAGCATAGCGTTTCTCCGTGGCTGCAGCCCATTATACGTCCCAGCGAATCAATAACGCTCAACGGTCGGTTGCGCCAGATGCCAGGCGGCTTATATATCGCCGAAATCGCTTTCTAACGACAAGGTGATGAAATCATTCGGCCTGACTGCCGCCGAGGCAAGAATTCTCGGGATGTATCCGCGCCGAATGGCTGGCAAAACTGGTATATGTGACGCCACAGCGTCTCCGTGCTAGGCTGCGGCCATGTTGTGTGCAACGCACAACAATGATTTTCTAAGGATTGGTAACATATAATCACACAATGTGATCGAGGCGCGACGGCCAATTGTGGCATGACGTGCCGGCTAAGGACAACCAAGGAAACTGACTGGCATGGCAGGGAATTACTTCGGCACGGACGGCATTCGCGGGCGCGCCAACAAGTTTCCGATGACCGCGGAAATCGCCATGCGGGTCGGCATGGCCGCCGGCCTTTCGTTCCAGCGCGGCAGCCATCGCCATCGTGTCGTGCTCGGCAAGGACACCCGGCTGTCCGGCTATATGATCGAAAACGCGATGGTGGCCGGCCTTTGCGCCGCCGGCATGGACGTGTTTCTGCTCGGCCCGATCCCGACCCCGGCGGTTGCCATGCTGGTGCGCTCGCTGCGCGCCGACATTGGCGTCATGATCTCGGCCTCTCACAATCCCTACTACGACAACGGCATCAAGCTGTTCGGCCCAGACGGCTACAAGCTGTCCGACGAGATCGAAGAGCGCATCGAGAGCATGCTCGACAAGGATATCGAACTGGCGCTCGCCGATTCCGACGGGCTTGGCCGCGCCAAGCGCGTCGACGGCGTGCATGACCGTTACATCGAATTCGCCAAGCGCACCTTGCCGCGCTCGATGTCGCTTTCGGGTCTGCGGATCGTCGTCGACTGTGCCAATGGCGCGGCCTACAAGGTGGCGCCCGAGGCGCTGTGGGAACTGGGCGCCGAAGTCGTGGCCATCAATGTCGAACCCAATGGCTTCAACATCAACAAGGAATGCGGCTCGACCCATCCCGCCGATCTGCAGAAAAAGGTGCACGAAGTGCGCGCCGACATCGGCATCGCGCTTGATGGCGATGCGGACCGGGTCGTCATCGTCGACGAGAACGGCGCCATCGTCGACGGCGACCAGATCATGGCGCTGATTGCCGAGTCCTGGCACCAGAGCGGGCGGCTGGCTGGCGGTGGCGTCGTTTCGACGGTCATGTCCAATCTCGGCCTCGAGCGCTTTCTCGGCGACATGAAGCTGCAATTGCATCGCACCAAGGTCGGTGACCGCTATGTCGTGGAGCATATGCGCGCGCATGGGCTCAATGTCGGTGGTGAGCAGTCGGGCCACATCGTGCTGTCCGACTTCTCGACCACCGGCGACGGGCTGGTCTCGGCACTGCAGGTGCTGGCCTGCATCAAGCGGCAAGGCCGCCCGGTCAGCGAACTGTCGAAGAAGTTCGAGCCGGTGCCGCAACTGCTGAAGAACGTTCGCATCGCCGGCGGAAAACCGTTGGAGGAAGCCCCGGTCAAGGCCGCGATCGAGGACGCCCGCCATCGTCTCGGCAAGGCCGGGCGGCTGGTCATCCGTCCATCCGGCACCGAGCCGCTGATCCGTGTGATGGCCGAGGGCGACGATCCGCAACTGGTCGAGGCCGTCGTCAACGACATCGTCGGGGTCATCTCGGAAACCCGCAGCAGCGCCGCCTGATCCCCGCCAGCCTCGAAGGCGTCACGCCGCCGCCTTCATTGCATCGAAGCCCGCCCCTCCGGCGGGCTTTTTTGTTCGCAAAGGATCGGTCTCTTTCTGTCGAAATCCTTGCCAGATCTCCGGGATTCTGGAGATTCGTGGTTAATCGACAGGGTTAAACGCCTTTTAACTTTTGCAATTCATTATCCACGCCTGAAAGCCAATCTTATTCGGACGCGATCGCCGTTCCGAGGTTTCTAGGGGTGACAAGCATGTTCAATACAGCAAGAAAGGCCCTGTTCGCGCTGCTGTTCGCGGGCTTGGCCTGGCCGGTGTTCGCAGCTGACCTGCCCGAGCCGCAAGTCGAAGAAGCGCCGCCGCCGGTCTATGAGCAACCGGTCGATGTCGGCGGCTGGTATATCCGTGGCGACCTCGACTATCACAAGTCGAAGGTCGGTGACATCGACTACATCACCTACGGCGCCGCGCCTTGCCCGTGCGGGCCTCCTGTCGGGGTCGCCGGGAGCAAGTCCTTCGACTATGGCAAGCTCAAGGGCGGCTTCTCGCTTGGCGGCGGCGTCGGCTACAAGATCAATGAACACTTCCGCACCGACCTGACCGCCGACTACTGGTTCAAGTCGAACTTCAACGGCGGCACCTCGGATCTCACCACGGTCTCGGTCGAGTCGTCGAAGATGAGCGCCTTGCTGCTTCTGGCAAATGCCTATGTCGATATCGGCACCTGGCACGGCATCACGCCCTATGTCGGCGCCGGTATCGGCGGAGCGCGCGTCAAATGGGATACTGTCTACGACCCGACCCCGGGCGCAACCGAGTCCAACCCCGGAACATCCAGCTGGCGCTTCGCGTACGCGGTAATGGCCGGCGCCTCCTACTGCTTGACCGACAAAGTCATCCTCGATGCTGGTTACCGTTTCTCCCATATTCAAGGCGGTCGCATGTTCGAGTATGGTCCAGCCGGCGCCACGCCGGGCGCCGGGCCGGGCTTCGATCACGGCTTCAACACCCACGAGGTGCGCGGCGGTCTGCGTTACCAGTTCGGCGGCAACAACGGTTGCGCCGCGCCGGTGGTGGCCTATCAGCCGGAGCCCGAGCCGATCTACACCAAGTAATCGCTTCGAAGTTTCCAGGAATTCGTCGACCGCCCGGCATCAGCCGGGCGGTTTTCGTTTGAGATGAGCCGAGGTCAGCCCGTTCGAAATCAATTCGCTAACCCTCTGTTAGCCTTAACCGGCACTTAACCACTATGGTTAACAATGGCTCATGAAACGTTGGCCGCCGTTGCTTGTTTGACGGCGCCGAATTCGGGAGCCGGGGACCATGATACCAATATCGCGTATGGCGCTGGCGCTTGCCGCACTGCTGTTGCCGCTGGCGCCTGCAATCGCCGCCGACTACGATCCGCCGATCTATGTCGACCAGGCGCCGGATTATGTGCCGGTCGAGGTCGGCTCGGGGTGGTATCTGCGCGGCGATGTTGGATATGCGTTCAACAAGCCATATGAGATTTCGGAAACGCCGGCCGGCTTGACCCACGACACCAGCCCGCTATCCGCCTCGATAGGCATGGGGTATCATTTCAACGACTATTTCCGCGGTGAATTGAATTTCGGTCTGCTGCCGACAAGCAAATTCTCCAGCAAATTCGACAGCACTTGCGATGGGACGCAGACGGTGAGCGTTACCAGCGGCGGCAGTACAAGCGTATTCGCAGGCCCAAGCACCCGCGGGTGCGAAAGCTCCAACAGCGGCGACAACAAGGCTTACCATGTGATGGCCAGCGCGTTTGTCGATCTGGGCACCTATGTTGGTATCACGCCCTATGTCGGAGGCGGTGTTGGCATAGCGTACAGCACCTACAAGTACGCTGAAGGCGCTCGCAATTGCCGCAATTCCTCGACGACAGTGGGTTCGACCACGACGATCTTTGAATGCGACGATCCAAGCGGCTACGATGGGACGACGAAGTCGGAGAAGCAGTTCAGCCTGGCATATACGCTGGGCGCCGGCTTTGCTTATCAGGTCAGCAAGAATGTTGCCGTCGATGTTGGCTATCAATACACGGCGCTGCCTTCGGCGAAATACGTGACGGCAGATGATGTCGGCAACCCTGTCTTCAAAAAGGGCCTGGATTATCATCAGGTCAAGGTCGGTCTGCGCTACGATCTCTGGTAGCCATATGTCGCCTGGCACGAACACGGCGGATCCCTGTGGTCCGCCGTTTGCGTTTGAAGTCACGCATCCTGATCGCGGAGCCTCCTGTTTGATGCCTGCCGTAGCCCCAAAACCGCCGCGCACTTTTGGGCGACATGCATCCGGTATCCCGGCAGCGACAAAAACTTTCCTCTTGACGCCCGAAGCCTGAACGCATATCGCCGTCCGTGGGCCACCCCTCCCCAACGAGGGGCCACTATCTGGAAGGATAGACCACGATGACGACGCTTACGAAGCCCGGACTCCGTCCGGCAAATCCCAATTTTTCCTCTGGTCCCTGCGCAAAACGTCCCGGCTGGTCGGTCGAGGCGCTGAAAGCTGCCGCGCTCGGCCGTTCCCACCGCGCCAAGATCGGCAAGACCAAGCTCGAACAGGCGATCGCGCTGACCCGCGAAATCCTCCAGGTTCCTGCCGATTACCGCATCGGCATCGTGCCGGCTTCCGACACAGGTGCCGTCGAGATGGCGCTGTGGTCTCTTCTCGGCGAACGCGGCGTCGACATGGTCGCCTGGGAAAGCTTCGGCTCCGGCTGGGTCACCGACGTGGTCAAGCAGCTGAAACTCGCCGATATCAGAAAGATCGAGGCCGGTTATGGCGCGCTGCCTGATCTGACCAAGATCGATTTCGATCGCGACGTGGTCTTCACTTGGAACGGCACGACCTCGGGCGTGCGCGTGCCGGACGGTGACTTCATTCCCGCCGATCGCAAGGGTCTGACCATTTGCGACGCTACTTCAGCGGCCTTCGCGCAAAGGCTCGACTTCGAGAAGCTCGATGTCGTGACCTTCTCCTGGCAGAAGGTGCTGGGCGGCGAGGGCGCGCATGGCATGCTGATCCTGTCGCCGCGCGCCGTAGCGCGGCTGGAGAGCTACAAGCCTTCATGGCCGCTGCCGAAAATCTTCCGCCTGACCTCGGGCGGCAAGCTGATCGAGGGCATTTTCAAGGGCGAAACCATCAACACGCCGTCGATGCTTTGCGTCGAGGATTATCTCGACGCGTTGAACTGGGCGAAGTCGGTCGGCGGCCTCGATGCGCTGATTGCCAGGGCGGATGCCAATGCCGCCGTGCTCGACCGGTTCGTGGAAAGATCATCCTGGCTCGGCAATCTTGCGGTGGCCCCGGCGACACGCTCGAACACGTCGGTCTGTCTGTCCTTCACCGACGCCGATATCGCGGCGCTCGACGCTGATGGACAGGCGGCGTTTGCCAAGGGCCTGGTCTCGACGCTCGACAAGGAAGGCGTCGCCTACGACATCGGTTCTTATCGCGATGCCCCGCCGGGATTGCGCATCTGGTGCGGCGCAACCGTCGAGACCTCCGATCTCGAAGCGCTGCTGCCTTGGCTCGACTGGGCCTTTGCCAGCCAGAAGGCGTCGCTCAAAGCGGCCGCCTGAGAGTTTCCGTGGCGGCCCCGAGGGCCGTCCGTTCCCGGATCAATTTCATTTTCAAGGAGGCCGCCATGGCGCCCCGCGTTCTCGTCTCTGACAAACTCTCTCCCACCGCCGTGCAGATATTCAAGGATCGCGGCGTCGAGGTCGACTATCTGCCCGACCTCGGCAAGGACAAGGAAAAGCTGCTCGAAGTGATCGGCAAGTATGACGGTCTCGCCATCCGTTCGGCGACCAAGGTCACCGAGAAGCTGATCAACGCGGCCACCAATCTCAAGGTCGTCGGCCGCGCCGGCATCGGCGTCGACAATGTCGATATCCCGGCGGCAAGCCGCAAGGGTATCATCGTGATGAACACGCCCTTCGGCAATTCGATCACGACGGCCGAACACGCCGTGGCGATGATCTTCGCGCTCGCCCGCCAGATCCCGGAAGCCAACGCTTCGACCCATGCCGGCAAATGGGAGAAGAACCGCTTCATGGGCGTCGAGATCACCGGCAAGACGCTGGGCGTCATCGGCTGCGGCAATATCGGTTCGATCGTCGCCACACGCGGCGTCGGGCTGAAGATGCACGTCGTCGCCTTTGATCCGTTCCTGTCGGACAAGCGCGCCGAGGAGCTCGGCGTCGACAAGGTGGAACTGGACGAACTCTTCGCCCGCGCCGACTTCATCACGCTGCACACGCCGTTGACCGATAAGACCCGCAACATCATCGATGCGGCGGCGATCGCCAAGATGAAGAATGGCGTGCGTATCATCAACTGCGCGCGTGGCGGGCTGGTGGTCGAGGCCGACCTGGTCGCGGCGCTGAAGAGCGGCAAGGTGGCAGGCGCCGGCATCGATGTGTTCGAGGTCGAACCGGCGGAGCAGAATGCGCTGTTCGGCATGGAGAACGTGGTGGCGACACCACACCTTGGCGCCTCGACGGCGGAAGCGCAGGAGAATGTCGCGCTGCAGGTCGCCGAGCAGATGGCCGACTACCTGATCAAGGGCGCGGTCTCCAACGCCATCAACATGCCCTCGATCACGGCGGAAGAGGCGCCGCGGCTGAAGCCTTTCGTCAAGCTCGCCGAAGTGCTGGGCGCCTTTGTCGGACAGGTCACCGAGGATCCGATCAGCGAGGTCGAGATCCTGTTCGACGGCTCGACCGCGACGATGAACACGCGGGCGCTGATCAGTGCCGCCCTGGCCGGACTGATCCGGCCGCAGGTCGCCGACGTCAACATGGTGTCGGCGCCGATCATGGTGAAGGAGCGCGGCATCATCGTCGCCGAAGTCAAGCGCGACAAATCTGGCGTCTTCGACGGTTACATCAAGCTGACCGTCAAGACCGAGCACATGACGCGCTCGATCGCCGGTACCTGCTTTTCGGACGGCAAGCCGCGCTTCATTCAGATCAAGGGCATCAATCTCGACGCCGAGGTCGGCCAACACATGCTGTATACGACCAATGCCGATGCGCCCGGCATTATCGGCCTGCTCGGCACTGTCTGCGGCGAGAACGACGTCAACATCGCCAACTTCCAGCTCGGCCGCAACCGGCCGGGCGGTGACGCTATCGCACTGCTCTATCTCGACGCCCCGTTCCCGGAGAAAGTGCTGGAGCAGGTGCGCGACCACAAGTCGATCGATTCGGCAAAGCGGCTGCGGTTCGATGTGGGCGGGATCTAGCTCTCCACATCCTCTGAGGTGACAAGCCATACATCAGACGCCCCGTTTGCCGGCATGCATGCGGGGCGTTTCCACGACCGCTGGCGCCGCCCGACGGTTTGCGTCGTTGCGGGCGCCGCCGCAGGCGTCGCGCCAACGGCGTCCTTGCGTCAAGCTGCTGCAAGATATCCTTTTTAGCCGTCAGTACATTAGCGGATGTAGATAAGCATAAGGTCTGGCCCAATCTAACGATTTGTGATCTGCTTGACGATCCCGGTTTCTTTCCGCACGCTGCGGTCAATTGATGGATGCGATCTAAACTTAACTGAGTTGGTCATGATTTTGCGCGCAACATCCGGCGCGCTTCTGTTGCTGTCTGGGTGCCTTCGATGGATCATCGCAATACTGTCCGACTGAGCCGGCGTCTTTTTCTGTCTTCGGCTGCGATGTTTACAGTGACGGCAACATCGGCAGGTTTTGCCCGATCCTTGTCTGGCTCGCTGCCCTGGGCGCCGCTGTCTTCCGATCCTCCGGTGCAGGTGGTGTCCGGCGGCTGGCAGTTCTTCACGCCGCAGGAAGCCGCGCTGGTCGAGGCTATCGTCGACCGCATCATCCCCGCCGACGATCTGTCGATGGGCGGCAAGGAGGCCGGCTGCGCCGTCTATATAGACCGTCAGTTGACGGGCGCGTTCGGAACGTCGAGCCGGCTCTACACAAAAAGACCGTTTTTGCCGGCATTGCCGACGCAGGGCTACCAGGGCGAGGCAAACCCGGCCCAGCGCTACCGCTCCGGCCTGGCCGCCATAGACGCTTTCCTGAAACAGCGCGATGGCAAGGCATTCACCGAACTCCAGCCGGCCGATCAGGATACGTTCCTGGCCGCGATGGAGGCTGGAAAGGTCGACTTGCCCAATGGAGTCAAGGCTGCCGGCTTCTTCGGACTTCTGCTGCAGAACACGATGGAAGGGTTCTTTGCCGATCCGGTCTATGGCGGCAACAAGGACATGGTGTCGTGGCGCATGCTTGGTTTCCCCGGCGCGCGCTATGACTACCGGGATCACGTCAGCAAGCACAATCAGCCCTATCCGCGGCCGCCCGTCTCGATCGAGGGCAGCCCGGAATGGCTCGTGAAAAGGAGCTGACCATGACGACGATACTGCCCCGCAAGGACGTCGTGATCGTCGGCCTCGGCTGGACGGGGTCCATCCTTGCTCATGAATTGACCGATCAGGGCCTGGACGTGCTGGCCATCGAGCGTGGTCCCTGGCGCGACACGGCGACCGATTTCAACATCGGCTATGCGCAGGACGAGTTGCGCTACAGCGTGCGGCGCGACCTGTTCCTGCAGCCAGCAGTCGAAACCATGACGATGCGCAACGACCCTTCGCAGACGGCGCTGCCGATGCGCGATTTCGGCTCGTTCCTGCCCGGCAACGGCGTCGGCGGCGCAGGCGTCCATTGGAACGGCCACACTTGGCGGTTCTGGGACTCCGACTTCCAGATCAAGACCAACCTGACCAAGAAGTATGGCGCGGCGCGGATCGCCGATCTCCAGGTCGAGGACTGGGGCGTGACCGGCGCCGAGATGGAGCCGTATTACGACCAGTTCGAATATCTGGCGGGAATCTCGGGCAAGGCCGGCAATATCAAGGGGCAGATACAGGAAGGTGGCAACCCGTTCGAGGATCCGAGGTCCCGGGATTACCCAAATCCGCCAATGGAGATGACCTACGCGCCGACCCTGTTCGCCAATGCCGGCCGGTCCATGGGACTGCACCCGTTCCCGACACCGTCCGCCAACATGTCGCGGACCTATGTCAATCCGCTCGGCATCACCATGGGGCAGTGCACCTACTGCGGATTCTGCGAGCGGTTCGGCTGCGCCAACTACTCCAAATCCAGCGCCCAGACCACCATCCTTCCCGTGCTGATGAAGAAGGCCAATTTCGAGGTGCGCACCGACAGCGAGGTGCTGCATGTCGATCTCGCCGCCGGCGGCAAGTCCGCGCGAGGTGTCACCTACGTCGATACGTCGGGGCAGGAATTCTTCCAGCCGGCCGATCTCGTGCTTCTGTGCGCCTACGGCCTGCACAATGCCCGGCTGATGATGCTGTCGGGCATCGGCAAGATCTACGATCCCGCTACCGGCGAGGGCACCGTCGGGCGCAATTATTGCTACCAGACCAATGCCGGCGTGCAGGTGTTCTTCGACGATAAGAACTTCAATCCGTTCATTGCCGCGGGCGCGCTCGGACAGACGATCGACGACTATAATGGCGACGCCTTCGACCATGGCGGCCTCGATTTCGTCGGCGGCGCGGGCATCAACTGCATTCCCACCAATGGACGTCCGATCGGGACGAGGCCGACGCTGCCCGGCACGCCGAAATGGGGTAGCGCCTGGAAGAAGGCGACCGTCGCGGGCTACAAAAGCACGCTTGGCTTCTCCTCGCAGGGCAGCAGCTATGCGACGCGCACCAACTACCTCGACCTCGATCCGACCTACAAGGATCGCTTCGGCCGGCCGCTCATGCGCATGACCTTCGATTTTCCCGACAATGATATCCGAATGTCGAATTATCTCTGCGACCGGATGGAGGAGATCGCCAAGACGCTTGGGGGCAAGCAGTACAATGTCGGCCGCCGCAAGAAGGGCTGGGACAGCGTCCCTTATCAAAGCACCCATAATACGGGCGGCGCCATCATGGGAACGGACCCTAGGAAGAGTGCGGTCAACAGCTTCCTGCAAAGCTGGGATGTGCCCAACGTCTTCGTCATCGGCGCCTCGGCCTTTCCGCAGAATGCCGGCAAGAATCCGACGGGAACGGTCGGCGCGCTCGCCTACCGCGCCGCCGACGGCATCCGCAATCACTATTTGCGCAATCCCGGCGCCCCCTTGGTGCAGGCATGAGGACGCTCGCCGCCGCCGCCGGCGCCGCCGTGCTGGCGATCACGCCGGCGCTCGCCGCCGACCAGGCCGACCAGATCATCCATGGCCAGTATCAGGCCGTGCTCGGCGATTGCGCGGGCTGTCATACCAGGCCGGGCGGCAAGCCGCTGGCCGGCGGCCTGCCGCTCGAAACGCCTTTCGGCGCACTGGTGCCGCCCAACATCACGCCCGACCACGAGACGGGCATCGGCAATTGGTCCGAGGGCGATTTCCGCAACATGATGAAGACCGGCGTCGGCCACAATGGCGTGCGGCTTTATCCCGCCATGCCTTACCCCGCCTATACCAGGATGAACGAGCAGGACATTTCCGACCTGTGGGCCTACATGACCACGGTCGACCCGGTCTCGAACAAGGTCGAAGCCAACCAGCTGCCGTTCCCGCTGAACATCCGGCTGGCGATGTGGGGCTGGAACCTTCTCAACTTCAGCGAGGCAAGCTTCCAGGCCGACCCCTCCAAATCGGCGGAATGGAACCGCGGCGCCTATATCGTCCAGGGCGCCGGGCACTGCGGCACCTGCCACACGCCCAAATCGTTCCTTGGAGCGGACCAAGACAGCGGCTTCCTGCAAGGCGCTTCGCTGCAAGGCTGGTTCGCCCCCGACATCACCAACAATGCCCAATCCGGCCTGGGCAAATGGTCGCAAGAGGATGTGGTCGCCTACCTCAGGACCGGCGTCAACGCGCATTCGATCGCATCCGGTCCGATGGCCGAGGCGATCGAGAACTCGACCTCCAAAATGACGGATCCCGACCTCAAGGCCGTGGCCGTCTATCTTAAGAGCCTGGGGCCGGACACCGGCAATGCGCAGGCGCCCAAGCCCGACGAGGCGCGGATGGTGGCGGGCGCGGCGATCTATCATGACAATTGCTCAGCCTGCCATGGCGGCGATGGCGCCGGGGCCGGAGCGCTTTTCCCAGCGCTTGTCGGCAACTCGATCGTCGCGCAGGGCAATCCCGAGACCCTGGCCCGCGTCGTTCTCGCCGGAAGCCAGGCCGTGCACACGGCCGGCGCGCCGACGACGCCTTCGATGCCCTCGCTGGCATGGCGGCTGAAGGACCAGGAAATCGCCGACGTGCTGACCTATGTGCGCGGCAGCTGGGGCAATTCCGCTTCGGCGGTCTCGTCGGACGATATCGCGGCGGTGCGCAAGGAATTGGTGCAGTAATTTAGGCGCGCGTTAAACGCCGGATGCCATCTTGCGCCCGCTGTATTCCGCGAGCCCGATGCCGCCCAGAACGAGAACCAGCGCCAGCGCCTGATAGAGCTGGAAGGTCTCGCCGACGATCAGCACCGAAAGCAGCGTGCCGAAGATCGGCACCAGATTGATGAACAAGCCGGCGCGATTGGCGCCGATCAGTTCGTTGCCCCTGATATAGGTTATCTGCGAGATGACCGAAGCGCCGATCGCCGTGTAGACGATGACGGCCCAGCCGCGGGCGTCGGGCACGATCACCTTGCCGGCGGCGGCTTCCCACAGGAAGAAGGGCAGTGAGGTGATGAGCGCGGCGAACGACATGGCCAGCATCAGGCTTTGCCAGCGCATCGCCGGCTTCAGCCGTAACCCGACCGAATAGCTGCTGTAGAGAACGACCGCGACGAGCATGATGGCGTCGCCGAAATTGAGCTCCAGCGTCAGCAGCCGGCGCGGATCACCATGGCAGGCGGTCAGGATGACGCCCAAGATGGTCAGCACCACGCCGGCGATCTGCGCCCAGTTCACGCGAAGGCGGAAGAAAACGAAATTGGCTGTCATGATCAGGATCGGCATCGCCGCCTGTTCGATCGAGACATTGATCGCCGTGGTGTAGTTGAGGGCGGTGTAGAAGATGGTGTTGAACAGGGTGAAGCCGCTGGCGCCAAGCGCCGCCAGCACGAGCCAGTGCCGGCGCACGACGGGCCAATCCTCCTGGATCGTGCGCCAGCCGATCGGCAGCAGGATCGCCACGGCCAGCATCCAGCGCAGGAAGACCAGCGTCATCGGCGAGACGTGGCCGACCGCCAGCTTGCCGGCCACCGAATTGCCGCCCCACAGCAAGGTGGTGAGCAGCAGGAACATGTAGGCGTTTCGATGCATCGCTGGCTTCCGGCCGCGGGATGGGCCGCGGTGTTTGCCGGCCTATTGCCCCGGTCAGCCCAAGTAAATGATGTCAAAGCCGAAAATTGTTGTGCCTCAGGGCATTTTCGGCGGCAAAGAAAGGTCGCACTCGCGAGGTCTTGACGCTATAGAGGCCTGTCGTTTCGAACCATATCCAAGCCGCGCGGCGGCGTCTCAAGGGAAAAGAAACATGGCCAATGTGGTGGTCGTCGGCTCGCAGTGGGGCGACGAAGGCAAGGGCAAGATCGTCGACTGGCTGTCGGAGCGCGCCGATGTCGTGGTGCGTTTCCAGGGCGGCCACAATGCCGGCCACACGCTGGTCGTCGACGGCAAGGTCTACAAGCTGTCGCTGCTGCCTTCGGGCGTCGTGCGGGAAGGCAAGCTGTCCATCATCGGCAATGGCGTGGTCTTCGATCCGCATGCTTTCGTCGCCGAGGTGCAGAAACTGAAAGGCCAGGGCGTGGACGTGACGCCGGATCGCCTGAAAATAGCCGAAAACACGGCGCTTATCCTGTCCGTACACCGGGAGCTGGACGGGTTTCGCGAGGATGCCGCTTCGAATTCCGGAACAAAGATTGGCACGACCCGACGCGGGATCGGCCCCGCCTACGAGGACAAGGTGGGGCGGCGCGCGGTGCGGGTGATGGATCTGGCGGATTTGGAAACTTTGCCCCTGAAGGTCGACAGGCTGCTGACGCACCACAATGCGCTGCGTCGCGGGCTCGGCCATGACGAAGTCACGCATGATGCGATCATGCAGGAATTGACCTCGGTCGCGAACGACATCCTGCCCTACATGGACCGCGTCTGGAAGGTGCTCGACGACAAGCGCCGCGCCGGCGAGCGCATCCTGTTCGAGGGCGCGCAAGGCACGCTGCTCGACATCGACCACGGCACCTATCCGTTCGTCACCTCGTCCAACACGGTCGCCGGCCAGGCCGCCGCCGGCTCCGGCGTCGGCCCGGGCGCCATCGGCTATGTTCTCGGCATCACCAAGGCCTACACGACGCGTGTCGGCGAAGGTCCGTTCCCGACCGAGCAGAAGAACGAGATCGGCGAGTTCCTCGGCACGCGCGGCCATGAATTCGGTGTCGTCACCGGGCGCAAGCGGCGCTGCGGCTGGTTCGACGCTGTGCTGGTGCGCCAGGCGGTTGCCGTCAACGGCATCAAAGGCATCGCGCTGACCAAGCTCGACGTGCTCGACGGGTTGGATGAGATCAAGGTCTGCACCGGCTACAGGCTGGACGGCGAGACGATCGACTATCTGCCGGCAAGCCAGGGCGCCCAGGCCCGCGTGGAACCCATCTACGAGACCTTGGAAGGCTGGAAGGGCACCACCGCCGGCGCACGCAGCTGGAACGACCTTCCGGCCCAGGCCGTCAAATATGTCCGATACATAGAGGAGTTGATCGGCGCGCCGGTCGCACTCCTTTCCACCAGCCCGGAACGGGACGACACGATACTTGTGACTGATCCGTTTCAAGACTAGTTTCTGAAGCCTTTCCGGGCATCGCGGCTGATTTGCGGGGGCCGGCGCGGAGGCAAAAAAATACAGGTCGACTGAAGCATGGCAGATTTCGTTGCTGTTCTGAAAAACGCGTTCGAGAAGCACGGCGACGAGACGCCCGAGAAGCGTACGCGCATCTATAACAGCGTGCGCGCCATGCTGGCGAAGAAGCTGGCGGAATATTCGCCGCCGCTGGCTTCCGAGGCCATAGACAAACAGAAACGCGCGCTGGACGACGCCATTGCCGGCGTCGAGCGGGACTATGTCAAGAGCGTGCCCGAGCCGGATCCGCTCGCGGAACTGGAACACATCTTTTCCTCCATCGACCGCAACAAGAACCAGTCGAACCACGTCAAGCAGCCGGCCAAGGCGGAGGCTGCCGCAATTCCTGCTCCGTCTCCGTATCGGCCCGCCCCGGCCACGGTCAGGCCGGAGCCGTACAAGCCGGCACAGCCGGCGGCGAACCCCGAACCCTACCGGCCCGCTCCAGCCGCCAAGGTCGAGCCTGGCTGGCAAAGGCCGGCGCCGGTGCAGCCCGCTCCGGACTTTTCCGAGAAGACCTTGCCGGGGATGGACGCGGATCGGGACGACGATCAGGACGACGTCTTTGCCGATGACGAAGCGCCTGCCGCCACCGACACTTTCGAGCGTTTGCGGCCGGCCGAACGCAAGCGCAGCTATGGCGGGCTGATCGCCGCCGTCGTCGCACTGCTGGTCGTTGCCGGCGGCGGCTACGGCATCTGGCTGAACAAGGATGCCTTCGGCAAGATGCTGGGCCTGGACGGCAGCAAGGTTGTTGCCAAAACCGAGCCGGTGAAAACGACGCCGGCCAAGCCGGCGACCGATGCCGCGGCCACGCCGCCGGCGCCCGCGACCGGCGCGGAAGGCACGAAGTTCACGCAGCGGCTGACGCCTGAAGGCGGCGAGACCGACCCCGGCCCAGCCGGCGGGCAAAGCGGCGTAGGCGAGGGCGAATCCGTCGCCGCGCTGACGACACCGCCAACGGCAACGAATGCGCCGGCCACGGCAGCGCCGGCGGTTCCCGCGCCGGCTGCCAATACGCCGGCTGCCAATACGCCTGCTGCCGGTACGCCCGCGGCAGGCGCGCCAGCCGCGACCACGCCCGCGGCGGGCACCCCGCCCGCGACACCGCCCACCAACGGAACCGTGCCCGCGGCCCCGGCCGATGCCGCCGCCACGCCGCCGCCCGCACCGGCAGCCGCAACGCCGCCGGCGGCACCGGCTCCGGCCGTGGCGCCAACCTCGGTTCCGGTCGGCCAGAAGGCGATCTTCTATGAGGAGCGCACCAGCACCGCGCAGGGTTCAGCCGAGCCCGGCAGCATCGTTTGGTCGCTGGTGCAGGAATCGCCCGGCGGCGACCTGCCGCCAGAGCCTGCGATCCGTGCCGAGGCGACCATTCCCGGCAAGGACATCCAGTTGCGCATGACCATCCGTCGCAACACCGACCAGACCCTGCCGGCCAGCCATATCATCGAGATGATCTTCCTGACCCCAGACGGGTTCGAGGGCGGCGGCGTCGACAATATATTGCGCGTTGCCATGAAGAGTTCGGAACAGGACGCCGGCAGCCCGCTGATCGGCATCCCGGCCAAGATCGCCGACGGCTTCTTCCTCGTCGCGCTCAACGACACCAAGGCCGACGAAGACGCCAACATGACCCTGTTGCGCGGCCAGGACTGGATCGACGTGCCGGTCGTCTACAAGACCGGACGGCGGGCACTGCTGACCATGGAAAAGGGCATTCCCGGCGAGAAGGTGTTCGACGAGGCGATCAAGGCCTGGCAGGCCAAGACGGCGGGTTGAGACGGGCGGCGTGACGGTCGCCTCCGTTCAGAATCCTTGGAACAGCATGTCGAGCGCGGCAACGATGTCATCGTGATGCTTCGCCAGGTTCAGCCGACTTTCAACCAATTCGCTTGCGGGAACGGTGGCGATCAGGTGTGTCGCCATGACCAGCTTCCGTCCATTGATCTCGAAGATCGGATGAAGCTTTCGCATTGGCGGCGGCACCGTTGCGACCGGCAGAAGCGGAACGACAACCCGCGTCTTGAAATTGTCGAGCAGGTCGGATTGGACGTCGAGCAAATAGTTGTCTTCAACGCGACCGGCGAAGACATCATAGCGGGGCATCAGAACTGCCGATACTCTTCCAATGGGATGCCGTTCTTGTCGATGTAGTCGTTCCACGCATCCATCGTGGTACGGTTCTCAAGCTTCCACAGCCGCCCCTTTTCAGCTGCCACCGCCTCCGCGATGCCGGCTTCCGCAGCGCGCGAGACATTCACGTTAAGCCCCTTGGCTTCCCGCATGAGGTTCGAGTCGATCGACAGATTTGCTGGCTGACGGATCGCATTCAAGGCAATCTTACGCATAATGGCCTCCGCAACATGCGCATAATGTATGCGCATTCCGATGTGGAGGCAATGCTCAGGCGCAGCAAGGAGCGCCCCACTATGGCTCCGGGCGCTCGTCGCTTCAGTCGACAAATCGTTGTCAATCGATCGGCCTACGGCCGACCGCTCTTCACCCTTCCATCTCCTCGCGCAGCATCTCCAGTTCCAGCCATTCTTCCTCGAGCGCGGCCAGCGTCGCACGCTCCTTGTCGAGGGCGGCGATCGTCTTCTGGAACGAGGCTGGGTCGCGTTCGTAATAGGCCGGGTCGGCGATGTTGTTCTCCAGCCGCGAGATCGACGCGGTCACTGCCTCGATCTTCTTGGGTAGGGACTCCAGCGCGAACTTCTGCTTGAACGACAATTTCTTCGCCGGCCCTTTTGGCGCCGCCAGATCGCTCCTGCCCGGTGCCGGCGCATCGCCGGCTTCCGCCTTGGCGCGCGCCTTGCGGTCGTCAAGCCTGGTGCCGCCGCGCTGCGCCAGCATGTCGGAATAGCCGCCGGCATATTCGACCCAGCGCCCGCCGCCGTCCGGCGCGATCACGCTGGTCACGGTGCGGTCGAGGAAATCGCGGTCGTGGCTGACCAGGATGACGGTGCCGGCAAAGCCGGCGACCAGTTCCTGCAGCAGTTCCAGCGTCTCCATGTCGAGATCGTTGGTCGGCTCATCGAGAACCAGAAGATTTGCAGGCCGTGCCAGCACGCGCGCCAGGATCAGCCGCGCCCGTTCGCCGCCGGACAGCTCGCGCACCGGTGTGCGGGCCTGTTCCGGCTTGAACAGGAAATCCTTCATATAGGACACGACATGGCGCTGCTCGCCATTGATGACGAGGTTCTCGCCGCGCCCGTCGGTCAGATATTGCGCCAGCGTCTCTTGCGGGTCGACCGCCTCGCGCTTCTGGTCGAGCGTGGCGATCTCCAGATTGGTGCCAAGCCGTATCGAACCCGCGTCCGGCGCCAATTCGCCGGTCAGCATCTTCAGAAGTGTCGTCTTGCCGGCGCCGTTCGGCCCGACAAGGCCGACGCGGTCGCCGCGCTGGATGCGGGTCGAGAAGCCCTTGACAACGGTAAGGTCGCCAAAGCTCTTCTCGATGTTCTTGGCCTCGATCACCAGCTTGCCGGATTCGGCGGCGTCGCTTGCCACCATTGTCGCGGTGCCTTCGGCGCCGCGATGGCCGCGAAAACGCTGGCGCATGGTCTGCAACTCGCCGAGGCGCCGCATGTTGCGCTTGCGCCGCGCCGTCACCCCGTAGCGCAGCCAGTGCTCCTCGCGCACGATCTGGCGGCCGAGCTTGTGCTGTTCGCGCTCTTCCTCTTCCAGCACCAGGTCGCGCCATTCCTCGAAATGGCCAAAGCCCTTGTCCAGCCTGCGCGTCTGGCCGCGATCGAGCCAGACTGTGGCGCGCGACACGCGCTCGAGGAAGCGGCGGTCATGCGAGATGACGATGAGCGCCGAGGAGGTCCGGACGAGCTCTTCTTCCAGCCATTCGATGACAGATAAATCAAGATGGTTAGTCGGCTCATCAAGAAGCAGGATGTCGGGCTCCGGCGCCATGACGCGGGCAAGCGCGGCGCGCCTGGCCTCTCCGCCGGACAGGTCGCCAGGCCGTTCTTCGCCCGACAGGCCGAGATGCTCCATCAGATAGCTGGCGCGGTAGGGATCGTCGGCGGGCCCGAGCCCGGCCTCGACATAGGCGCGCACGGTTGCAAAGCCGTCCATGTCGGGCATTTGCGGCAGATAACGCACCGTCGCCGAAGGCTGGCGGAACACCTCGCCGTCCTGTGGTTCGATCAGGCCGGCGGCGATCTTGAGCAGCGTCGACTTGCCGGACCCGTTGCGGCCGACCAGCGCGATCTTGTCGCCGGACGAAGCGGTCAAGGCGGCGCCGTCGAGCAGCGGCGCGCCGCCGAAGGTCAGTCTTATCCCGTCGAGATTGAGAAGAGGCGGGGCCATGTCAGCTTTCGGGCAATGGATAGGGATGGGCGAGCAGCAGCGCGCGGCCATGGCCGAGCGCGATGTCGAGGCGGCCCCCGGTCTTGCCGAACTTGACCTCGTTGGAAATGGTCAGCGACGAACCGAACGCCACCTCGACCTTGTCGAGCGGCCATTTGGCGCCGGTGACGGTCAGGCCGGAGAGTTCGGAGAAGCCGAGAATCGAGAACAGCGTGCCGTCGGCATAATCGAAGCCGGCCCTGCCGGGCAGCAAGGGAACACCTTCCTGGGCGCCGCTGGTCAGAAACACATCCATTCCGGCTTCGGCCAGCCGCAGGCCAAGCGCCAGATGCAGGAAGGCGTGGTCGGCGCGCTTGCCGCCGAAGGCGCCCGCCAGCACAAGGCGGGTCGCCCCGCGCTCCAGTGCGGCCGCGATCGCCAGTTCTCCGTCGGTCTTGTCCTTTTCCGCCGGGAAGGTTTGCCGCGGCACGGCGGCGAGGTCGGCGGGCAGATCAGCCGGGACCGAGTCGAAATCACCCACCCACAGTTCCGGCACGAGGCCCAGCATCCGCGCATGGCCGATGCCGGCGTCGGCGGCGATGACGCGCGAGCCTTCGACCTGGCGGTCGAGCCGAGGCGTGCGGATGAGGTCGCCGCCAAGCAGGATGGTGAATGTGCTCATATCCCGTCGCCTTACCAGCCCGGCACGGGAAACGGAAGGCGGCAAAGTCCCACTTGCGCGGGTCATCGGCCCGGCCTATGTGTCGAAACGCTCTAACGGGGTGCCGGACGCGAATTTCGCGGGCCGGCTGAGAGGCAGTGTCGCCAACCCGCTGAACCTGATCCGGTTTGTACCGGCGGAGGGATTAGACGTTTCGGACACTCCGACGCCTCAATTCCTTTCAACGCAAACGAAGGAGGCGCCGATGCGCACGCTTTTATATTTTCTGATCGCCGCCACGGCAGTGACCCTGTCCGGGCCGGCCTTGGCCAAGGATAAGCTCACCGTCTACACCTATGAGAGCTTCACCGCCGACTGGGGTCCAGGTCCCGTGGTGAAGAAGGAATTCGAGGCAGAATGCGGCTGCGATCTCGAGTTCGTCTCGGTCGCCGATGGCGTGGCGCTGCTCAACCGCGTCAAGCTGGAAGGCGCTTCGACCAAAGCCGACATCGTGCTCGGTCTCGACACCAATCTCACCGCCGATGCCAAGGCCTCGGGCCTGTTCGCGCCACATGGCGCAATAACGGACGTCAACGTGCCGGGTGGCTGGAGCGACGATACTTTTGTTCCCTTCGACTATGGCTACTTCGCCGTCGTCTACGATACCCAGAAGCTGAAATCGCCGCCGAAAAGCCTAAAGGATTTGGTCGAGGGTAGCGCCGACGACAAGATCGTCATCCAGGACCCGCGCACATCGACGCCCGGTCTTGGCCTGCTGTTGTGGATGAAGTCGGTCTATGGCGACAAGGCGCCGGAGGCCTGGGCCAAGCTCAAGACCAAGGTGCTGACCGTGACGCCGGGCTGGAGCGAAGCCTATGGCCTGTTCACCAAGGGCGAGGCACCGATGGTGCTGTCCTACACCACCTCGCCGGCCTACCACATGGTCGCCGAGAACACCGAGCGCTATCAGGCGGCCTCGTTCGAGGAAGGCGAATATCTGCAGATCGAGGTCGCGGGCATCACCACGACCGGCGCCAAGAATCCGCTGGCGGAAAAGTTCATGGCCTTCATGACCGGGCCGAAATTCCAGGACGCCATCCCCGAGACCAACTGGATGTTCCCGGCCGGCAAGACCAACAAGCCGCTCAACCCCGCCTTCGACAAACTGGTCAAGCCGACCAAAACCTTGCTGTTCAGCCCGGAGGAGGTGGCGGCCAACCGCAAGGCCTGGGTCGATGAATGGCTGGCGGTTATGAGCAAGTAGGTTTTGTGGGCTAATCTCGTGAGATGAACGCTCTACGGCGACGCTCCCTAAGCTTCACCCAATCGTTGATGTGCGGTGTGCAAACCCGCTCTGATCCCCGCATCACAGCTGGCGTGATAGGGCTCGCCGCCATCGCCATTTTGATCGGCGGCGCGTTTGCGGGGCTGCTTGTCGAAGGCGCTCGCGATTTTTCCGGCGCTTGGGCTGCGTTCGATCCCTACCTGTTCCGGGTCGTGCGCTTCACGCTCTGGCAGGCGGCCCTGTCGACGCTGCTCTCGGTCGGGCCGGCCCTGCTCGTGGCGCGGGCGCTGTCGCGGCATCCACGGTTTTTCGGCCGTGCCTTCATCCTGCAGCTCTTCGCCGTGCCGCTGGCGCTGCCGGCGATTGTCGCGGCGCTCGGCATCCTTGCGCTCTATGGCCGCGCCGGATATTTCTCCGGCATTCTCAGCGTCGTCGGCGGCCAGGGTTGGCCGGGCATCTATGGCCTGTCCGGCATTCTCGTCGCCCATGTCTTCTTCAATCTGCCGCTGGCCACCCGCCTGTTCCTCGAGGCGCTGCGGACCATTCCCTCCGACCAGTGGCGGCTGGCGAGCCAGCTCGGCATGGGGGCGCCGCCGGCATTCCGGCTGATCGAGTGGCCGACGCTGCGTGCCGCGCTGCCCGGTGTCGCCGGACTTGTCTTCATGCTGTGCATCACATCCTTCACCATCGTGCTGACGCTCGGCGGCGGGCCGGCCGCGACGACGCTCGAAGTCGGCATCTATCAGGCATTGCGCTTCGATTTCGATCCCGCGAGGGCTGTCGCGCTGACAACGCTGCAGATCGCCTTGACCTTCATCGTGGTGCTGGCGTTGACCCGGCTCGGAGCCGACGTCGTCGGCGACGTCAACCTGCCGGTCGCGCCGCGCCGCTACCTCTCCGTCAACAGGACCGAAGCCTGGCTGAACGCGACGCTCATCGTGTTGGCCTTGCTCTTCGTTGCCGGGCCGATGGCGGCGACCGTGGCGGCCGGACTTGGCGCCGACCTCAGCCGGCTTGCCGGCGAGGCCACTGTCCGTCAGGCGACGCTGACCAGTGCTGTGCTCGCTTTCCTTTCGGCCTTGCTTTCGGTGATGCTTTCGCTGGCATTGACCATGGCGCGCAGGGCGCTAGCGTCGAACCGCCGCTTCGGGGCAAGGACACTGCTCGAACATGCCACCGATACGGGCGCCGGGTTTGTCCTGGTCGTGCCGCCGATCGTCGTCGGCGCCGGCTGGTTCCTGTTGCTGCGCCATGTCGGCGATGTCTTTGCCATCGCGCCGCTCATGGTCGTCACCGTCAACGCTGTCATGGCGATGCCTTTTGCGCTGCGCGCCATCCGTCCCGCCTATGACGCGGCAAGCGAGCGTCACGAGCGGCTTTGCGCGCAGCTCGGAATTTCCGGCTGGTCAAGACTGTGGCTGGTCGACTGGCCGACGTTGCGGCGGCCGCTGGCCACCGCTTTTGCCTTCGCCATGGCACTGTCGCTCGGCGATCTCGGCGTCATCGCCCTGTTCGGCAGTGATTCCGTGCAGACCTTGCCCTACCTTCTCCTGGCGCGCATGGGCAGCTACCGAACCGAGGACGCCGCCGGCTTGGCGCTGCTGCTCGGCCTTGTCTGCCTGGCACTGGTGCTGGCAGCGGACCGGCTGGGAAAGGAGACGGCCCGCAATGTCTGACGGGGCGGCTGGCGGCAAAGGGGTTTCGGTGCGGCTGGACAAGGTTTCGTTCAGCTATGGCGAGGCGTCGTTCGCCTTCGATGCCGAGTTCACGGCGGGGCAAATCACCGCCATCATGGGACCGAGCGGCTCCGGAAAGTCGACGCTGCTCAATCTGGTGGCCGGGTTCGAGCCGCCGCGATCCGGCCGCGTGCTGATCGGCGGGGCCGATGTCAGCACCGCGCCACCGGCGGCGCGGCCAGTGTCGATGGTTTTTCAGGAAAACAACCTTTTCGCGCATCTTTCCGTCGAGCAGAATGTCGGGCTCGGCCGTTCGCCATCGTTGCGGCTGGCCGAAGCCGATCGCGCTGCGATCGCCGATGCGCTTGCGCGCACCGGTCTTGCCGGCAAGGAGAAGCGGCTGCCGCGCGAACTTTCCGGCGGCGAGCGCCAGCGCGTTGCCCTGGCTCGCGTGCTGGTGCGTGACCGCCCGGTGCTGCTGCTCGACGAGCCCTTCGCTTCGCTTGGGCCCGCCTTGCGAGACGATATGCTCGACCTGGTTGCCAGCCTGCATGCCGAGCGTGGCATGACGGTGCTGCTCGTCACGCATCAGCCGCAAGATGCCCGCCGCATCGGTCAGAGGCTGGTGTTTCTCGAGAACGGCGCCGTCGCCGCTATCGGCACGGCGGATGATTTTTTTGCCGGGGCTGGTCCGGAGGCATTCCGGCGCTATATCGGAGCCGGTGCCGGGGATTCCTTATCACGGGATATTGCCCGGAAGCGGACATAATTTACGCTCAAACCGGCTCGATGCGATGTGGCGCTTGCTTGCCATGACTGGAGTAGTGTGGCTAGGTCCGCTCGATACCGGTCCGGCACAGGCCGTGATTTGCCTACAGCTTCCGCCGCATGCTCCGAGGGCGCGTGACGGATACTGTAGCAGTTTGTTTTGCGCATGTGGTCATGCGCAGGGACCTGAAAGGAAGCCGTTCTGGCGATCGGCGTTGACAGGCTACGAATGAACCCGCTGGCGCGCTTTCTGGCGCTGGCCGGCTTTGCCGTGGCGCTGGCAAGCTGCCAGATGTTCACGCCTCCGGAAGTCCAGGAATCAGGCTTCCAGCCATCCGACAAGCCGATCACAGTCGACAATGTCGCCGCCAACAACAAGCTCGCGGAACTCGCCAAGGCGCAGCATCCGCGCATCCTGGCGACCTATGGCGGCGAATATTCCGATCCCAAGCTCGAACGCATGGTCGCCAAGGTGGTCGGCAATCTGACCGTGGTGTCGGCGAACCCAACCCAGACCTATCGCATCACCATCCTCAATTCGCCCAACGTCAACGCCTTCGCGCTGCCGGGCGGCTATCTCTACATAACGCGCGGCCTCTTGGCGCTGGCCAATGATTCGTCCGAGCTCGCCGCCGTCATCGCGCATGAGATGGGCCACGTCACCGCCAATCATGGGCTGCAGCGCCAGCAGCTGGAGGCCGAGGAAGGTCTGGCGACCAAGGTCGTTTCCGATGTGCTTGGCGACAGCCCGACCGCCAAGGCTGCACTCATCCGCGGCAAGCTCAGGCTGGCGCAGTTCTCGCGCAACCAGGAGCTTGAGGCTGACGCCATCGGCATCAAGTCGATCGGCGAAGCCGGCTACGATCCCTATGCCGCCGGCCGCTTCCTGCAGTCGATGTCGGCCTATACCGATTTCCGCTCGATCAGCGGCGCCACCGACGCCAGCCTCGACTTCCTGGCGACGCACCCCAACACACCGCAACGCATCGATTTGGCACAGCGGCACGCCCGCCAGTTCGGTGCGCCCGGCTTCGGTACACGCGACCGCGATTCCTTCCTCGCCGGCATAGACGGCCTGCTTTACGGCGACACGCCGGAAGAAGGCTATGTGCGCGGCGAAACCTTCCTGCATCCAGGCTTGGGCGTGTCGTTCACGGTGCCGGACGGTTTCATCATCGACAATTCGGCGGCGGCCGTGACGGCGACCGGTCCCGGCGACATAGCGATCCGCTTCGACGGCGTTTCGATCGACAAGAACCGCGCCCTGACCGACTATATCAGAAGCGGCTGGGTGGCCGGGCTCGACGACAGCACCGTCAAGCAGGAAACCATCAACGGCAATGAGGCGGCGACCGCCCATGCAGGCGCCGAAGGCTGGCAGTTCGATATCGCTGTGATCCGCGCCGGCGGCCAGGTTTACCGATTGCTGACCGCGGCCCCCTCGGCCAGCACCTCGCTTGAAACGGTGGCGCGCTCGGTCAGCGGCTCCTTCCGTATCCTCAGCCCCGCCGAGAAGGCGGCACTGAAGCCACTGCATATTCGTGTGCTCACCGTGCAGCCGGGACAGACCATGGGATCGCTTGCCGCGCAGATGGTTGGCGTCGACCGCAAGCTCGACCTATTCCGCGTGCTCAATGCGCTGTCGCCGGGGGCCGCGGTTTCGGCCGGCGACAAGGTCAAGATCGTCACCGACAAATAAAAGCCCGAGCGGGAGATCAGGCGGCGGTCGCCATGAATTCCGGATTCTGCTTCACCAGCGCGACCTTGAGCTTTTCCATGGCGCGCGCCTCGATCTGGCGGACACGTTCCTTGGAGATGCCGAGCGTCTCGCCGAGCGCCTCGAGCGTGGCCCCCTCGTCATTCAGCCGGCGTTCCTCGATGATCCTGAGTTCACGCGCGTTGAGTGCGTGAAGCGCTTCCTTCAGCCAGAGCGAGCGGCGCGCGACATCGATCTTGTCGCCGACAATTTCGTCCGGCAAGGGATCGTCCGAGACCAGGAAATCCATCCGCTCGGTGCCGCCCGCATCGTCGGCCAGCGGCACGTTCAGCGAAGAATCCGGAGCCGACAGCCGTGAATCCATCATCGCCACATCAGCCTCGGATACACCAAGCGCAACCGAAACCTCGCGGTAGAGATTTGTGTTGGAGAGCGGCTCGGCGCCGTTCGCGAGACGCGCACGCAAGCGTCTGAGATTGAAGAACAGGGCCTTTTGCGCCGAACTGGTGCCACCACGCACAATCGACCAGTTGCGCAGGATGTAGTCCTGCATCGAGGCGCGGATCCACCACGTCGCGTAGGTCGAGAACCGCACCTCGCGCTCCGGTTCGAAACGGGCGGCGGCCTCGAGCAGTCCGACATGGCCCTCCTGAACCAGATCGCCGAGCGGCAGTCCGTAATGGCGGAATTTCGAGGCCATGGAAATGACCAGCCGCATGTGGGCGACGGTGATGCTGTGCAGCGCGTTCTGGTCGTTGTCTTCCTTCCAGAGCAATGCCAGCCGATGCTCCTCCTCGCGCTCGAGATAGGGTGCCTTCATTGCCGCGCGGACCATGATCCGTCCTGCCGTGTCTTCCATCATAAGGCGCTCCGTGGCTCGGCGAGGCAAATGGCAGACACCGGCTTGAAATGACGGCGGCGTGCCCTACAACAGCCAAAACTGTCATGCGCGAGAAAGGTTCCGCCGGTGCGGGCAGGGCGAGCGCTAGCGTCCGCGCAGCTGCCTGCAACTTCCGAGCCTGCGAATGAATTCCTTCCGGAGAATTTGATTTCTGGAAGACGCTCTCTTTGAAATTTCATTCCTTATTTTTTCGACCTGCATCTGTCATTTTCCAGCCCTCACAACATGCCGGGTTACCGGCCAAGGACGGGATCACAGAAAAATGAAATGGCTCAAGTCACTCATCATCGCCGGAACGTTGCAGGCCCTGGCCGTCGCATCGGGCCACGCCGGCGCCAATCTCGACCAGATCAAGCAGGCCGGAATCATCAAGGTCGGTACGGAGGGCACCTACGCTCCCTTCACCTACCATGACGCTTCCGGCGCGCTGGTTGGCTTCGATGTCGAGATCGCGAAGGCGATCGCCGATAAGCTCGGCGTCAAGGCTGAGTTCCTCGAAGGCAAGTGGGACGGGCTGATCGCCGGCCTCGACGTCAACCGTTATGATGCCGTCATCAACGAAGTCGGCATCACCGACGCCCGCAAGGCCAAGTACGACTTTTCCGATCCCTATATCGCCTCCAAGGCAGTGCTGATCGTGCGCGGCGACAACACCGACATCAAGACCTTCGCCGACCTCAAGGGCAAGAAGTCGGCGCAGTCGCTGACATCCAATTTCGGCAAGCTGGCCGAGTCCAATGGCGCCGAACTGGTCGGCACCGACGGCTTCGACCAGTCGATCCAGCTGCTTTTGACCGGCCGTGCGGACGCTACCATCAATGACAGCCTGTCGTTCCTCGACTTCAAGAAGCACAAGCCCGACGCCAATGTGAAGATCGCCGCCCAGGAAGAGAATGCCGATTACTCCGGCGTCATCGTGCGCAAGGGCGATCCGGAGCTGGTCGCGGCCATCAACAAGGCGCTGGCCGACATCAAGGCGGACGGCACCTACCAGAAGATCGCCGACACCTATTTCGGCCAGGACGTCTCGAAGTAATTCACCAAGCGGGGCCGGCTGTCGCCCTGTGACGTAACCAGCGGCGAGCCGTCTTTTGACGGCTCGCCGCTTTTGTCGTGATATGGCTGGCGCATTCGCGCTTCGATGACGTTCCCCGTCCATTCCGGAGGATCTTTCGTGCCGCACTGGCTGCAACTGATGCTGGACTCGCTGCCCTCGCTGCTGTGGGCAGCGTTGATCTTTACCGTGCCGCTGACGTTGCTGTCCTTCGTGCTCGGCCTGACGGTAGGGCTGGGCGCGGCGCTCGGCAGGCTGTTCGGCCCGAAGCCGCTGGTGGCGCTCGTGCGCTTCTATGTCTGGATCTTCCGCGGCACGCCGCTCCTGGTGCAGCTCTTCCTGATCTTCTACGGCCTGCCGTCGGTCGGCATCCTGCTTGACGCCTTCACGGCGGCGCTGATCGGCTTCACGCTCAACATCGGGGCCTACACGTCGGAAATCATCCGGGCGGCCATCGGCTCGGTGCCCAAGGGCCAGTGGGAGGCCGCCTATTCGATCGGGATGACCTGGGGGCAGGCGATGCGGCGCACCATTCTGCCGCAAGCCGGACGGGTGGCGGTGCCGCCGCTCTCCAACACCTTCATCTCGCTGGTCAAGGACACGTCGCTGGCCGCCGCCATCACCGTTCCAGAGATGTTCCAGGCGGCGCAACGCATCGTCGCCACCACCTATGAGCCGCTCATCCTCTATGTCGAGGCGGCGATCCTCTATCTGGCGATGAGTTCGGTACTGTCGGCCTTGCAGACGCGACTGGAGGAGCGGCTCAACCGCTATGGCGGCTTCCTGGAGGCACGCTCATGATCAGCCTCACCAACATCGAAAAGCGTTTCGGCGACAATCTCGTGCTGAAGGGGGTGACTGTCGCCATCGCCGAAGGCAGCGTCACCGCGCTTGTCGGCCCTTCCGGCGGGGGGAAAAGCACGCTGCTGCGCTGCATCAACCTGCTGGAGATCCCAACTTCGGGCACGGTGCGGATCGGCGACGAGACGCTTGAGTTCCGCCCGGGCGGGAAGGTGCCGGCGGCGGACATAAGGCGTCTGCGCCTGCAGACCGGCATGGTGTTCCAGAATTTCCAGTTGTTTCCGCATCGCACCGCCATCGAAAATGTCATGGAAGGCTTGGTTACGGTGCTCAAATGGTCGCCGCAGAAGGCACATGAGCGGGCACTCGCGCTGCTGGAGAAGGTCGGCATGGTGCATAAGGCCGATGCCTGGCCGGCGACGCTGTCGGGCGGCCAGCAGCAGCGCGTGGCGATCGCCCGTGCGCTGGCGCCGTCGCCGAAGGTGCTGCTGTGCGACGAACCGACTTCGGCGCTCGACCCGGAGCTGGCGCAGGAGGTGGTCGATGTGCTGGGTCAGCTCGCCAGCGAGGGAACGACCATGGTGATGGCGACGCATGATTTGCGCCTGGCCTCCAAGATCGCCCAGGAGGCGGTGTTCCTCGACGCCGGCGTCATCGTCGAGCAGGGGGCATCCGCCAAGCTGTTCGGCAATCCGGAGCGCGAACGCACCAAGCGGTTTATCGCCACGCTGAAGCAGGAGGCGGCGGAGGAAGAGGGAGGCGCATAGGCGCGACAATCGCGGCCTTCCCCAAAAACAAAAACCCGGCGCGAGGCCGGGTTTTCGTCAACTTGAATGCGAAAAAGCTCAGGCAGCTTCTTCCTGCTCGGCTTCCTCATTGTCGGCCTTGGCGCCACGCTTGGGGCCTTTGTTGAGGTTGACCTCGATCAGGCGCACGGCTTCGGTTTCCGACATGCGGTTGACGGCCGCGATCTCGCGGGCCATGCGGTCGAGTGCCGCCTCGTAGAGCTGGCGTTCGGAATAGGACTGCTCCGGCTGGTTGTCGGCGCGATAGAGGTCGCGCACGACTTCCGAGATCGAGATCAGGTCGCCCGAATTGATCTTGGCATCATATTCCTGGGCGCGGCGCGACCACATGGTGCGCTTGACGCGGGCGCGGCCCTGCACGACCTTCAGCGCGCGCTCGACATAATCCTCTTCCGACAGCTTACGCATGCCGATAGAGGTCGCCTTGGCGACCGGCACTTTCAGGCGCATCTTGTCCTTCTGGAAGTCGATGACGAACAGTTCCAGCTTGTGGCCGGCCACTTCCTGCTCGTCGATCGAGACGATCTGGCCGACGCCATGCGCCGGATAGACGATAAACTCGCCGGTCTTGAAACCGTGACGTGCAGCTGTGGACTTCTTCTGCGGGGTGATCGTTGCCATTACGCCCTGAACTCCTTGTTGTGGGCCGGCGGCGGTGCCGGCTGAACTCACGTGATCGGGGTCACCGATCATTAGCCGCACAACAGATGACCCACCGGAAAAGCCGGGACCGGCAAACCGCAAGAATTGCGACCGCCTGGCCCAGATCGCTCTGGTCCGGAATGGGATTTTCACCTTTCAGTGATTTGGGGCGTCTGCGCCATAAATCGACGTTGTGTCACCGGCATGTTTCGCTGATGTAACACAAAAAGTCGGAAGAATCAAGGTTTTGCTGCGTAAGCGAAGGCCACAACCAATCGCCGCCTGTCAAGGCGGTTAATCCGGCGTGCCTGTTACGCTGCGTCATACAAGCCTTTACAGCGGTGTTGTCAATCGCCTTCGCCGGGCTCGGCGGAGAAGTATTTCTCGAATTTGCCGGCCTCGCCGTCGAAGCTCTTGGCGTCGGCCGGCGGCTCCTTCTTGGCGGTGATGTTGGGCCATTTATCGGCATATTCGGTGTTGATCTGCAGCCATTTGTCGAGGCCGGACTCGGTGTCGGGCTTGATCGCGTCGGCCGGGCATTCCGGCTCGCAGACGCCGCAGTCGATGCACTCGTCGGGATGGATGACGAGCATGTTCTCGCCTTCGTAGAAACAGTCGACCGGACAGACCTCGATGCAGTCCATATATTTGCATTTGATGCAGTTGTCGGTCACGACATAGGTCATCGGTCGGCTCCGGGACGTCCCGTTTTTGTTGGCTTTTTCCGTGAGGTAACGCCTTTATGGGCTGCTTGCAAGGGTAGCCATTCCCGGCGGCGCCAGAGTTTGGGAAATTGAATTTCAGATCGGCGGTGCCAGGACGGTCCCACATCCCTTACCGACGTTGGTTTGCCGGTGCAAAATCTGTTTTGGTTGCCGTTGCCGCGGGAGAGCACATCCGCATTGATCGGCAGGCTCAATCTTCGTCGCGCAATCGGTCGGTCTGGCGACGCTCTTTTTTGGTCGGTCGGCCGCTGCCTGCTTGGCGCAGCGCCGGGATAGCATCGGGCGGGGCGTCGCCCTTCGGTGCGGGCGGAGGCGACATGTCTTGATAAAGAGTGCGGGCTTCCTCGGACGGGCCGCGCCGCGCGCCAGCGCCGAGCACCTTCCAGACGAAAATACGCCGGTCGAGCGTGATGGTCAGCACGTCGCCTGGCTTGACCAGATCGGAGGCCTGCGCTGCTTTGTCGCGATTGATGCGCACGCGGCCGGCGACCACCAATTTGGCCGCCAGCGAGCGCGATTTCACCGCGCGCGAGAAGAACAGCCATTTGTCGATGCGCTGACGGCCTTCAGCAACCATCGAAGCGAGTTTACTTCTTCAATTGGTCGCGCAAGGCGGCGAGCTTGGCGAAGGGCGAGTCCGGATCGAAACGCACCGGGCGCTCCTCCCGGGGCTTGGGCTGGAAAGCGGGCTTTCCGCCGCGATCGGCACCCTTGCCTTCCGGCCTGCCGCCCTTCCAGTCTGGCCGGCCTTCTCGGCGCTCGGGACGCTCGCCCTGCGGGCGGCCGTCGCGGCGCTCAGCGCCCTCAGCTTGCGGCTTGGGCTTGAACTTCGAGCGGTCGAAGCGCGGCTTTCCGGCGCCGTCGCGGCGCCCTTCGTGCGCGGGACGGTCCGCGGGCGCGGCTGCTGCCTGTTCGCCGCCGGCCGGCGCGTTGCTTCGGCCGCGCGCCTGTCCGTTTTGCGGCCGGTTGTTGCGGCCGTCGCGATGACGCGGACGCTGGTCGAAGCGACCTTGGCGCCACAGCAGGATCGGCTTTGGCGCTTCGGCTTCCGGCACGGGTTCGCCGGCGGCTTCCGCCACTGCAGCCGGTTCGGCGGCTTCCGTCGACGCGGAGGCTTCGACGGCGGGCTCCGCCGCTGCGGTTTCCTCGGTGGGCTCGGCAGTTTCAGGTTCGGCCCGCTGCTCAACCGGCGCCGGCTCGGCGGCTTCAACAGCGGCTTCGGCTACAGGTTCCTCCGCAACTTCAGCGGTGGCTTCCGCCTGCTCTTGCGCGACAGCTTCCACCGGCGCGTCGGCGGCGACTTCGGCTGGAACCTCCGTCTCCACGTCGGTTGCCGCATCCGGCACCAGTTCGGCTCCCTCGGCGGCCGACTCTTCCGCCGCCTTGGCTTGTTCCGCGCGGGCTGCTTCTTCGGCTGCCTGCCTGGCCGCGGCGGCTTCCCGCGCGGCATTGTCCTGCGCTTCCAGCCGTGCCTTGACTTCCGCGGCCGACTTCGGCTCGGCGCGATAGCCAAGCCCCTTGAGGATCTCTTCCATGTCGTCGGCGGTGGCGCCAAGGATCGACATCATCGGCGGCGTCACCATGAAGGACTGGCCGTCATAGGCGCCGTCCGGACGCTGGCCAAGGCCGGGCTTCCAGTTGGTCGCCGGGCGGATCAGGTCGGCCAGCCGCTCCAGAATGTCGATGCGCACGGCGCGGCGGCCGAGATTGCGGTAGCCAGCGAGCTTGTAGAAGGCCTTGTCGAAGGCCGGGTCGATGACAACAGAGGTGCGGCCCGACGCCAGCGCGTGGACGACGTCGCCGAAGCCTGGCTTGTCCTTGCCGTCGTTCTTCAACGCCCACAGCAGCGTCACCAGCCCGGCGGGTGCCGGCTTGATCAGCGCCGGCACGAACACGTGGTAGGCGCCGAAGCGGACGCCAAGCCGGCGCAGCGCCGCGCGGCCTTCCTGGTCCAAGGATTTCATCTCTTCGGCGATGTCACGACGGTTGATGAGGCCGAAATTCTCGACCAGCTGGAAAGCGATGCCACGGCCGATGCCGGAAATCTGCTCGGCGTTCTTCAGATCGACCAGCGGCTTCAACAACGACTCGATCTGGAAATTGACGAAGCGTTCGGCGCGCGCCGCGACCTTGTCGCGCGCCGGGCCCGTCAGCTGTTCGTCAGCCAGCAACACCAGGCGCGGCTTCAGCGCGTCTTCGCCCGAGACCAGCGTGCCTATCGGCGCGCCGATCCAGCGCAGCGTGCCGTCCGAACCGAGCGCGAGATCGCCATTGGCGCAGGCGCCGAAGCGCTCCGCGCGTGCCTCGAACTCGGCGGCAAGCGCCTTTTGCGCGGCAGTGCGCACGGCCTTGGCGTCTTCGCCGCCGGCGGTCTGGTCGGCGGTGAAGCGGAACCCTTGCAACTCGCCGACATGATGGCCTTCGACAAGGACGGTTCCGGTAGGACTGATTTCGGCTTCAGGCATGGTATTTTCTCTAAGGCGCCGCATGAGGACGGAAGTCCTGCGGTCTACGAAGCGTTTCGTCAACCGCTCATGCAGCGCATCCGACAATCTGTCTTCGATTTCGCGCGTCTTTTCCTGCCAGTGTGCCTGATCGGCCAGCCAGCCGGGCCGGTTCGACACGAATGTCCAGGTGCGGATCTGGGCGATGCGGTGCGACAGCGTGTCGATGTCGCCCTCGGTGGTGTCGGCGCGGCGCACCTGTTCGGCCATGTAGTTCTCGTCGACATGGCCCTGCCGGGCGAGGTCCATGTAGATCGAGGCGATGAGGTCGGCATGCTGGGCAGGCGCGATCTTGCGATAGTCGGGCAGGGCGCAGGCTTCCCACAGCAGCGCCACGCGCTTGGCGTTGGTGGCGAGCGCGCGGATGTCTTCGTCGCGGGAGAGATGTTCGAGCGCTTGCGCATCGACGGCCGGCAGCGCGCGTGTCAGACCCTCGACCGGGGCGTTGGTTTCGATCGAGCGCTTCAGCGCATCGAGGCTGGCGAAATCGAATTGGGCGGTGCGCCACTGCAGCACCTTCACCGGGTCGAAGTCATGGCCCTCGATCTTCTGGACGAGGTCCTCGTCCAGCGGATCGACCTGGCCGGTGACGCCGAACGTCCCGTCGCGCAGATGCCGGCCGGCGCGGCCGGCGATCTGGCCGAGTTCGGCCGCCGTCAGATTGCGGTACTGGTAGCCGTCGAACTTGCGGTTCTGGGCGAAGGCGACATGGTCGAGGTCGAGGTTGAGCCCCATGCCGATCGCGTCGGTGGCAATGAGATAGTCGACATCGCCCGACTGGAACAGCGCCACCTGGGCATTGCGGGTGCGGGGCGACAGCGCCCCGAGCACGACGGCCGCACCACCCTGCTGGCGGCGGATGAGTTCGGCGATGGCATAGACCTCGTCGGCGGAGAAGGCGACGATCGCGGTGCGCCGTGGCAGGCGGGTCAGTTTCTTGGAGCCGGCATAGGCCAGATGCGACAGCCGCGGCCGCGTCACCACGGAGATGCCTTTCAGCAGCCGCTGGAGAATGCCGTGCATGGTGGCCGCGCCAAGCAGCAGCGTCTCCTGGCGGCCGCGCAGATGCAGGATGCGGTCGGTGAAGATATGGCCGCGCTCGAGGTCGCCGGCCAGTTGCACCTCGTCGATGGCAACAAAGGCGGCGTCGGTTTCACGCGGCATGGCTTCGACGGTGCAGACCGAATATCTGGCGCCCGGCGGCTGGATCTTCTCCTCGCCGGTGATCAGCGCCACTTTGTTGGCACCGACCTTTTCGCAGACGCGCGTGTAGACCTCGCGGGCCAGCAGCCTCAGCGGCAGGCCGATGACACCGGTTTCGTGCGCCACCATGCGCTCGATGGCGAGATGGGTCTTGCCGGTGTTGGTCGGCCCAAGCACGGCGGTCACGTCGCGGCCCGACAGGATCAGCGGCTCGGTGTGTTTCGGCTGGATGTTCATCGGCTCGGAAATAAGGCTTTCTGGCCTCTCGTGGTCGGGAGCGTGCCAGGACGGCGCGTATGACAGCCGACACATAGGGATTTCGGGCGCGAAGCGAAAGCAGAATGTTCCGGCAGGGTTCCGGAGACGCCCGTCTCACTCCGCAAATCAGCCCCTGCTTAACAGTTGGAACGAGTCTGGAACGAATCAGCGACGAATCGGCGACTCCGTCAGATTCAGCTTTTGTTCACGGCTAGATATGGATTTTGTTTCCACGAGTCTCACCACATGCTGAATCGCCGAACTGGCCCGTTTTATGCTGGGCGGGTCCTTCCGTTAACTTTCGCCGGGAACGATGAGGGCGATACGGTGCGCGCCCCGTTAAACTTATGAAACTGTTAATCTTTCTAAACTCGACGTTAAAGAATAGCAGCTTATCGCGGCCATTAATCTTAACATTGGGCTCAAAGCCGGAACGAATCGGCGACAAAGCAGCGCCGGCCGTATTTTCTCTTTTTGTTCCCCCAATATCTTGTGTTGTGAACAGCTTATCCACCGAGAATCCACAGGCTTGATCACAGGGTTCGCACAGACGCGCTTATCGGCATTAAGCTTTGCGTGCCGGATTGGGGCATTGCGTCACAGCGATGTCTTCCAAGAGTCAGGCGCCATTTGGAAGCGGACCGATTTTCCGGTCCGCTTATCGCAGGGTACGCATGAATCCGCAGCGTTGGACTGCGCGAGCAGACGTCTCAGACGAAGTACTGGCCGCCATTGGCGGTGAGGGTCGAGCCGGTGATGAAACCGGCATCTTGCGAAGCGAGGAAGACCACGCAGCGCGCGATCTCTTCCGGTTCGCCAAGGCGACCCACGGGGATTTGCGGAATGATGCGCTCGTTGAGCACCTTTTCGTCGATTGCCTTGACCATCTCGGTGGCGATGTAGCCAGGGCAGATGACGTTGACGGTGATGCCCGCGCGGGCGCCTTCCTGGGCGAGCGCCTTCGAGAAGCCGATGTCGCCGGCCTTGGCGGCGGAGTAATTGACCTGACCGGCCTGGCCCTTCTGGCCGTTGATCGAGGAGATGGTGATGACGCGGCCGAACTTGCGGTCGCGCATGCCGCCCCACAGCGGATGGGTCATGTTGAAGACACCGGACAGATTGGTATCGATCACCTCTTTCCACTGCTCGCGGGTGATCTTGTGGAACATGGCGTCGCGGGTGATGCCGGCATTGTTGACCAGCACCGAGACAGGGCCGAGGTCGGCCTCGACTTGTTTGATACCGGCCGCGCAAGCGTCATAGTCGGCGACCGACCATTTGTAGACCGGAATGCCGGTCTGCGCCTTGAACTTCGCCGCCGCCTCGTCATTGCCGGCGTAGTTCGCGGCAACCGAATAGCCGGCGTTCTTCAAAGCGATCGAGATCGCCGCGCCGATGCCACGCGATCCACCCGTGACGATTGCAACCTTGGTCATGCATTTCCCCTTTTGAAATCGCCCTGTTGTCGGGCTTGGCAGGCACTGGATTTACGACAGGCACCACATGTGAAACGGGCGGCTTGCGCCGCCCGTCCAAAGTCTATCAGAAAGCCTCCACGCACATGGCGACGCCCATGCCGCCGCCGATGCATAGGGTGGCCAGCCCCTTCTTGGCGCCGCGTCGGCGCATTTCGAAGACCAGCGTGTTGAAGATGCGGGCGCCCGAGGCGCCGATCGGGTGGCCGATGGCGATGGCGCCGCCATTGACGTTGACGATCGAGGGATCCCAGCCCATGTCCTTGTTGACGGCGCAGGCCTGTGCGGCGAACGCCTCATTGGCCTCGACAAGGTCGAGATCCCCTGCCGACCAACCGGCCCGTTCCAAGGCCTTGCGTGAAGCGGGAATGGGTCCGGTGCCCATGATCGCCGGATCGACGCCGGCGGTCGCCCAGGAGGCGATGCGCGCCAGCGGGGTGATGCCACGCCTTGCGGCTTCCGCTTCGCTCATCAGCAGCGCGCCGGCGGCACCGTCATTGATGCCGGAGGCATTGGCGGCGGTCACCGTGCCATCCTTGTCGAAGGCCGGCTTCAGCTTGGTCATGGCATCGATCGTGGCGCCGTGGCGGATGTATTCGTCCTGATCGACAACCGTATCGCCCTTCTTGCCCTTGATGGTGAAGGCGACGATCTCGTCCTTGAACTTGCCCGCCTTCTGCGCGGCCTCGGCCTTGTTCTGCGAGGCCAGTGCGAACTGGTCCTGGTCGTCGCGGGTGATCTGGAACTGGCGGGCGACGTTCTCGGCGGTGTTGCCCATGTGGTAGCCATTGAAGGCGTCCCACAGCCCGTCCTTGATCATGGTGTCGATCATCTTGTAGTCGCCCATCTTGACGCCGGCGCGCAGGTGCTCGGCGTGCGGCGACAGCGACATCGATTCCTGGCCGCCGGCAATGATCACCTTGGCGTCGCCGGTGGCGATCTGCTGCATGCCGAGCGCGATGGCGCGCAGGCCCGAACCGCAAACCTGGTTGAGGCCCCAGGCGGTGGTCTCCTTGGGCAGTCCGGCAAGGATCGAGGCCTGGCGGGCCGGGTTCTGGCCTTGCGCCGCGGTCAGCACCTGGCCGAGGATGACCTCGTCGATCTCGGCCGGTTCGACCCCGGCACGCGCCAAAAGTTCCTGCACGACGACGGCGCCGAGCTCATGCGCGGGCGTGGCGGCGAAGGCGCCGTTGAAGGAGCCTACAGCCGTGCGCGCGGCGCTGGCAATGACGATGGAAGCGGACATTTTCTTCTCCAGACTTCAAGGGTGTTGTTGTGCCGTTGAGGACTTTTTTGCCCTTTCCCACCCCCAAGTCAAACCGGAAATCGGCATGGCGCCGATGCGCCGCAAGCGGGCCGCGCATCGCGGTGTCGGCGGTCCGGTCGCTGCCGCGCAGCATATTTTGCCTGCTATGCAGCATTATATGATCCCGCAGTGCACAAACTGCTTGGAATTGTAGGGCTTTTGCGCATATCCTCAAAAAGGGCGCAATCGTTACCGGCTGCTTACTCAGGCGTGCCGGTGTCCGGGGAGGATGCAGATGGCCGCAAAAGACGACCCTATCATTATCAAGAAATACGCCAATCGCCGCCTCTATAATACGGGGACGAGTACGTATGTGACGCTCGAGGATCTGGCCGAGATGGTCAAGAAGGGCGAGGAGTTCACCGTCCAGGACGCCAAGACCGGCGACGACATCACGCATCCGGTGCTGACCCAGATCATCTTCGAGCTGGAGAACAAGGACGGGCAGAACATGCTGCCGATCCCGTTCCTGCGCCAGCTGATAGCCTTCTACGGCGACCAGATGCAAATGATCGTGCCGAGTTTCCTCGAGCAATCGATGATCGCCTTTTCCAAGGAACAAGAGCGGTTCCGCGAGCAGATGAAGGGCGCCATCGGCAAGTCGCCACTGGACGTGATGAAGATGGCGACGCCGATCAAGGCGCTGGAAGAACAGACGCGCCGAAACATGGAAATGTTCCAGAACGCGATGCGGCTGTTCACGCCTTTTCCGCCCGCGGGCCCGGCACCGGCAGCGGCCCCCGCCGAGCCGGCCAGGAAGGAAGCGCCGGAGAAGTCCGACGATCTGCAGCAGTTGAAGGACCAGATCGCGGCCATGCAGCGCAAGCTCGACACGATGTCATGAGCGCATAGCGCTCACGCGATTTACGGCAGCAATCCCTCATAGCGGCCGCGCGGCCGGATGATGCTGCCGCTCACGATCTGTTCGACCAGATGTGCCGCCCAGCCGACGCTGCGTCCAAGCGCGAAGAGGTGGAACGGTGCATCGCGCGGCAAGCCAAGGCCGCGCGCCAGCACGGCCAAGGCAAAATCGATATTCGGTTGGGCGCCGGTCGCCGCCATGGCGGCGGTTTCCAGCGACCGCAATGTTTCATCGGTGTTGTCGAAGGCCGCCAGAAGCGCCGTGGCCCGGGGATCGCCCTCGGGATAGAGCTGGTGGCCGAATCCCGGCAGTGGCCGGTCGTGGCCAAGCCAGCGCCGGATCGCGGCATCGGCACCATGCCGTCCCGCGTCTTCGGCGAGTTGCATTACCGCTTCGCCGGCGCCGCCGTGGCGGGGACCTGACAGTGTCGCCAGGCCGGCCAGCAGACAAGCGGCGGGCGAGGCTCCGGTCGAGGCGGCGACGCGGGCCGCGAAGGTCGACGCGTTGAGTTCGTGATCGGCAAGCAGCACAAGCGCACGCCGGATCGCATCCGCGCCTTCATCGTCCACCGACCAGCCCCGCGCCAATCGCTGGTGCACCGGTTCCGGCCCTGCCTCGGCACCGAGAGCGCTGGCCAGCACACCGATCGCGCGTGCGGCATCAGTGCACAGCGAGGCAGCATTTCGTCCAAGCGAAGACCGCGCCTGGCCGGCAAGCAAAGCGAGTTGCACGAACGCCTGGGCGCGGCCGGTCGGGCGCGGCGCATCTGGTGGCGACGCTTCGAAATGGACCGGGCCGGACAGAGCCCAGAGCAGTCCAGCGGTTTCTTCCAGCGTGGCATGGTCGGACAGCGCAACGGCATCCCGGCCCCGATAGATGAGGTTGCCGTGCGAGATGGTCGAGATCGCGGTGACGAGCGACGGCTCGCCCCAGGCGATCGCGCTTTCGGCAATGGCCGAGGGGCTGCGCCCGCGCGCCCTTCGCGTTGCCAGCGCCGCGATGTCGTCGGCGCGGTACTGGCTGCGGCGCGGATCGGCCCGATCCGGGCGCATGCCGATGCGACCGCGGCTGACATAGGCATAGAGCGTCTGCGGCCTCACCCGGAGCCTTTCCAGCGCCTCTTCCCGCGACAACCATTCGGACATATCGAGCTCAGATATTGATTCTATTGATCAAGATTGATGCTTATGGCGCCCATCCTTATCTCCCACCGGGAAAAGCTTCAAGGAGACAAGACCATGGCGAATGGGCTCGATGATGTGGTGGCGGCCGAAACCGTGCTGTCCGACGTGGATGGCCTGGGCGGCCACCTGACGATCCGAGGCCATTCGCTTGGGGACTTGGCTGGACAATGGAGTTACGCCCGGGTCGTCCGCCTACTGCTGGACGGCTTCTTCGACGATCTGCCCGGTGACGCCGAACTGGCGGCAAGGTTGGGCGGGGCACGCACCGAGGTCTTCGACCGGCTCGCGCCTTCGCTGCGCCTGCTGGCGCCGCTCGAAATCTACAGCGCCATGCGCGCCGGCATGGCCTTGCTGCCGGATGGCGAAACGCTGGCGGACGCCTTGCGGCTGATCGCTGCGCCCGCTGTGCTGACGCCGGCCTTGCTGCGCCTGCGGCGCGGCGAGCAGCCGATCGCACCCGACGGCAAGGCGGATCATGCCACCGACATGTTGCGGATGCTCAGGGGATCGGTCCCGTCGCCGGCATTGGCAAACGCGCTCGACACGTATCTGGTGACCGTTTGCGATCATGGCCTCAATGCCTCGACCTTCGCCACCCGCGTCGTCGCTTCGACCCTGGCGGGCCTGACATCGTCGGTGCTAGCCGGGCTTGGCGCGCTCAAGGGGCCGCTGCATGGCGGCGCGCCCGGCCCGGTCATCGAGATGCTCGACGCCATCGCCGCGCATGGCGATGCGGCCACCTGGCTGCGCGACGAGATCGCGCATGGCGAACGCATCATGGGCTTCGGTCACCGCATCTACCGCGTGCGCGATCCGCGTGCCGATGTCCTGAAAGCGGTGGTGCGCAAGCTTGGCGGTGAGGGCGACACCGGCAGGCGGCTGGCTTTCGCCGAGACGGTCGAGCAAACCGCGCTCGACGTGCTCCGGGTCGTCAAGCCGCAGCGTTCGCTGCAGACCAATGTCGAATTCTACACCGCACTGGTGTTGGAAGCGGCAGGGTTTCAGCCCGAGGCGTTCAGCAATGTCTTCGCAGCCGGACGCGTCGCCGGCTGGGTCGCGCACGCGCGCGAGCAGCAGACCACCGGACGGCTGATCCGTCCGCAGTCACGCTATATCGGGCCTGTGCCGGACCTCGTCGCCTAGCTCCCATTTGCCTGGCTTCATGTCTGTTTCGAAAGCCGCGTCTCTCCCCGTGCAGCGGATTGGCTTTCGCATGACCGAAATTTCATGTGATCACGCGAGCGTGTTCGTGTTCTTGCCTTGGTCCATCCTTATATGCTGCACTGCAACATAAGCTGGCGATAGCTGCTTCCTTCGAACGATGTCGGGGCAGGCCGGCGAATCAGGATGACAGGAACGCCATGACGAAGAACGGCAAGGCGGAGGAAAAGAAGAAGATCAACATCGCTCTCCAGGGCGGCGGCTCGCATGGCGCCTTTTCCTGGGGCGTGCTCGACCGGCTGCTGGAGGATGGCAGGCTGGAGATATCGGCGGTGTCCGGTACTAGTGCCGGCGCGATGAATGCTGTGGCGCTGGCTGACGGTTTTGTCAGAGGCGGGGTCGAGGGCGCGCGCAAGAAGCTGGACGATTTCTGGCACGCGGTGGCGGCGAAGGGACGGTTCAGCCCGGTGCAACGCATGCCGTGGGATGTCGCCTGGGGCAATTGGTCGATCGAGAACACGCCGGGTTATGTCTTCTTCGACACCATGTCGCGGGTATTCTCGCCCTATGTCGCCAACCCGCTCGGCCTCAATCCGCTGCGCGACGTGGTCGCGCGGGAGATCGATTTCGGGAATGTCCATGCCTGCAAGCCGATGGAACTGTTCATCTCCGCCACCAATGTCGAGACAGGGCAGTTGCGAGTGTTTTCCGATGGCGAGATCGATCTCGACACAGTGATGGCCTCGGCCTGCCTGCCGCAACTGTTCCGTGCTGTCGAGATCAAGGGCGTGCCCTATTGGGATGGCGGCTATGGCGGCAACCCGGCGCTCTATCCGTTCTTCAAGACGGCGGCGACCGAGGACGTGCTTCTGGTGCAGATCAACCCGGTGGTGCGCGAGGGAACACCAAGAAGCGCCAACGAGATCCAGAACCGCATCGACGAGATCACCTTCAATGCCGGGCTGCTGCGCGAATTCCGCTCGATCGCCTTCGTCAAGGAACTGATCGCCGCCGGGCGTCTGCCGCATGGCGAATACCGGGACATCCGCATGCACCGCATCGATGCCGACGAGGCGTTCAAGGATCTGTCGGCATCCTCGAAGGTCAATGCCGAATGGGCCTTCCTGACCTATCTGCGCGACCTCGGCCGCACCGCCGCCAGCGACTGGCTTGAAGAGAATTACGATGCCGTCGGCAAGCATGCCACGCTCGACCTCTCGGGCGAACTCGACGACGGTTTCAAGCCGGTCCGCGGTCCGGCACCGGGCCGTCGCGTGAAGGAGTTTCTCGCCGTTCGCAAGAATCCGGAGGCAGAGCGCCGTCGGGCCTGAGCCCGCCGGCGGCACGGCGGGTCTCCGCAGCAGCGCGTAGTCCAGCGCTGCTGGCGTGACAGCAACCTTGGCGTGCGGAAGAGCCGTCATCATGCTGACGCCTGTTGCCACCAACGGTCAGATGACGCCGGGCGGAAGACGTCCGAAGGGATCGGGCGCAATGCTCGATCCCGAATTGCGAATGGGACGAAACACACCCGGTGTTCCCGCACCTGTCTCGCGCCGAGCCCTATGTCGCGCGTATCGCGACGCGATTGTCCAGGGCGTAAGAATGCGGGCGCGTCGAGTTTTTCAGCATCAGGTTCGACCTCGGGGCATTGGCGGCGGCAAGCCTGACCTGAAAGGTTGCCGTGCCTTTTTTCGAACAATTCCAGCCCTTTAGTCGAGTGTTATGGTGTCTCGACCATTGCCTCTCGCCGATCACACTGACGCGGATCGTCGGTTTGTGCCTGCACTTCGATGGGCGACGCAATGCGGATCGCGGCTATATTTCGGAGACGGCCGGACGGGCCTGTGGCGAGCCGCGCTGGTCTCCGGTGGACGATGTTTCAGAGCCGGATTGTGAGCCGGCGGCCGGCTTCACCAAGTAGCCTGGCAAGTGACGAAGTACCGTTTCATGGCGGCCACACCTTGTTCGGCTACGCAATGCTGCTGCAACTTTGGGGCTATATTGCGATGCAACTTTGATGTAGAAGCGCGCTCGCCGATCACGGCAATTTGAACACGGTCGAGCGCGCACCCATATCGGCGACGCGCACGCGTCATCAGACGCGGTGCTGGCCGAACCCGCAGTGGAAAAATGACGATGCCTAAAATCAGGTTTCACAAGCTTGCAGCCATTGTTGTGCTCATCGGTTTCGCGGCGTGGATGGCGACAGGCGAGTTCTCGTCGGTCGGCAGCGTAGCGGCGAACAAGGCCAAGGCAGCCGAAGCCGAGCAGGGCAAGACGCCGGACGCGAGCAAGCCGAAGACGGCGGAAGCCGAACCGAAGGCCCCGCTGCGTACCGTCGCTGTGGTGACGCCGCCGCGAAAGACCTATGCGCGCGCCATCCGCATTTCCGGGCTGACCGAAGCCGACAAGCGCGCGGTGCTGGCAACCCGCGTCGCCGGCGTCATCGACAAGCTGCCGGTCAAGCAGGGCGACCACGTCAAGACCGGCGACCTGGTGCTGATGCTCGCCGCCGAGGAAAAGATCTCGATGGTCGACAACGCCAAGCAGCTTGTGGCGCAGCGCAAGGCCGAACTCGACGCCGCCGAGCGTCTGGCCAAGACAGGCAATTTGCCGAAGCTGCAGCTCGACACCGCCCGCTCCAACCTGACCCAGGCGCAATCGCAGCTGGACACCGCACAGGCCGAGCTCGACCGCAACGAAGTGAAGGCGCCGTTCGACGGCGTCATCGACCGGGTGCCGGTGGAACTCGGCAGCTCCGTCATGCAGGGCGGCGAGGTGGCGACGATCCTCAAGCTCGATCCGGTGATCGCGCGCGGCGAAATCAGCGAGCGCGACCTCGGCTATCTCAAGATCGGCGACAAGGCCAGCGTTCGGCTGGTCAGCGGCCAGACCGTCGAAGGCACCGTGCGCTATATCAGCCGCGACGCCTCGTCGGCGACCCGCACCTTCCGAGTCGAGATTGCCATCCCCAATGCCGATGGCTCGGTGCCGGCCGGCATGACGGCCGAAATCCAGCTCAGCGCGCTGCCGACCGACGCGGTGCTTTTGCCGCGCTCGGTGGTGACGCTCGGCGACAAGGGCGACCTCGGCATCCGCGCCGTCGGAAAGGACAACAAGGTGGCGTTCTTCCCGATCGATCTGGTCGACGATACGCCGACCGGTCTCGTGCTTGGGGGCATCCCGGCCGATGCGCGCATCATCGTTGCCGGCCAGGAACTGGTGAAGGAAGGCGACGAGGTCCATCCGGTCGAGGCCGATCAGGCGACCATCAAAAAACTGATCGGCGAAGCCACCGCCGGGACGCAGTAGCGCATGGGCGCCGGCGCCGGGCCTTGTCCGGCGACAGCATGTCCGTTCGCCACTCCCGAAAGCAACAGCAGGCATAAGTCATGGATATCGTCAGACTCGCAATCAACAATGCCCGCCTGACCATCTCGGTCCTGGTCTTCCTGCTGATTGCAGGCTGGGTCGCCTATCAGTCGACACCGAAGGAAGCGGAACCCGATGTTCCGATTCCGATGATGTATGTCAGCCTGATCTATCAAGGCATTTCGCCGGAGGATTCCGAGCGTCTTCTGCTGCGGCCGATGGAAAGCAAGTTGAAAAGCCTGAAGGGCCTCAAGGAGATGCGCTCGGCCGCCTTCCAGGGCGGCGGCTACGTTCTGGTCGAGTTCCAGCCGCAGACGAACCTGGCGACGGCACTGCAGGACACACGCTCCAAGGTGCAGGACGGCAAGGCCGACCTGCCGCAGGCGGCCGAGGAGCCTGTCGTCACGGAGGTCAACATTTCCGAATTCCCGGTGCTCGTCGTCACGCTGTCCGGCGAATTGCCCGAACGCGTGCTGGCTGCCGCGGCGCGCGAACTGCGTGATCGCATCGAGGAAGTGCCCGGCGTGCTCGAAGGCTCGTTGCAGGGCTCGCGCGACGATCTGGTCGAGGTCGTCATCGATCCGATGAAGCTGTCGTCCTATGGCCTGCAGCTCGACCAGCTAATCGGCGCGGTCGGTGCTTCCAACAGCCTGGTCGCCGCCGGCAACATCGAGGGCTCGGAAGGCAAATATGCCGTCAAGGTGCCGTCGCTGATCGAGACACCCGAGGATGTGGCGGCACTTCCCGTGGTCGCCGGGCCCAATGCCGTGGTGCAGGCCAAGGACATCGCGACGATACGCTCGACCTTCGCCGACGCGACAACAATCACGCGCCTCAACGGCAAGCCGGCCATCGCCATCGAAGTCAAAAAGCGCATCGGCGCCAATCTGATCGATACGCTGACCAAGGTCAGGGAGGTGTCCGATGCCTTCGTCAAGACCATGCCCGAGGGCATGCACGTCACCTACACGCAGGACAAGTCGGTCTTCGTCAACCAGCTGCTGGGGGACTTGCAGAACCATGTGATGATCGCCGTCATCCTGGTGTTCATCGTCATCCTCTACGCGCTGTCCGGCCGTGCCTCGCTGCTGATTGGCCTGGCCATTCCGTCGTCCTTCCTAATCGGTATCCTGCTGCTTGCCATGATGGGCTACACGATCAACATGATCGTGCTGTTCAGCCTCATCCTGGCGGTCGGCATGCTGGTCGACGACGCCATCATCGTCACCGAGTTCGCCGAACGAAGGATGAGCGAAGGCATGCCGAAGCAGGAAGCCTTCGCGCTTGCCGCCAAGCGCATGGCCGGCCCGGTCATCGCCGCGACGATGACGCGTATCGCCGCCTTCTCGCCGCTGTTGTTCTGGCCCGGCATCATCGGCGATTTCATGAAGTACATGCCGATCACGCTGATCGTCACGCTGTCGGCCTCGATGCTCTATGCGCTGGTCTTCGCGCCGACGCTGGGCGCTATATTCGCCAAGGCGCCGCAGCATCACGAGGATGGCAATCGCGACGGCTGGTACATGGCTGTCGTCAAGCAGGCGGTGCGCTTTCCCATCACCGTGATGGTGCTCACCGTCGTCTTGCTGACCGGTATTTTCGTTGGCTATTCAAAGTACGGTGCCGGCGTCGAGTTTTTCCCGAGCGTCGAACCTGACTACGGCCTGCTTTACGTGCATGCCCGCGGCAACCTTTCGCTGGCCGAAATGGATACGGCGACCAAGATCGCCGAGAGCCGGTTGCTCGGGTGGCCTGGCGTGAAGTCGGTCTACACCCGCGTCGGCAAGACGCAGGGCGGCGGCCAGGACGTGCCCGAGGACGTCGTCGGCGTCATCCAGTACGAATTCATCGACTGGCGCGAACGCAAGTCCGCCAACCAGATCCTAAGCGATCTGCGCGGCGTGATGGCCGGCATTCCCGGGGTCGACGTGGAGGTGCGCGTGCCGGAAGCCGGTCCGCCGACCGGCAAACCGATCCAGATCAGGCTATCGGCCGTCGATCCAGCCGGCCTCGACGACAAGGCGCGCGCCGTCGCGGCGCGTATCGCCAAGGTGCCGGGCGTCATCGATATTTCCGATGGCCTGCCGCCGCCCGGCGTCGACTGGGCTCTCGAGGTCGACCGCGCCAAGGCCGCGCAATACGGCATCAGCCCGACTTCGGTCGGCACCGTGGTGCAGCTGGTGACGAACGGACTGAAGCTCTCCGAATACCGGCCTGCTGGTGCCGATGACGCCGTCGACATCCGCCTGCGTCTTCCGGAAGACCGGCGCACGCTGTCGACGCTGGACGAGCTCAGGGTGCAGACCTCGCAAGGGTCGGTGCCGATCTCAAACTTCGTCGTGCGCAAACCCGAGCCGACGGTCGGCATCCTCAACCGCATCGACGGTGCCCGAACCGTGGTGGTGCAGGCCAATGTCGCCGCCGGCCAACAGGTCGCGGCAGTCCAGCAGCAGGTCACTCAGGCCGTCACCGATATGAATCTGGGCAGCGGAATACGCTGGAAGCTCGCCGGATCGAATGAGGACAGCGCGGAAGCCAGCGCCTTCCTCAGCAAGGCCTTCGGCGCGGCGATCTTCCTGATCTTCCTGGTGCTGCTGGCGCAGTTCAACAAGTTTACCAGCGTATGGCTGGTGCTGTCCTGCGTGGTCATGGCGACAATCGGCGTGTTCCTTGGACTGCTGATCACGGGCGAGACGTTCGGCATCGTCATGTCGGGCATTGGCGTCATCGCGCTGGCCGGCGTGGTGGTGAACAACAACATCGTGTTGATCGACACCTACGACCGGTTGCGTGAGGAGGGCTGGGACAAGATGGACGCGGTGCTGCAGACCTGCCGCGAGCGTGCGCGACCGGTTGTGCTGACGGCGGTGTCGGCGATTCTCGGCGTGCTGCCGATCGCCTTCGGCCTTGGGCTCGAAATCTTCCATCACGAGACGACGATCAATGCGCCGTCGACGCAATGGTGGATTTCGCTGTCCTCGGCGATCGTCTTCGGCCTGTCCTTCGCCACCATTCTGACGCTGGTCGTGACGCCGTCGATGCTGATGGTGTTCACCCGCGCCAAGATCAAACCCGGCGCGCGACGCGGCTTAATCAGCCGTCTCTTCCGGCGCGGCAAGGGCGAGATCTCGTCCCAAGGGCCTCTGGCAGATGTCGGCGCCGAGCCGGCAGTCAGCTTCCCGAAGGCGGCGGAATAGAGCGTTTCGCAGGCCAAGCAACAAAGGCCGTCCGGAACAACCGGGCGGCCTTTTGCATTGTTCCCTCGAATGCAACCAGACGGCGAGGGCTCAAAATGACGATCAGCACACTTCTCGTTATCATCCTGATCCTGATCCTGATCGGCGCTGTGCCGGCATGGCCGCATTCGCGCTCCTGGGGCTACGGACCATCGGGCATTGTCGGCGTCATCCTGGTCGTGGTGCTGATCCTGCTTGTGCTGGGCAGGATCTGACCGGCAACGATCCGCCGCCGGACCCTTACCGAGCGCAGCCGTTCTCACCTGCCAGCAAGCTCGATCAGGCGGCCTGGCGACGGGTGGGCGCGACGGCGATGCCGATATCCTGCAAGGCTTCGTTCACCGCCTGATCGAGCGGCGTATGCGGGATTTCGCCGATGATGCCTGCCAGCCGCGTCGAGGCCAGCCGGTGCGGCTCGAAGCGCAGGTATGACATCGAGACGATCTCTCGCCACATCGCCACGAACGGGCTGCCGGCGCGCAGCACCCACCAAGGCATGGAAGTCATCTTGAGTTGATGGCCGATGGCGTTCTCGGCGGCCACCTTGATCTCGAGATCGGTGACGGCATGGCCTGGAAAGTTCAGCGCCTCATAGAAGCCGAGCTTGTCGAGATTGCGGGCCAGCGCGACGAAACCGACGGCGAAATCCGGCAAATAGGCCCATTCATGCACGAGGTCGGCCGGACCGGGCGCGGTGTAGATGCCCTTGTTGATCTTGGCGGCGACGATCAGGTCAAACCAGGAGCCGCTGCCGGTGCCGCCGAAGAAATCGCCGGCCCGCAGAACAATGGTGCGCACCCGTCTGGCCTCGGCCTCACGGCGGAACAGATCCTCCATGGCACAGCGGATGCGGCCCTTCTCGGTCGTCGGATGGAACGGCGTGTCTTCCGTGATCACCGCCGGCATGGGCGAGCCGTAATTGTAGACGGTGCCGGGGAAGAGATGCTGCGCATCGTTGGCATGGCAGGCGGCCATGACATTTTCGGCCATTGGCAGGCATTTGCCCCAGTCGGTGTAGATCGGGTTGAGGCCGTTGAAGATGATGTCGACACCCTCGGTGGCCTGGATCAGCGATTGACTGTCCAGCGCATCGCCGGCAACCGCCGTGGCGCCCTCAAGCTCGGCCGGCACCATGCCGGTACGGGTGACGGCGCGGACGTCGAAGCCGGCGTCGATGAAGGCCTTGGCAACCACGCGACCGAGCCGGCCATTGGCGCCGAGAATTGCGATCTTGGTCATTCTTCGTCTCCTTATTCGTTTTCAAGTGCGGGGTTTGCCTAGAAGCGACGGGACAAGCCCGCCGCTTCTGGATTTTCGGGGGCCGCCGTTCAGCGGCTGCCGAAGAGGTCGCGGTTGCTACCCTGGACGGCTGGCTTCTGATTGGTCGCCTCGGATTTGCTGATCGACGTGGTGGTCACATTGTCGGTGGTGACGACGGTTGGCTGGCTGGCATTGTCCGAGCCGAACTTGTCGCTGCCGGCGAAAGCCGTGTTGGCGGCGATGAGGAGGGCGGCGGTTGCGATTGCGATCTTGGTCATTGTATTACTCCTGATTGGTTGTTGCAGTCGGTATCGGTGTTTGCAGGGTGAATATGATCGCTTCATCGATGAATTAAAATTGACTACGACTGCAGTTTTGATATTCATTATTGAATGGAAGACATTGACTGGAACCTGATCAAGAGCTTTGTCACCGTGGCGGAAACCGGCAGCCTGTCGGCCGCGGCGCGAAAGCTGTCGGTAAGCCAGCCGACGCTTGGCCGTCACATCGGCGAGTTGGAACAGGCGCTCGGCGTCACGCTTTTCCGGCGCGGCCGAAGCGGCTATGCGCTGACCGAAGCGGGAGCCACGCTGTTCGAGCGCGGCAAGACGGTGAGCGAGCAGGCAAGCGCCTTTTCACGGCTCGCTCTGGGTTCGGTCGAGGCGATCGAAGGCACGGTGCGCATCGCGGCCAGTGAGGTGGTAGCGGCCTATGTGCTGCCCGACATGATGGCGCGGCTCGGCGTCGACGAGCCCAGCATCGAGGTCGAGATCGCTGCCTCGAACCAGGTCGAGAACCTGCTGCGCAGGGATGCCGACATTGCCATCCGCATGGTCAAGCCGGCGCAGAACGAACTGGTGGCGCGCAAGGTCTGCGATATCGCACTCTGCGCCTGCGCGGCCATATCCTATCTCGACAGGCGCGGGCGCCCGGTGGGGCCGGCCGACCTCGTCAATCACGCCCTGATCGGCTTCGATCGCAGCGACGAGATGATCCGGGCCTTTTCCCAGTATGGCATCCCGGTCACCCGAAACAGCTTTCGTTTCAGGGCCGACAATCAGATCGTGCTTTGGGAAGCCGTGCGGGCGGGAAACGGCGTTGGTCTTGGCCAGGAGCCGCTGGCAGACCGCGATCCGCTGGTCGAAAAAGTGTTGCCCGGCCTGCCCTTGCCTGCCCTGCCGGTATGGCTGGCCATGCATCGCGACGTGCGCACCAGCGTGCGCATCCGCCGCGTGGCTGATTTTCTCCACGAGGAATTGAAACGTTATTCGGCGGGGGCGGCATCCGGAGCGAATTCGGCGCGGTGAGCCAATCCGGCCATCAGCAAGACGACGATCAGCAGAGCCGACATGGCGATGAAGATCGGGCCGAAGCTGGAATGCTCGGCGACGAAGCCGATCGCCGACGGCGCCACCAGAATGCCGGAATAGCCCATGGTGGTGACGACGCTCATGCCGGTGCCCGAGGACATGCCCTCCTGGTTGCCGCCGGCGGAAAAGATGATCGGCACCATGTTGGCGATGCCGAAGCCGCAAAGCGCAAAGGCTGATATGGCGAGCCAAGGCGAAGGCGACAGGCCGGCGATCAGCATGCCGGCGGCCGCGACGATGGCCGAACCGCGCAGTGTCATCACCGCGCCGAAGCGGTTGCGGACGCCATCGCCGAAAAAGCGCATGATCGCCATGACGCCGGAGAAGGCGGCATAGGCAAGACCGGCGACGGCGAGGTCGGCGCCGAGTTCCTGCCGCAGATACAGCGCCGCCCAATCGAGCACCGCGCCCTCTGAAATCATCGTCAACAGGGCCATCAGGCCGATGAGGTAGACCAATGGGTTTGCCGGCAGAGCGAATTTATGATGCTCGACCGCCTGCGGTTTGTTTTCGGCCACGATGTGGGGCACCGCCGCCGCGATTGCCGCGAAGGCAAGCACGGTCACCACCGCGGCATGGGCGAGGTGGCCATAGGTCTGGATGGCGAAGCCGCCGAGGGCGCCGCCGGCGAAACCGCCGAGGCTCCAGAAGCCGTGCGACGAGGACATGATGGCGCGCCCCAGCCGCCGTTCCACCACCACCGCATTCGCATTCATGGCGACATCCATGCCGCCGATGGAGCCGCCGAATATGAACATGGCGATGGCCGCCAGCGGCACGTCGGGTGCCAGCGCCACGACCAGCAGGCCGAGGCTGCCGCACAGGCCGAACCAGCGCAGCACGGTGCGCGAGCCGTGTTTGGAGATCAGGTGGCCGCACCATGTCATGGCGGTGACCGCGCCGGCGCCGAACAAAAGGATCAGCAGGCCGAGCGTGAATTTCGAGATGTCCAGCCGGGTCAGGAAGACAGGAATCTGCGGCGCCCAGCTGCCGGTCAGGAAACCATTGGCGAGGAAAATGGCCGCCACGGCCCATCGCCCGCGAATGGCAGTCTGCATGGCGTTCGAAGCGTTCATGGCACGAATCCGGTCAGAAAATGGCTTTGCGCGGCAAATTAGATCGATTCAATTTTCAGTCAAGCGCTGTTGTGGGAAAGCATTTGGGCTAAACGGGCTCAGTGGTCCTTGGGGCGCCGTGCTTCGAATTCCGCCTTCTTGGCGTCCGAAGCCTCTATCTGGTTGAGCGCCTGCCATTGCGCATAGGGCATGCCGTAGACGATCTCGCGCGATTGCTCTTTGCCGAGCTCGACGCCTTCGGCATTGGCTGCTTCGCGGTACCAGTTCGACAGGCAGTTGCGGCAGAAGCCGGCGAGGTTCATCAGATCGATGTTCTGCACGTCGCCCCGTTCACGCAAATGCTCGACCAGTCGCCGAAAGGCGGCGGCCTCGAAGTCGCGCTTCTGTTCGTCGCTGAGTTCGGTCATCGAAACCTCCGTCATAGCGGCCCGGTCCGCGAGCCGAACATCTTTACCGCATGTATATCGGGACGGCGGTCGATCGCGTCAACGATCGGTGCGAGCCGCCCTGCCCAGGCGACAATGCCCTTCTGGTCCGCTATCAGATCCTGGCGGATTTCGATCAGCGCGTGGGCATAGCCATTGACGATGGCGTGCCTGAACATGGTGTCGCCGCGCAACGCGCCATCATACGGTTCGTTGTCGCCAACCACGAGTTGTTTGTCCTCAGCCAGCATATCGATCAGCGGTCGCGCCACCCGGTCGTCCTTGTCCCACAGGATACCGACATGCCACGGACGTTGCTTGCCCTGCATGGCAGGGGTGAAGGAATGCACCGAGAAGATGAAAGGCGCTTGCCCTGAAGCCTGCGCGACCGACGCAATCATGGCGCCGACCGCGTCGTGATAAGGGCGGTAGAAGCGATCGAGCCGCCTTTCGCGTTCCTCCTGCGCCAGGGGATAATTTCCGGGAATGATGGTGCCGTCGTAAAGCTGGCGAATGAGTGTTGGATCGTCCTCGCCTCGGTTGGGGTCGATCAGCAGCCGCGAGAAATTGGCGAGCACCGCCGGCGCATCGAGCAGGGCCGCCAGTTCGCGCGTCACCGCTTCGACGCCAATGTCATAGGCGATATGGCGGTCGAATTCGGCCGCCGGCAGCCCCAGGCTGCCATATTCTTCCGGCAGGTCGCGGCGGGCGTGATCGGCCAGAAGCACGATGCCTCGCTTGCGGTCGCCCTCGACGATGTCGAAGGGCGCGAAAACTGTGGATCGGGTCATTGGCGGAAAATGGTCGTTCGCTGGCCTTCGGGGAGGATGCTATCGTCATTCCACGAAGACGACGTGTACGCAATGCCGTTGTTTAGCCAAGGTTTCCCGGGAAATCTGGCACGGGGCGACGGTCGTGCGCCGGGAGCCTTCCTAAATCGATTGGAATTGGTCAAAACGGCGCGTTGACATGCGCCCGGACTTTTCCGAAAAGGGGCGCAGAGAGATGCTGATGTGGTTCTTGAGGGGTTTTAGGATGGGTTCCGACGGCGGGCAGCGCGCGCGCTTTGCCTTAGCCATGCCGCTCCTGGCGCTCGCCGTGGGACTGTCAGCGATGGTCACAGCTTCACCGGCGCGCGCCGACTTCCGCGTCTGCAACGCCACGCAGAACCTGGTCGGCGTCGGAATCGGCTATCGGGCCAAGGCCGGCTGGATCACCGAGGGCTGGTGGCACATCGAGGGATCGAGTTGCAAGACGTTGATCGAAGGACCGCTGTCATCAAGGTTTTACTATCTTTATGCAGAAGACGCCGAGCGCGGTGGACGCTGGGACGGCCCGATCAACATGTGCGTGGCTGAAAAAGAGTTCAAGATTGCCGGCGTAAGCGACTGCGTCGCCAGGGGCTTCCAGCGCGCCGGATTCCAGGAATATGACACGGGCGAGCAGGCAAGCTGGATGGTCCAGCTCACCGACGAGCCCGCAACGGGAGGCGCTCCAGCCGCCCCGGGAACGAATAGTCAATGAGACGTAGCCGCAAGGTCAAGATCCTAGCCACAATCGGTCCGGCATCTTCCTCCGAGGAGATGCTGAAAAAGCTGTTCGAAGCCGGCGCCGATGTGTTCCGCATCAATATGAGCCATACCGATCATGAGCTGATGCGCACGCTGGTCGCCCGCATCCGCGCGGTCGAGGAAAGAGTTGGCAGGCCGATCGGCATCCTGGCCGACCTGCAAGGCCCGAAGCTGCGCGTCGGCAAGTTCGCCAATGGCAAGGAAGTCCTGACGCTGGGCCAGACATTCACCCTCGACGACAATCCCGAGCCCGGCACCTCGACAAGGGTCTACCTGCCGCATCCTGAAATCCTGAGCTCGGTCGAGGCTGGCCATCGCCTCCTGATCGACGACGGCAAGCTCGAACTGAAGGCGGTAAAGAGCGACGGCAAGTCGATCGTCTGCACCGTCATTGCCGGCACCACCATTTCCGACAAGAAGGGCGTCAGCCTGCCAGATACCGACCTGCCCGTCGGCGCGCTGACCGAGAAGGACCGCAAGGATCTCGACGCGGTGCTCGCCACCGGCGTCGACTGGGTCGCGCTATCCTTCGTGCAGCGGCCGGAAGATCTGGCCGAGGCGCGCAAGATCGCCCGTGGCCGCGCGCTGATCATGGCCAAGATCGAAAAGCCGCAGGCCGTGGCCCGGCTGGCCGAGATCATCGAACTGTCCGACGCGCTGATGGTCGCCCGCGGCGATCTCGGCGTCGAAATGCCGCTGGAAGCGGTGCCCGGCATCCAGAAGCAGATCACGCGCGCCGCGCGCCGCGCCGGCAAGCCGGTGGTGGTCGCCACGCAGATGCTGGAATCGATGATCACCGCCCCTGTGCCGACCCGCGCCGAAGTGTCCGACGTTTCGATTGCCGTCTTCGAAGGCGCCGACGCGATCATGCTGTCGGCGGAATCGGCGGCGGGTGCTTATCCGGTCGAGGCGGTGGCGATGATGAACCGCATCGCCGCCAAGGTCGAAACCGATCCGACGTATGCCGGCATCATCAACGCGCAACGCTCCGAGCCGGAAGCGACCGGCGCCGATGCCATTTCGCTGGCCGCCCGCGAGATCGCCGAAACGCTGAAACTGTCGGCGATCATCACCTACACGGCATCGGGCACCACCGGCCTGCGCGCCGCGCGCGAGCGTCCGCAGGTGCCGATCATCGCGCTGTCGCCGATCCTCAACACGGCGCGACGGCTGTCGCTTTTGTGGGGCACGCATTGCGTCGTTTCGCCCGATGCCACCGATCTCGACGACATGGTCAACCGCGCCTGCCGCATCGCGCTGGAAGAAGACTTCGGCAAGCCGGGCGACCGGGTCATCATCACCGCAGGCGTGCCGCTGCGGACCCCGGGATCGACCAACATGCTGCGCATCGCCTATGTCGGATCGGAAACAGCCGGCCGGTAGTCGGCCGCCAGCGTCGTTGCAGGCCCGAGCGCTCTTGCCGCGGCTTCCGCGTGGTTTCTTCGCTGGAGAAACCACGCGCGCGGGGTATGGGATCTTGCAGATACTGATCCGGGCCGAGCATCTTTCGCCGGTTGAGCTCGGTCTTATCGAGCAGATCGAAATCGACCTTCGCAATCATGCAATGCCATCCGGCGTTGCGCGAAGCCCAGCTTCTTTCATGGTGTTCGAGCAACCGCTCTCGGGCGCAATAGCCATGATAGTCGAAAGCGATCAGGCCGTTCGTCACATAGATATGGTTTCCTGAAAAACCTTCGTCAGGAATGATCCGTTCGCCGTAAAATCCCTCCAAAGGCGGATGCTTGAGGAAGGTGCCGGCGAGAATGGCGCATGCGCCGTGACCGAAGAAGATGCGATCCGGCAGCGCCCATCGCCTTTCCGGATTTCTCTTTATGCCGTGTTTCAGGACGTACATGCCGATATGGCCCGATACCGTTTTTCGACGACCGTTTTCGGAAGACGCACATCAGATCGGCGCCAACTCCGTTTCGGGTTCCTTGAGCTCGGCGCATTTGCCTGTGCCATATGTGTCGCCGGCAATCCGAGCCTCCACCGTCCTGGCGATTGCTTCCAGATCGATGTCCTTGCCGCCGACTTTCTCGATGGCGCCGACGACGAGGTCGGAAGCGATCCAGTCCGGCTTATGACCGAGATTATGCACCCAGACGAGCTCGGCGCCTGGGATGTCGCGCACCAGGCCGACGGAGTGGATCCGGGCATAGACAACCTTGTCGCGGTCGCCGGAGATGACCACGGTCGGGGCCGTGATCTCTTTGTAGTGCGGTGCGGCGGCGAGCGCATAGCGATAGAGGCCGGCAACGTCGGTGGCGTTGGCGCGAAAGGCCGACGGCCTCAGCACCAGCGGGATCGAGGTTGCGGCGAGATAATTGTCGGGCACCTTGTTGGGTGAGAAGACGCAGGTCGTGGCGTCCGCCATCCACAGCGTCCCGGCAGGATAGGTCAGCGTCTCGGAAAACAGCCGGCCGATCACCGGGATGGTGGTCAGGTCGTAGTACCAGGACGTCGCGCCGCCCGGCCAGGGATGGGTCGCCGGCGCCAGGAAGACCAGCCCGAGCGTCTTGTCCGCATGCTCGCGGCCGAAAGCCGCCGTCACCACGCCGCCGAAGGAATGGCCGACGATGATTGCCTTCTTGATGCCGAGACGGTCCATCAGGGCGGCGATGATTGCGGCTTGCGCCGATGGGTCCTCATTGTTGCCTGGACCGCGGCCGGACCAGCCAAAACCAGGCCGGTCGAAGAACAGCATTTCGGCGCGGCCTTCAAGCAGCGGCCTGAGTGGCAGCATCTGGTCTTTCAAATTGGCGCTGGCGCCATGGATGAAGACGATCGGCGGCAGATCCGCACTGGCTGGGGCGGGGAGGTGGACGTAGTGGATGCGGGCACCGTCGATGTCGGCGAACGCCCCGACCGAAGGACCGCGGCGCTCGATCAGCCACGAGCCGGCGCGGGTGACGCCGACCAGGGCAAGGACAAGCGCCATCAGGAAGGCGAGCGCGGCATAGATCAGGTTCATGCAGGGATATACGGGGATGGAGGGGGATAAGTTGTGGGGTAGGCAGTAGGGCTGGCTCCAGCGCCAGCGCCTAATGGCTATTTCCTGATCTATCAAATGCCTTCGCCGGCAAGCTCTTCCGACAGGGTCGCGACCTGGTTCTGGGCGCTGCGCATCATCGGGTAGATGGCCAGCACCTTCTGCCAGGCCTCGAGCGCCGATTGCTTGTGGCCGGTCTCGGCCATGATCTGGGCCAGGCCCGACAGCGCGCCAAAATGGCGTGGCTCGAGCTGCAGCGTGCGGTCGATGTCGGCCATCGACTTGCCGTAGTTCTTCATCATGAAATGCACGGTGGCGCGACGGTTCCAGCCTTCGGCGTAGCTAGGCTGCAAGGTCACCACCTGGTCCAGGAAATCGAGCGCGACGTCGAATTTCTGATCATTCATCGCTTTTTGCGACCACTGCATCATCAGGTCGATCGAGGCGCTGCCGGACTGGAACCATTCGTTCCAGATGCTGCCGGCAATGCGCTCGGCGGCCTTTTCGTTGCGCTCGCGCTTCAGGTCGGAGAACAATTTGTCGAGCCGGGCCTGTTTCGTCATGGGCGTAACCGGAGTGTCCGGAGCCGCTGGCTGGGCATCGGCGGGCGCCGGCTGACCATCCGCGGCCGCCACCGCGATCGGCCGATCACCGGCTTGGGCCGGCAGGGAGACGACGCCGGAAACCAGCAAAGTCGTCAAGGATACAAAAAGAATCCGCATCGCCCGAGTTTAATCCCGGGCGGCGGAACATCAAAGTGATTTTAGCGTGGGAAGGTCGGCTGGCCGACAAGCATCAGTGGGCGGAGACGAAAAAGCCTCCGGCCGAAAACTCAACCCTGGCGCGCCTTGTAGCGCGGGGCGGTCTTGTTGATGATGTAAACGCGGCCCTTGCGGCGAACCAGCTGGTTGTCGCGGTGACGCGCCTTCAACGCCTTGAGCGAATTCTTGATCTTCATGGTCTTGCCTGTCGGTCTGGACCCGGTTCGGGGTCGAATTTTTAAGGCGCGCCAGAAGACGCGCCTTTTGAACGGTGGGTGGCTCATAAACGAGGAGACTTGCCCATGTCAACCGTAAGTCAACCGCAAGCGTGCTCCGCGTCCCGATATCATCAAATATCCGCCATGTCGGCCCCGTGGCATTGCGCGGCCATGGGCCGGCTGGGATGATGTCGTCCATCGCAAGCGATTTGGGGACGACCATGCGCCGAATATTCCTCTCCTCCTGCCTCGTCATCCTGGCGGCGAGCTCGGCTGCCCGAGGGCAAGAATGCGACCGCTCCGACGACAGCCAGCAGATGATGAATATCTGTGCCGGCGAGGACTATCAGGCGGCCGACGCCAGGCTCAATGCGGCCTATCAGGCGTTGATCGGCTCCGATGATGCCGATGGCAAGAGATTGCTTCAGGTGGCACAACGCGCCTGGATCAGCTTCCGGGATGCCGAATGCGCGCATAACACCGCCGCCAGCCAAGGCGGGTCCATCCATGCGATGGAGGTCTCGCAATGCCTGACCAGGCTGACCAATGATCGCATCAAGCAGCTCGCCGCCTCCGCCAATTGCGAGGAAGGCGATGCAAGTTGCGCCAGCCCCGACGCGGACAGCGACGAGGTGCAATAGGCGTGTCTGGTATCAGACGCGGCGGCTGATGCGGGTGAAATGACCCATCTTGCGACCGGGCCGGGCCTCGGCCTTGCCGTAGAGGTGCAGCATCAGGTCGGGCTCGGCGAGCAAGGCGGGAACGCGCAGCACGTCGTCGCCGATCAGGTTCTCCATCACGCAATCGGAATGACGGTTCGAGCTTCCCAATGGCAGGCCGGCAATGGCGCGGATATGCTGCTCGAACTGCGAAACGATGCAGGCGGCTTCGGCCCAATGGCCGGAATTGTGGACGCGGGGCGCGATCTCGTTGGCCAGTAGGGAGCCGTCGGCCAGTACGAAGAACTCGACACCGATGACGCCGACATAGTCGAGCGCCGACAGGATTTTCGTCGCCGCGTCTTTCGCGTCCCGCGCGGTCGCCGGCGCAACGCCGGCCGGCAAGGTCGATGTGTGCAGAATACCGTCGCGGTGCACATTCCAGGCTGGATCGTAGGCGGCGACAGTGCCGTCCAGCCCTCGCGCGGCGATGACGGAAATCTCGCGCTCGAACTGCACGAAGCTTTCCAGGATCAGCGGCACATTGCCCATCCCCTCGCAGGTGCCGGCGAAACCGCCGGCTTCCATGTTGCGGAAGACGCGCTGGCCCTTGCCGTCGTAACCCATTCGCCGCGTCTTCAGGATGCCGCTGCCGCCGAAGGCCTTCAGCGCCGCCGCCAGCTCGTCGTCGGTGTCGACTTGATGGAACGCGGCGGTGGCGATGCCGATGCCGTTGAGGAATGTCTTTTCGCTCACCCGGTCCTGCGCCACGTCAAGCGCCCGCGGCGGCGGATAGACCGGCACTTTGGCGGCAAGCGCGGTTGCGGCGGCGACCGGCACGTTCTCGAACTCGTAGGTGACGACGGCGCTTGCAGCCGCCAGTTCGGCAAGTGCTGCCGGATCGTGATAGGCAGCCGTAATCTGCCGGTTGGCGACCTGTGCCGCCGGGCAATCCGGTTGAGGCTCCAGCACGATGGTGCGGTAGCCGAGCCGGGCGGCGGCCATTGCCAGCATGCGGCCAAGCTGGCCGCCGCCAATGATGCCGATGGTCGATCCGGCGGGCAGGCTCACGGCGTATCCGTCGGTTCGGCCGCGACCTTGGCGGTCTGTGAGGCGCGCCAGGCATCGAGGCGCTGGGCAAGCTTGTCGTCGTTGAGCGCCAGCACGGCGGCGGCCAGCAGGGCGGCGTTGGCCGCACCAGCCTTGCCGATGGCCAGCGTTCCCACAGGAATGCCGGCCGGCATCTGGACGATCGAGAGCAGCGAATCCTGGCCCGACAGCGCCTTCGATTCCACCGGCACGCCGAACACCGGCAGTGGTGTCATCGCCGCCGTCATGCCGGGCAGATGCGCGGCACCGCCGGCGCCGGCGATGATGACCTTGTAGCCGGCGGCCTTGGCGCCTTTGGCGAATTCGTAAAGCCGGTCGGGCGTGCGGTGCGCCGAGATGATCAGCCGTTTGTGGGGCACACCAAGCGCCTCCAGCGTCTCCGCTGCCTGGCGCATCGTCGCCCAATCGGATTGGCTGCCCATGATGATGGCGACGTCGGCGCGTTGATCGTCCAAGCTTCTGCTCCCCGGCGACAAAGGCGCGCCTTAGCGGAATTCGCGCGGGGCCGCAAGGATTTCAGGCCATCGGCGAGATGCCGACGGCCATATTCCGGCTCATGCCGCCGCCTTGCGGAAGCGAGCGACGAAGTCGTCGAGCTCGGGGCGCTCCATGTCGGAGATCGCCCAATAGGAGAAGGCGCCGTCGCTCCAGTGCACCATCGAAAAGCCGCCGGAGGAAAGATCGTCCGGCTGGGTGGTCTTGCCGCCCTGCTGCGGTTCGGCGACCAGGGTGATCAGGTGCTCGCGGTGGCGGTAGACCAGTGCCGGTACCGGCCGGCCCGATATCACCTCGACCCGGCCGCCGATAAGAGCGAAACCCTCCTGGGCAAGATCCGGCGCCGGCGGCGAGACGCCGATGCGGGCGTCCAGCCACGGTTTGACCGTATGGCGGTCGGAGGAGACGATGTCGATCGGGCTCGCGGCGAGCAGGCTGCGGCGATGGCCGCTGGCGACGGCCGCGGCCAAGCCGTCTTCGGCGCCGTTGAACATTACCCATTGCGTTGCGCCGCTGGCCAGCACCGCGCTGATCATGATCGATGCCGCCATGGCGCGCCAGTCGAACGAGCCGAAGCGGCTTGCCCTCGGCGATCTCCGCGCCAGCGAAGGACGCGTCCCGGCTTCACGCCGCTGGCCGACGCCAGCGCCGGCAATCAAGCCCGGCAGCGCCGACGGCGTGCCGCGCTGCGGCTCTGCTGCCTCGGCTGTCGCCGGCTGCTCGGTGCTGGCCATGCCGATCGCCGCGATGCGGGCCCGAAAGGCGTCGCTCACGTCGGGGCGCGGCAAGCGGCTGACCGCGCCTCGCAAGGCAAGGATGCGGGCATGTTCGGCGGCAAGCCGGGGATCGGCGGCGATGCGACGCTCCACCGCAAGGGCCGCCGCCGCATCAAGCTCGCCATCAACAAGGGCGTGGATCATCAGTCTGACACCTTCGGGATCATTGGGCAGTCCATCGTCATGGCCGGTCATGGCGCTCTCCCCAGTTCGGACGCCAGCAGGCCGCGGGCGCGGGCCAGCCTGGACATCACCGTACCCATCGGCACGTCGAGCATGGCCGCTATCTCGCGATAGCTGAGGCCGTTGATGTCGCGCAGCACCAGCGTTTCGCGAAACGGCTGCGGCAGGGCAGCGATCGCAGCCTCCAGTGCCGCCGTGTCGGCCCTGGCGATCAGGCTCGCTTCCGGACCATCCTCGTCCGGCAGGCTGGTGCCATGGGCGGCCGCCATGTCGTCGAGATCGCCGAGGTCGCCGACGGCCATCATGCCGCGCGGCCGGTTGCGCGCCATCCAGGTGTAGGAGGTGTTGCGCACGATGGTGAGCAGCCAGGCACGCGCATTGCCGCCGGCGTAGCCTGATATGCCGGCATGCGCCTTGATGCAGGCGTCCTGAACGACATCCTCGGCGTCGGCGGCATTGCCGGTCAGCCAGCGGGCAAGCGCCAGCGCGTCGCCGAGATGCGGCAGCACTACGTCGTTGAAACGCTCTGCCAGGGCCCTGTCGCTCAAAGCAGCACCATGATCCTCTCCGGAGCGGACAGGCCGTGCCGCCTCAAGATGCGACAGCGATTTTGCCTGGCTTGCAGGAGCAAAGCCCCCGGAAACGGGCAAAGTCGTCTGCCTTGCTGAAAGTGAATTCATCTGCGTCACCAGTGTCAAGCGCTATGAAAGGAGGGGCGCTATGAAAAGGAGGGGCGCCATGGAGAAGGGATTGATGACGATCATGCTCGGCAGCGCATGACGGCGGCTGACGCCGCAGCCGTGTTCGCTGTGCTCGCGATGATGGGGCATGCCAGTCTCCTCAACGCCAGCCGTGGCGTATGTCGAGGAGACTTGTTGAAGAGAGGATTTATTCCCGCGTGGGCAAATTCCGGCTGTTCACAGTCGCGTGATCAGCCGATGCCTTCGGCATGGTCGGTTTAGCGATCAATCCGGCCAGCGCAAGACGCCTGACGAATCCTTGCGGGCGACCTTCATCGCGTCGGCCGGGCGCTCCTTCGCGGTCAGCACGGCGCGCAGACGTTCGGCGACAATCTCCGCCTCGCCGGGGTGAAGGTTGCAGGGGTCGAGGAAAAAATGGCCGCGCTCGACCTCGTGATTGCGCACGATGATCGGCGGCGAGCCGGCGGCAAGGGCCGAGGCAAGACCGGCGGCGGTGAAGCGGCTCTCTGGGGAGACGAATATCTGCAGCCGGTCGAGTGGATTGGCGGTGGGGTCGGGAATGATGATGGCGACGATGCCGGGCAGTCCCTGCAGCGCGTCCTTCCACAGGTTCAGCGCTGCTTCCTCGCGCCGGCGGATTCCGGCATGGTCGCGCTTCTCCCAGGCTTCGAGCGCCGCCATGGTGCCGGCGATGCTTTCCTTGCCGACCTTCATGGCGCGCGCGACGCCGCGGTTCTGCAGATAGGCGGCCCGCACCAGATCCTTGCGGCCGGTGACGATGCCGCTGGTCGGCCCGCTCAGGAATTTATGGCCGCTGTAGATGACGACATCGGCGCCGCGCGCCAGAAAACCGCGCAGATCATACTCGGACGCGGCGTCGACGATCACCGGCACGCCCTTGGCGTGGCAGATATCGCAGAATTCCTCCAGCGACAGCATGCCGTATTGCACCGTGTGGTGGGCCACGACGTAGAGGGCCGCCGCCGTGCGCTCGTTGATCGCCTCGCTTACATGATAGTCCTGGGTCACGCTGACCGTGCCGGCGGGCACCACCCTGGCGCCGGCGACGCGGACCGACTGGTCGATCGGGGCGCCGTAATTGACGATGTGGCCGAGCTGGATGACGACCTCCGACTTGAGGTCGCCAGTGTCGTCGGGCAGGCGCTCGATGGCGAGCAGGCTGGTTCCGGTCATCGCACCGGCGACCGCCATGGTGATGCCGCTGGCGCAGCAGGCGGTGATGAAGCCGACCTCGCCGCCGGTGAGGCGTGCGACGACCGTGCTCGCGGCGCGTTGCAGATCGTCCATTTCCACCCATTGCGAGGCCATTTCAGCCATGGCGGAGATCGCTTCCGGGACGATGATCGAGGCGCCGAGCGCGGTCATGGTGCCCGAGACGTTGATGATCGGCCGCAATCCCAGCCGTTCGCGGATGGTGGTGTTGGAGCCGGTGTCGGAAGAGGTTTTCATGTGAGCTAATCCCGTGGGTGGCAGGTCAGGCGGCGATCTCGACGACCGCTTCGATTTCGACGGTGATGTTTCCAGGCAGCGAGCCGACGCCGATCGCCGAGCGGGCATGGCCGCCGATCTTGTCGAAGACATCGGCGAACAGGTCCGAGCAGCCATTGACCACTTTCGGGTGATCGCTGAAGGTCGGCGTCGCGTTGACGAAGCCGAGCAGCTTGACGACGCGCACGATACGGCCGAGATCGCCGGCGGCGGCATGCATGACGGCAAGCAGATTGAGCCCGGTCAGCCGGGCATGCTGATAGGCCTGCTCGACCGTCACGTCCTCGCCCACCTTGCCGGTGCAGAGCGTGCCGTCGGCGCGCAGGGGCCCTTGGCCGGAGAGGAAGATCAGCCGCCCGCTCTCGGCATGGGTGACGAAGTTGGCGATCGGCGTCGGCGGCTCGGGCAGCGTCAGGCCGAGTTCGGCGAGCCTGATATAAGGCGTCATGGATGAAGGCTCCTTGGGCGGCTTTGGCCGCCTGAGTTTAGAAATGCGAGGCTCGGAAGCGCGCCAGGAAAGTGCGGAGGCGTTCGTTGCTGGTCTCCGCCGCGAGGATCTCCTTCGGCGGCCCGACGGCGCTGACGCCGCCATCGGCCATGAAGACGATGCGGCTAGAAGCGTCGCGGGCAAAGGCCATTTCGTGGGTTACCATCAGCATGGTCATGCCATCCTCGGCGAGGCTGCGCACCACGGCCAGCACCTCGCCGACGAGTTCGGGATCGAGCGCGGAGGTGATCTCGTCGAGCAGCAGGATCTTCGGTTCCATGGCCACGGCGCGGGCTATGCCGACGCGCTGCTGCTGGCCGCCGGAGAGTTCGGCCGGCAGGCTGTCGGCCTTGTGGCCAAGGCCGACGCGCCCGAGCCAGTGTTCGGCAATCGATCGCGCCTCGGCTTCGTTCTTTCCCCTCACCTTGGTCAGACCCAGCATGATGTTGCCGGCCGCCGTCAGGTGAGGGAAGAGGTTGAAGCTCTGGAACACCATGCCGGTCTCGGCGCGCATGGCGGCAAGATCGCGTTCGCTACGGCGCTGACGCGTTCCGGCTTCGCGAAAACCGACCTCCTTGCCGTCGATGCGGATCGAGCCGCTGTCGTAGCTCTCCAGGAAGTTGACGCAGCGCAGCAGCGTGGTCTTGCCGCTGCCGGAAGGGCCGATGACGGTCACCACTTCGCCGCGCTTCACCTGAAGGCTGACGGAGCGCAACACGTCGACGGCGCCGAAGGCCTTGGAGACATCGCGCACGTCGAGCAGCGCGGGACTGGCGTTTGGGGCTTCGGACATCGTTGCTATTCCCGGATGAAGGAGAAACGCCGCTCGAGCCGCCGGCTGGCGAGCGAGAGTGCGTAGTTGACCGCGAAATAGATGAGCGCTCCCAATATATAGAGCGGCATCGCTTCATAGGTGCGGCCGATGACCTGGTTGATGGCCTGCATCAAATCGGTGATGCCGAGCAGCGACACCAGCGCGCTGCCCTTGACCGCGTCGGTGACGCCATTGATCCAGGGCGGCAGGAAGCGCCTGAAGGCCTGCGGAAAGATGACGTAGGTGAGCCTCTGGCGAAAGGTCAACCCGATCGCCATCGCGGCTTCGGACTGTCCCTTCGGGATCGAGCCGACCGCGCCCCTGAGGTATTCGATGACCTGCGCCGTCTTGAACAGGGTGAGCGCGGACACCGCGGCCCAGAACGATGGCAGATGCAGCCCGATCGCCGGCAGGCCGTAATAGACGAAGAACATCAGCACCAGGATCGGAATGCCGCGAATGGTGTCCGAGAAGATGCGCACCGCCCAGCGCAAAGGGGCGGGACCATAGATCAGGCCGACGCCCAGCAGGACGCCGGCGATAAGCGACAGCACCACCACCAGCAGCGAGACCCACAAGGTCACGGCGAAGCCCTGGGCAAGGAAGGGCAGTGCGTAGAGGATCTGGCTCAGCATGTCAGCGCGCCGCCCTGAACCGGCGCTCGACGAGCCGCAGCCCGAAAAGCAGCGCATAGCCGGTTACCAGATACATCGCCGTCGTGACCAGGTAGACCTCGACGATGCGGAATGTGTTGAAGTTGATCCATTGGGCGCCGAAGGTGAGTTCGGGCACCGAGATGACCGAGGCGATCGAGGTGTCCTTGAACAGCGAGATGAAGGTGTTGGAGAGCGCCGGCAGCGTGATGCGCAGCATGGTCGGCAGGCGCACGTGCAACAGCCTTTGCCACGGCGTCAGGCCGATCGCCTTGCCGGCGTCGAGCTGGCCGCGCGGGACAGCCTCGATCCCGGAGCGAAACACCTCGACCAGATAGGCGCCGCTATAGATCGACAGGGTCAATACAAACGAGGTTGGTGCGCTGTAGGCCAGGTCGACCACGGTGGGCAGGCCATAGAAAACGAGATAGACCAGCAGGATCAGCGGCACATTGCGGATGAATTCGACATAGGCGGCGATCACCGCCCGCACGACGCGTCCGGCCGAGACGTACCAGACCGCGAGCACCAGCCCGATGACAACGCCGATGGCGATCGAGATCACGGCAAGCTCGAGGCTGAGCAGCAGGCCGCCCCAGAGCTTGTCGAAATGCCGCCAGATCAGGTTGAAATTAAGGGCATAGCCCATGCATCCGCCTCTGTGTGAAGGACGTAGAGTCGATTACGGAAGGGCGACAACGCCACCCTTCCGTAATCCGGGATCAGATGACCGGGAAGCCGGGGTGACGCGCCGGCGGCTCCTGGCCGAAATAGTCCTTGAAGGCGGCGTCATAGAGCGCCGATTCATGGCCGAACATGGCGATGGTGAAAGTCTGGTTGACGAAGGTCAGCCAGTCCAAATCGCCTTGCCGCAGTGCGGCGCCGTAAAGCATCGAATACCAGCTCTTCCCGGCATCGAAATACTTGTCGGGATTGCGCGAGGCGAGCCAGCGCACGGTGGACAGGTCGACCGCGGCGGCGTCGGCGCGCTTGGACTCCAACGCCTGCAGCACGTTCGCCTGGGTGTCGATCTGCAACACCTGGGCCTGCGGCAGAGCGTAGTGGACGGAACTTTCGGCGTCGACATTCTGCAGGATGGAAATGCGTGTCGCCGAACCGCCGGCCAGCAGCTTGTCGAAAGTCTTGTTCTCGGCGGTCGGCAGGGTCAGCAAGGCAACGCCTTCGACATAGTAGGGCCGGGAGAAATTGATCAGCTGCGAGCGCTGCGCCGTCATGGTCATGAACTGAATGGTAATATCGACCTTGTTGGTGGTCACGTTGGGAATGCGCTGGGCCGGATCCTGCATGACGAACTCGACCTTGGTCGGGTCGTCGAAAAGGCCCTTGGCGAGAATGCGGCCCATGGTGATATCCATGCCGACCAGTTCGCCGGCATCGTTCTCGAAATGCCAGGGCGCGTTGGTGCTGCCGGTCCCGACAATCAGCTTGCCTCTGTCGAGCACGGTGCGCAGCAGGCTGTCGGATGCGGCCTGTGCGGCGGCCTTCTGCGCATCGACGGCTGCCAGCACGCCGGCCGTGGCAAGTCCCGCCATTCCCAATTTCAGAAAATCACGTCTTCCGGATGTGTCGTTCACGGCGACCTCCTTTCGTGTTGTGTTCCCCTATGCACAGGCCATACACGCGGCAGTGATTATCAAAGATTGTCCCTTACAAGAGACGCATGTATCCTGTACAAGACAGATACTAGCACCGGGAATCGACAATGCAAGATGGTAGTGTTTTGGCTGCTTCGGCCGACGAGAAGGCGCCAGGCTCCCGTGAAAAGGGCCTCAACCGGGTCCTGGAAATCCTAGAGTTCCTTCACATGACGCAGCGTGCGATCGGCATTGGCGATCTCGCCAAGGGCGTCAATGCGCCGCGTTCGACCACCTACACGCTGGTGCGGTCTCTGGTCGATGCCGGCCTCCTTGAAATGGCCGGCGACGGCAATCGCGTCTATTTCGGCAAGAAGCTCTACCTCTACGGAATGGACTATGTGCGCGGCAACGACCTGTTGCGGCGCGGGCGCCAGGAGGTCGACCATCTGTCGCGCGAGACGGGCGAGACCTCGGAATTGTGCATGCTGCAGAGCGGCCGCTACACGATCGTCCATTCCAGCCCCGGCACCAGGCCGTTCCGCATCAGTTCGGCCACCGGCCTGCAGATACCGCTGCCCTGGACCGCGTCTGGCCGGCTATTGCTTGCGGGGCTGGATAGAGTTGCGATCGAAGCCATGGTGTCTGATGACGATCTCGTGCTGCCTGACGGGCGCAAGCTGCGGCTCGACGATTTCATCGCCGACATCGCAAAGGCAGGGGTGACCGGCTACTGCGTCACCTCGGGCCTGGTCGACGCCTATACGAAATGCCTCGCCGTGCCGGTCTTTTCAGCGCCAGGCAAGGTGGAGGCGACGATGTGCCTGGTGGTTCCGATCGATACGTCGGAGGAGCGGACCGCCGATCTCATCGGCCTGCTGCGCGGCCGCGCCGCCGGGCTCTCGATCGGCGCATAGGCGGAAAGTGCCGGCGGCGCGATTCCGTCTCAGGCGATGATGTCTGGAATGATCCTGTCTTCCAGCTTCATCAGTCGGTCCTTGAGGAACAGCTTCTTCTTTTTCATGCGCTGGATCTGCAGCGGGTCGCAATTCATGGCGATCATCGCGTTGATCGCGGCATCGAAATCGGCGTGTTCCTGCTTCAGCCGGGAAAATTCGAGGCGAGTATCGGCCTGTTCCTGATCGGACATTCTCTACCGTCTGCACGTCTGCGGCGCCCAAAACTGGGCCTGGTTGGGCGGGGGCGGCAATTTCTGCCACCGGCGCGCAGCCCATATCACATTTCACGTTGTCGTGGAATGCTACCACGCAGCATTCGACATCGCTGCTCGATGGTGGCACACTGTCATTGTGCCGTCACAGATACGACCTGCGGTGGACGTGCCTTGGCGGCTGCAATCGAGGAAACCATGAAAGGGAGAACCAATCATGTCTCTTGCATCCCATCTTGATGAGTTGCAGCGGAAACACGGCGACATCGAACGCGAAATCGATGACGCGATGAATCACCCGTCGGTTGACGACCTCGAAATCGGGAATCTCAAGCGACGCAAGCTGGCACTCAAGGATGCGATTGAGAAACTGAGGGCGCAACCAACCACGCATTGATCCTCACCTGACATAGCCGCCCACCACTGGCGGTCTTCCTTGCCGGCGGCGCCAGCCGCCGGTGCAGTGATTGCGATTTTCAGCGCTGCACCATAAGCGGAAACTAATATCCTTCGGACCCATCTTGCCCGCTTGGCCGCTGCCAGCTCGTGGGCTGTTTCAGGTCCCGGCCGGGACCAATTGCTGCCAGTGGCGACCTGTCGCCATTGACAAGCCATCTTTGCTCCTCCACCTCATGCCGGACTTCAACGCATCGGCCCCGGCTTGTGCGTCCGGGTGGACGCACGCGCTTCAGAGAGACGCATAGCGCTCCAGAGACAAAAGGCTGCCGGCATGACCGGATATTTTTCTTCTCCCTTCCCCCGCCGCACCTCGGTCGGCGTCGATGTCGGCGGCGTGGTCGTCGGCGGCGGCGCGCCGGTGGTCGTTCAGTCGATGACCAACACCGACACGGCCGATATCGACCAGACAGTCGCGCAGGTCGCGGCGCTGCACCGCGCCGGCTCCGAGATCGTGCGCATCACCGTCGACCGCGACGAAAGTGCCGCCGCCGTGCCGCGCATTCATGAGCGGCTGCAGCGGCTTGGCATCAACGTGCCGCTGGTCGGCGATTTCCACTATATCGGACATAAGCTCCTGGCCGATCATCCGGCTTGCGCCGAGGCGCTGGCCAAGTACCGCATCAATCCCGGCAATGTCGGCTTCAAGGATAAGAAGGACCGGCAGTTCGCGGCGATCGTCGAGATGGCGATCAAACATGACAAACCGGTGCGCATCGGCGTCAACTGGGGCTCGCTTGACCAGGAGCTTCTGACGCGGCTGATGGACGACAACCAGGACAAGGGTTTCCCGCTGACGGCGCAGGAAGTGACGCGCGAGGCAATCGTGCAGTCGGCGATCCTGTCGGCCGAGATGGCCGAGGAAATTGGTCTTGGCCGCGAAAAAATCATCCTGTCGGCCAAGGTCAGCGGCGTGCAGGACCTGATCGCCGTCTACACCGAGCTTGCGACCCGTTCCAACCATGCGCTGCATCTCGGCCTCACCGAGGCCGGCATGGGCTCCAAAGGCATCGTCGCGTCTTCCGCGGCCATGGGCATCCTCTTGCAGCAAGGCATTGGCGATACCATCCGCATCTCGCTGACGCCGGAGCCCAATGGCGATCGCACCCGCGAGGTGCAGGTGTCGCAGGAACTGCTGCAGACCATGGGTTTCCGGCAGTTCGTGCCGATCGTCGCGGCTTGCCCGGGCTGCGGCCGCACCACCTCCACCGTGTTCCAGGAACTGGCGCAGAACATCCAGGCGGACCTGCGCAAGAACATGCCGGTGTGGCGGGAGAAATACCCGGGCGTCGAGAACCTCAAGGTCGCGGTGATGGGCTGCATCGTCAACGGTCCCGGTGAATCCAAGCATGCCGATATCGGCATTTCGCTGCCCGGCACCGGAGAAACGCCGACCGCGCCGGTCTTCGTCGACGGCAAGAAGGCGGCGACGCTGCGCGGGCCGTCGATCGCGGCGGATTTCGAGAAAATGGTCGCCGACTATATTGACCAGCGCTTCGGTCGGGGCGGCAAGGCCGCGGCAGAGTAAGCCAGATGCGGCGTTTCCCGTGGGTGGCGCTGATTTTCCTGTGTGGCATGGGCTGGTCGACGCTTGCCCAGGCGGATCCACCGCAATCGGCCAAGCAGCGGCTGATCGACAAGGTCTGTAACCTGATCCAGGCGCATGCCGATCAGAACGGCCTGCCTCGGGATTTCTTCGCCCGCCTGATCTGGAAGGAAAGCCGGTTCGATCCCAACGCCGTGAGCCCTGTCGGCGCCGAAGGCATTGCCCAGTTCATGCCGGGCACCGCCAAGATGCGGGGGCTTGAAAATTCCTTCGACATCAACCAGGCGATTCCGGCGTCGGCCAGATATCTCGCCGAAATGAAGGCCGGCTATGGCAATCTCGGTTTGGCGGCCGCTGCCTACAATGCCGGCGAGAGCCGGGTGTCGCGCTGGCTGAATTCCGGTGGCTTCCTGCCGATGGAGACGGAAAGCTATGTCTTCGACGTGATGGGCGAGCCGGTCGACAAGTTCACCGACCGGGCCTATGCCGGCAAAGTCGAGCCACTCGACGCCAAGCTGGATTTCGCGGTCGCCTGCCGCAAGCTGCCGGTGATCATGTCCAGAACCGTGGCGATGGCCTCAATCAACATCAAGCCATGGGGCATTCAGGTGGCGGGCAATTTCCGCCGCAGCGCCGCGATCAGCCAATGGCTCAGGGTACGGGGCCGTTTTCCGGCCCTGCTTGCCGGGCATGATCCGGTGGTCAGCCGAGTGCGTACGCCGATCGGCCGGCGCGGCATCTACGCGGTCCGGATCGGCGTCGACGACCGCGCCGCCGCCAATGTCATCTGCCAGAAACTGCAAAGCATCGGTGGCGCCTGCGTGGTGGTGCGCAACCGGTAGCCGAGGAGGGTTGGGCTGCACGGGGCACACGCCGTTGGAATGTGCCCATCGTATCCAGCAACGATTTCAGCTATAGCGGCGCCGGACCGGTGGGCTGGTCCGCCTTCGGCAGCTACAGGGACAGCGATGTTCGACGCGTACATTATCTGCGGCACGCCCAGAACCGGCAGCACCTTGCTGTGCAAACTGCTGGCGGCCACCAGAACGACCGGCGATCCACACTCATTCTATCGGCGGCAGGATGTGTCGGAGTGGGCCGAAGAATGGAACCTGCCGCCTCGCGACACGATGGGCGAGCTTGAATTCCAGCTTGCCTATCTCAATGCGGCGATCGATGCCGGCAAGGGTGGTACGGAAATCTTCGGTCTGCGCCTGATGCGAGAAAACCTGGACGAGCTTTCAGCGATCCTCGACCGGATTTTTCCGGGGCTTGTGTCGGACAAAGCGCGTTTCGAAAGGGCTTTCGGTCGCGTTCTCTACGTGCATCTGTCGCGTGAGAACAAGCTTGCGCAGGCTGTCTCCCTGGTCAAGGCGGAGCAGACCGGCCTTTGGCACGTCGCTCCCGATGGAACGGAGATCGAAAGGGTCGGATCGCCAGGAGAACCGCGGTACGATTTCCAGCGTATCAGGGACGAAGTCGCCGAGCTTGAGGCCTATGACGCAGCGTGGAACACATGGTTCGCCGAGCAAGACATAACGCCACTGCGGATTGGCTACGAGCGGCTTTCAAGCAGCCCGGCGGCGACACTGATTTCCATCTGTCAGGCCTTGGGCGTACAGTCGCCGAACGCCGGGGATGTGAAACCGGGTGTCGCGAAGCTCGCCGACGCGACAAGCCTCGACTGGATGCGCCGCTACCATCTGGACGCAACCGTCTGACGCCGGACGGAGTTCAGGCCGTCTTGGCCACCACCGTTTCGCTGAGCCAGGTGCCTATCTTGGCGCCGAGGCGATCGGGCGAAACGGGCTTGGGCAGATAGTCGTCCATGCCGGCCTCGATGCACTTGTCGCGGTCGCCCTTCAGCGCATGCGCGGTGACGCCGATGATCGGAATGTGGCCGCCCGACGACGCCTCGATCGCCCGAATGGCGCGTGTCGCCTCGTAGCCGTTCATTTCCGGCATCGAGACGTCCATCAGAACCAGCCTCGGATGCAGCGACCGGTACATCTCGACCGCGGTGCGGCCATTGCCTGCGATGCGGTAGCTCAAGCCCAGCCCATTGAGGATTTGGCCGAACACCATCTGGTTCACGTCATTGTCCTCGGCGATGAGGATGTCGATCGGGCTGTTCGGCGCGGCATTCGATTCCGGCACTGCCGCGATCGGCATGGCGGGGCCGCGGATAACCGTGAAGGCCGGCGGAGCCGGCTGAGGCATCGGTTGGATCGGTTCGCGAATGAAGTGCGCCTTGCCGACCTGCGAGCGCGCCTTCTGGATGACCGAGATGACGGTGCCGAGCAGGACCGCCGAGCGCGCCGGCTTGGTCAGATGCGCCGATATACCGAAGTCGATGATCATCTTGCCGAAATCGACCTGGTCGACCGAGGTCAGGATAACGACTGGGATGGTGGACAGCCGGCTGTCGGCGGCGATGGCCCGGGCGACATCGGCGCCGTTCATGCCGGGCATCTGATAATCGAGGATGATGCAGTCGACGCTGGCGCCGAGCTGGCAGGCGCGATCGAGGAAGGCGAGGCCAACCGCGCCGCTTTCGGCGGCGGCGCAGTCGAAGCTCCAGCTTCTGAGCTGTTCTAGCAGGATCTCGCGGTTGACCGGATTGTCGTCGATGACCAGCACACGCGCGCCGGTGACGTCGACCGGCACGATGGCGTCGCGCGCCTCGGCACGGTGGACCGGCAGCGGCACGGCGAACCAGAAGACGGAGCCACGGCCGATCTCGCTCTCGACGCCGATCTTGCCGGCCATCAGATCGACGAGGCGGGCGGCGATGGCCAGCCCAAGACCGGTGCCTTCGTGACGGCGGGTCGAGGAGCCATCGACTTGGGCGAACTTCTCGAACACGTTCTGCAATTTCTCGGCCGGGATGCCGATGCCGGTGTCCTCGACGCGCAGCTTGAGCTGGACGACGTCGTTGACGGTTTCGCCGCCGACATCGATCAGCACATGGCCCTTCTCGGTGAATTTCACCGCATTGCCGACCAGGTTGGTGACGATCTGCCGGAAGCGGCCGGCGTCGCCGACGACATAGGCCGGCAGCCTGGGGTCGACGCGCACGATGAGTTCCAGGTTCTTCTCGGCGACGCGCGCCGAGACAAGCGTCGCCACGTCCTCCACCGCTTCCGAGAGGCGGAAGGGGGCGGGGTCGAGCGTCAACTGCCCGGCATTGATCTTCGAGAAGTCGAGGATGTCGTTGATGATGGTGAGCAGCGCGTTGCCCGACTTGACGATAACGTCGGTGAACGTCTTCTGGCGCGGGTTGAGCTCGGTCTTGGCCAGCAATTCGGCCATGCCGAGCACGCCGTTCATCGGTGTGCGGATCTCGTGGCTCATATTGGCCAGGAATTCCGACTTGGCACGGTCGGCGGCCTCTGCCTTGAACAAGGATTCGGCCGACTGGGCAAAGGCGCGACGGATCGCCTGTTCCATCGGGCGGAAGATCCAGAAAGCGACGATGCCCAGGACGGCAAACAACAAGCCGCTTGCCCACAAAAGCAGCCGGTCGCTGGACGCGTCCGCCTGATGGCGTTCGTCGTCCATCGCGGTGCGGACACGCACCAGCATGGGCTGAACGAACAGGTCGTTCTGGTTGCGGATCTCGCGAGTGCTCCATTCATCGGTCTTTTGCGCCACCGACATCAGGTTGAAGTTGCGAACCATGTCACGCGGCGACCAGAACAGGTCGCCATTGACCGAAGCGGCCGCGAGCTCGCTGACGGTCTTGGCCGACAGGCGCGGGCGGATCGCGGCGAGCTGGGCGGTCAGTGTCTCGATCTCGCCGGTCAGCCGCTCGGAATGGTCGCGCGCCGAAGCCGTCAGCGCATCGCGCGTCTCGATCCGCCAGGCGGAACTGGTTGTCTCGGCGAAGCTGGTGGCGTTGCGCAGATCGCGGGTGAAAATAACGAGATTGCTGCTCAGCCCATCGATTTCATGGCGCAAGGAATTGACGCGATTGAGCGCAACCATGATGGCGGCTGAAGCCAGCGCGAAAACCAACAATCCTGAAAGATAACGTATCCGGACGGACCGGATGAAGGAAGAATATTCCGGCATGCGCAACCCCAACACATACGCATCATTCTAAGGATTGGGATTACGCTTCATTTACATTAAGATTTCGTTGGCACAACCGCAGGTGCACTGCTCAACGATATGAGCCTGCCGTCAGCTGTTACGGGTTGCGACGAAGATCGCTGCGGCTTTCAGCAGGGCAGCCTTTTCGCCATAGGGTTCGAGCAGCGCGTGCGCCTGGCCGACGAGGCCGTCGAGCTGCTTGCGTGCCCAATCCGCGCCGTGCAAGGCCACCAGCGTACCCTTGCCCGCGGCGGCATCCTTGCCGGTCGCCTTGCCCATCTGCTCGGCGTCGGCCGTCAGATCCAGCAGGTCGTCGGCGAGCTGGAAGGCCAGGCCGATCGCCGAACCGAACTCGGCAAGCCTTTCCAGGTCATCCGACTGTGCGCCGGCCAGGATCGCACCCGCCTCGCAGGCGAAGCGGATCAGCGCGCCGGTCTTCATCGCCTGCAGTGTTATGATGCCGGCCTCGTCCGGTCGCACTTGCTCGGCTTCGAGGTCTAGCTTCTGGCCGCCGACCATGCCACCGGCTCCTGCGGCGCGGGCGAGCGCCAGCACCAGGGATGCGCGCCGTTCGGCCGGGAGCGCCGTCGCTTCGCCGGCGATAATGTCGAAGGCCAGAGTCAGCAAGGCGTCGCCCGCCAAGATGGCGGTGGCTTCGTCAAAGGCCTTGTGCACGGTCGGCTGGCCGCGGCGGAGGTCATCGTCGTCCATCGCCGGCAGGTCATCGTGGATCAGCGAATAGCAATGCACGCATTCGAGCGCCGCCGCGACGCGCAACGCCGCTTCGCCATCGGCGGAAAAAAGGGCGGCACTTTCCATGACCAGGAAGGGGCGCAGGCGCTTGCCGCCGTTCAACACGCCATGGCGCATCGCCGCCATCAGACGATCGGGCCGAGCGATCTCACCCGAAAGCGGGCGGTCGTCGAGCAAGCGACGCAGCATCACCTCGACGGCGGCCGCGCGCCTGATGAGCGCCATTTCGAACGCCATTTCGTCGTCATTCGTCATGGCCAGGACCGGTAGCCGACACTCAGACGTTGCGCAAGAAGGCAAGCGCCATTATGCCGGGGCGGTAAGAGCCCGTTTGGAAACTCATCTCCTGCGGTCATCTGAAGGCGTTTTCCGCGCTTCCGGTGTTCACGTACTCGAATGTACGCTCCGCTCCGGTTCTCGAAAACACCCTCACATGACTCCCAGGAGCGAGTTTCAAAGCGAGTTCTCTGGAATGGGTTGGGCGGCTTGGCGGAACCGATCGTCGATCATGAGACCGAAAAGCTGGACATGGCGACGAGATTGCGAGGCGTGAGCCGCCGCAGTCTCAGGCGCTGGGTCCGGCGCGGCATCGTCGTGGCCGCCGTGCTGGCGCTCATCCCGGTGGTGCTGACCTTTCTCTACCTGCCGTCCTTCGTGCATCCAGTGTCGACGCTGATGCTGAAGGATCTCGCGACATTCTCCGGCTACGACCGGCGCTGGGTGTCGATCGATGATGTCGCGCCTGTGCTCGCCCATTCGGTCATCATGTCGGAGGACGGGCAGTTCTGCTTTCATCGCGGCGTCGATCTTGGCGAGCTCAGGGGGGTCGTCGATGATGCGCTGGCCGGCGAGGCGACGCGTGGTGCCTCGACCATCACCATGCAGACGGTGAAGAACCTCTTCCTGTGGTCGCGGCCGCTGGGCTCGGTGCGCAAGGTCGTCGAACTGCCGCTGGCCGTCTATTTCGACGCGGTGATGTCGAAGCGGCGCATTATGGAGATCTATCTCAACATCGCCGAGTGGGGGCCCGGCATCTACGGCATCGAGGCGGCGGCGCGGCACCATTTCGGCATTTCGGCAAAGCAGCTGTCCAGACGGCAGGCGGCCCTTCTCGCCGTCACGCTGCCCAATCCGATCGCCCGCAATCCGGCAAAACCAGGGCCGGGCTTGAGAAGGCTCGCCAATCTGATCGAGCGGCGCGCCGGCCGCTCCGGCGCCTATGTCGGTTGCCTGGACTAGCCGGTATAAAAAAGATTCACCACAGTGCTGGCCAAAACGGTGTCAGGCGTGTATAGGCACCCGACTTTCTCAGATTTAGGCCCCGACATGGCCCTTTCACGAGGGCGGGCGGGGCTTTTGACCATGTAGTGGAGCATATCCATGGCCGTTCCGAAACGCAAAACCTCTCCGTCCAAGCGCGGCATGCGCCGCTCGGCCGACGCCCTCAAGGCCCCGACCTATGTCGAGGACAAGAACTCCGGCGAAATGCGCCGCCCGCACCACATCGACCTGAAGACCGGCATGTATCGCGGTCGCCAGGTGCTGACGCCCAAGGAAAGTTGAGACCAGCTTTTCCCAAGCAACCGAGTTACAAAAGACCGGCTTCTGGCCGGTCTTTTTGCGTTTTGGCCTTGCCGTGCGCGCCGGCTACTTCAAGCGCTGAGCTTTTTGTCTCGTCTTTCACGTCGGCCGGGCAACCGGCTGACATGGTTGTTGCATCCGGTATTCGACCGTGTTTGCGGCCGCGCACGAAAAATCTTGACGCCGTGCCTGTGGAGCATTCTACAGAAGGTGCCCCCATATGGAGACGCCAGATGTTCGGTGCCGTCCCGCTTTTGATCGTGCCTTTCGTGCTCTACAATCTCGGCCTGCTCGGTATATTCGGCGGCGGCGACGATCCGTGGGCGAGCGAGATGTTCTCGTTCCGCATGATGTCGGGCGGGGTGTTCTCGATGACGCTCGGCGACCTGGTCGTGCTGATCGGGCTGATTTTTCTGTTCCTTGAGATGGTGAAGTCGGCGCGCACGACCACCGCCTCGATCATGGACCATCTGTTGTCGACGCTTGTCTTCGTTGCTTTCCTGGTCGAGTTTCTGCTGGTGAAGGGTGCCGCGCACTCCATCTTCTTCACGCTGCTGATCATCGCGCTGTTCGACGTGCTGGCCGGGTTCGCGGTGTCGATGCGGTCGGCCAGCCGCGACATCAATTTGAATTAGACCGGAACCTCAGCCCGGATCGGCGGCGAAGCCGGCGGCTTCGATGCCGGCAATCGCGGCCGCCTCGTCATTGTCAGACGTGTCGCCGGAAATGCCGACAGCGCCGATGACACTGCCTGCCTTGTCGCGGATCAGCACACCGCCGACGACCGGCAGCACGCGTCCACCCGACACGTCGGAAATGCCGGCAACCAGATGCGGGCGCTCCTTGGCGAAGGCCTCGACCCTGCGCGAGCCCATGCCGATCGCCAGCGCGCCATAAGCCTTGCCGGCCGACATTTGCGGGCGCAGGAACGAGGCGCCGTCCTGGCGCTGGAAGGCGACCAGGTGCCCGCCGGCGTCGAGCACCGAGACGCCGAGCGGCTTGAGCTTGAGATCGGCGCCCCTGGCGAAGGCGGCATTGATGATCTCTACGGCCTTTTCGAGCGACAGCGCGGTCATGGCAATCTCCTGTTGAACAGCCCAATCATCGCCGGCCAGCCGGACCAGGCAATCCCGCTTTCGGTTGAAATTGCTTCCCGCGAAGCAGCGGGACGAAGGCGTGCCTGTCGGATGCGTTACGACCGCTCGATCCAGGACGAGGCATTGGCGGAGAGACGGGGCTATTTTTTCTTGGCGCGGGCCGGCTTCTTGGCAGGTGCGGCAGGCGCGTTGGCTAGATCTTCGGCTTCCTTGGCCAGCCGCAGCGCCCGCAGCTTGTCGGTCTTGGCCTTGCGGGCATCGCTCTCGGCGACGTATTCGGCCATGGCTTTCTGCCGGACCGTCGCCGCCTCTTCCTGCTTCTTGAAGCGCAGATCGGCACGCGCGCGGGCAGTGTCCCTAGAGTTCTCAACCAAGAGCGTATCCAATCCCGTGAAGTGTGATTTCCGTCCTTTGTAGCAGAGCCGGCCTTTCAACGGGGAAAATAGTTGGTCAGACGGCCGGGCTGGCGTTGCGGGCCTTTTCAGCAACCACCGCTTCATAGGCGGCCTGCAGCATCGCGCGGACAGAGGAGCCGGGCGCTGTGTCGAGGGGGGTGCCGAGATGCTCATGGCGCAATTCGTCCATGAATTTCTTCCACATTGGAGGTCCGCCCTTTTCCAGGAGTTCGGCGCGGATCGAGAGTTCCTCGCTTGTCGGCAGCCAGACGCGGCCCCAGGCGCCGAGATGGGCCAGGATGGGCACCAGCGTGATGGCCATCTCGGTCAGGCTGTAGATCGCCTTCTGCTTATGACTGGGGTCGTCCGCCTTGGTCAGCATGCCGAGCTCCATCAGCCGCTTCAAACGGTCGGCGAGGATGTTGGAGGCGATACCCTCCATCGAGCCGTTGAGCAGCTCGCGAAAATGGCGCCTGCCGCCGAAAATCATGTCGCGCAGGATGATCAGGCTCCAGCGGTCGCCGAACACCTCGAGTGAAAGGTTGATCGGGCAGCCGGACCGGCGATCGAGGGTCATTCCATTTTCTCCGCAAAACCGGTTGCATTATCGTATCGGTTTTACTATCGTGCAACCGATTGCAAAATGCAAGCAGATGAGGAGGCCATGAAATGACGAGCAAAGACCGTCCCGAGATCATATCGGAAGCGTTTGGCGATCCGGCGGATCCGACGCTGCTGCTGATCATGGGCGCGATGGCCTCGATGCTGTGGTGGCCGGAGGCGTTTTGCCGGAAGCTCGCGGACGCCGGCCTTTACGTGATCCGCTACGACAATCGCGATACCGGCCGGTCGACCAAATATCTGGTGGGACAGCCGCCCTACACTTTCGACGACATGGCTGACGACGCGATAGCCGTTCTCGACAGTTACGGCATCGGCAAGGCGCATGTCGCGGGCATGTCGATGGGCGGCATGATCGCGCAGCTCGTCGCGCTCCGGCACCCTTCGCGCGTCGCTTCGCTGACCGTGATCAGCAGTTCGCCCGTGGGGACCGACACGTCGCATCTGCCGCAAACGACCGACGCCTATATGGAGCATTCGGCCGATGGGGCCAAAGTCGACTGGGCGGACCGCCGCCAGGTCATCGACTTCATGGTCAGCGATGCACGCGCGATCGCCAGCACCGCGCATCCGTTCGACGAGGCCGGGATGAGGGCGTTCATCGAGCGGGATTATACCAGGTCCGGCGGCTTGCTCAGTGCCACCAATCATTTCATGCTCAAGGGCAATGACCAATGGAAGGGTCGCCTGCACGAACTGGCAGTGCCGCTTCTGGTCATCCACGGCACGTCGGATCCGATATTTCCGGTCGAGCATGGCGAGGCCTTGGCCCAAGCAGTTGCCGGCGCGAAACTCCTTCGTGTCGAAGGCGGCGGTCACGAACTGCATCCGGATGACTGGCCTGATATAGAAGCCGCCATTGTCGAGCATGTCGATCCAGCTGAGACTTCGTGGGCGAGCCTTGACGAGCGAGGCCTGCCGCAATAGTTAAGTAAATGCTTCAGTGTTTCCACAGAACAGATGAGCACAAGAATGTCCCTGACGCTGCATTTCCATCCGCTGGCCTCCTTTTGCTGGAAGCCGCTGATCGCGCTCTACGAGAACGCCACGCCTTTTGCGCCCGTCATCGTCGACCTAGGCGATGAGCAATCGCGCGCGGCCTTTCTGAAGGTTTCGCCGACCGGCAAGATGCCGGCGCTGCGCGACGACGCGCGTGACCGGACGGTGCTGGAATCGACCATCGTCGTGGAATATCTGGCCGCGCACTATCCGGGACCGATTGACCTCGTTCCCGAAGGCATCGACCTGGCGCTGGCGGTCCGCCAGGCCGACCGCTTCTATGATTTCTATGTGCAGGAGCCGATGCAGAAGATCGTCGGCGACAGGTTGCGGCCGCAGGACAAGACCGATCCATTCGGTGTCGAGCAGGCGCGGAGCCAGCTGCGCAATTCCTACGCCATCATCGAACGGGAGATGCTGTCGAGGGAATGGGCTGTGGGCGATATCTTCACCATGGCCGATTGCGCGGCGTCTCCGGCGCTCTTCTATGCCAACAAGGTCGAGCCGTTCGGCGACAGCTATCCCGCCGTGAAGCGCTATCACGACCGCCTGCTGCAGCGCGCCGCCTTCACCAGGGTGATCGAGGAGGCGCAGCCTTACTTCAAGTTCTTTCCCTACAACAACGGCTGATCGCGATGCTGCACGATCCCGCCCAACTCGACCTGATGTTCCAGGCGCTCGCCGATCCGGCGCGGCGGCAGATGGTCGACCGGCTATCACGCGGCCCGGCGTCGGTGAGCCAGTTGGCCGAGCCGCTGGCGATGTCGCTATCGGCGGTCGTCCAGCACCTCAATCTCCTGGAGGCGAGCGGCCTCGTGCGCACGCAAAAGGTCGGACGGGTGCGCACCTGTCAGATCGAGCCGAAGGCGCTGCGCGCGGCCGAACACTGGATCAATGAGCGGCGCCTCTCATGGGAACGCCGGCTGGATCGGCTCGGCGATTTTCTTGCGGAGAACTGAAGAGGAGCATGCCATGTCAAAGAGAAAATCCGATCTGGTCCGCGGCTATTTCGCGGCCTTTCAGGCCGGCGACCGCGCCGTCATGGAGGCGACCCTTGCCGACGATTTCACCTTCACCAGCCCCTATGACGACGCCATCGATCGCACGACCTATTTCGAGCGCTGCTGGCCGAATGGCAAGCTGTTCCGGTCGATGACGATCGAGCGGATTTGCGAAGACGGCAATGACGTGTTCGTCCGATACAGCTGCGAGACGCTTGAAGGAAAGACCTTTCGCAACACCGAGCTGCATTCGTTTCGCGGCGACCAGTTGCGCAGCGTCGAGGTCTATTTCGGCGCCAGCTATCGCGGTGGCGCCTTCATTCCGCAGAATCCATCAAGCTGACCAACGAGGACCCAACCGTGACCGAACGTTCCGTCGTCCACTCCACCTTCGTTATCGAGCGCCTCTATCCCGCGGCGCCATCGAAGGTCTTTTTCGCGCTCAGCAATCCGGACGCCAAGCGGCACTGGTTCACCGATCCGGGCAACCCGATGCCCGGCCGATACGAACTGGACTTTCGCGTCGGCGGCAAGGAGATCAACGCTGGTGGGCCAAAGGATGGGCCGATCCATGTCTACACTGCCACCTACTGGGATATCGTGCCCGACCAGCGCATCGTCTACAGCTACGACATGCTGTTCGGCGATATCAGAATCTCGGTGTCGCTAGCCACGATCGAACTTTTTGCCGAAGACGAGGGCACGCGCCTGGTGCTGACCGAGCAGGGCGCTTTCCTCGATGGCCATGACACGTCCGGCACACGCGAGCATGGGACCGGGGTGTTGCTCGATCTTCTCGGCAAGTTTTTGCGGATGGAAACCTGATCGTTGTGGCTGCTGACCGAAGAGGATCAGGCTTCCCAGAATTGATCGAGCCAGATGTTGAGTCTGAGGAAGCCGGCATTGCTCACCGTATAGACACGCCGCGTCCCTTCAGCCTTGGCATTGACCAGTCCGGCGTCGAGCAACACTTTCAGATGCTGTGATACCGCCGGGCGGGAGACTGGCAGCCCGGCCGCCAATTCGTTGACGGTCTTCGGACCGCGTCGAAGTTCTTCCAGAAGATGGCGCCGATTGGGATCGGCGATCGCCATGAAGGCGTCGGAAAACATCATGCCTCATTTGTGAGGCAAAGTTTTTCAAATCTCAACTGTTTGCTTCTGCTTTTCTTCTCGGATCGAGCCGCAATGCTTCGGGGGTCACCGAACGGTCGGCCGGCTGCGTCTTGAAGGCATCGCGATCTCCGATCGGCACCGGCGCGCGGCGGCTGATGCGCAGCAGCGTGTAGCCGGCCAGCGACAGATGCGCGAAGGCTGTCGCCAGGAACAGGCCCTCCGGGCGCATCCAGCCCATCAGCGCTGCCGCCAGCAAGGGGCCGATCATGGTGCCGAAGCCATAGAGCAGCAGCAGCCCGCCCGACACCTTGACGAAATCTTCCGACCGGGCGTGGTCGTTGGCATGCGCCACGGCGATCGAATAGAGCGTGTAGGCGAAAGCGCCGTAGGCGGCGGTGAAGACGAGGACGAAGACCGCCGAGCGCGGCTCGAACAGGAAGATGAGCAGCGCAAACAGCGCCGCGCCGAAGGCGGCACCGGCCAGCACGAAACGCCGGTCGGTCTTGTCGGAGAGGCGCCCGGCCGGAAGTTGCATGGCGGCACCGGCGACGACCACCAGGCTCATCATCAAGGCGATTTCGGCCGTGGAGATCCCGATGCGGGCGCCGTAGACGGCGCCGAGCGTGCCCCAGGCGCCATTGGCGATGCCGATCAAAAGGCAAGCGATCGCCGACACCGGCGAGTTGGCGTAGAGTCCCTTGACGTCGAGCTTGACGTCCTGCAGCGGCTTGGGATGCGAGGCGGTCGACACGGCGGTCGGGATCAGTGACAGGCAAAACAGGATGCCGGTGATCATGAACAACGACGCCGATTTCACGTCGCCGCCGGCGACGATCATCTGGCCGCCCATGATCGAGGCATAGGTGACCATCATGTAAAGGCCGAAGACGGTGCCGCGGTTCTCGTTGGTGGCCTTTTCGTTGAGCCAGCTCTCGATGACCATGAAGGCGCCGGCCATGGTAAAACCGGTGAAGGCACGCAGCAGGATCCAGACATATTCATCTATGACGAGGCCCGTCAGCAGTGCCACGATGGCGCCGGACGCGGCAAAGGCGCCGAAGGCGCGCACATGTCCGGCGCGGCGCACGATGCGCGGCGCAAAGAAACAGCCGGTGACGAAGCCGCCGGCCCAAGCCGTGCCCATCAGGCCGAGCGAAGCGGTCGAGAACCCTTCCACCTGGCCGCGCAAGGGCAGCAGCAGCCCGTGCAATCCCGATGCCGCCAGAAGAAAGGCGGTGCCGCGAAGCAGGGAAAGGATCGGTCTGTAGGCTGCGAGCATTTTTTGATCCGACTGGGGGACTGGGCGGGGACGCGGGTTTGAAGACAGTCGCATTCGGGCTTTTCGGCGGCGGGCGATTGCCCCAGCGATTTATCCGCGGCGGAACAGCGCCTCGGCAGCCGATTTGGTGGTGTCCTTGGCCTTGAGTTCGGCCTCCAGCCGGGCGATCTCGTCGCGCAGGATACCGATGCGCTCTGACAGTTCACCGACGGAAAGCAGCGACAGGTCTTGCCCGATCTCGTGCGGACGTGCCTTCTTCTTGGGTTCGTCGTCGAAGATCGCCATGGCTGCTCCTCCTCCGCCAGACCAGATTGGCCATTTGCCTGATTTGGCAATGAGCATACATAGGGCAAGGGCGTCGATGCAAACAGCCGGTAAGAGTGCGGCGAGGAAAGACGGAAAACTTCATGGCGAGCGGACAGAAAATTCCGGCACGGATGACGGCGATCGCTATCTCGGAGCCGGGTGGCCCAAGGGTGCTGAAACCGGAAACGCGCGACGTACCGCAGCCCGGCCCCGGCGAAATCCTGATCAAGGTGCATGCCGCCGGCGTCAACCGGCCGGACGTGCAGCAGCGCAAGGGGGCCTACCCGCCTCCGCCCGGTGCATCGGACCTGCCGGGCCTCGAGGTGTCGGGAGAAGTGGCCGCTCTTGGCGACCAGATATCGCGCTGGCGCATCGGGGACAGGGTCTGCGCGCTCACGCCCGGCGGCGGCTATGCCGAATATGTCAGGGTTCATGCAGGCAGCGTTCTGCCACTGCCGGCGGGCTTCACCCACACGGAAGCGGCGGCGGTGCCGGAAAACTATTTCACCGTCTGGCACAATGTGTTCGAACGCGGCGGCCTGAAGAAGGGTGAGACACTGCTCGTCCATGGCGGCTCGTCCGGCATCGGCACCACGGCGATCCAGCTCGCCTCGGCCTTCGGCGCTTATGTGATCACCACCGCCGGATCCCAGGAGAAATGCGACGCCTGCCTGAAGATCGGAGCCGACCGTGCGATCAATTACCGCGAGCAGGATTTCGTCACCGCGGTCAAGGAGGTGACCGAAGGCCGAGGCGCCAACGTCATCCTCGACATGGTCGGCGGCGACTATGTCCAGCGAAACTACGAGGCCGCCGCTGTCGAGGGCCGGATCGTGCAGATCGCGGTTCAGGCAGGCGCTGTCGCCAGTGCCGATTTTTCCAAGGTCATGGTCAAGCGGCTGACCCATACGGGCTCGACGCTCAGGCCGCGCACAGTCGAATTCAAGGCGGCGATCGCGGCGGCGCTGGAGGCACAGGTGTGGCCTCTGCTGGGCACGCGCAAGGTGGCACCGGTGATGGACATGATCTACCCGCTCACCGACGCCTGGCGTGCGCATGAGCGGATGGAGGAGGGCGAGCATATCGGCAAGATCGTGCTCGACGTCGGCTAGGACGCCAGCATTTTCGGCTCGGCCCGACCGGATCTCGACACGGTCTGGCCAGCGTCCTTCGCCCCTGCCTACAAGATGAACAGAAGCTTAATGGTGCAATGCAGCATTTGCATCATTGCTATGCAAAATCGGCTGTTCAAGTCCCGCCCGATGATCACTATTTGAGCATCATCGAAACGAACCCAATTCAGGAGGACTACCATGAACCCGATCCGTGCTTTCCGTAACTGGCGCATGTACAACGAGACCGTTCGCGAACTGAACCGCCTCAACGCCCGTCAGCTCAGCGACCTCGGCATCAACCGCGGCGACATCGAGCGGATCGCCCGTCAGGCGATCTGATTGCAAGCGCGACCCGCCGCAAGGCACGGTCGCAATGCAGAGCCGCCGCAGACGCTTGTCGTCGCCGGTTCCAAACCCGCTGGACCCTGTCCGGCGGGTTTTGTCTTTTGGGGGGGGTGGATTCATCTCGGCTTCGGCGTGATATGCCATGGCGATCCGCGGCAAATGCGGCGGCAGGGTTTGGACCGCCGTGGCAAACGTTAGCCGTCACCGCGTGCCTCGGTTGGCCACGTCGTTCCCAGCTCTTCCAAAAACGTTGCGAAAGCAGTCTGGAACGGTTATACAGGCCGCGAATTTCCCATTTTGGTGGCTCTAAACCACCGCCCGCGCGGGAACGCGGGCGAACGAGAAGGATTTGCACATGGCCAATACGCTGCTGATGCCCAAGGCGACCGCCGTCTGGCTGGTCGACAACACCGCGCTTTCCTTTGAGCAGATCGCGCAGTTCTGCGGGCTGCATCCGCTCGAGGTCAAGGCGATCGCCGACGGAGAATCAGCGCAAGGCATCAAGGGCATGGATCCGATCATGACCGGCCAGCTGACCCGCGACGAGATCGCGCGCGCCGAGAAGGACCCGAACCAGCGCCTGAAGCTTTCCGATCCCAAGGTGCGGGTGCCCGAATCCAAGCGCAAGGGCCCGCGCTATACGCCGCTGTCGAAGCGCCAGGACCGGCCGAACGCCATCCTGTGGCTGGTGCGCAACCATCCCGAGCTGAAGGACGCGCAGATTTCGCGCCTCGTCGGCACCACCAAGTCAACGATCGAGCAGATCCGCGAACGCAAGCACTGGAATTCGGCCAATCTGCAGCCGATGGACCCGGTGACGCTGGGTCTCGCCTCGCAGATCGACCTCGACATGGAAGTCAACCGCGCCTCGCGCGGCCGCGAACAGGCTCAGCCGGTCGGCGACACGCTGCTGCCGGCGGCATTGACCGAGCGGTTGGTGCCTGCACCGGAGAAGCCGAAGGATGAGGACGCGGAGCTCGATGCAAACGCCGTCTTCGCCAAGCTGTCGGCGCTGAAGTCGAAGGACACCGATACGGACGACGAGGAATAGACTTTTCGCCAACGCAACAAAATAGCCCGCTTCGAGCGGGCTATTTTGTGCGGCTCGGCAAGTCTTAGCTTCGCGCCGCGCGGTCGGGCGCCATGCCGTAGTCCTCGCTGCGCTCCACCGCCCGGTAGAAATCGGCAAGCTGCTTGCCGCGCTCCGGCTTGAAGATCCGGCCGGCGATGACCACGGAGGCAATGCGGTCGATGCGGAAGGCGCGGAAATCATCGCGCATCTCGCACCAGGCGACCAGCGTCCACACCTTGCCCCAGAACCACAGGCCGAGCGGCCTGATATCGCGCGCGGTGCCGCGGCCGGCTTCGTCCGAGTAGTCGATGGTCAGCACTTGGCGCTTTTCGACCGCGCGCTCGATCAGGTCGATCGCCTCGCGGGCGGCATCGCTGACCACCCACATCGGCGTGTGGATCTCGGTGCGGGCGATGCGGTCTTTCTCGGCATCGGGCAGCACGGCACCGATCTTGACCAGTGCCTCGTCGGCGGCCCGCGCCATGGCGGCGCCGCCAAAGGCGCGCACCATGCGGGCGCCGGCTACTAGCGCCACGATCTCGTCACGCGTGAACATCAGCGGCGGAAGGTCGAAACCCTCCCTCATCATATAGCCAACGCCAGCCTCGCCGTCGATCGGCACTCCGGTCGACTGCAGGTCGGCTATGTCGCGGTAAATGGTTCGCTCGGAAACCTCGAGCCATGTGCCGAGCTTCTGGGCGGTGACAAGGCGGCCACCACGCAGATGCTGCACGATTTGAAAGAGCCTGTCGGCGCGGCGCATCGTTTGCTTCCCCAGTGTTTTTCCCATGCATGCCGTGGCTCCCTGACCGGATCCACTTCCACATGACATGCATTACGGCTTCAGCCCTTCGCGCTTGCGCTGCGCGGCGACGAATTCCGCGCCGAAGGACAGTTTCCTCGTTGTCGGCGTCTTCGCATCGCGGCGACCGTACGCGGATGATAGCCCATGGTGACCGGGCATGTCACTTCGGCGCCATGCTCGATGGCAAGGGCCGTGCGCGGCGTGGGCTTCACGCCGTTGATGCCAGGCGCGTTCAGCCTGTCGTTCCAGTTTTTCATCGATCGTCCTCGGCCGGCCATGCGCATTGTCTCACCATCGCACGCACCTCCTGACAGCATGCTGTCAGGAGGCTTCAGCATACTCCTTGGCGAACAGCGTCCGCATCCGCGCGAGTTCGCTGCCTTTTTCCGGGTAGAGCGTCTGCAGGAAGGCAAGGGCGAAAGTGCCGGGCGCCGAACCTGGCGCGGACACGATTTTGCCGTCGGCCACGGCATGTGGCACATCCTGATAATTGCCGTCGCCGGCATAGCCGGACTCGTGACGGCTAATCCAGTCACGGCCATTGCTGGTATGCCTCGCGTTCTCGAACATGCCGGCTCGGGCCAGCGCCAGCGTTCCCGCACAGATGCCACCAACGATACCGCCGCGCGATGCGACAGCCATCAGCAGTTCGGCAGCATCCGGCGGCGCCTTGTCCGCCCAGTGGTCGGAACCGATGACCGCCACGGCATCGAGATCGGTATTCTCATTGATGCTGGCCGAGCGGTCTGGCGTCAGCTTAAAACCGCTGATTCCGGTCACCGGCTTGCCGTCGGGCGTCAGCGACACAGCGCGAGCGCCGAACCATTCGACCGCCGAGGCCGCCAGCAGCCCATATTCCCAGTCGGCAAAACCTTCGATGAACAGAAAGCCGATTGTCTTCTGATCGGACATGAGCTCGCTCCATCCCTCGCGCGCCGGACTTGATATCTGGGTGCTGACGCGTGAGCATCCAACCGCTGCGTTGAAAATTTTCGTCTCAATTGCCGTGATGTCGACGCTCGGCATACATGTCCGGCCAGCCGATATCCTTGCGAATGTCTGCGGGCAGCGCGTTCATGAACCGCTGGGTCCGGATCTCGTTGCGCATCGTGCGGATCTTGCCGACATAATGCTGCATGCCGCGCAGAATGGTAAAACCGTTCATGACCAATCTCCTCTCTCTAACCGGAGACACTATCGCACACCCCTCCTGACAGCAGTCTGTCAGGAGGATGGCAGGTCGTGTGGCGACTGTTCCGTTCTTGTCGTGACGGGTCGCGCGAGCGCGGATTGTTCACTAAGGAAGGGTTAATCGAGGCAGCATTGTTCATAGCTTGGCGACGAACTGTCGGGATAGGCGGCCTTCAGCGAAGTGACCGGAGTTCTGATATGAAAGGAGAAAATTCTTCCCAAAAACAGGGAGACCACCATGAGCTTGCAACTGACAGGAATTCACCACCTGACCGCCATCACCGCCAATGCGCCCGGCAATCTTCACTTCTACACGAAGGTGCTGGGGCTGCGGCTGGTCAAGAAGACAGTGAACCAGGACGATACCTCGGCCTACCATCTCTTTTACGCCGACGGCGAGGCAACGCCGGGTACCGACCTCACCTTCTTCGACTGGCCGATCGGCCGCGAACGGCGCGGCACACACAGCATCGCGCGGACCAGCCTCAGGGTCGGCAGCCAGGAGAGCCTTGGCTGGTGGAAGCAGCACCTTGCCAGCGAGGGCATCGTGACAGGAGAGATTGCCGATATCGGCGGCTACAAGTCACTGGATTTCGAGGACCCCGAAGGCCAGCGCCTGCGGCTCGTCAGCGATGGCGGCAAGGGCGGCAGCCATCCCTGGGCGCAAAGCCCGGTGCCGGCCGAGCATCAGATCCGCGGACTTGGGCCGATCGTTATCAGTGTTCCCGACATCGCCAACACCGAGGCGGTGCTGACCGGGGCGATGAACATGCGCAAGGTCCGCGACTATGCTTCGCCCGACGGCGAGGGCCAGGTCCACGTCTTCGAAATGGGCGCGGGCGGGCCGGCGGCGGAGCTTCATGTGGCCGTGCAGCCCGGGCTGGCACCTGCAAGGCAAGGCGCCGGTGCGGTTCACCATGTCGCCTTCAGGGCGCCAGACGAGGAGACGCTGCATCAGTGGACGGCGCGCCTGGCCGAATTCCGGCTGCCGTCAAGCGGCGAGGTCGAGCGCTACTACTTCCGCTCGCTCTATTTCCGTGAGCCGAACGGCATCCTGTTCGAGATTGCCACCGACGGGCCAGGGTTCACCGCCGACGAGCCGCTGGAGACGCTGGGCGAAAGCCTTGCCCTGCCGCCGTTCCTGGAAGCAAAACGCGCGTCGATCGAGGCTGGCCTCAAGCCGCTGAAGTAGATTGCTGCGCGGTCAAGGCGTGCATCGCGTTCCGCTTCGGGTTCGCGGCGCCTTTTCTTTCCCGAAGGCCGAACGAACCGCTTTGACAGGCGCAAGCGTTGCTGGTCAAAGGCAGCATGACGAAACTCCTCGCCCTTGTCATCGTCGGGTTCATGGTCATCCAGCTCATCAAGCCGCTCGGCTGGCCGGGGCTCAGGCGCCGCGGCGACTTCTGGAAATTGGCATTGCTCGCCATGGCGGCGATCTCGCTGGCGGCCGTGCTCGGGCACTTGACATAGGGCCTGGCGACAGCTGCGGTCGCTCTTCAGCCGGCAAGCACTGGGCCGACGAGATGTTCCGCCCAAGCCCGGTAGCCGGCCTCCGAGGCATGAAACCCGTCGGAAGCAAAACCGGCCTCGGGGTTGGTGATCGGCAGGCGCGGTGCCGGCACCGCGCCGCGCTCCAGGCAAAGCCGTTCGCCCATCCGGTTCATCGCGGTGGCCCGGATCTCGAGGATCTTGCCGAGCAGCGACGGCATGGCCGGCGCACGCGTGAACTCCAGCACCGGCGACCATACCACGCGCGCCTCCGGCCATTTGGCGCGCAGCGCGTAGAGGAGGCCGCCGAACTCCTTCTTGAAGCGCGGCACGGAATGAAAATTCTTGGTGTCGTTGGTGCCGATGGCGAGCACGATATGCGTCCACGGATCAGCCGACAGATTGGGCAGGACATGGTCGCGGATCTGACCAGATGTCGCCGAATTGAAGCCGGCGGCACGCCAGCGCACAGCGCTGCCGGTGCGCTGCGCAATCATGACAGCAAGCTGCGCGGCAAGTCCGTTTTCGGAATTGCCGATGCCGACCGAGGCGGCGGAGGAATCGCCCAGCACCAACAGCGAGATCGCCGGAGCTTGGCCTGAAATCTCGTGCATGACCGGTCCCCGCGCCGGCAGCATGCGCGAGGTGCGGCGGCGGACAGCCAAGCCCTGCCAGACATAGATCGGGTAGGCGAGCCAGGTGAGGAAGGTCGGAAAGCGTCGCATCGCTGGTCCATTGAACTGGTTTGCGGCCAGCATTTAACGCATGTCGCGAGAGAGGTGAACGAGCTTTTCCGGCGAAAACAGGATCGCCTCGAACGCTCTACCCCTTTGTTTTACGCAATTCCCGAAGGCAAAACCGCTCCGCACTTTTGCTGGGTCAGCCATCGTGGCAATCGCGCTCCGCTTGCGGCTCGCCTGCATATTCGTCATGCAGCCGCACCCAATCCATCAGATTGCGGTGGAGGCCGGTCTCATCGCGGCCCTTCGGCGTCAGGTCCAGATAGTGGTAGGCGCCGATCAGTTGTTCGCCGCCGCGGGCACGCGAAACGAAGGTCAGGAAAATGTCGCCGTTCTCGTCCCTGTAGAAAACGCTGGCGCCCGGAAGCTCCTTCGATGTCCGGGGTCGGGTCTCGAAATTGTAGGTGGTGTCGCCGGCCGCGATCTGCCTGTCGGTGAAGGAAACCTGCATATCGAAGTTGAAATCCGACGCATAGGACGACACCCAGTCGAACTTCCAGCCCATGCGCTGCCTGTAGGCTACAAGCTCGTCCAGCGGCGCGCGCGAGATCACGACCAGCGATACGTCGTGGTGCATGAGGTGCTGGTTGGCACCGTCGATATGATCGGCAAGAAAGGAGCAGCCTTCGCAACGATTGACGCAGCCCGGCCCGAACATGAAATGGTAGACGATCAGCTGGCTGTTGGCGCCAAACAGATCGGCAAGTTTCTTTGGCCCCCGTTCGGTTTCGAAGACGTAGTCCTTGCGGATTTTCAGCCAGGGCAGTTCGCGCCGCTCGGCCGCGACGCGCTCGCGAAGCCGCGTCAGTTCCTTCTCGCGGGCCAGATGTGCCTTATGAGCCTCGAACCATTCTTCGCGCGAAACGACCTTGTTGCGATGCATGAACTTCTCCCTGTCTGCACCCCAAGGACGTACGGGATGGGCTCGCCCCGACATCGCCGCTGTCAGGAATGCCCAGAGAAAATAAGAATTCGAATGCCTTGACCCAAGGCCGGTGCGCCAAAACAAAAAACCCGGGCATTTCGGCCCGGGTTCGAAGGGAGGGATAGCAGGGGCTTCAGGCAGCCCGTTCCAGGCTCGCCTTCCATTTCCCAAGTGCCGCCAGGTGGTTCATGTGAGCGCGGTGGGTGAAGGCGGCCTGGCCGGCGGCGATGTTCGAGTCCTTGCCGCTCCATGCCTTCTGCGGGGCGGCCTGCAGCGCGCGGCCATAGGAGAAGGTCAGCTTCCACGGATGCGGGCCGATGGCGTTGATGGCATTGAGGTTGGCGGTCGCCTCCTCGTCCTCCTGACCGCCGGAGAGGAAGGCAATGCCCGGCACCGCGGCCGGCACCGTCTCGCGGAACAGCTTTATCGTTTTCTCCGCGACTTGCTCAGGACTGTCCACCGTGCCCGACTTCTTGCCGGAAAGCACCATGTTGGGCTTCAGGATCGTGCCTTCGAGGACAACACCGGCAGCGTGGAGCTCGTCATAGAGTTTTATCAGCGTCGCCTTGGAGATCTCAAAACAAGTGTCGATGTCGTGAGCGCCGTCCATCAGCACTTCGGGCTCGACGATCGGCACGATGCCGGCCTCCTGGCAAAGTGCGGCATAGCGGGCAAGCGCATGGGTGTTCGAGTTGATCGAATTGACCGAAGGCACGCCCTTGCCGGTGTCGATGTCGATCACCGCGCGCCATTTGGCGAAGCGGGCGCCGAGCTTGTAATAGTCGGCAAGCCGCTCGCGCAAGCCGTCGAGGCCTTCGGTAATGGTGTCGCCGGGAAAGCCGGCCAGCGGCTTGGCGCCGGCATCGACCTTGATGCCTGGAATGGCGCCCGCCGCCTTGATGATATCGACCAGCGGCGTGCCGTCGGCGGCCTTCTGGCGAATGGTCTCGTCATAGAGGATAACGCCGGAAATGTATTTGGCCATCGCGTCCTTGGCGCGGAACATCATCTCGCGGTAGTCGCGGCGGCTGTCGGGGGTAGATTCGACGCCGATGACGTCGAAGCGCTTCTTGATCGTGCCGGAGCTTTCATCGGCGGCCAGCAGGCCCTTGCCGTTGGCCACAATCGCGGCGGCAATGTCTTCGAGACGTTCGCTCATCATGCTTCTCCTAACCGGTTGGTATCGGCCAGCAGGACACTACCGCCAAAGGAATGACGCCGGAAAGCTCGAATCGAGCGAAAGTGGCCGGCGCTGCCGCCAGCTCCCTTCGAGTTGATCGAATTGCCGGTGAGCCGTGTGCCCTCAGCGCTTCAGCACGTCCACGCCGGGCAATGGCTTGCCTTCCATCCATTCCAGGAAGGCGCCGCCGGCGGTCGAGACATAGGTGAAGTCGTCGGCGACACCGGCGTGGTTCAATGCAGCCACGGTATCGCCGCCGCCGGCAACCGAAACCAGCTTGCCCGCCTTTGTGCGCGCCGCCGCATGCTTGGCCGCCGCCACCGTGGCGTGATCGAACGGCTCGATCTCGAAGGCGCCGAGCGGTCCGTTCCAGACCAGCGTCGCGGCGCGGTCGATCCACTCGCCGATCGTCGTCACGGTCCTGGCGCCGACATCGAGGATCATGCCATCGGCCGGCACGTCGGAGATGGCGATGGTCTCGCAGGCCGCACCCGCCCTGAATTCCTTGGCCACGACGCCGTCGACCGGCAGGATGATGGCGCAGCCGGCCTCCGCCGCTTCGATCATGATCTGCTTGGCGGTCGGAGCCAGGTCGTGCTCGCACAGCGACTTGCCGACGTCGGTGCCGCGCGCGGCGAGGAAGGTGTTGGCCATGCCGCCGCCGATGACGAGAGCATCGACCTTCTTCACCAGGTTCATCAACAGGTCGATCTTCGTCGAGACCTTGGCGCCGCCGACGATGGCAACGACCGGACGGACCGGGTTGCCCAGGCCCTTCTCCAGCGCCTCGAGTTCGGCCTGCATGGTGCGGCCGGCGAAGGAGGGCAAGAGGTGCGCCAGCCCTTCAGTCGACGAATGGGCGCGGTGGGCGGCGGAAAAGGCATCGTTGACGAAGATGTCGCCATTGGCGGCGAGCCGTTCGGTAAAAGCGGGATCGTTTTTCTCTTCGGCCTTGTAGAAGCGGGTGTTTTCCAGGAGCAGCACGTCGCCCTTGTCCATTGCGGCGACAGCGCTGCCTGCCGTGTCGCCGATGCAGTCGGAGGCGAATCCAACGGGACGGCCGAGCACCTCAGCCGTCGCCCTGGCGATCGGCTCCAGCGAGAATTCAGGCGAGGGACCATCCTTGGGCCGACCGAAATGGGCGAGCAGGATGACCTTGGCGCCCTTGCCGGACAATTCGGCGATGGTCGGCGCGATGCGTTCGATGCGGGTGGCGTCGGTGACCTTGCCCTCAGCGACGGGAACGTTGAGGTCGACGCGCACCAGCACGCGCTTGCCGCTGATGTTGCCGATATCGTCCAGTGTCTTGAAGACAGCCATGCCGGTTCCCTTTCGTCTGAAATCGCCGGGACCATACCTCGCATCAATGACGATGCAAGGCTTGGCTGGGGCCGGGTGCGAAATTTTGAGGCGGACGGGGACATAGTCCGTGAAGACCGCCCGGCCTATGTCAGCGGGCAAACGGTCGCCCGCCTCAGCTTTCGGCCGACGCTTTCTCGACCGGGGGCTCAGGGGCGTCATCCGCCTGTGTTGCCCCCCGCGCCTCAGCCGGCTTGCGCCAGCTGCGGATAAAGGCGGCGAGACGGTCGCCGATCTCGCCGGCGCTCAGGAAGACAGGCACGCGCGCCACCGGCGCGGTCGGCTCGAAGGACAGGCCGAGCCCGGTGATTTTGCCCTTGTCGTCGACGTCGCGCACAATCAGCTCGATCGGACCAAGCAGCACGCGGTCGGCATATTCGGCATGGCCGCCGAGCCGCGCCGTGACCAGCGCACCGACGGTCTGTTTCTGCTCGGCCTCGCTGAGACCGGGCGCATAGGCGGCTTCCAGTTCGGCGGCGGATCGCGCCGGATCGACGGCGAATGCGCCGAAGAAATCGGCATCTTCCGGATCGACGACGGCGCGGCTGGCGAACAGCTTGTCGAGCAGGCGGGGATAGCGATCGGGCACGAAGATGTAGACTTGATCGCCGGCGGCGAGCCGGCCCATGTCCTGGAAACGCATCGAGCGGCCGTCACGCAGCACCAGCGAGGGCCGCGCCCAGCGCGGGATGCGTTCGCCGCGCGCCACCGGACTGCCCGGCGCCACACGATAGGCAAGGAGTTCGTGATGCGCGGAGCCGGGCAGTTCCAGTTCGACCTTGTCCAGCGGTCCGAGCCGGGCCGGCACGATCAGGCCGAGGCGCCGCGCCAGCGGGCCGACGGTCCAGCCCTGTATGACCAGGGACACCAGAACGATGATGAAGGCGGCGTTGAAGATGGTGCGGCCGTTTTCCAGCCCGCCGAGCAGCGGTGTGATGGCGAGCAGGATGGACACGGCGCCGCGCAGGCCGACCCAGGAGACGAAGGCGACTTCGGGACGCGGCAGGCGGAACGGGACCAGGCAGAGCCAGACCGCGACAGGACGGGCGACGAACATCAGGAACAGGCCAAGCGCTATCGCAGGCACCATGATCGCCGGGAACTGCGAGGGCGTCGCGAACAGGCCGAGGATGAGGAACATGATGATCTGCGCCAGCCACGACATGCCGTCCTGGAAGCGCTTCAGGATGGTGACAGCGCGGATGTCGGAATTGCCGGCGATGAGCCCGGCGATATAGACCGCCAGGAAGCCGGAGCCGCCGATGGCACCGGCGGCGGCAAAGACCATCAAGGACAGCGTCAGCACGAAGATCGGCAGCAGGCCATGGTCGAGGTTGAGCCGGTCGACAAGGCGCACGATGGCGAGGCCGCCGAGCACGCCGACGATCGCGCCAAGCCCCATGTTGATGAGGCCGAGGATGAGATTGGTGACCAGGACATTGGCTTCGGGGTTGGCGTGGGCGGCGATGATCTCGACCAGCGTGATGGTCAGGAAGATGGCGATCGGATCATTGGTGCCCGATTCCACCTCGAGCGTGGAGCGCACGCGCTCGCGCAGATTGATCTCGCCGGCGCGCAGCAGGAAGAACACGGCCGCCGCGTCGGTCGAGGCGACGGCTGCGCCGAGCAGGAAGGATTCCAGCCAGCTGAGGTCGAGCAGGTAGTAGGCGGCGGCGCCGAACAGGCCAGTGGTGAGAAGGACGCCGAAGGTCGCCAGCGACAGGGCTGGTCCTGCCGCCTGCCGCAGGGCGTTGAGTGGCGTGCCGAAACCGGAATCGAACAGGATGACGGCGAGCGCCAGTGAGCCGGCAAAATAAGCGATGCGGGCATTGTCAAACTGAATGCCGAGCCCGTCGGTTCCGGTGGCGAGCCCGATGCACAGAAACAGGAGCAGGAGCGGGGCGCCGAAGCGAAAGGCGATCAGGCTCGAAAACGCCGCGGCGACAACAAGCGCCGTGCCGACCAGCGTAACGAGATAGATCGCATGCTCCATCCGTGATTTGCCCCTCGAATTCCTCTGCCTCCTGGCTTCACGGCAGAGTGGGGCGAAGGCGTGACCAGTGCAAGGCGGGAGGGTGGTTTTTTGCCCGGCGCCGCCGATTTTCGCGTTGCTGCTCCGGCAAATGAAAACGCCCGGACGAAGCCGGGGGTTTCGAGTGTCGGGAGATCGATCTTCGATCAGGCGATGGTCTTGCCGAAAGCGACCGCGGTGTCGCCCATGCGGTTGGAAAAGCCCCATTCATTGTCGTACCAGGACAGCACCGAAACGAAGTTGCCGTCCATCACCTTGGTCTGGTCGAGCGCCATGATCGAGGACCGCGGATCGTGGTTGAAGTCGATCGACACGTTCGGGTGATGGGTGACTCCGAGGATGCCCTTCAGCTTGCCGTTGGAGGCGGCGATGACCGCCTCGTTGATTTCCTGCACCGTCGTCGAGCGCTTGGCGATGAACTTGAAGTCGACGACCGAGACGTTGGGCGTCGGCACGCGGATCGAGATGCCGTCGAGCTTGCCCTTGAGGTCGGGCAGGACGAGGCCGATCGCCTTGGCGGCGCCGGTCGAGGTCGGGATCTGCGACAGGGCGGCGGCGCGGGCGCGGTAGAGATCCTTGTGCATGGTGTCCAGCGTCGGCTGGTCGCCCGTGTAGGAATGGATCGTCGTCATCATGCCCTTTTCGATGCCGACCGTCTCATGCAGGACGGCCGCCAGCGGCGCCAGGCAGTTGGTGGTGCAGGACGCATTCGAGATGACGATGTGGTCCTTGGTCAGCTTGTCGTGGTTGATGCCGTAGACGACGGTCAAGTCAGCGCCGTCGGCGGGCGCCGAGACCAGCACGCGCTTGGCGCCGGCGGTCAGGTGCGCGGCGGCCTTGTCGCGGGCGGTGAAGATGCCGGTGCATTCGAGCGCGATGTCGATGCCGAGTTCCTTCCACGGCAGCTGCGTCGGATCCTTGATCGCGGTGACCTTGAACTTCTCCTTGCCGACGCTGATCTGGTCGCCGTCGACCGACACTTCATGCGGAAAGCGGCCGTGCACGCTGTCAAAGCGCAGCAGGTGGGCGTTGGTCTCGACCGGACCGAGATCGTTGACGGCGACGACATTGATATCCTTGCGGCCGGACTCATGGATGGCGCGCAGGATGTTGCGGCCGATGCGGCCAAATCCGTTGATGGCAACTCTGACAGTCATTTTTCTCTCCCGGGGAGCTGGAGGGCAGACGATTGGTCCGCAGCTTCATAGCGGCGGACGGGCAAAGAATCCAGCCGCATCGGGCTGGATCTAAATCGATTAGGTTGGGCCAGCCTGGCGAAACCGCTTTTCACGCGATCTCGCCGGGTATTTTGTTTCGTGCATGTCGTTATCCCAAGACCGCGACACACTTTGGGCGACATGCCCGGGCCTCATCCGCCGTGCAGGCGGGCTTCCGCCGCCTTGGCGGCCGCTTCGGCGGTGATGCCGAAATGCGGATAAAGCTGTTCGATCGTACCGCTCGCACCGAAGCCGGTCATGCCGATGAAGATGCCGTCCGAGCCGATGAGATGATCCCAGCCCTGGCGGATGCCGGCCTCGATCGCCATCTTGATCGGTGCCTCGCCGATCGTCTTCTTGCGATAGGCGTCGCTCTGCTTGTCGAACAGTTCGAAGCAAGGCACAGAGACGACACGGGTCGGGTGGCCATGTTTTTCCAGAAGGTCGCGTGCGCCAAGCGCGATCTCGACCTCGGAACCGGTGGCGAAGATCGTCACCGCGGCTTGGCCGCTGGCGGCGGCGAGTTCATAGGCCCCCTGGCTGCTCAGGTTCTTTTCGGTGAACTCGGTGCGCACCGTCGGCAGGTTCTGGCGGGTCAGCGCCAGGGTCGACGGCGTCTTTTCGGATTCGAGCGCGATCTGCCAGCATTCGGCGGTTTCCACCGCGTCGGCCGGACGGAACACATTGTGGTTGGGAATGGCGCGCAGGGCCGCCATGTGCTCGACCGGCTGGTGGGTCGGCCCGTCTTCGCCCAGACCGATGGAATCATGGGTCATGACGAAGATTGAGCGGATGCCCATCAGCGAGGCAAGCCGCATCGAGGGGCGGGCATAGTCGGAGAAGCACAGGAAGGTGCCGCCATAGGCAATAAGACCGCCATGCAGCGTCAGGCCGTTGATCGCGGCAGCCATGCCGTGTTCGCGGATGCCGTAATGGACATAGCGCTGGCCGTAATCGTCCGGCGTGATGTTCTTGGTCTGGCTGGTCTTGGTGTTGTTGGAGCCGGTCAGGTCGGCCGAGCCGCCGATGGTTTCCGGCACCGCGCCATTGATGACTTCCAGCGCCATTTCCGACGACTTGCGGGTCGCGACCTTCGGCTTGTCGGCTGAAAGCTTCTTCTTGTAGTCGGCGATGACGGCGTCGAAATTCGCCGGCAGCTTGCCACTGGTGCGGCGCTCGAACTCGGCCTTCAGCTTCGGATCGGCCTTGGCCAGACGGCCTTCCCAATCCGTGCGCGCCTTGACGCCGGCCTTGCCGGCGGTGCGCCAGGCATCGAGAATGTCAGCCGGGATCTCGAAGGGCGGCGAGTCCCAGTTGAAGAACTTGCGCGCGCCAGCGATCTCGTCTGGGCCGAGCGGCGAGCCATGCGCCTTGTTGGTGCCGGCCTTGGTCGGGGCACCGAAGCCGATGGTCGTCTTGCAGGCGATCATCGTCGGCTTGTCGGAATGGCGGGCGGCCTCGATGGCATAGGCGATCGCTTCCGGATCGGTGCCGTCGATGTGGCTGGCGTTCCAGCCGGAGGCCTGGAAGCGCGCGACTTGGTCGGTGTTGTCGGCGAGCGAAACCGGACCGTCGATCGAGATGTTGTTGTTGTCCCAGAAGACAATCAGCTTGTTGAGCTTGAGGTGACCGGCAAGGGCGATGGCTTCCTGGGAAACACCTTCCATCAGGCAGCCGTCGCCGGCCAGCACATAGGTGTAGTGGTCGACAAGGTCGTTGCCGAAGGCGGCGTTCATGATGCGCTCGCCGAGCGCGAAGCCGACCGAATTGGCGAGGCCCTGGCCGAGCGGGCCGGTCGTGGTCTCGATGCCGGTGGCGTGGCCATATTCGGGATGGCCGGCGGTTTTCGAGCCCAACTGGCGGAAGTGCTTGATCTGGTCGATGGTCATGTCTTCGTAGCCGGTCAGGTGCAGCAACGAATAGAGCAGCATCGAACCATGGCCCGCCGAGAGGATGAAGCGGTCACGGTCGGCCCAATGCGGGGCCTTGGGGTCGTATTTCAGGAAGCGGGTGAACAGCACCGTGGCAATGTCGGCGCAGCCCATGGGCAGGCCGGGATGGCCGGAATTCGCCTTCTCGACGGCGTCCATGGAGAGAAAACGGATCGCATTGGCCATCCGGTCATGTTGTTCACGCGACGTCATGGTACCTCCAGGGTGGGGGTTTGGGGGCTTGGGAGAGCCCTTGAAAAGGGTGCGCGACACATAGCAGGCGCGGGCTTTTAGTCAACAAATCGGGTGCAGATTTGCCGGTCTTGTGATGTCGGCGGCGGACCTACTTTAGCGTTAGCGGGGGACAGTCGCGAGAGCTTTATTGACGTTGCCTTCACCCGGTGCCTAATGTTTCCGGGATAACGCGTTCTGAACGCGAACGATTCGGTGATGGGCAGGCACAGGACGAAGCCATGACCGGGGAAACCACGCTCAAGGAAGTGATCGCCAGGCTGGGCAAGGCCATCGAAGGGCTGGAAAACGCCGTCGCGGCCAAGCTCGAGCATGAACGTGACTATTCGGAAGCCGAGGCCGAAGTACAGCGGATGAATGCCGACCGCTCGCGGTTGGCGCAGGAACTCGACAATTCCGAAGCGCGCGCCGAACGGCTGGGAGACGCCAACAAGGAAGTGTCGCGACGGCTGGTGACCGCGATGGAAACCATCCGCGCCGTGTTGGACAGATAGGAGCTGGCCCGATGGCACAGGTCACGGTTTCAATCGACGGCAAGCAGTACCGCATGGCCTGCGACGAGGGCCAGGAAGAGCATCTGATTGATCTCGCCGAGCGTTTCGACCGCTATGTCTCGCACCTGAAGGATTCCTTCGGCGAGATCGGCGACCAGCGGCTGACCGTCATGGCCGGCATCATGGTGATGGACGAGCTTTCCGAGCTGCAGAAGCGCGTCAAGGGCATGGAAAGCGAAGTGCTGACCTTGCGCAAGACGCGCGACGAGGCGCTGACCAAGGCCGACAAGAGCGACAGCGTGCTGACCAGCGCGCTCGGCGCCCTGGCGCAGCGTATGGAAGATTTGTCGGCGACGCTGGCAATCAACAAGGCCTGAGGCGTCTTCGCTGATCCCTGCCGCTTGTCTCATGCCCGATACCACGACGTATTTTTGGCCTGATCCCGCGTGTGGGGAAAAATTTTTGCCCATCGAGTGAATGGCCGTCATCTCCAGCGTTTAATCAGTCGCGCTGCGGTGCTACGATCAGGTGCCGGGCGCCGGGCGGCGAAGATCCGGCCACATTCACAAGGGGTAGGGATAGGTCATGAGTCTTCGTATCAACGATATCGCGCCGGACTTCACCGCCGAGACCACGCAGGGAGCCATCAAATTCCATGACTGGATCGGCGACGGCTGGGCGATCCTGTTCAGCCATCCGAAGAATTTCACGCCGGTCTGCACGACCGAGCTTGGCACGATGGCCGGGCTCGAGGGCGAGTTCAAGAAGCGCAACGTCAAGATCATCGGCATTTCGGTCGACCCGGTCGAAAGCCATGGCAAATGGCAGGACGACATCAAGACGGCGACCGGCCATTCGGTGCATTACCCGCTGATCGGCGACAAGGACCTCAAGGTCGCCAAGCTTTATGACATGCTGCCAGGCGGTGCCGGCGAAACTTCGGAAGGCCGCACACCCGCCGACAACGCCACCGTGCGCTCGGTCTACGTCATCGGGCCGGACAAGAAGATCAAGCTGGTGCTTACCTACCCGATGACCACGGGGCGCAACTTCGACGAGATCCTGCGGGCGGTCGATTCCATGCAGCTCACCGCCAAGCATCAAGTGGCGACGCCGGCGAACTGGAAACAAGGTGAGGACGTCATCATCACCGCCGCCGTTTCCAACGAGGATGCGATCAAGCGCTTCGGCGCCTACGAGACCATCCTGCCCTATCTCAGGAAGACCAAGCAGCCCTCCGCCTGAGCGAGCACGCCGGAATGGTTTCCGGCGTTTTCCGCTCCTGCGAACCAAGTCATGCTTGACTGGTTCGTCGGGGCGGACAACCATGCTCACGGTGGGTTCCGGCGGAGAAAATCGTTCCTGCCGGCTAGGTCTGGGGAAGCCGGACGTGCAGATAACTTTGGCGAAGCCGCTGGTCAGCGGTTTTTATGACAAGCCGACCGGGGCCATCCAGTATGTCGTCGCAGACCCGGCGACGAAGCGATGCGCCATTATCGATCCAATCCTCGACTTCGATGAAAAATCCGGCGCGACGAGTACGATGAGCGCGGATAGCTTGCTCGATTTCATTGGGGAAAACGGGCTGGAGCTCGAGTGGATCCTCGATACCCATCCCCACGCCGACCATTTCTCGGCGGCGCATTACCTGAAACAGAGGACCGGCGCGCCGATGGCCATCGGCGACAGGGTCGTCGACGTCCAGGCACTGTGGAAGGTGATCTATAACTGGCCGGACCTTCCGGCTGACGGCTCACAATGGGACAGGCTGTTCGCCGAGGGCGAGACCTTCCGGATCGGAACCCTTCCGGTCAAGGTGCTGTTCTCGCCTGGACATACATTGGCATCGATCACCTATGTGATCGGTGACGCCGGCTTCATCCACGACACCCTGTTCATGCCCGACAGCGGCACGGCAAGAACGGATTTTCCCGGTGGAAGCGCCGCGCGGTTGTGGCGCTCGATCCAGGGCATCCTGGCCTTGCCGGAGGAAACCCGGCTGTTCGTCGGCCATGATTACCAGGCCGGCGGGCGCGAACCGATGTGGGAAAGCACGGTCGCGGCGCAGAAGGCGACCAACATCCATCTTGTCGCCGCGCGTACAGAGGCCGAGTTCGTTGCGCTACGCGAGGCGCGCGATCGCACATTGCCGATGCCGCGGCTGATCCTGCACGCGCTGCAGGTCAACATCAATGGGGGGCGGCTGCCAGAGCCGGAAGCCAATGGTCGGCGCTACCTCAAATTTCCGCTGGATTCGCTTTGAGGCAACCGTCGTCCCGGCTGCGGCGTACAAAAAAAGCGGCGCCAGTTTCCTGACGCCGCCCTGCTACTTCCTGCGCGAAGCCGGCTTTAAGCCGCCGGCTGTGCCTCGATGGTGCGCAGCGCCTGCATCTGTCGCTTGGCGGCGGCCTTGACCGCATCCTGCACCTTCTCGAAGGCGCGCACCTCGATCTGCCGCACGCGCTCGCGGCTGATGTCGAACTCGGCCGACAGTTCCTCGAGCGTCAGCGGCTCCTCGGCGAGGCGGCGCGCCTCGAAGATGCGCCGCTCGCGATCGTTGAGCACGGCCAGAGCGCCCGACAGCATGCCGCGCCGGTTTTCCAGCTCGTCCTGCTCGATCAGCATCTCTTCCTGGCTTTCGTGGTCGTCGACCAGCCAGTCCTGCCATTCGCCGGACTCGCCTTCCGTCGCCCGGATCGGCGCGTTGAGTGACGCGTCGCCGGACAGGCGGCGGTTCATCGACACCACTTCGGCCTCGGAAACGTTCAGCCGCGTGGCGATTTCGGCGATCTGGTCGGGCTTGAGGTCGCCATCGTCCAGCGCCTGGATCTTGCCCTTCACCTTGCGGAGATTGAAGAACAGACGCTTCTGGTTGGCGGTCGTGCCCATCTTGACCAGGCTCCACGAGCGCAGGATGTATTCCTGGATCGAGGCCTTGATCCACCACATGGCGTAGGTGGCGAGGCGAAAACCGCGCTCGGGTTCGAATTTCTTGACGGCCTGCATGAGGCCGACATTGCCTTCCGAGATCACTTCGCCGATCGGCAGGCCATAGCCGCGATAGCCCATGGCGATCTTGGCGACGAGCCTCAAATGGCTGGTGACGAGCTTGTGCGCGGCCGTGGTGTCTTCATGCTCGGCGTAACGCTTGGCGAGCATGTACTCTTCCTGCGGCTGAAGCATGGGAAAGCGGCGGATTTCTTCCAGATAGCGGCTGAGGCCGCCTTCACCGGAAACGATACTGGGTAATGACTGGGCCATGATAGCGCCCCCTCTCTATTGGAGTGATGCCCCCGAAACGCGGCAGGCATGTGACGCGAACACCAAAAGGCTCGCTCGCGACAACAGATCTTATACAGGAACAAAACCAGAAAAGACAGGCATTTGTTCAACACGAAACAGTGTGTCACGCTGAAGTGAACAATGCCACTCAGGTTTTTTGATGGCAGGTTCAGAGCTTGCGAAAGCCGCCGACGAGTTCCTCCATGTCCCCCGGTAACGGCGCCTCGAACCTCATCGTTAGATGGGTAGTCGGGTGCCGAAATGCAAGGAGCCATGCATGCAAAGCTTGCCGGGAAAATGCCTCGACCTGGCGTTTCAGCGGTTCGGGCAGCCGATTGGCCTTGGTGCGGAAGGCTAGCCCGTAGTCCGGGTCGCCAATCACGGGATGGCCGATATGGGCCATGTGGACGCGGATCTGGTGGGTGCGACCGGTTTCCAGCCGGCATTCGACGAGGCTAGCGGCAGCGAATTCCCGCTGGCCCTCGCCGAAACGCTCCTGCACGGCAAAACGGGTGACCGCGTGGCGTGCGTCGTCGCGGCCTTCCGGCACCACGGCGCGGCGAACCCGGTCGGAGGCGCGGCCAAGCGGTGCATCGATCGTTCCGGTCGGCCTCTGCGGTATGCCCCAGACCAGCGCCAGGTAGGCGCGCTCGAGATCGCCGGTCAGGCCGTGGTCGGCGAACGCCTCCGACAGAGCCTTGTGGGCACGGTCGGTCTTGGCGACCACCATGACGCCGCTGGTCTCCTTGTCGAGGCGGTGGACGATGCCCGGGCGGCGCACCCCGCCAATGCCAGACAGGCTGTCGCCGCAATGATGAATCAGCGCATTGACCAGCGTGCCGGTCCAATTGCCGGCGCCGGGGTGCACGACGAGCCCCGCCGGCTTGTTGATGACGATCAACTCGTCGTCTTCGTAGAGCACGTCGAGCGCAATGTTCTCGCCCTGCGGCTGCGCCGGCTCCGGTTCCGGCATGGCTACGGACACATTTTCGCCCGCGCGCATCTTGCGCTTGGTTTCGTCGACCGGCTTGCCGTCGATGACGACGGCGCCTTGCCTGATCAGCATCTGCACGCGACTGCGTGACATGTCCGGGCCAAGGGCTGCCGCCAGCCACTGATCGAGCCGTTGGCCGGCCGCATCCGCGCCGGCGACCAGCAAGGTGGGCGCGGCCTCTATCAACAGGTCCTCTATCAATTCGGGGGCCTCTTCGCTATGAGCGCTCATCGAAAAACCATTCCGGAATGTTTGCCATGGCCCGGCCCGATGCCGATGAAGAGCAGGAAAAACCGCTCGCCCCCGAAGTCGACAAGCTGCGCGGCAAGCTCATCCGCTTCATGGCCATCAATCTCGGCCTGCTCTTTCTGGCTCTTATGGTGGTGATCGCGGCGATTGTCTACAAATCACGCAAGGCAACGCCGGTGAGCCCGCCGCTGGCCGGCGACGTCCAGGTGCCCGCTGGCGAACCGCTCAGCGGGGACATCGTTCTGCCGGTTGGCGCCAGGGTGGTCGGTCAGTCACTGTCGGGCAGCCGCCTTTCGATCGACGCCGAGCTTGCCGACGGCAGCCGTGCGATCTTCGTCTACGATATCGCCGAGCGCCGCCTGATCGGCCGTTTTGCGATCCGCAACAAATAGGCCGGCGCCAATGCGGCAAACACATTTGCCACCGACATGACCGGCTTCGCCGAACACCGTCGTGTCGCGACCGTGGCGCTGGTCGTCGCCAGCTATGACGAGGCGATCGCCTGGTATGTCGAGCGGCTGGGTTTTACGCTGACGGAGGATGTCGATCTCGGCGGCGGCAAACGCTGGGTCACGGTCGCGCCGGCCGAGGGGCAGGGCGCCAGGCTGTTGCTGGCCGAGGCGTCCGACGAGACGCAGAGGAAAAGCATCGGCAACCAGACCGGCGGCCGGGTTTTTCTCTTCCTCGAAACCGACGATTTTGCCGGCGACCATGCAGCGATGCTGGACAAGGGCGTCGAATTCCGCGAGGCGCCGCGTCACGAAGCCTATGGCACGGTGGCGGTTTTCGCCGATCTGCATGGCAATCTGTGGGACCTGATCCAGCCGAAACGGTAACGCGGGGCGGCTTTTCATTCGATGCGGCAAAGCCGCCGAACCCCAGTTGCTTTTTCCCGGCCGTCAGCCTATATCGCCCCTTCTTGAGCGCGCCCATCGTCTAGCGGTCAGGACACCGCCCTCTCACGGCGGGAACAGGGGTTCGATTCCCCTTGGGCGTACCAGGCAACGTTCCTGTCGTTGACCTACAGACAATCCTGCAGTTTCGGACCCGTCCCGCATGGGCTCCGCATACCTCGAAAGAGCACGCAAAGCCTGCGAGAGGCCGGGCTTCCCATACCCCGAATCCACCCAATTTAAGTCAAGCCGCGACGCTTGAAAGCACTGCGATCTCTGATACTTGCGGGAGCGGGGATAGCTTTCGCGGCAACGCGGGTTTGGGTCGGGTAGAGTTTGGAATGGCCTCTGTTGGGACGACATGCACGCACTGCCATGGCGGTGGAAAGGTTTTCGACTGCTCGAGATGGCGTGCCTCAAAAGGGTATTGCTGCCCGCACGGGACACATCAAAGCGGTTGCCCGGGAAAGACCATGATATGCGCGCAGTGTGCCGGACTTGGAACGATACCAGAAACCGAGTTCAGGGCCGTCGCGTAGGCCGTCCTATCGCGACAATCATGGACATCGCGGCCATCTATTCCTAGCCTTGCGGGTGGGGACGGCAGGCAGGTTAAGGTTTGGTTTACCAATAGCCTGTCTACTGGGGACAATTCGCTTTCGGCCTGCGACCACGGATGTACTGGCGCAGTTGTCGAGGCGGAAAGGAAAGGTCGGCTCCGTGCCGGCCTTTTTGCTTTTTCGGGCTACATGGCTCGCATCGGCCAGGCGCCAGGGCGGCTTCGCAGTCGGCTTTCTTCGAACAACTTTTTGGCAAGGGATATTGTCATTGCCCATGTCGGCTCTACCATCGATCCCAGCAGTCCGGCGGGTTGCCGGACCGTCGTGACGATGAGGGCTTGCGATGAAACGTGTTGCAAAACTGGCGATTGCGGGTGTGATGTCGGCAGGTGTCGTATGCGCATCTGCCGCAACGCTCAACACTATGGACGATGTCGGGACCGCGATCCAGTCCTGCTGGACACCGCCTGCCGGTGCCGGAGATTCGACTGTAACCCTGAGTTTCAGTTTCAAGCGCGACGGTACTCTGATAGGGCCGCCGCGACCAACCGCCGCCAAGGTGGCTGGCGACGACAAGGCACGTAAGGCGTTCATCGATGCGGCAATAGCGGCGGTGAAGAATTGCACGCCGCTGAGTTTATCGCCGGAGCTGTCGCAAGGGATTGCCGGCAACGTGTTCACGCAGCAATTCGTTTCGCCCAAGCAATAGCGGTAGCGCCCAAAGAACGCCTGCCATGGAGCGGCACGGGTGGTTCGTCGAACCGGAGAACCGGGTCGGGTGTCGTTTTCCCCCGATCGCCGCGGATCAATGGCTCAGGCGCCGTGCTTCGGCATGCCGTGCCAGATCCGGGGTCTCGAAGACGTAGTCGCTCCAGGCCGACTCCGGAATCTGCCCGGCCAGATAGCACTCCAGCAACAGGTTTTGCTCGGGGTTGAGCGGCCGTGGGGCACGCCCGTGATCCAGCCCGAGGGAGTGAAAAAGGCTTCTTGTCAGCTCCGATACGGTGAAATGCATCGACATCCCGCGTTCTCCTTTGCGCCTCAACGCAGCAGCACGGGCAAAGGTTTCAGCGCCGGACACCGGTAACGCCTGATTGATCGCAGGCTCGACGCATCGGCCTGCGACGGCCGCCCAGCTCCAGTCGATCGAGGCCGGCCAGCGGACGGTGCGTGTGGTCGGCCCCGCCTTTTTCCCGGCTGAATGACCCACGAGTGTTCTCGTGGGAACGGCCGTCTTCGGAACAGGGGCCGCTTCCTGGCGTTGTGGTCGATATCAGGCAGGGAGAAGCGCCATGGCCACGTTCAGGGAAATGCGGGTACTGGAGATCGTCGAAGACGGCTCCCTGACTACCGACCAGAAGATCGCCGAATTGCGCAAGATCGAGTCCGAGGCGCGCGGGCTGCAACGGGCGGCGTCGGAGAGCCCGATGGGCGACGATGACGGCTGGCAGGACGATCTGCGCCAGGTTCGGCTTGCTCTCGACAAGCTCGGCGCCAAGGAACCGAGGAAGGGCGCGGCAACGCTATAGAGCCGAACCGTTCCAAAGCACGCCGCGTCGAAGCGGATTCAGGCGCCGCGCTTTAGGTCTTTGTTTTTATGCATTAGTCGCAAACCATGCGAACTCTTTGGCCGGGAGCGCTTACGTTCCTGCATGCCAATTGTTTTTCGGGGCCCGATGACGGAGGAGAGGGCGTTGTCGCCCTGGTCTGAGACCGTCTGTGAGGCGCAGGCTTAACGACCCTGCGCTCGTTAAACCGCCCAGGAGGCTGGGGTGGACCCGGAAAGGCGCTGTTGTCGACCTGCGGCTGGTAGTCGACATTGGGCGGCGGCCGGTCCCAGATTCGCCTGGCGTCGAGCGGCCGCGGAATAACCACCGTGCCGTCATAGCTGCGAGAGCAGCCGCCGCCGAAAAGCAGCGCCACGCCCAGCAAGAAAGGCCCTATCCGTCCGTACATTAGCAACACCCCTGTGCATGCTTATAGCGCGGCCTTGCTCCGCGCCACAACCGGACGGAATAACGCAGCAGGAACAGGCCGGTTGCGCCGTTAAGGTTAGCGGATCGTTAATGCTTCTGCGGCACATTCCGCCGACGGACCGCGGAGGGAGGGTTCGGCCTTGATTTTCGGGGTGGGGACAGCATGGCGGAATCGGACGAAGCAATCGGCGTGCGCGGCAAGCGCAAGCCCGGCAAGGCAGCCGCGCCTGGCGGCGATGGGCCATCCGGCGTCGACATGGATTGCGCCGACGCGCTGCGCCAACTCGTCGAAGCGGGCTCGGACTGGATTTGGGAAACCGACGCGGAATTGCGCTTTTCCTGGCTTTCCCAAGATTACCAGGCGGCAACCGGTATCGATCCGGCAATGGTGCTTGGCCGGTTCCGCTTCGATTTTCTCAACCAGGTCCTGAAGGGCAACCGCGGTGCGGCGGCGCATCTGGAGGATTTGCAGGCGCACCGGCCGTTCCGCGACTTCGTCTACGAACTGAAGGGGGGCCGCCCCGACTGCAGCTGGGTGCTGACGTCAGGCTTCCCGCGTTTCGACAGCGAAGGAAAATTCGTCGGCTATCGCGGCCTGGGCCGCAACGTCACCGCGCTGGCCAGCGCCTTCGAGGCCATGCAGCCGGCGGCTGGCGGCGATGCCGTCCAGCATCTCGCCGATCTCGAGCGGACGATGGATGCCATGCATATGGGCGTCGTGCTTCTGGACGCCAGGCTCGATACGCTCATCGTCAACAAGGCCTACCGCGATCTCTCCAGGATTCCGGACGGGGCCGTGACGGTAGGCGCGCCGTTCAGCCTGCTGATGGAACTCAATCGCCGCAACGGCATCTATGGCGACATCGACGAAGAGCAATGGCAGCGCTACCTCGCCACGCGCATCGAAGAGATCAAGGCCGGCACCGTCGCACCTCGGGAGTTTGCCCACACCGACGGGCGCACCATGATGTTCTCCGTCACGGCTCTGTCGGGAGGCAAACGCCTGCTGACCTACTATGAGGTCACCGAGGTCAAGCGGCGGGACGCCGAAATCGAGAATGCCAACGCCAAGATAGCCGAGACTTTCGCCAATCTCCGCACCATGGTCGATCAGATGCCGATCGGTGTTCTTGTCCTCGATGCCGACATGCGTGCCGAGGTCATCAACCGCGCCTTTTACGATTTCTGGCAGATCGACGCCCGGCGCGCCGAGACCGGCTGCAGCTTCCTCGATCTGATGGAAGCCAGCCGCGACATCGACCCGTATGGTTCGGACGACGCGACATGGCACCGGCATGTCGCCGAACGCGAGGCTGAAATCAGAGCCGGCACAGCTGGAGCGAGGCAGTTCCCGCGCAATGACGGCAGGACGCTGATCTCGTCGATGGCGCCGCTGGCCGGCGGCAAGCGGTTCATTTCCTATGTCGATGTCACCGACATGAAGGATCGCGAGGCCGAACTTGCCGAAGCGCTGGAAAAGGCGCGGCTGGCGGAAGCAGTAATCAACGGGGTCAAGGATCCGATCTTCGTCAAGGATGACAATCTGCGCTTCGTCTTCGTCAACGAGGCCTTCGCGGCGCTGTTCAAGCAGGCGCCGCAAGCCATGCTTGGCAGGCCGGGAAGCGATTTCCTCGGGCCGGACGAGGTCGCGCTGTTCGAAAGCAGCGAACGCGAGGTGCTGGCCGGCGGACAGCAATACGAAGTGGAAGAAAGCTTCGAGGCCGGCGGCGGCACCCGTTCGCGTATCGTCAGGAAGAACCGCGTCCGCATGGCAAGCGGCCGCGACTATGTCGCCGGCTTTCTGTTCGACATCTCCGACATGAAACGGCGCGAGACCGAAGCCGAAGATGCGCGCAAGCATCTCGCCAGCGTGCTGGAATCGCTGCCGGCGGGGGTCATCATCTACGACCGCGACGACAAGTTCGTCTTCGCCAACCACAGGCTGCAGGATACGTTGCCGGCGCTGAAGCCTTTCTGGCAGCCCGGCCGCACCTTCCGCGAAGCGCTGGAGTTCGGCCATTCGGTGGGTTATTTCCGTTCGAGCGGCGATCCTGGGATCGACAGCCTGTACGTAGGCGATTCCGAACGCTGGCTTGACGGCATCCTGGCGCGTTACCGTCTGCCGAATTCCTCCTATGAGCGCCTCAATGCCGATGGCCGCTGGTACCAGGTCTACGACATGCGCACAGGCGACGGCACGTTCATCGGGGTGCGCGTCGACATCACCGACCTCAAGAGCCGCGAGGCGGCGCTTCATGACTCGATGCGCCAGATCGATCTCTTCCGCCATGTCATGGACGAGTTGCCGGTAGCCGCCTTCATCAAGGCGCAGGACCTGAGCATCGAATTCGTCAACAAGGCCTGGTGCGCGCTGACCGGTCTCGCCAAGGACGACGTCATCGGCCGGACCGACCGTCAGCTGTTCAACGGCGAGGAAGCGGAGGGCTTCAGCCAGGACGACACCGATGTCGTGACGAACGGCAATGTGCGCGAGGTCGAGGAGCCCGTCACTCATCGTGACGGAACGGTGCGGCAGTTGATGACGCGCAAGAGCCGCCTGGTGGCCACGGACGGATCGGTGCATCTGGTCGGATCCAGCACCGACATCACCGATGTCAAGGCGCGCGAGCAAGCTCTGGAAGAGAGCATGCGCGAGAACGAGGTGTTCCGCAGCCTGATCGACAACGTGCCGGTGTCGATCTACGCCAAGCGCTCCGATCTCAGGCAATTCTATGTCAACAAGGGCTGGTGCGATCTCACCGGCTTCAGCAAGCAGGAGGCGACCGGCAAGACCGACGTCGAGATCTTCGGGCCGGATGGCGAGGCCTTCGTGGCCAGCGATCTCGCCGTGCTGCGTACCGGCGAGACCCAGGAGATCGAGGAGACGGTGCGCCTTCCAGACGGCAGCGTCAGGCATCAGTTCGCCCGCAAGGGCGCAATGATCGCCTCCGACGGTTCGCTCTACCTGATCGGTTCGACCACCGATATCACGGAACTCAAGCAGCGCGAGGCGGAGCTCAGCGAGGCGCGCCGGCGCGCCGTGCTCGCCGACCGCGCCAAGTCGGAGTTCCTCGCCAATATGAGCCACGAGATCCGCACGCCGATGAACGGCGTACTGGGCATGGCTGAACTCCTGGCCAAATCCAATCTCGATCCCAAGCAGAAGACATTCACCGACATCATCGTCAAATCGGGCAACGCGCTCTTGACCATCATCAACGACATCCTGGATTTCTCCAAGATCGATGCCGGCCAGCTGGTGCTCGACCCGGCGCCCTTCAATCTCGCCGAGGCGATCGAGGACGTGGCGACGCTGGTATCGACACGGGCCAAGGAAAAGGATCTCGAGCTCATCGTGCGCATCGAGCCGCGGCTCGAAAGCCTGTTCATCGGCGATGTCGGCCGCATCCGGCAAATCGTCACCAACCTGCTCGGCAATGCGGTGAAGTTCACCGATGAAGGCCACGTGCTGGTCGACGTGACCGGCGAACGGGTTCCAACGGGAACCAGGCTGACGATCTCGGTCACCGATACCGGCATAGGCATCCCCGAGGAAAAACTGAAACTGGTGTTCGAGAAATTCAGCCAGGTCGATACGTCCTCGACAAGGCGCCACGAGGGCACCGGGCTTGGCCTTGCCATCACCTCGCGGCTGGTCGATCTGATGGGCGGCGACATTGGCGTCGAGAGCGCCGAAGGCAAGGGGTCGACCTTCTGGTTCACCGTAACGTTGCCAGGGGCCGGGCAGCAGAGCGGGCAGCGCATCACGCCGGTGGACGTGACGGGCGCACGCGTGCTGATCGTCGACGACAACGCCGTCAACCGCGCCATCCTGACCGAGCAGATGACCTCGTGGACGTTCGATTCCTGCGCGGCCGAAAGCGGCGCCGAAGGTCTCAAGGTGCTGATCGCCGCGGCAGCTTATGGCGTGGCGGTCGACTGCGTCGTGCTCGACTACCAGATGCCTGAAATGAGCGGCGCCGAAATGGCGCGTATCGTGCGCAACACCGAGGGCCTCGCGGACACGCCGATCATCATGCTGACATCGGTCGACCAGTCGCTTGCCAACACCAGCTACCGCGATCTTGGCATCGACGCCCAGCTGATCAAGCCGGCGCGCTCCTCGGTGCTCCTGGAAACACTGGTCGCGACCATCCAGCGCCATCGCCACGCCACCAGCGGCCACGCCGTTCAACCGCTCGCGGGCGAGGCGTCCGAGACTTCCCGGCCGCCGCCCCTGGCGCCATCCGAGCAGCGCGCGCAATTGCAGCTGCCACAGGTTCGCCCCAGGTTGCCTGCGACGGCCGGCGGGCACAGGCTGGATATACTGGTGGCCGAGGACAATGAGGTGAACCAGATGGTGTTCACGCAAATCCTCGGCGAGACCGGCTATGGTTTCGAGATCGTCGGCAATGGCCGCAAGGCGCTCGACGCCTTCGGCACGCTGAATCCGTGCATGATCCTGATGGATGTCTCGATGCCGGAGATGAGCGGTCTCGAAGCGACGGCCGCGATCCGCCTGCTGGAGCAGGAGACCGGCACGCATGTGCCGATCGTCGGCGTCACCGCGCATGCGCTCAAGGGCGACCGCGAGCGCTGCCTGGAGGCGGGCATGGACGACTATCTGCCCAAGCCGATCAGCCCCAGGGCCCTGCTCGAGAAGGTCGAGCGCTGGGTCGGCGCCGGCCGTCAGGTCCACCGCAACGCGGGATAGAGCCCGCGTCGCCTGAATTGCGGGATCCGGCGAGGCAATCAGGGAATCAGCGGGAGATTCGCTGCTACCGCTGCGTGCAATGACTATGGTGCGATCGCGCCATATCAAAGGCGGCGTCCAGCCGGAACAATAGCGAAATCGAATTCCGCTCTTCTCAGTTACGGGCGGGAGCAGCGACCGCCTGCAAGAAACAGTGTCACTCTACCCCAACGGACCTGTTTTTGGCGATGGCCCGGCCATGACACGCTCTGGCTGCGAGCAACGCGCTCCCGTCCGGATTTTCTTCATTTGGGAAAAGCCTGGTCGAGTCCGGGGTGATTCCAGCCGTCGAACGGCTCAAGCCCCTGATTCCGGCGGTAAACTCGGACCGCGCCGCGAGCGCCCGAGATCAGCGTCTTTCGCGTTGCCGGCAACGCGTTACCGGGCTGACATGAAACTGTCATGCGACTGTTATAATCGAAGGCTATTGGCCTCAGCGGGCGCCGGCAAGAAGTGGCGCCGAGAGACCATCTTCCGAACAGGAGCAGGCCACATGAGACATTTCATCCGCTCGGCGGCCGTTGCGATTGCAATGGCTGCGGCGTCCACCCTCACTCTTTCCGCAGCAATGGCAGCTGACCTTTCCGGCGCCGGCTCGACCTTCATCTATCCGGTGTTCGCCAAATGGGCCGACACCTACAAGAAGGACACCGGCATCGGCCTCAACTATCAGTCGATCGGCTCGGGCGGCGGCATCAAGCAGGTCATCGCCAAGACCGTGACCTTCGGCGCCACCGACAAGCCGATGTCCGACGCCGATCTGGAAAAGAACGGCCTCGTGCAGTTCCCGATGGTGATGGGCGGCATCGTGCCGATCGTCAACCTCACGGGCATCAAGCCGGGCGAACTCGTCCTCGACGGCAAGACGCTGGCCCAGATCTATCTCGGCGCGATCACCACCTGGGACGATGCCGCGATCAAGGCCCTGAACCCGGACCTTAAGCTGCCGTCGACCGCTATCGCCGTCGTTCATCGTTCGGACGGCTCGGGCACGACCTTCAACTTCACCGACTACCTCGTGAAGCTCTCGCCCGACTGGAAGGACAAGGTCGGCTCGGATACGGCCGTCGAATGGCCGACCGGCGTCGGCGCCAAGGGCAGCGAAGGCGTTGCCAACACCGTCAAGCAGACCGACGGCGGCATCGGCTATGTCGAATATGCCTATGCCAAGCAGAACAATCTCTCCTACTCCAAGATGCTGAACGCCGCCGGCAAGGTCGTCGAGCCGTCGCTCGAATCCTTCGGCGCGGCTGCTTCGAACGCCGACTTCAAGGGCGCCAAGAACTTCAACGTCATCATCACCAACGAGCCGGGCGACGCCACCTGGCCGATCGCTGCCTCGACCTGGGTGCTGATCCACAAGACCCCGGACGATGCCGCAGCCACCGGCGAAGCGCTCAAGTTCTTTGCCTGGGCCTACAAGGACGGCAAGGAAACCGCCAAGGCGCTCGACTATGTGTCGATCCCCGATAGCGTCGTCGACCTGATCAAGGCTTCGTGGAAGGCCGACATCAAGGCCGACGGCAAGCCCGTCTACGCCGGCGAGTAATATCTTTCTGGAGGAGCGCCGCCCCGCGGCGCTCCTTTTCAATCAACACAAAGAGCCGAGCTTGACATGAGCGCTGCCCACGAAGCCTTGCCAGCCATTCGAGGTTCACGCGACGCCACCGTCAGACGGTTCGCGTTGACCGATTCGATCTTCCATGGGCTGACCCGCGCCGCCGCCATTCTCGTGCTGGTGCTGCTCGGGGGCGTCGCCATCTCGCTGTTCGCCGGTTCCTGGCAGGCACTGTCGACCTTCGGCTTCTCCTTTCTGACCACCGAGAGCTGGAATCCCGTCACCGAGAAATTCGGCGCCCTGGCGCCGATCTATGGCACCATCATCACTTCGGCCATCGCCATCCTGATCGCTGTGCCGCTCGGCATCGGCATCGCCATTTTTCTTACCGAGCTTTGCCCGCGTCCGCTTCGGCGCCCGATCGGCATGGCGGTGGAACTGCTGGCCGGCATTCCTTCGATCATCTACGGCATCTGGGGCCTGTTCGTGCTGGCACCGTTCCTGCAGACGACAGTGCAACCTTTCATCATCAACGTGTTCCACGGCATTCCCGGCCTTAACAGCCTGTTTGCCGGGCCTCCTTATGGCATCGGCCTGCTGACCTCGGCGATGATCCTGGCCATCATGATCCTGCCTTTCATCACCTCGATCACCAAGGATGTGTTCGATACGGTGCCGCCGGTGCTGAAGGAGTCCGCCTACGGCATTGGCTGCACGACCTGGGAGGTAACACGCCGGGTCGTCGTCCCCTACACCCGCATCGGCATCATGGGCGGCGTCATGCTTGCGCTCGGCCGTGCACTCGGTGAAACCATGGCGGTCACCTTCGTCATCGGCAACGCCCACCGGATCAGCGCCTCGCTGTTCGCGCCGGCAACGACGATCTCGGCAACCATCGCCAACGAATTCACTGAAGCCGTCGGCGATCTCTACACCTCCTCGTTGGTGGCGCTCGGTCTGATCCTGTTCGTCATCACCTTCCTCATCCTTGCCATCGCCCGCTACATGCTGATGCGCATCGATGCCCGTACCGGAGTCTGACCGATGTCGACAGCCGCATCGCTTCACCAGAGCCGCAAGCGCAAGAACGGCGTGATGATGACGCTCTGCGTCATCGCCGCCGGCATCGGCCTTGCCTGGCTGGCGCTGATCCTCGGCGCGCTGCTCTATAAGGGCCTGTCGGGCGTTTCGCTCTCAGTGTTCACGGAAATGACCCCGCCGCCCGGTGATGCCGGTGGCCTGCTCAACGCCATCTACGGCAGCATCGTGATGACCATTATCGGCATCGTCGTCGGCACGCCGATCGGCGTGCTGGCCGGCACCTACATGGCCGAATATGGCCGCTTTTCGAAGCTCACCACCGTGGTGCGCTTTATCAACGACATCCTGCTGTCGGCGCCCTCAATCATCATCGGCCTGTTCGTCTACGAATTGATGGTACGGCCGATGGGGCATTTCTCGGCCATCGCCGGTGCCGTGGCACTGGCCATCCTGGTCATTCCCGTCGTGGTGCGTACCACCGAGGACATGCTCAACCTTGTGCCGAACGCTTTGCGCGAGGCCGGCACGGCGATTGGCGCGCCGCGCTGGGTGGTGATCCGTTCGGTGGCCTACCGCGCGGCGATGTCCGGCATCGTCACCGGCATATTGTTGGCCATTGCCCGCATTTCCGGCGAGACGGCGCCGCTACTCTTCACAGCGCTCAACAACCAGTTCTGGTCGAGCAATCTCAATGCGCCGATGGCCAGCCTGCCGGTGACCATCTTCCAGTTCGCTCTCAGCCCTTACGAGGAGTGGCAGCAACTGGCGTGGACCGGCGCACTCATAATCACATTGACGGTTCTCGCGCTCAGCATCTTTGCGCGCAGCCTGACCGGACGCAGAGAGGACAAATGAGCCAGATGTTGTCTCCAGACATGACGATTGCGACAGAGGCAGCCGCCAAGGCGAAGATCGAGGTCAAGAACCTCAATTTCTACTACGGCCAGTCGAAGGCGCTGAAGGACATCACCTTGTCGCTGCCCGAGCGCAGCGTGACGGCCTTCATCGGACCGTCGGGTTGCGGAAAGTCGACGCTGCTGCGCGTCTTCAACCGCATCTACGAGCTCTACCCCAAGCAGACCGCCGAGGGTCAGGTGCTGCTCGACGGCCAGAACGTTCTCGACCGCTCGCAGGACCTCAACCTGTTGCGCACCAAGATCGGCATGGTGTTCCAGAAGCCGACGCCGTTCCCGATGTCGATCTATGAGAATATCGCCTTCGGCGTCAGGCTCTATGAGAAGATCGGCAAGGCCGAGATGGACGGCCGTGTCGAGCAGGCGTTGAAACGCGCCGCGCTGTGGAACGAGGTCAAGGACAAGCTCAATGCCAGCGGCCTCAGCCTGTCGGGCGGCCAGCAGCAGCGGCTTTGCATCGCCCGCACCGTGGCGGTCAAGCCGGAGGTCATCCTGCTCGACGAACCGGCCTCGGCGCTCGACCCATTGTCGACCGCCAAGATCGAGGAATTGATCGACGAGTTGCAGGCCGACTACACGATCGTCATCGTCACCCACAACATGCAGCAGGCCGCGCGCGTCTCGAAGCAGACGGCTTTCATGTATCTGGGCGAGCTGGTCGAATTCGACAAGACCGAGAAGATCTTCACGTCGCCTCGCGAGAAGCGCACGCAGGACTACATCACCGGCCGCTTCGGCTGATCTCACGCATACGAGGACCAGGATCATGGCCGAACACACAGTCGCAGCCTTCGACGAGGATCTCGGACAGATCAGCAAGCTGATCAGCGACATGGGCGATCTCGCCGGCACGATGGTCGGCGGCGCCACCAAGGCGCTGCTGAATTCCGACAACGCGCTGGCACAGCGCGTCGTCTCCGACGACGCCATCATGGACGCGCGCCAGCGCGAACTCGATGATCGCGCCATCACCCTGATCGCCAAGCGCCAGCCGATGGCCGACGATCTGCGTCATGTCGTCGGCTCGATCCGCATGGCGGGCGATCTCGAACGCATCGGCGACCTTGCCAAGAACATCGCCAAGCGCGTCGGCTCGGTCGGCCTCACCGCCACGCCGCGCGACTTGTCGCATTCCATCGACTCCATGGCGCAGCTGGTGCTGATCCAGGTGCAGGGCGTCGTCGAGGAATATGCGGCCGGCGATGCCGCCGCCCTCGCCAAGCTCAGGAATGACGACGAACGCATCGACGTCAAATACACTTCGGTCTTCCGCGAACTCCTGACTTACATGATGGAGGATCCCCGCAACATCACGGCTTGCACGCATCTTTTGTTCTGCGCCAAGAATCTCGAACGCATCGGCGACCATGTGACCAACATCGCCGAGAATGCGTATTATGTGCTGACCGGCACGCAACTGCCCGCCAACCGTCCGAAGCAGGACGAGACGGCGATGTCGGTGCCGGCGGCTTGACGGCAGGGATGATCGATCGATGATCGCGCCACGCATCATGGTGGTGGAGGACGAGGAGCCGCTGGGCGTGCTCCTCCGCTACAACCTGGAGTCCGAGGGTTACCAGGTCGAGGTGGTGACACGCGGCGACGAAGCCGAGATACGCCTCCAGGAAAACGTGCCCGACCTGCTGGTGCTCGACTGGATGGTGCCGGCGGTTTCCGGCATCGAACTCTGTCGGCGCCTGCGCATGCGGCCCGAGACGGAGCGATTGCCGATCATCATGCTGACGGCGCGCGGCGAGGAGAGCGATCGCGTGCGCGGCCTCTCGACCGGCGCCGACGACTATCTGGTCAAGCCGTTCTCGACGCCGGAATTCATGGCCCGGGTCAAGGCGCTGCTGCGCCGCGCCAAACCGGAAGTGCTGTCCAGCGTGCTCAAGGTCGGCGACATCGTGCTCGACCGCGAATCGCACCGGGTCTATCGCAAGAAGAGCGAGATCCGGCTCGGACCGACCGAGTTCCGGCTACTCGAATTCATGATGCGCCATCCTGGCCGCGTGTTCTCGCGCAGCCAGTTGCTCGATAATGTCTGGGGCGAGACGATCTACATCGACGAGCGCACCGTGGATGTGCATGTCGGCCGCCTGCGCAAGGCGGTCAACAATGGCCGCATGCCCGATGTGATACGCACCATCCGTGGCGCAGGCTACGCAATTCGCGAGGATTGAGATCAGGCCACGTTCTTGCCGGATCTCACCTGCACGCCCGGCGCGAAAATCTCCTGGTCGACGAAGGTGAGCGCGCGCATGGCGCAGCCCTCGCGGATCAGCGGCAATTCGTTCGGCTCTGTATCGAAGGAAATCGACGTCGAATGCTGGCCGCCGGCGGTCTGGGCGATGGCCTCGCGCAAGGCCGGCTCGATCAGATCGAAGGCGGCGGCGCTGACGCCGACCATCGCAACCGGCGCCGGATCGATCAGCGCGAACAGGCTGCCAAGGCCATAGCCCAGCGCCTCGCCGGCCTTGCGATAGGCCTCGCGCTCCGGTCCGTCTCTTTCGCGCGCCGTAGCCGCCAATGCGCGCATGTCGGCGTCGCTGACGTCGACCGGTTTGGCGTCCTCACCCATCTTTCCTGCATTACGCCAGATGGCATAGTTGCCGGCATAGGCCTCGACGCAGCCGCGCCGCCCGCAGCGGCAGAGCGCGCCGCCCGGGCGATGGATCATGTGGCCGAACTCGCCGCCGGAGGAATGGGTGCCGGTGAACAGCTCGCCCTTCAGCACCAGGCCCATGCCGATGCCGTGCGAGAGCAGGATGGCGATGAAGTCGTCGCGGTAGCGCTCGGGGTCGCGCCAGCGCAGCGCCACAGCCATCATGTTGCAGTCGTTCTCCATGGTGGCGGGGATGCCGAATTCGGCTTCGAGTATGTCGGCGAAGGCAATGTCCGTCTGTGGCGTGATCGGCGACCACAGCATGGCGCGCGCCTCGGTGTCGGTGATGCCCTGGATCGCCAGCGCGATGCGGGCGATGCTGGCGACGTCAAGGTCGGGATCCTCGAGGCAGCGCCGGACGATGGCCACGCATTCGCCGATCAGCGCCTCGCGCGACATGGTCAGCGTGTCCAGCCGGCGCTGCTCCTCCGATATCACCTGGCCGGCGTAGTCGATGACGGCGACGGAGAGGAAATTCAGCGACAGCACCACGGTCATGACCGCCGCGGCCTCGGGGTTGAGACAAAGGCCCACCTGCGGCCGGCCGCGTTTCAGTGAGCCGGCCTCGTTCGGCTTGCCTTCGCTCAGGATACCTTCGCCGATCAGGTCGGCTGATATCGCCGATATGGTCGAGTGGCTCAGGGCGGTGGTGGCGGCGATCTCAGTGCGCGAGGGCTGGCCACCCCGGCGCACGGCTCCAATCACCATTGCGCGGTTGCGCCGGCGCAGATCGTCGTGGCGGATTCCGACCGACATGATTTCCTCCCCGTCGCCGCGGTTCTTGACGCCCCCTCGAACACCTCCGGCAACGGGTCGAATACTGGCAGAAGCGGCTAGGGCTGTCATTTATTTATTGCGGGGCTCGAAAAAAGGCTTCCGGCACCTCAAAATCCGTCAGAATCGATGTTGACAGTGTTCCGGCGATGGACGAGTGTTTTTTCGAGGCTCGAAAAAATAGGGCCTTTGTGCCGGCCTTAGGGCCAGTTTGGTCGCGCCACACGCGGGCGCAGGGAGGATATAATGAAGAGATTCACAGTCGCCATTCTGGCGGGTGTCGCCATGTCGCTGACGCTGGCGTCGGTCGCGCAGGCGAAGGGCAAGGTCATCGGCGTGTCGTGGTCCAACTTCCAGGAGGAGCGCTGGAAGACCGACGAGGCGGCCATGAAGAAGGCGATCGAGGCCGCGGGCGACAAGTACATTTCCGCCGATGCGCAGTCCAACCCCGGCAAGCAACTGACCGATGTCGAGAGCCTGATTTCGCAGGGTGCCAATTCGCTGATCATCCTGGCGCAGGACGCGTCGGCCATCGGCCCGGCGGTACAGAAGGCGCTCGACGAGGGCATCCCGGTCGTCGGCTATGACCGCCTGGTCGAGAACAAGGACGTCTTCTACCTGACCTTCGACAACAAGGAAGTCGGCCGCATGCAGGCCCGCGAAGTGTTCAAGGTGAAGCCTGAGGGCAATTACGTCTTCATCAAGGGCTCGGGCGCCGATCCGAATGCCGACTTCCTGTTCTCGGGCTCGATGGAAGTGCTGAAAGCGGCCATAGACAGCGGCAAGATCAAGAATGTCGGCGAAGCCTATACGGACGGCTGGCTGCCCGCCAACGCCCAGAAGAACATGGAACAGTTCCTCACCGCCAACGACAACAAGGTCGACGCCGTGGTCGCCGCCAATGACGGCACCGCCGGCGGCGTCGTCGCGGCGCTGACGGCGCAGGGGCTCGCCGGCACCGTGCCGGTCTCCGGCCAGGACGGCGACCACGCCGCGCTCAACCGCATCGCGCTCGGCACCCAGACCGTATCCGTGTGGAAGGACGCGCGCGAACTCGGCAAGAACGCCGCCGAGATCGCCTCGCAACTCGCCGACGGTAAGAAGATGACCGACATCGCCGGCGTGAAGGACTTCACGACGCCTGGCGGCAACACCGTAAAGTCGCTGTTCCTGACCCCGGTGGCCATCACCAAGGACAATCTCAACCTCGTCATCGACGCCGGCTGGATCAAGAAGGACGAAGTCTGCACGGGCGTTGCCGCGGGCAGCGTCGCGGCCTGCAACTGAGCTTGATCGCCTGAACAGTCGGAAGCGCCGCGGCGTGGAACGGTCAGTGTTCTGAACACTGGCCGTTCCAATTTCCTTGTTTTCGCAATTCCGGACGAAAAACCGCTACGCACTTTTCCCGGAATTGCTTCCAAGCCGCGGCGTTTTCCCAACAAGATTTGTGTTTCCGCCGTTGGCGGCTAACTTCTGGGCTCTGGTCCGGCATCCGCGTCAGGCGGCAAGCCGCTGGGAGGACATCATGACCGACACGACCGCAACCTCGCAGGCCGATACGGCGCGTGCGTCGGAACTCGGCGCGGTCGCGCGGTTCCTGAAGGCGACCGAGATCGATACCCGCATGCTCGGCATGATCGGCGCGCTGCTGCTGATCTGGGTCGCGCTGCATGTGATTTCGAGCCTGCGTCTTGGCGTCAATCCGCTCGATTTCGACAGCCGCACGTTTCTCACGCCACGCAATCTGTGGAACCTGTCGGTGCAGACGTCCGCGGTCGCCATCATGGCCTGCGGCATGGTGCTGGTCATCGTCATGCGCAACATCGACCTGTCCGTCGGTTCCGCCGAGGGCTTGATCGGCATGGTCATGGGCTTTGCGCAGGTACATTTCCTGGTTCGGTTCGTAGGACTTGAACTCGGCAACCCATGGATCTGGGTCCTGGCACTGGTCATCGGTCTGGCGCTCGGGCTTTTGATCGGCGCCTTCCAGGGCTTCGTCATCGCCTATCTCGAAGTGCCGGCCTTCATCGTCACGCTGGGTGGCCTGCTGGTCTGGCGCGGCGCCGCCTGGTGGGTCACGTCAGGCCAGACGGTGGCACCGCTCGACGCCACGTTCCAGCTTATGGGCGGCGGACCGGCCGGATCGATCGGCGCCACCTGGAGCTGGGTCGTCGGCATCGTCGCCTGCCTGGCCGTCGTGTTCGCGCTGTTCAACGGGCGGGTCCAGCGCAAGCGCTTCCGCTTCCCCCTGCGGCCGATCTGGGCCGAGACGCTGCTCGGCGTCGTCACCTGCGCCGTCATCATGGGCGCGGTCTGGCTAGCCAACTCCTATCCATGGCCGATCGGGATCGTGAACCGGTACGCGGCCGCCAACAACACCGTGCCGGAGGGCGGGCTGTTCATCGCCCACGGCATCGCCATACCGGTGCTGATGGCGGTCGCCGTCGGTCTGGTCATGACCTTCATCACCAACCGCACCCGTTTCGGCCGTTATGTCTTTGCTATCGGCGGCAATCCGGAAGCGGCCAATCTCGCCGGCATCAACACGCGCTGGATCACCATGAAGGTGTTCATGATCATGGGCGTGCTGGCCACGATCGCCGCCGCCATTTCGTCGGCCCGGCAGAACTCGTCCACCAATGTGCTGGGAACATTGGATGAGCTGCTGGTCATTGCCGCGGCCGTCATCGGCGGCACCTCGCTTGCCGGCGGCTCGGGAACCATCATCGGCGCCATGCTCGGTGCATTGCTGATGCAGTCGCTGCAGTCGGGCATGGTGCTGCTCGGTGTCGATTCGCCGTTGCAGAGCATCGTCGTCGGCGCCGTGCTGGTCATCGCCGTCTGGCTCGACACCGTCTATCGCAAGCGGGTTTAGGGATACGACCATGGCTGACAAAACCGCTCCCGTAAGGGCCCTCACAACTGCGCCCACTGGCACGCCGCTGGTCGACATGCGCAACATCTCGATCGCCTTCGGCGGCATCCGCGCCGTCGACGACGCCTCGATCGATCTTTTCCCCGGCGAGGTCGTGGCACTGCTCGGCCACAACGGCGCCGGCAAGTCGACGCTGATCAAGATCCTGTCCGGCGCCTACAAACGCGATGCGGGCCAGATCTTCGTCAATGGCGAGGAGGCAGCGATTTCCAACCCGCGCGACGCCAAGAAATACGGTATCGAGACGATCTACCAGACGCTGGCGCTGGCCGACAATGTCGATGCCGCCGCCAACCTGTTCCTCGGCCGCGAACTGATGACCGCCTGGGGCACGCTCGACGACGTCGCCATGGAGGCCGAGGCGCGCAAGGTGATGGGGCGGCTCAATCCCCGCTTCCAGCGCTTCAAGGAGCCGGTGATCAAGCTGTCAGGCGGTCAGCGGCAATCGGTGGCGATCGCCCGCGCGATCCTGTTCAATGCCCGCATCCTGATCATGGACGAGCCGACGGCGGCACTTGGGCCCCAGGAAACCGCCCAGGTCGGCGAGTTGGTCAGGCAGCTCAAATCCGATGGCATCGGCATCTTCCTGATCAGCCACGACATCCACGACGTGTTCGAGCTGGCCGACCGTGTCTGCGTGATGAAGAATGGCCAGGTGGTCGGTACCGCCCGCACGACTGACGTCACGCAGGACGAGGTGCTTGGGATGATCATCCTGGGCAAATGTCCTCCAGGTGCCATACCGGGGCCGGGCGCGCTGAAGATCGCCGCCTGAGGCCGGTCAGGCCGCTTCGGGCACGCCCCGTTGCCGGTCACGTGATATGCCAGTGATCACGATGGTGTGGCCTGACCATTGTGTTGGCCCGGCGACTTGCCCATAAAAGGTCCTGTTTTGCTCATGGACCGCATCATCCGTTGAAGAAGCTTTTTCCAATCGTCGCGTTCATTGCCGTTGCACTGATCAGCATGACCATGGCGGGGTTCGCTTATTTCGCGACGCAGGAAGCCGCCCGCATCAAGTTCGAAGGGGCGGCCGATGACGCCCTCAACCGGATCGAGAGCCGCATCGACCTGCACCTGTCGCTGCTGCGCTCGACACAGGCCCTGTTCGACGCACGCAACGGCGATATTTCCCAGAACGAGTTCAAGGCATTCTTCAAGGCGCTGGATGTCGACAACAATTTCGCCGGCCTGCGAGGCATCGGCTTCCTGCGGCTGGTCAGGACGGGCGACGAGGCAGCGGTGGAACGCGACACCCTCCACGATTTCGGCGCCAGTCATCCGGTCTATCCGGATACGACGCAGGCCTGGCGCACGCCGATCGCGCTTTTCGAGCCGCTCGATCCGTCCAACCAGACCATCATCGGCTACGACATGTTCAGCGAGCCGGTGCGGCGTGCGGCGATCGAAAAAGCCATGGCCGACGACCAGCAGCATGCGAGCGGGCTGGTCCAACTCGGCCAGGGCACGGGCGTGGCGCAGACTTTCACTGGCTTCCTGGTCTATGTGCGGCTCAATGTGGAAACGGCACCGGAGGTCATCAACGCATCGCGGTCCTCGACCGCCGGCTTTCTCTATGCGGCCTTTCGGGCCCGGGACCTGTTCCAGATCGCGCTCAGCCGTGCGCCGCTGCTGCCGGTCAACACCGAGATCTATGATGGAGCGGTGAACGGCGACAACCTGTTGTTCCGCTCGGAGACGCCACCGGCCTCATCCCTGGGAGACCGGCTGCTGGTCACCCGCAAGATGACCGTGGCCGGACGCCCGTGGACCGTATTGTTCAGGCCAACCAGCGCCTTCTCGCAACCCTCTTCGCGCGCCATCCCCGTGATGCTGGGGCTGTTCGGCCTGCTCCTGGCAGGCGCCATCGCGCTGGTGGCGCGCTATCAGGAGCGAGCCTATGACGCGGTGTCGGCCTTGCACGAGACGACGGAAAAAAGCCTGCTCGAAAAGGACCTGATGCTGCAGGAGATGAAGCATCGCATCAAGAACTCCATCACCAGGGTGCTGGCGATCGCGCGGCAGACGGCTTCGCGGGCAACCGACGTCAATGAGTTTTCCGCTTCCTTCTCGGCCAGGCTGCAGGCGATGGCCGCCTCGCAGGACATGTTGACGCGCTCGCGCTGGCAGAAAGCCGACCTTGCCGATCTGCTGCGCATCGAGCTTGGCCAGGTGTTCGGCAAGGAACTGCCGGACGGGCTCCTGTCAGGCCCGGAGGTGCTGCTCGATGAAACAACGACGCAGGCGCTTGGGCTGACCTTTCATGAACTCGCCACCAACGCGCTGAAATACGGCGAAGCCGGCAATTTCGTTGGCGCTCTCAAGGTGAACTGGTCGCTGGAAGGGCGGGGGCGCGAGCGGACGCTGGCGCTGAACTGGCGGGAGGCGGGGAAGAAGAGGGTAGAGGCGCCATCGCGGACGGGATTCGGCACCAAGCTGATCGATCTCAATGTCACGCGCGAGCTGCGCGGCACGATCAGACGCGATTTTCAGGCCGATGGCCTCAAGGTGGAAATCAAAATTCCACTGGCCGGCTGAAACCCACCCGTCAGCGGCCCTAGCGGCCGACTCCCAGCCACGAAAATCCGGAGGCCCCTGGGCCTCCGGATTTTGACTTGTTATCGCTGAATCAGTTGCAGCGGGCCGTGTAGATCCGGCCGCGATGGTCGCGATACTGGCAGTAGCCGTTGCGCAGGTTGCGAACCAGCAGGCCGGAGCCGGCACCGACGGCCGCGCCGATCAGGGCACCCTTGCCGCCGCCGACCAATCCACCCACGCCCGCGCCGATCAAGCCGCCGCCGACGACGTCCTGCTCGGTCGTGGTGCAGCCGCTGACGGCAACCACCGCAACCATGGCAATAAGTATTTTCCGCATAGAGTCACTCCTCACTTGTGTCCACACTTTGGTAAGCTCCAACCGCCATTTAGCACGAAACGACGGCCTTTGCTGCTGCAATTTATTGTTGGCTAAGGTCGTCTTTTTCTGGGCGGTTCGTGTTAGATGCCATGACGAGGTTGGATATGGCCAACGAAGCGTCAAGACTACCATCTGGCCGCACCTTCCAGACAATCTGATCATAGTCGTCCTCCAAGGCGGGATCGACCGCGAGGCATTTGGCGACGACATGCTGCGCCTGCCCCCGCACGTCGCCCATCGCGAAGGGGCGCTCTGCGGTGCATTCGTCAGCAGTCGCAAAAACACTGACAGGGACCTGCAATTCCCGGCATTCGGCCATCGTGTTCGAGCAGCCGATCACCAGCAGCAACGCGGCTATGTGTTCCATGACAGATGTTCCTCTGGCCGCATTAACGGCCGGCATCGTCAAAAAGTTCCTGTCATTCCAACAGCGTTACGCGAATAGTTCGGAGAAAACCGCGGCTCCTCACGATGCGGCGTTGGCCTGCCCGGCGACTTCAACTGGCGCGACGGAGAGGAGAGCAGATTTAGTCAGGTCAACTGCCAGAAAATGGCCAGCACCATGATCGCGGCCGCGGCAAGAACGATCCCCTTCATCAACCCCCTACCTGCTTCAGGGAGTGCCTCCATGGAGGGTTCGGATTCCAGAAATTCGCCCATCGAAATACGGGCGGCTTGTTCCAATCTGTTCATGTCGGCAATCGTCAAGACATTCCTCCCGTACCGTGCTTCGAGCCTGCCAACAATCTCCGAAAGCGGGGCAGGTTCCGACGGTATCTGGGAAAAACAGCATCCGCGCTTATGGTGAACAGCCGGTTAAGGATTGTTGTTTGCCACGCTCTCACTGCGTCTCGAAATTGCTGTGCGGCACGACAAGGCGATATTCGAGGTGGCTCTCGCCGATATCCAGGTTTGCGGTTCCATTCAGGGATGCCGGCACCACCCGCTCCAACGCGACGCTTCCGAATCGCCGTTGACCGCCGCCACCGCGATTGGCTTCTATCGTTTCGGCCCATGTCAGCGACAGCGCAACCTCCCCCGTGGCAGCAGCGTCGAGTTGGGCGGTAACCTCGACGAAGCCATCCGGCCGGGACAGGGCGCCGTAGCTCAACGAGTTGACGGCAAGTTCATGCATCGCCAGCCCGATATGCAGTGCGGCGTTGGGATTGAGGTAAGGATTGGCGCCACGAAAACGGAGGCTGTGCGACGGGTTCGCGCCATAGCGGCCGACCTGGCCCGCCACCAGTTCATGAAGGGCTGCCCCTCGCCAATTGGAGGATGTCACCAGATCCTGGGAGGAGGCCAGCGACTGCAGCCGGCCGCGGAAGCGCGTCAGGAAATCGCCGATGCCGTCGGAATAGCGACCGGTCTGGGTCGCGATGCTCTGGATGATCGCCAGGAGGTTCTTCGAGCGATGGCTGACTTCCCGCAGCAGCGTCGTCAACGTCTGTTCACGCCGCTTTTGCTCGGTCGTCTCGACCATGGTGGTGACGACGCCCTGTACATCGCCATCGTCGCCTCGGTCGGCATCGACCCAAATCTGAAACCAGCGAACGCCATTCTCGACCGGGACACTGATTTCAAGGCGCTGGGGATTGCCGGTCGCGATCACATCGCGCTTGGCGGCGCCGATGCGGTCGGTCTGCGCCGTCGGCAAAATGCCGTTGCCATCGACATCGTCGGAGGCCCACGGGGCGCGCATGTTGCGGGCCCATACGGTCTTCATCTCGCGATCCTGATAGAGGACGGAAATGCCGGCATTGTGGAGCGCGTGGAGAAGAGCCCGGCCAAGCTGCATGCCGCTCTCGGCGGGGTGCATGGCGATCACTTCATCGCCCCGTGCGCCTTCCTCTCTATCTGAAGTCCTCGAGCGCATCGGTCAACCTGTCCACCCCAACTCAGACTGAACCGCTCACCTGCCACATCGGTTCCAAATGAATCGGGATAACCACCCTTCCTAAAGCGGTCCGCCGGACGGCGTCCAGTAAAGGACACCGCCCGGCGGTGGCTGGAAACCGTTTGAGGGGTGCGGCTTCCAGTGTTCCTCTATTCAGTCGCCAGGCTCACGCCCGTCTGAAAAGGCCGGCCAAAAGCGAAATGACCAGGAATGCGAGGAAGATGAAGAACAATATCTGCGCGATACCGGCGGATGTGCCGGCGATACCGCCGAAACCAAGCGCGCCGGCAATAATCGCCACGACGAGAAATACGAGCGCCCAGTAAAGCATGGTTCATCTCCTTCCAATGATACGGTGAAAACGTGGGTAAATGCGGTTTGTTCCACCATTCGCCGAAAAAGCCGATGCTTGCAAACCGTTCCAGGCAGCGCGGGCTGGAAATTCGCTGGCGGCCGATCCGGCTTGTCAAGAAGGCCACCGAATGCATCGCACCCAGTGGCCTTTTATGTCCTTGTCCGGCTCGCGGAGGCCGCGATTTATGCAGCGGCCTTGGCCTGCCGGTCGAAGAAGAGCGCCTGGCTGATCAGCGCCTTCACCATGTCGGGATTGAACGGCTTGGTCACGAGGAAAGCAGGCTCCGGACGCTCTCCGGTCAGCAGACGCTCGGGAAAAGCGGTGATGAAGATTACCGGCACCGATGTCGACGAGAGGATTTCGTTCACCGCCTCGATGCCCGAGCTGCCGTCGGCGAGCTGGATGTCGGCCAGCACCATCTTCGGTCGGGTCTTGCCGAACATCGTCACCGCTTCGGCATGGGTGCGCGCCGTGCCCACCACCCGATGGCCGAGGCTCTCGACCATCTCCTCTATATCCATGGCAATGAGCGGCTCATCCTCGATGATCAGCACGTCGGTCGCCACCTGACGGGAAATCTCGTTGCTTGCCTGGGCAAGCAGCTCGGAGAACTGCTGGTCGCCGACATCGAGGATCTCGGCCGCCTCGTCCTCGCTGAAACCTTCGACGGCAACCAGCAGGAAGGCCTGGCGGGGAAGCGGCGCGATCGCATTGAGATTGGCGGCCGCGCGCTGTTCCCAGCCCGCCTGTGTCTGCTCTTGCGGAACGCGGATGGCAACCGATGTGAAGAGCTTGGCGAAAACCTTGTATAGTGCGATCCGGTCACTCGACGCCTCGGGGAAGATGTCGACATCGGCAATGATCGCCTCAAGCATCGCGGCGACCAGCGCGTCGCCGCTCTCCTGCGATCCCGAGACGGCACGCGAAAAGCGCCGCAGGAACGGCAGATGCGGAGCGATGGTGGCGGACAAGCTCATAATAGACGTCTCCCTCAGATGACGCGTTGAACGGATTCCAGGCTATGCCGATTGCAAGCCCCGTGGGAAACAACGCCGCTTTTCTGAAAAAGTTCCGCCGATATGGAACGAATCACCGGCAATGGCGTTTTAGTGCCGGGATGGGCAACCAGACGAGGGTGCCGCTTGCCTTGTGTTGTGTTGTGAGCGGCTTGAGTTCTGGGAAATAAAGGGCGAAATGAAGGACATGACCAAAGATATTCTGGCTGGCGTCACGGGCAGGCGCCGGAACGGCGACGGCGATCCGTTAGGGCCGAATTCCGAAATCGGACGCAAACTCAAACAATATTACGACGAGCTGGTCTCCGACAATGTGCCGGATCGCTTCGCCCAGTTGCTCAGCCAACTGGAACAGGCCGAACCCGCACAGAAGAAGGACTAGGGACATGGCAGCGGTCTCCCAAGGCTTCAAGACCGATCTGCTTGGGGCGATCCCGAGCTTGCGGGCCTTTGCCGTGTCGCTGACGCAGAATGCCGACAAGGCCGATGACCTCGTTCAGGAAACGTTGGTCAAGGCCTGGGACAAGCATGAAAGCTTCCAGCCCGGCACCAACCTCAAGGCATGGCTTTTCACGATACTGCGCAATGAATTCTATTCGCAAATGCGCAAGCGCGGTCGCGAGGTGCAGGACAGCGACGGCATCATGACGGCCCGGCTTGCAGTGCACCCGGCCCAGCACGGCCAGCTCGACCTCAAGGATTTTCGCGGGGCACTCGAGCAATTGCCGGAGGACCAGCGCGAAGCCATCATCCTGATCGGCGCATCGGGTTTTTCTTATGAGGAGGCCGCCGAAATCTGCGGGTGCGCGGTCGGAACGATCAAAAGCCGCGTCAGCAGGGCCCGCACGCGCCTGCAGGAAATCCTGAAAATCTCAGGTGAGGACGAGTATGGCCCCGACGCGATCTCGGCTCAGGTCACGGGAACGGCTGCGCATTGAAATGCGGGGCCGCATAACGGCGATTCGGACGTTGTCGCGTCAGTCTCAGCCAGGGGAGCCGCGACCATAGGCCAGCGCCACGGCCTCGACGAGGTCTTCGCCCGAATAGGGCTTGGTGACCAGCCTTACCCCCGGGAAAGACGCCTTGATCTCATCCGCATCCGAATAACCGGACGCAAACACGAACGGGACGCCGGTCTCACGAAGGCCCGCGGCAAATTCGAGCGTCGAGGCGCCACCCAGCATCAGGTCGACAATGGCCGCGTCGAAATCCTTCGCGACCTTCCGGCCATCGACCTCGGCCAAATCGCGGGCAACCACCACCTCGCCTGCACCGTGGTCACGGCAGAGTTGCTCGACATCCATGGCGATGAGGAATTCATCCTCCAGGACAAGAATGCGCAATCCATCAAGTAATTGGGGCACAGGCAATTGCTCCTTGAAACGCCGGGAGTCATGATCGCAATTTGGTGTGTTGTCATTTAAAAAAGACATCCGCCGACAGGCCGATCTCGGCAACACGCAAAAACAGACCTGCTCACGGCAGGCATTCGCAAGGGGGTCGAAATGCCGAGCCAGACCGGGCGCTCTTCCTCAAGCCGTCAATACCCCTGCGAGCAATGCCCGTTGCGGTCCCTGCCGGTGTTCCGGGAGTTCGAGAAGCCGGAGCTGGCCTTCATCAGCAAGTTCAAGAAGGGAGAACTCGCGGTCGACAAGGGTGCCACGGTTCTCGTGGAAGGAAGCCACAGCGCGCATCTCTACACGGTGCTGTCCGGCTGGGCGTTCCGCTACAAGCTGCTGCAGGACGGCCGCCGGCAGATCCTCAATTACCTCATGCCCGGCGATCTCATCGGTCTGCAAGGCAGCGTCATGGGGGAAATGCAGCATTCCGTCGAGGCGCTGTCGCCAATGCTGCTTTGCGTGTTCGAACGCGACAATCTGCTCGAGATCTACCGCAACCATCCGGGCCTCGCCTACGACATCACCTGGATCGCTTCGCGTGAAGAGCGGATGCTGGACGAGAACCTGCTCAGTGTCGGCCGCCGCAGCGCAATCGAACGCGCCGCCTATCTTGTCGCCTTCATCGCCAGCCGCGCCAAGGTCGTGGGCCTGAACGGCACGCAGTCCATCCAGATACCGATCACGCAGCAGCACATCGCCGATACGCTTGGCTTGTCGTTGGTTCACACCAACAAGACGATCCGCAAGCTGATGGACCGTCAGCTGATAGTCTGGCGACGGCGGTTGCGGTGTCGTCGACATTGAAGGTCTGAAACAGCTCGCCGGCTGGGAAGGGCTGGCGGAGGGCCGCCGGCCGCTGATCTGACCGCACCTTGCCGGGGCGGATCGGGTGCGCGTGACCGGGTTTTCGGGTAGTTTGTCCCGACATCGGAACCTTGAGACGCAAGGTGCGTTTGAAATCGAGCAATCACAAGGAGTTAAGCAATGGCCACCGTCGCAGGGAAGACAGCCAACGAAGCGCGGACGAATCCGGATCTGGAAGCCGACATCAGGCAGCTGAAGGCCGATATCGACAAGCTCACCAAACAATTGGCCAAGACCGGTGAACACGGCTACGGCACTGCGCGGCGCGCGGCGGCCGAAGGCGTCGAACAGTTGCGCGCCCAAGGGGAGGCCGCCTTCGACAGCTTGCGCGGTAATGCCAGGGATATCGAGGCGCAGATGGTGGCAAGCGTACGCGAAAAGCCGGTGACGTCGCTGGCTATCGCCGCCGGCGTCGGCTTCCTGTTCGCGCTGCTCACGCGTCGCTAGTTCCGCCGAGATGGGACTGCTGGCATCGTTGCTCTCGGGTTTCGCCTCGGGCGAAACCGTGGCCGCCATACGTCGAGCACGGACGGCGGCCATCGTCTATATGCTTGCCGCGCTGGCGGTGTTTTGCGGTATCGGCTTCCTGGTCGGCGCGGCCTATATCTGGGCATCGGCCCGCTATGGATCGCTGGCCGCGGCGCTTGGTTTCGGTGTCGGCTTTCTGGTCATCGCAGGCCTTGTTCTTTTGACCCATCGGCTGATGTCGGGCACGCGGATGCGCCGCGAGGCTAGGCGGCGCAAGACCGACATGAAAGCGATCGGCATTACGGCCGCGCTCGCTGTGCTGCCGGCATTGCTCAAAGGTGGGCTCAAGGGAAAAGGTGGGCTCGGGGTTATTCTTGGTCCAGCCGTGGCACTCGCGGCCTATGCCATCTACCGCGAGAATGTGAAGTCCGACACCGACCACCACCCGGATGCCGGCGAGGGGTAGTCGCGCCAGCGGCCATGCTCACGTCATCTCGACAGATCTTCCAGCGGCATCGATATTTCGGCGAAGACCCCATCGCGCCGGAATTCATGAGTTACTTCGCTCGAAATCACCTTGGCCAGGCTGCGCCGGATGAGGATCGAGCCGAAGCCTTGCCGCTCGGGCGGCGCGACTTCAGGACCGCCGCTTTCGCGCCAGGTGAACACCAGGCGCCTGTCACCATTCTTGCCTTGCGCTTTCCAGTCGAGATCAACCTTGCCTGACGCAACCGACAGTGACCCATACTGCAGCGCGTTGCTGGCCAATTCGTGCAAGATCAGCCCGAGGCCGACGGCCTGATCGGGCGACAGCAGCAGATCGGCGCCCGAGATTGCCAGCCGCGGCTGGGCGGCGTTGTCGAAAGGCCTGATCTCGATCTGGACGAGTTCGCGGATGCCGATACCGCGCCACTCGCGGTCGGACAGCAGACCATGGGCGATACCCAGGGCCTGAAGCCGCGCGCTGAAGGCTTCGAGGAATTCGCTCGGCTGGCGGGCATGGCGCACGGTCTGTGTCGCCAGCGCCTGGACCGTCGCCAGCGTGTTCTTGACCCGGTGGTTGAGTTCACGCAGCAGGAGCCGTTGCCGTTCGTCACCGAGCTTGCGTTCCGAAATGTCGTAGTTGACGCCGAAAATCAGCGTCGGCTTGCCTTCGCTATCGCGCTCGATGACACGGCCGCGCGTGGCCACCCATCGCGGTGGATGGAAGCCATTCACCCGGTATTCGCCAAAATAGTCGTCACTGCCGGTCAAGGCATCACGAAAGCTGGTTTCGGTCTGGTGGACGTCGCGGGGATCGATGGCTGTCAGAACGTCGCGGGCCCGCAACCGTGTCGAGCGCGGCAGGTTGAACAATTCCGGCAATCGGACGTCGCAGTCGATGACGTCGGTGCGGACGTCCCAGGCCCAACTTGCCAGCGAAGCAGCATCGAGGGCGACGGCGCGCCGCTTTTCCTCGCGCGAGCGCGGCTTCGGCGACAGCGCCGGTGCGGGTCGTGTGCTTCAGGGTGAATAGGCTGCCGGCGAGGCCGGCGAGCGTTTTCAACTGGTCGAGCCTGGAGCGGGACGGGTGGGCACCCGGCTTGCGGTGCATGACGCAAAGGGTTCCGATCCGCGCTCCCGCGACAATGATCGGGACGCCGGCATAGAAGCGCACATGATGCTTGCCGGTCACCAGCGGATTGGCATGGAAACGCTGGTCGGCTGCTGCGTCCGTCACCACCATCGGCTCATCGCCAGCGGCGATGGCGTGCGCACAGAAGGAGATGGCTGTCGTAATCTGTGTTTCTTCCATGCCAGAACAGGATTTGAACCATTGCCGATCGAGGTCGACAAGTGTGACCAGCGCGATCGGCGCGCGCATCACGGCGGCGGCAAAGCCGCCGATGCGGTCGAAATCCGGGTCGGGCGCCGTATCAAGCATCTCAAGCCAGTGCAACACGGCCAGCCGGTGCTCGTCCTGCACGGCGCGCGCAACCTCGGCCGGCAGATCGGCTGCTGTTTCCACCCTGCTATTCAAACCAAGTTCCCGTGGCTTGCCTTGATGTCCTCACCGTCGCCGGCCCGGGACAGCCCTGCAGCCGGAACCATCCTTGCGAGGGACCGTTACCCGAGCGTGATTTGCCGATCGCGTCAGCCGACGCGAAACCAGACGAGGACCCGCCATGGCCAGGAACATTCCCGAAAACAAAGCGCGTCAGGGGCGGTGGGGCTGGCATGGGTTCCGAATCCTGATCGCCGGACTGCTCCTGGTGCTCGTCGCCTGGGGCGTCGCCGAGATCTACGGCGTGTTGATCAAGGCGCCGAACAGCGACGAGCAACATGTCCCCACGCCGCCGAGCACCAGTCCGGCGCCCTCCGGCTGAAGTCAGTCCCTTGATGACTTCACACAGCATCAGGCGGCCTTCACCTGGGCGACGCTGGCCGGCACCAGCACATTGAGCGCTCCAGGTTTGATTTCGATCGTCGTCTCACGATCGAGCCTGACCAGTTCGCCGTCCATGACGGCGCGGAATTTCCTGCCGCCGGAATGGATTTTGAGGGTCACCCTGTCGGCCTGGTGGATTTCGACATGTTCGTTGTCACGCCACTTGCCGCGCGCCACGTTGAACAAAAACTTGACCAGTTCGGCGCGCTGCTGCGCTACCGTGACGTAAATGCCGAGCACGCCACCGGCCGGATTGTCGGCATAGGGCAGGTGACCTTCGCCGAAGAGATTGTTGGTCACGCCGAGGCCGGATATGCGGGCAGTCATCTCCGCTTCACCGATGCCGAGCGTGACCTTCATTGCCGGCGGGTTCTTGATCGTTGCCCAGGCTGCCTTGGCTGAAGCGCCGATCTTGCCCAGGCGTGAGCCGAATTCCATGCCCTGGCGCAGTTGCACCATCTTGGCATGCATGCCGATCGAGAACTGATGAACGAAAGGCTGGCCATTGGCCGTTGCCATGTCGACCGCGATGATTTCGCCGTCGGCAAAGGATTTCAGCGCCGCATCGAGCGACTGCGGAATACCAAGGCCGCGCGCGAACAGGTTCATGGTGCCGGCCGGCAATATGGCGAGCGCCTTTTTCCTGCCCATCAGCCTGGCGGCCGCGGCCGAGATGGTGCCGTCACCGCCTCCGGCGAGCACGACGTCGACGGTGTGGCGCGACGCAGCGCTGTCGAGAGTGTCCACGACGTCCTTGCCGGCAACGATGTCGATGCTGAGAGAGTGGCCCGCCGATTCCAGCGTCTGACGCATCCGGTCCGAAAAGGCGGCGAGATCGGTGGTGCGCAAGGTGCCGCCGTCCCGGTTCAGCACCGCTGCGAATTTCATGCCCCGCTCCGCTGCTCACCTCAAACCGGCCGGGGTAGCCCAGCCAACGGCTGAAACGCGTCAAACCAGGAATAGTTCCGGCAGGGCCGGAATCTCTGGCCAGACCCTGGTTTTCGGCAACGGGCGGTCGGATCCGCTTCTTGGATTCTGGCTTCGGCCATCGCGGTTTTTGTCGGAACAACAGCATGGTCACGACGTTGTGAACCTGCAGAGATGTCGCGTCCGATCCCCAGCGAGGGGTTCAACCGGGCGCGGCATGTACGAAATCAGGCACGAGGAGAGACCATCATGATCCGCACCCTTTTAGCGACGACCGCCCTTGCGACAATGGTTGCAACCGGCGCCTTCGCGCAGAGCGCTGCAACCCCAGCCCCAGCGAACCAGCCCGCCGCCCAGGAGCCGGCCGCGACGGCGCCGGTGCCGCGCGCTGAAGGCAGCATCGTCACCAACATCATCGGCGAAACCGTCTACAATGGCACTGGCGACAATGCCGAGAATATCGGCAAGGTCACTGACGTGGTCTTCGACAAGGACGGCATGGCGAAATCCGTCGTCATCGGCGTCGGCGGTTTCCTTGGCGTGGGAACCAAGAATGTCGCCTTCGACTACGACAAGCTGCAATGGGCCGAGAAGAACGGCGATCGCTGGCTGGTGGCGCAGACCACCAAGGACGAACTGAAGGCGCATCCGGAGTTCGACAGCAAGGCTTACGCGCCGGCCCCGGCCGCAGCGACGACCGCACAAGCGCCGGCCACATCGACCGACACCGCACAGCAGTCCACGAACGCCGAGCCGGTCAAACAGGCTGATGGCAACCTGGCCACAAACATCATCGGTGAAAATGTCTACAACGGCACCGGCGATGACGCCCAGAAGATCGGCGATGTGAACGACATCGTGCTGACCAAGGAAGGCAAGGCGCAGTCGCTGATTATTGGCGTCGGCGGGTTCCTGGGCATGGGCGAAAAGAACGTGGCTTATGATTTCGCCAAGGCGCAGTGGGCACAGAAGAACGGCGACCGCTGGCTGGTGGCGCAGACCACCAAGGAAGAGCTGCAGGCGCAGCCGGATTTCAACCGCAAGGCCTATGATCCGGCGCCGGCAACGACGGCATCCAATGAACCGGCGCCAACCGCGCCCGCAGCGGCGCCGTCCGCCGCGACAGCTCCCGCCGCCGCTCCGGCGGACAAGACCGCGGCGGCGCCGGCTGACGCCACGGCTCCTGACCAGACACAGACCGCCGCCATCGACAAGTCCAAGCTTACCGAGATGCCGGTTGGAGAGATCAGGGGCGACGACCTGAAGGGCACGACGGTCTATGGCGCCAACGACGCCAAGGTCGGTGAGATCGGCGATGTGGTGCTGACCCCCGACAAGAAACCCGACGCCGTGATCGTCGATGTCGGCGGCTTCCTCGGCATTGGCGAGAAGGAGGTCGCGGTCGGCATGGATAATTTGAAGTTCATGACCGACAAGAACGGCAAGAAGTACCTTTATACGACCTTCACCAAGGAGCAGCTCGAGAAGCAAGCGGCTTACGACAAGGGCTCCTACGCCCAGAAGCGCGACGAGCAGCGTCTGATCGTCCGGTAGGCAAGGATACTTCGACAGGTAAGAATACTTCGATAGGCAAGGATCCAGGGCGGTAGGGTAATCCCCCTACCGCCCTGCTTGCGAGCTGGAGTATCCAGTCACTCCGTTTTCCGTCAGTTCCAAGAGGGCAAGCGACTGGTCGAGATGTTCGGCCCGCCAGGCGAGCAGCCTTTCGGCGAATTCCAGCCGGGTCGAACGATGTGCCGGGCTGCCGGCGAGGTTCTTCAATTCGCCAGGGTCGTCCTCCATGTCGAAAAGCAGCGGCGGCAGGCCGCCGCCAAAATGCACGTATTTGAATTTCTTCGTGCGGATGACAGCGAGGTTGCACTGGCGCGAGGTGATGCCGAAGTGCCGTTCGGCTTCACCGCCGGCGATCGAGCGAAAGTCGAACTCCCAGTGCGCGGCGTCGCGCCAAATGGCGGGCGTTCCACCGCTCAGGAAGGGTTTCAGCGAGCATCCGTCAAGGTGCGGTTCGGGAGCCACGCCGAGCAGGTCGATGAGCGTAGGCAAAATGTCCACCGCTTCGGTGAAGCGATCGACAGCGCTGCCGGCAGCCTTGCGGTGGCGTGGATCGCGGATGATCAGCGGGATATGGTAGCTGCCGTCGAAATAGCCGCCCTTACCCAGCATGAAGTGGTCGCCCATCATTTCGGCATGGTCGGAGGTGAGCACGATGATGGTGTTGTCCCACGCGGCTTCGGTCTTCAGCGCTTGCCACAGGCGGCCGAGCTGCGCGTCCACCTCCGAGATCATGCCGTAATAGATCGCCCTGATGCGGCGGAAATCATCCTCGCTCCAGTCGTGCACTTTGCCCGCGGCGCCGGGGCGGAACTTCGCTCGTTTTTGGCGATCGAGATCATAGGCGACGTAGGGGTGGCCCTGAGATTCGGCGCGCCAACTTTCCGCGCGGTGAAAAGCGGGGCCGTCCGCGGGATCGTATTGAGTGTTGTACGGTTCCGGTACGATGAAGGGCGGATGCGGGCTGATAAAGGAAAGATGCGCAAACCACGGCGTGGCCTCGTCCTGCTCGCCCAGCCAGCGGATGAACTCGCCGGCAAGGAAGGCCGTCGGCGTCTGGTCCCTGGAGTAGACGGGTGGCGCTTCGGTCACCGCACCGTCGACCTCGCCCACCGGACGATGAATGTCAGGACTTCCAGCGCCGGCATCGATGCCTTGCTGCTTCAGCCAGGACAGCCACTGCTTCTGATGTTCGGGCAGCAATTGGCGCGCCGTGAAGCCGGGCAGAACACCCTCATAGCTGTGCAACCGCGGATCGGCCGGTGCAAGCTGGCGCGGATCGAGCGACACATCGGTATAGCCGAACAAGGTCGGATCGTAACCGACGCTGCGCGCGGCGAGCGCAATATTGCCATGGCGGGCGTCGAGCGGCGTGCCGTTGCGGCAGACACGATTGTTCATCTGATAGAGGCCGGTGTAGAGGCAGGCACGGGCCGGTGAGCAAGGCGCCGCGCCGCCGTAATGGCGCTTGAACAGCACGCCGTCGGCGGCCAGCGCATCGGCATTCGGCGTCTTCACCTGGGGATGGCCGACAGCCGACAGGCAATCGCCGCGCCACTGGTCGCAAGTGATGAGAAGGACATTTGGCCGCCTGCCTTTTCCAGTCACTTGCGCTTACCCCTCTCCAGCACGTCGAATGCGCACATGGAACCGATTCCATCCACCGCGCAAGACCAGGGCTGTTTGCCAAACGGTGAACAAGGATCTTGGGATTGTTCACTTTTAAGGCACAGTCCATCCTGTGTTTGCAGCCTTTGCCATACTCGCTCGTATCCTCATATTGGCCAGGAGAACGGCGAGGGCCGCACAAACACCAAGGGAAGGAGCAGAGACCATGCTCGACCAGATCAAGGGCCTGCATCACGTCACCTCGATGGCCAGGGATGCACGGCAGAACAATGATTTCTTCACCCACAAGCTCGGCCTACGCCGGGTCAAGAAGACCGTCAATTTCGACGCGCCCGACGTCTACCATCTCTATTATGGCGACGAGGCCGGCACACCCGGTTCGGTGATGACCTATTTCCCGTTTCCCAACATCGGCAAGGGCCGTCCTGGCGTCGGCGAAGTCGGCACCACGGTCTATTCCGTGCCGGAAGGAACGCTCGCCTCTTGGGAAAAACGCTTCACCGACGAAGGCGTAACCAATGTCGCCCGCGAGGAAAGCTTTGGCGAGAAGCGGCTCGCATTTGCCGGCCCGGACGGCGATGGCTTTGCACTGGTCGAGGACAAGGCCGACGGCAGGGCGCCCTGGGTGAAGGGCGGTATTGCCGCGGACGAGGCGATCCGCGGCTTTCACTCGGTTTCGCTGAGGCTGAAGGATGGCGGCGCCACCGAGGAGCTGTTGAAGTTCATGGGTTACGAGGAGGTCGACAAGTCAGGCAATGTCAGGCGGCTCGCCGTCAAGAACGGCAATGGCGCCGATTTTGTCGATATCGAAACGCTGCCGACCGCACCCTTCGCCGATCTCGGCGCCGGCTCCGTTCATCATGTCGCCTTCGCCGTCGAGAATCGCGCCAAGCAGCTCGAAGTGCGCAAGGCGCTGATGGATACGGGTTATGGGGTGACGCCGGTGATCGACCGCGATTATTTCTGGGCGATCTATTTCCGCACGCCGGGCGGCGTGCTGTTCGAAGTCGCCACCAATGAGCCGGGTTTCGACAAGGACGAGGACACCGCCCATCTCGGCGAGGCGCTGAAGCTGCCGACGCAGCATCAGCATCTGCGGCCGTATCTCGAACAGCATCTGCAGAAGCTGGAGGGTTGAGACGATGAGCAAGGACGCTTACGCCCACAAGGTGCTGCCTGGTTCGCCGGGTGGTCAGCTGCTTTTCGTCTTCCATGGCACAGGCGGCGACGAGAGCCAGCTTGTCTCGCTGGGGCGCGATCTCGCGCCCCAGGCCACCATCGTCTCGCCGCGCGGCGATGTGTCGGAGCAAGGTGCCGCGCGCTTCTTCCGCCGCACCGGCGAGGGCGTCTATGACATGGACGACCTGGCGCGGGCCACGGCCAAGATGGCGGGCTTCGTCCAGGCCCATGTCGAGGCGGCGAAGCCATCGGTCGTGCTGGGCCTCGGCTATTCCAATGGCGCCAACGTCCTGGCTTCGCTCGTGTTCGAAACCCCTGACCTGTTCGACGCCACGGTGCTGATGCATCCGCTGATCCCGTTCGAGCCGCAGGTGAAGGGCAGTCTTGCAGGTCGTCACATCCTGGTGACCGCCGGCAGGCGCGATCCGATCTGCCCGCCGAACCTGACGGCGCGGCTCGAAGCCTATTTGCGCGCCGACGGAGCCGATGTCACAGTGGAGTGGCACGAAGGCGGGCACGAGGTGCGGCCAAACGAAATCGAAGCGGCGCGGCGGCTTTTCGCCACCATCGCCCAAGGAGTGTAGAGATGCGCGATCAATTGCCAGAGATCGAACTTGAAGATCGCGGCTCCAAGGGTCGCTACGTGCTGCGCGGCGCCGGCGGCGCCGAGGCGGAGATGACCTTCACCAAGATCGGCGAGCACCAGCTGATCATCGACCACACCGAAGTGCCGGACGCCTTTCGCGGTCAGGGCGCCGGGCTTCGGCTCGTCACCCGTGCCGTCGAGGACGCACGGGCGGCAGGCAAGAAGATCATCCCGCTCTGCCCGTTCGCCAACGCCCAGTTCCGCCGTCACCCGGAATGGGCGGATGTGCTGAAGCAGTAGCCCCGCAAACACAAAGCGGATGTGCAGGAACAGAGCTAAACGGGCGGCCATAGCCGTCCCGTTGGCTTTGTAATTTGCCCCGGCGGCACATCTTGCCTAGATATGATACATCGCCCCGCCGACAAACAGACCGAATGATCCCCCATATGACCGAAACAGACCTCGTCCCCGTCTTTGACGGCCACAACGACACGCTGCTGCGTTTGCACCAGGCGAAAGACGCGGACGTCGAGAAGCTGTTCATCGAAGGGAAATCGGGCGGCCATATCGACTTGCCGCGCGCCAGGGCCGGCGGATTCGCCGGCGGCATGTTCGCCATCTTCCCGCCGCCGGTCGAGAAAGCGCGGCGCAGCGCCGTGCCTTCGGCGCCGAGCGACAGCGAACCGCTGCCGCCCGAGGTGCCGCGCGCCGATGCGCTCAACTCGACGATCGCGATGGCGTCCATCCTCTTCCGGCTGGAGCGCGCCGGTGCATTGGCGATCTGCCGCAGCGCCGGCGATGTGCGCAATGCCATGGCGCAAGGCACGATCGCCGCGGTGTTCCATATCGAAGGCGTCGAGGCGATCGATCCCGAACTCACCATGCTCGACGTGCTGCATGCCGCGGGCCTGCGCTCGCTCGGCATCGTCTGGAGCCGGCCCAATGCGTTCGGTCACGGCGTGCCGTTTCGCTTTCCATCCTCGCCGGATACCGGTCCGGGGCTGACCGATGCCGGCAAGGCGCTGGTCAAGGCCTGCAATGAACTGAGGATCATGATCGATCTCTCGCATCTCAACGAGAAGGGTTTTCGCGACGTCGCTGCGCTTAGCGATGCGCCGCTGGTCGCCACCCATTCCAACGTGCATGCGATCTGCGGCCATTCGCGCAACCTCACCGACTGGCAGCTCGGCGCGATCCGCGACTCCGGCGGCATGGTCGGGTTGAACTTCGCCACCGGCTTCCTGCGCGAGGACGGCCGCATGAATGCCGACACCAGCCTCGACATCATGGTGCGTCATATCGATTCCCTGCTGCAGGCTTTGGGTGAGGATGGCGTCGGTCTCGGTTCGGATTTCGACGGCGCCATGATCCCGGCGGTCATCGGCGACGTTGCCGGCCTGCCGAAACTCATCGATGCGCTGGCGGCGCGCGGTTTTGGCCGCGCGCTGATCGAAAAGATTGCCTACCGCAACTGGCTAAGCATGCTGGAAAGAACGATAGGTTAGGACGCCTTATTCGAAGCCCATGCGCTTCAGCCAGTCCTTGCCGACGCCGCGATCGCGAATGATCGGCAGCGGGTTTTCCGCATCGAGCCGAGCGCAAATGCGATAGACCTCCAGCGTCTCGGCGCTCATCTCGCCGCGCTTGTAGAAGAACATGGCGGCGGCATAGCGCGTGCGGCCAGACCATTTCTCGCCGAGCGGCGTGTTGACCAGCTCCCACTGTTCGGCGGCTTCACCTTCTTCCTGTTGCTTGCCCGCTCCCTCGGTCATGGTCAGAAATCCGCCGGCGGATTGGCGGTACGGCGGTCGAGCTTGATGAAGGGTCGCGCCACCACCTTGGCCCGTTTCATCAGCTTCTGGTACTGCAGCTCGCGCATGGCGTAGATCTCGACCCAGAGGTCTTCCACGACGGTATCGCCATAGGGCCGCGCCAGCGAGGCGATGGCGATGTTGCGCTTGGCCATCGGCGACCACATGGCGGCGCTGACTAGGCCGACCTCCTGGCTCTTCCTGTGATAGACGATCGCGTGTTCGGCCGGGATGTTGCCTTCAATCTCCAGTCCGACGAGGACATGCCGAAGCTTGCGTTTGGCGCGGGCCTCGAGGATGGCGCGGCGGCCATTGAAATGGCCCTTGTCCAGATCGACCATGAAGCCGAGCCCGATCTCGTCGGGCATGCGCAACCGGTCGGCGCGGATGGCATGTTCGGCGGTGGTGAAATCGGCGTTGGCGACGATCAGCCCAGCCTCGATACGGGCACGGTTGAGGGCGGTGTAGCCGATTGCCCTGATGCCGCGCAGTTCCCCAGCTGTCATCAGCCGATCCCACAGGCTCAGCGCCTTTTCGGCCGGAACGAACAGTTCGTAACCGAGATCGCCGGTAAAGCCGGTGCGTGAAATTATGGCCGTGCCGCCGTCGTGCGGGAATTCGGCAAGGTCGAATATTTTCAGCCTCTCGACACCGGCAAAACCGGCGTCGCGCAGCACAGCGAAGGATGTGGGCCCCTGCAAGGCGAGCCCGGCGACGGCCTCGGTCTCTTCCTCGACGATGACGTCGAAACCAAGGGCGCTGTCCAGCAGCCACGGCAGATGCCGCTCCTGCGAACACAGCCGGAAGTGGGTCGGCGAAAGTCGGAACAGCGTCCCGTCGTCCAGCACAAAACCCTCGTCGTCACACCAAGCGGTGTAATGAACGCGGCCGGTCCTGAGCTTGGTGACATCGCGCAAGGTGACGCGGTCGAGGAAGGCCTGGGCATCCGGTCCTTCGATCCGGTATTTGGTCATCGGCGAGATGTCGAAGAGTGCTGCCTGACTGCGGATGGCGAAATATTCGAGCTCCTCGTCCCAAAGCGAATGCGGCGCGCGGTAGCCGGCCCAATTGTACCAGTCCTGGGTCTTGGCCAGCGCGTCGAGGCGCGGCTGGAACGGCGTGCCGAGGCGCAGCGTGCGGAAGTGGGATTGGGCTGCGATGCGGGCTGTCAACGGAATGGAGGCTTGATGGGTCATGATGGCGCCATGGAGTGCAGCGTCGGCCAGTTGAGACATCAAGTCACCCCTTCATCGCAATGACGCGCCGCGCGGCATTCAATCCTGGCGCACCCGAAACTCCGCCACCAGGATGCGAGCCCGCGCCGGCCAGGAACAACCCGTCGAGCGGCGTGTCGTAGCCCGACCAACCGGAGACGGGACGCGAGATCAGCATCTGATCGGCCTGCAATTCACCGTGGTGCCAATGGCCGCCCGGCATGCGGTAGCGCTTCTCGATGTCCGCAGGGGTGAGCAGTTCGGCATGAATCACGGTCTTACCAATGCCAGGCGCGTAGGCTTCCAACTGGGCCATGATTGCCTCGAGAAATTTCGGCTTGCCGGCATCCCAGCCCTCTTTCAACCGATAGGGCGCGTATTGCACCACGGCGGACAGCACGCAGGCGCCGTCGGGCGCGAGCGACGGATCGGCGAGACTGGGCAGCGTGATTTCCATCACCGGCTCGGGCGAGAACTCGCCATATTTGGATGGATTGAAGGCACGTTCGACGTGGTCGGGAGAGGACGCGATCACCAGTCGGCCCTTATGGCCGGCGGCGTCGACACCGGCAAACCGCGGCGGCCGGTCGAGCGCCAGATGGAGCTTGGCGGCATCGCCCCTCATGCGGATGTTTTTCACTTTGCGCACGAAGCCGGTGTCGATCTCGCGCGGTCCGACGAGATCGAGGAAGGTGGTCGTCGGATTGATGGCCGAGACGATCGTTCGGGCGCGAAGCTCCTCGCCATTGTCGAGGGCAACGCCGACGGCGCGGCCTTTCTCGACAATGATCCTGGCGACGGGCATCGATGCGCGGATCATGACGCCAGCCTTTTCGGCAGCCGTGCGGATGGCGGCGACCACCGCGCCCATGCCGCCCTTTGGCAGCAATTGCGCTCCGGCCGCACCGCCGCTCTCTCCGCTCAGACGATAATAGAGGCCGAGCAGCGAGGTCGGCGAGCGCGGGCCGAGATGGCTGCCGAGCGTGGCGTCGAAGGCGAGCAGCCCCTTCAGCCTGTCGTCGGCGAGTTGTTCGTCAAGCAAGTCGGCAACGTTCATCAAAAGCACGCGCAGGAAGTCGCGCATGTCTTCCTTGCCAAGTTTCTTCAGCGCCACGGCGGTGCGGCCGAGCGAAGCGGCCTCCAGCAGCGACATGCCGCCGAGATCGGGCGGCCGGCGCGACAGGAAGGGTTTCAGGATGCCGGCATAGCGCAGCAGTTGTGCGCGTAGTTCCTTCCAGGCGGACTGTTCCGACGAACCGGCGCCGGTCAGCACCTCGCCATAAGCGCCATGCAGGACAAGCGGCGGTCCATCTTTCGACAACGCGACCGACGGCAGGAAGTCGGCGCGAGCGATCTGCAGCCCGTGCTTTTCCAGCTCCAGCGTTTTCACCACATCGGGATGCAGCCGGTTCAACACATGCGCGATGGACGAAGCGCGAAAACCGGGCGCAAATTCCTCGGTCCGCGCGGCGCCGCCGGGTTCGGCTCCTGCTTCCAGCACCAGCACCTTGCGGCCGGCCTTCGCCAGCGTGGCGGCAGCCACAAGCCCGTTGTGGCCGCCGCCGATGACGATGGCATCAGATGACGTCATGGGCCGGGCTCATATGCGAGGTGGATTTTGCGAGATCGCGCAGGATTTCGGCGGCTGCGTTGCGGCCGGGCGCACCCATGACGCCGCCGCCGGGATGGGTTGAGGAGCCGCACATATAGAGGCCGCCGACCGGCGACCGATACTGCGCGTAACCGGGCACCGGGCGGTTGAACAGCAGCTGGTCGAAGGTCAGCTCGCCCTGAAAGATGTTGCCTTCGGTGAGGCCGACCTCGGCCTCGATCTCGCGTGGCGTGCGCACCTCCATATGGACGATGCGGTCGCGGAACCCGGGTGAATAATCCGATATCTGCGCAATCACGCTTTCAGCAAAACCGTCACGATCGGCGTCCGTCCACTCGCGACCAGCGATCTTGGGCGGAGCGTACTGAACGAAGCAGCTCATGAAATGCTTCCCTGGCGGCGCCATGGTCGGGTCGAGCGTCGTCGGGATGACCATGTCGAGGAACGGATCGGCGGACCAGCGGCCGGCCTTCCAGTTGTCATAGGCGCGCTCCATGCGCTCCATCGAATCGGTGAAATGCATGTCGCCGCGATAGACCGGCGAATCCTTCGGCAGCGCCGGGAATTCCGGCAGCGAATCGAGTGCTATGTTGACCTTTCCCGAGGATCCGCGAATCTTGAAGTTCTTCACCCGGCGCAGGAAGATGTCGGGCAGTTCCTTCTCTTCGACCAGCTTCAGGAAAGTGCGCTTCACGTCGGCATTGGAGACGACCAGCTTGCCGTAAATCTCCTCGCCGCTGGCCAGCACGACGCCCCTGGCCTTGCCACGGCTCACCAGCACATGGTCGACCTCGGCGCCGGTGCGTATGGTTCCACCCGAGGCCTTGAACGAGGCGGCCAGCGCCTTGGTCACGGCGCCCATGCCGCCGCGCGCATAGCCCCAGGCGCCAACCGATCCATCGACCTCGCCCATATAGTGGTGCAGCAGCACGTAAGCGGTGCCGGGCGACATCGGCCCGAGTGCCGTGCCGATGATGCCAGACAGGGCGAAGTTCGCCTTGATGACGTCGGTCTCGAAATATTCGTCGAGGAACTCAGAGATAGACATGGTCCAGAAGCGCAGCGTCAGTGCCATTTCCTCGGCGGAGAGACCCGCGAATTTCTTGCCGAGATAGAGCAGTTCGCCGAGGTCGCGCGGGCACAGGCTGGTTGGGTCCGGCGCGGTGCGCATCAACAGCGGCTGGATGAAGCGGCACTGCCGCGTCACGTCGCGGGCGTAGCGGTCATAGGCCTCGGCATCCCTTTTGGAGAAACGAGCGAATTCCCGCCGGTGCGCGTCGTGGTCGCGATAATTGGCGAGATAGTCGCCATCCCGGGTGAACACCGCGCCGCCCTCATAGGAGATGACTTGCAGGCCGAAGCGGGGGAGCTCCAGATCGCGCATGATCTCGGGTCGGAACAGCGAGCAGACGTAGGAGCAGTTGGAGTAGAGGAAGCCCGGCGTCAGTTCCCTGCTTGTGGCGGCGCCTCCGACCCAGTCGTTCTTCTCCGCAACCAGCACGTCGAGGCCGGCGCGCTGCAGGTAACAGGCGTTGACCAGGCCGTTGTGTCCGCCGCCGATGATGATCGCATCCCAAGCTTTCATTGTGGCCCAGTGCTCATCTGCGTCCCGCTCTTCATTTCTGCGTGAACTGTCCCCTAATGCGTGGAATTTGGCACGGCACCAGCCATTGTGTCCAGCCATACTGAATGAATGTTCAACAAATGATATTGCGTTTTTCCGGACATGAGTTACGCTTTGCCGACGTTCGAACCCAGTAATCCGTCCATTGGGAACCGAGGCTGATGATTGAAATGGCAGACGTCACCCCGGACTATGACGTGGCCGCCATCATGGGCTGGGAGGCCATGCAGAAGGTGCTTGACAGTGCGAGCACCGTCCCACTCATCTTCGCGGGTGGAAGCCGGATGCAAAGGGATAGCCGGCGATGCTGGAGACCATCACACGCATGAAAACGGCAGACGCCAGGGACGCGCTTCTTGAACCGGCGCGGAAAGCCGAATCCGAGAAGCGCGGGCGCAAGGCCTCCAAGGAGGTCAGGCAGCTTCAGCTCATCGAGGCGACGATCGATTCGCTCGCCAAGCGCGGCTATTCGGAAACGACGATGGCCGATGTCGCCGACGGCGCCGGCCTGTCGCGCGGCATCGTCAATTTCCATTTCGAGAGCAAGGAAAAGCTGCTCGTCGCGACGCTGCAATATATGTACGACGAGTATTCCGCGCACTGGCGCAATGCCTTGCAAAAGGCAGGAGACGATCCCGCGCGTCAACTCCAGGTTCTCGTCGCGGCCGATTTCGACCGCTCCATCTGCAACAAGCGCAAGCTTGCCGCATGGTGCGCCTTCTGGGGAGAGGCCAAGTCGCGGCCGACCTACCAGGCGCTGAGCAGCGCGCGGGATGCCGTTTACCAGAATATATTCATCGACCTGTGCGCGGCTCTGAAACAGAGCGGCGGCTACGCCTATGAGCCGCAGGTCATGGCGCTGGCGCTCAGCGCCATGCTGGAAGGCTTGTGGCTGCGGTTGATGATGGGAACCGAGGACACCACGCGGGAGACCTCCTTGCAGGCGGCCAATGAATTCCTGTCGGCGGCTTTTCCGAAACACTACCCGCTGAAGGCCGCCAGCCCAACGAGATCATAAGAAGAGACGAAACCATAAGAAACCGCAGAGGATGGAACAGCAATGAAGACACTGACAAGGCGCCTGACGCTGACGCTCGCGCTGGCGGGAACACTGGCGGCTTCGGCCGCGGCGCTGGCGATCGCGGCCGACAAGGATCTGATCGTGTTCGACTGGTCAGGCTATGAGGATCCGAGCTTCCACCCGAAATATGTCGAGAAGAACGGCGATTCGCCGACCTTCGCCTTCTTCGGCGACGAGGACGAGGCGTTCGAAAAGGTCCGTTCCGGCTTCAAGGCCGACCTTGGCCATCCCTGCTCGCAGAGCGTGACGAAGTGGCGCGAGGCGGGCCTGCTGCAACCGCTCGATACCTCGAAGATCACGGGCTGGAAAGACCTCAATCCCGGCATCATGGCGATGAAAAATCTCGCCACGACCGAGGACGGGAAAGCCTGGTTCATGCCTTGGGACTGGGGCAACACGCAGCTCACTTACAACTCCTCCAAGATCGACGAGAAGGACGTGCAGTCGCTGAAGGCGTTCGCCGATCCGAAGTTCAAGGGCCGCGTTTCGATCGGCGACAATGTCGACGATGCCTATGCGCTGGCGAGCCTCGCCATCGGCCTGAAGGACTGGACCAAGATGACCGACGACCAGTTCAAGCAGGCCTCCGACTTCCTGCGCCAGGTGCACAAGAACGTGCGCTCCTACTGGACTGATACCACCGACGTCGTCCAGCTTCTGAGCGGTGGCGAAGTCGATCTCGCCTGGGCCTGGAACGATGCGACCGTACAGTCGGTCGCTGCCGGCGTGCCGATCAAGTCTAAGAAGGACACGGCGGAAGGCATCTCGACCTGGGTGTGCGGCTACGTGCTGTTCAAGGATGCGCCCGGCAATACCGACAAGGCTTATGACTATCTCAACGCGGTCAACGATCCGGAGACCGCCAAGGTGCTGGTCAAGGACTGGGGCTACGGCCAGGCCAACGCCAAGGGCATGGCCGGCGTCGATCAGGCCATCCTGAAGGAAAAGGGCTATGACGACGTGCAGAAATTCGTCGACAAGACGCTGTTCCAGCAGCCGCTCCCGTCAGATCTCAAGCTCAAGATGATCGCCGAGTTCGAGAAGATCAAGGCTGGCTATTGAACGACAAGACAGAAAGAACCGACGTCGTCATCGTCGGCGCCGGCTTCACCGGGCTGTCGGCGGCGCTCGAGCTGAAGAGGGCCGGCGTCGGCTTCCTGCTGCTCGAGGCACGCGACCGCGTCGGCGGGCGGGTCGAGGCCATGTGGAACGGGCTTGGCGAGCGCATCGATAGCGGCGGCCAGTTCCTGTGCGAGGACATGCCGCAGCTGATGGAACTGGCCCAGGCTCGCGGCAAGACCTTCGTCGAGACTTATGTTGAGGGCGATTTCATCACTTGCCCGTCAATGTCGGTCGGTCGGGCCGAGCGGACCTATCACGCCTCGATGGCTATCCGCGAACGCATGAACAGCATCGAGCCCAACGATCCCGCCATTGCGGGATTGACCGTTGCCGAGTGGCTGGAGCAGCAGGATGACGTGGGCGAGGCCAAGGCGGCCTTCCGGTCGATGATCGAGGGCCTGTGGTGCCTGGCATTGGAGAAGGTGCCGCTCTGGTATCTGATCGACAATGACCGGCGTATCACCAATGAGGTGCCGGAGCTGCAATATTCCCTGCGCGAGACCATGCAGTCGTTGGCCGATGATCTGGCGGAGGACCTCGGCGACCGGGTGAGGCTCGGCGAACCTGTCACCCGCATCGAATACGGTCCGCCAGGGGTTCGTGTCGTCTCGAGCAATAGCGTGATCGAAGCGCGAGAAGTTCTGGTCGCCGTGCCGCCGGCGACAGCCGCGAAGCTCGATTTTACGCCCGCCTTGCCGGCAGCCCTGGAAGCGGCGCTCGGCGCCTGGGAAAGCGGCGCGGTGATCAAGGTCCTGGTGCGCTATCCCAAGCCATTTTGGCGCGAGCGGGATTTGAGCGGGATGATGATGTGGCGCGATCTGCCGGGGCTGTTTGCCTGCGACGCCAGCAGGGATCCCGATCATGCGGCGCTTGTCGTCTTCGTTGGCGGACCGCTGGCGCTGCGCTGGCACGAACTCGGCGAGTCGGATCTGCGGACACAGGTGACGACGAAGCTTGTGGAGGCGCTGGGTCCGGAGGCGGCGGATGTTCTCGATTTCAGCCGCCGTGACTGGACGCATGATCGCTGGAGCGGCGGTGCCTATAGCGACCTAATCGTCGATGTGTCGGCCAGGGATGCCGAGGCCACCATTCTTGCCGGCGCACCGCCGATGCATTTCGCGTCGTCGGAATTGTCGCCGTCATTCCCGGGCTATGTCGAGGGCGCGATCGTGGCCGGGCGTATCGCGGCGCGCAGGATCATCGCCGGAGTTCAGTCGGCCATCGCGACCAGCGCTTCCGGATCATAGGCGAGGCGAATCGAGGTGCCGACTGGAATATCATCGGCGCCGAAATCGTTGGTCTCGGTCACCGAGAGCGGCTTCTCCAGGCCAGGGATTTCGACGATCAGATGGGTGATCTCGCCGAAATAGTGGCGTTCCACCACCTTGCCGGCGACCTCGAACTTGGCCGTCGCATTGTCCCACAGCACGCGCAGGCGCTCCGGTCGGATGCCGAGCGTCGCGCCGCCGCCATTGCGCACGAAAGCCTTCGGCTTGTCGGTCTTGATACGGCCGAAACCCAGCGTGTCGACGATCAGCGAGGCGCCGTTCTCCTCGACGATCTCGGCCTTGACGAAATTCATGCCGCCAAGGAAGTCGGCGACCTGGCGGTTTACCGGGCGCTGGTAGATTTCCTTCGGGGAGGCGACCTGCGCGATCTTGCCGCCGAACATCACGGCGATGCGGTCGGACATTGCGAGCGCTTCATACTGATCGTGGGTGACCAGGACGAAGGTAATGCCGACGGCCTGCTGCAGGCGGCGCAGTTCGACCTGCATCTGCTCGCGCAGCTTCTTGTCGAGCGCCGACAGCGGCTCGTCGAGCAAAAGCACCTTAGGTTGCATCACCAGGGCGCGGGCGAGCGCCACACGCTGCCGCTGGCCGCCGGAAAGCTCGGTGGCAAGCCGCTTGCCGAGGCCGGTGAGCGAGACCTGCGCCAGCGCCTCCTCGACCCGGCGCTTCTCTTCGCCACCCTGCAGCTTCAACCGCTTCAGTCCGTAGGCGACGTTCTGCTCGACATTGAGGTGCGGGAAGATCGCGTAGCTCTGGAACACCATGTTTGTCGGCCGGCGATTGGCCGGTATGCCTTCCATGGGCTGGCCGCCAACCGCGATCGAGCCGCTGGTCGGATTGTCGAAGCCGGCGATCATGCGCAAAAGCGTGGTCTTGCCGCAGCCCGACGGGCCGAGCAGCGAGAAGAACTCGCCTTCCCTGATGGTCAGGGAGGCGTCGTCCAGCGCCTTGAACGCCCCATAGCTGCGGGTGACATTGCGGATATCGATCATCGATCTTTCGGATTGGATCCTGTCCGCGTGAGGGCGCTCGATCCGCGGCTGCTCAAGCATAGAGGCCTCCCTCGTTCTGGGTGCGTCTGGCCGCGCGGCGACGCAGGACTTCAGCAATTGTCATCAACAGGAAAGAGGCAACCAAAAGCAGCGTGCCCAGCGCCAGCACGCCGGGCAGTTTCGAGGCGAAACGCAACTGGCCCCAGATGTAGATCGGCAGCGTCGCCTCGGTGCCGGTGAGGAAGAAGGCGATGATGAATTCGTCCAGCGAGATGGTGAAGCAGACCAGCAGGCTGGAAATGATCGCCGGCGCCACCATCGGCAGCGTCACGCGCCGGAAAGTGCCGAAGGCGCTTTCGCCGAGATCGGCGGAGGCTTCCTCGAGGCTGCGGTCGAAACCCTCGAAGCCGGAAGTCAGCACCGTCATCGAATAGGGAATGCAGACCAGGACGTGGCCGAGCACGACGGTGAACAGCGAAAGACTGAGGCCCAACTGCAGCATCACCAGCAGCATCGAGATGGCGACGATCACTTCGGGCAGCACAAGCGGGGCCATGATCAGACCGTTGATGGCGCGGCGGCCGGGATAGCGGTAGCGGGTGATCGAGCGGGCGGCGAGGATGCCGAGTACGGTGGAGAGGATGGCCGCCGAGACGCCGACGATCAGGCTGTTCCAGGCGGCATCGAGCAGCGCCGGCGTGCGCGGCAGGTCTTCGTACCATTGCAGGGTGAAGCCGGTCAGCGGGAATTTCGGCGTCGCCGCCGTGTTGACCGAGAAGATCGGCAGGAAGATGACGGGCAGATAGAGGAAGACGATATAGAGGAACGCATAGGCCGACAGCCAGCCGCCCGGCAGGAAGCGCCGCGCCTTCATCGCGCCATCCTTTGCAAGCCGCGGATGATCAGCACCGTGCCGCCGGCCATCAGAGAGACGATCAGCATGGTGGTGACGGAAAGTGCGGCACCGAGCGGCCAGTTGGCGGCTTTGCCGAACTGCGCTTGGATGGCATTGGCGATCATGACGCCATCCTTGCCGCCGACGAGCTTTGGCGTGACATAGTCGCCGACAGTCGGGATCATGACGATCAGCGCCGCGGAAATGATGCCTGGCGCCGACAGCGGCAAGGTCACGCGCAGGAACGACCGGAAGGGTCCATCGCCAAGGTCGGTGGCCGCTTCGACCAGCGTGCGGTCGACCTTCTCCAGGGACACGAAAATCGGCAGGATGGCGAAGGCCGCCCAGGCATGGGTGAGCGTGATGATGACGGCGCTCGAATTGTAGAGCAGGGCGGTCGACGGTTCGTCGATGATGCCCAGACCCATCAGGCCGGAATTCAAGACGCCGTTATAGCCCAGGATGACCTTCCACGACATCACGCGCAAGAGATAGCTGGTCCAGAACGGGATGGTTATGAGGAACAGCCACAGGCTCTTGTGACGGCCGCCATGGAAGGAAATGAAATAGGCGATCGGGTAGGCGAGGACGACGGTGAACAGGCTGACCGTCAGCGAGATGTAGAGCGAGCGCCACAACAGATCGCGGTAGATCGGCTCGGTCAGTGCGACGCGATAGTTTTCCAGCGTGAAGGTGCGGTCGATGGTCAGGTAGTGCTGCGTCCAGAAGGAATGGGCGATGACCACCAGGATCGGCAGGACCAGAAGGATGAGAGCGTAGAGAAAGGTCGGGCTGATCAGGGCAAAGCCTTGTACAGGCTCGGATTGCAGAAGGGCATTTCGTCTGGCCCGCGTCAGGCCCAACGGGGGCGACCCTTCCGCAGCCACCGTCATTGCCAGACTCCGGGGGGACGGGCTCCGGGTGTGATCTCGATTGCTGGCCTGGACTGTCCCGCCATACGGCATCCCATTGGGCTGGCGCCGGCTATTGTTCCCCTTGCCGGCTTTCTTTCATCATGCGCGCATCCGCGGATTGAAATCAAGCGCTAATTCTGCAATATTGATTGAACGGACATTCAAAATCATGCGAGCGGGGCGGCGATTTCGGCCGTGGCGAACCGGATTGATGCCCGGAAAATTCGGGGATGATGTGGAGGCGATAATGGCGGCTGTGAGGGATCTGAAGGCACGCGAAACGGCTGGTTCTGGCGGCGACGATGCGGTCGAGCTGGCCAGGCGTCATCTCATCCAGCCCTGGCCCTACGCCGGCTCCGTCGGTTCGGAGGCGCGCGCGCTGATCGGCGAGGGCGATGGCATCTACATTACCGACAGCACCGGCAAGCGGCTGATCGACGGCCCGGCCGGCATGTGGTGCGTCAATGTCGGGCATCGTCGCGAGGAACTCGCCAAGGTGATGTACGACCAGGCGATGGCGCTGTCCTACAACACGCCCTGGTACACGATGAACGCGCCGTCGGCGGAGCTTGCCAAGCGCATCGCCGGCCATGCCCCAGGCGACCTCAGCCACGTCTTCTACACCACGGGCGGTTCCTCGGCGGTCGAGACGGCGCTGCGCTTCATGCAGTTTTACAACAATGTGCGCGGCCGGCCGGAAAAGAAGCTGATCCTAAGCCGTGGCGGCGCCTATCATGGCTCAACCTATCTCTCGGCCTCGCTCAACGGCCGCCCGCGCGACCGCGACTGGATGGATGGCGCCGACGATCTGGTGGTCAAGCTCGCCTCCCCCGACCCGTTCCGCCGGCCGAAAGGCATGAGCATCGCCGCTTTCACCGATTTCCTTGTCGACCAGTTCCGCGATACGGTCGCGCGTGTCGGTGCCGACAGAATAGGCGCGTTCGTCGGCGAACCCATACAGGCGTCCGGTGGCGTCATCATTCCGCCGGACGGCTACCTCAGGCGCATCCGCGAGATCTGCCGCGCCAAGGATATTCTTTATATCTCCGACGAGGTGGTGACGGGCTTCGGACGTCTGGGCCATGTCTTTGCCTCGGGCGACGTGTTCGGCATCGACCCCGACATGATCACTTTCGCAAAGGGCGTCACCTCGGGTTATTTCCCGCTTGGCGGCGTCATCATCTCGGAGCGGTTGCTGGAGGAATTACGCCGTTCCAACCATCCCGACGCGATGTTCGGCCATGGCCTGACCTACACCAGCCATCCGGTCGGCTGTGCCGTGGCCTTGAAGAATCTCGACCTGCTGGAAGAGAGCGTGCTTGCTCACACGCAGGCGGTCGCGCCCTATTTCCAGGCGCAATTGAAGACGCTGGAAGAGCTGCCGCTGGTCGGCGAAGTGCGCGGCGTCGGGCTGATGGGCTGTGTCGAATGCGTCGCCGATCGCGAAAGCAAGGATCCGCTGCAGCTCGACAAGGATGTCGGCAAACGCATCGACGCCCACTGCCACGAGCTTGGCCTGCTGGTGCGGCCGCTGATCAACATGTGCGTTATGTCGCCGCCGCTCGTCATTACGCGCGAGCAGATCGACGACATGGTCGGCATCCTGCGCGAGGGTATTTCACGCACGATGGAAGATCTCAGGAAAGAGGGTGTGTGGCAGGGGTGAGTTTCTTCCTTCTCCCCGTTTTTACGGGGAGAAGGTGCTCGAAGGCGGATGAGGAGCAGCGCTGATGGGGAGAGGGGCGCTGTCATCGGCGGCTTCGCCAATCAGCAGGGTTGTTACGCCCGGCTCCGCAGCGCGTCGTTCAAATTCCACATGTCCTTTTCTTCCGGCGCTGTTTCCAGGCCGAGCACCGGAACCTGCTTGCGCAGGTGGTCGTGGTGGGTGCGCACGCCATATTCGAGGTCGGAGAGATAAAAGCCATCGAAAGCCTCGGACAGCATGGATTCGTTCGACCAGACCGAGAGCTGCACATCTTCCGACATGGTGTCGCGATCGATGCGGAAGGAGAGGTAGCGGGCGGCGGCCTGCTCTCGGCTCTCGTCGCGGTAGCGATAGATGGCGCCGCGCAGCAGCGTCTCACCCGTCGACAGCGGGAACTCCTGATAGAACTGCACTGATTCCGGCATCACCGACAGAACGGCGTTGGGGAAGATGCCGTAATAGACCCAGGCCTTCCTGAGATGGTCAGGCAGATGCGTCGGCTCCGGCGCGATCTTGACGTAGTTCTTCACGCTCCAGCGGCGGCCGGCATGCGGGTTGTAGGTGGCGAAGGAGCGCGACACGCCATTGACGAAGGGCTCGTCGAAATAGGTGGCGCCGTAGAGATCCTGCAAGGCCGGATGCGCCATGGCGACATGATAGCCTTCATTGTCGACGTCGCGCACCGACTTCCAGTTGACCGGCGTCTTCTGGGTCCAGATGCCCCAGGAAGGCACCATGTCGGCGGCCTTGTAATGCGCGAATTCGGGTTCGATCGGCCTCAGCAGCTCGGCGACGGAGGGTTGTGGCCCGCCATTGCGGAAGCGGATGAAGATGAAGCCCATCCAGATTTCGAGGTCGAGCGGCATCAGGCCGAACTCGGTCTTGTCGAGGTCGGGGAAGGAGCGCGGGCGGGCGGCACCGCGCAGCGTGCCGTCGAGATTGTAGACCCAGCCGTGGAACGGACAGACCAGCGCGTTCTTGCAATTGCCCTGGCTGTCGGCCACGACGCGGCTGCCGCGGTGGCGGCACATGTTGTTGAAACCGCGCACCACGCCGTCCTTGCCGCGCACGATCAGGGCGCGTTCGCCAATGACATCCATGGTGAGGTAGTCGCCGGCGTCCGGGATGTCGCAGACATGCCCGACGATCTGCCAATGATTGCGGAACACATGCTCTTTCTCCAGTTCGAGAAGGGCGTCGGAATGGTAGCTCCAGCCCGGCAGTCCCCGCCGGTCCCAATCGTTCGGGATTGCCACGTCACGGAGGTGCGGGTTCATAAAACGTCTCTTCTTTTATTGAATATGCATTCAATATAATCATATTTTGCATTGAAATGCAATGGCTTGTGGAAATGTGACTGTTCCGCAGCGAAAATGTCGGCGCTGGTTCCATGGGAATCCCGCGCCGTTGCGGGCTTCGAAAACCCCGGAAAATCCGGATCTTAGCCAGAGTTCCGTAACTGCCCCCGATCGCTGGCTCGCGCCGCCAATCGTTCACGCGGCTACCGGTCGTGCACGTCTTGCAACCGCCACCCCCCGGGCCAAAACAGCCAATGACCGACCCTGCCCGGTTTTGCCCGTATCGATGTTTCAATCCGGTTACATTGCCAAGCTCTCGTCACCTTTGCACCGTTACAAGGCGCGATTAAATTCGTTTAATCGCAAAAAGAAAATCAACGAAGGGGATGATGATGCATGCGAAAGTCCAGATCACCAGCGGCAACCGCTTTCAAGCTCCAGAGCGCGCTGGCCGCCGCCCGAAGCTGGCCCTTCGCCAGCGCGCCAGCGACCACCCGATGGGAATGTTCATGGCGCTGGCTGCTTGCGCCTTCGCCGGCATGGCGTTCACGCCGACGGTCGGCCCAGCCTTCGCTTCGTTGAACCCGCCCGCCAACGTCATCGAAGGCGCGCCGACCACGACCACGACCGCCCGCCTGCCTATGCCGACAATCGATTTCGCCTGCAGGGGGCAGGCCTGGGGCGCCGAGAGCGTGGATTGCCTGCGCGCCATTGCCGAGGAGTCCGGAACGCACAAGACCCGCGCGATCCGCATGATCGCCAACGCCGCGCCGCTGACCAGCACGCCCAACATCTTCTGATTTCTGCCTCTGCGTTTCTGCCGGGGCATGATCCCGAAACCGGTTCCCGTTTGGGGATCATGCCCTACCTCCCCGAGCGCTTCTCGCGCTCGCTTCGGCTCCCGCCGCGATGTCGGCCGGGAGCCTTTTTTATGCTTTCAACGCGGCCTGCTCGGCGATGGTCGAAAGCACACTGCGTACATCCAGCGTGCTGAACGGTTTTTCGAGGATCTGTGGCCGCTGCTGCGACGGCAAGGCTTCGACTTCCGCCTTCGCGCCGATCAGGTCGCCGGTGACGAGCACGAAACGCCGCGCCAGGTCGGGCCGTTCGGCGAGCAGTTCGCGGTAGATCGAAATGCCTGATATGCCGGGCATGCGCAGATCCGAAAAGACGATATCGGGGGGCATGTGGCCACCCAAGGTGGCGGCGCCCGATTCCCAGAGCGGCGCGATCCGCGACTTGATGCCCATCAGTTCGAGAATATCGGACAGGGAACCGGCGACGTCAGGCTCGTCATCGATGATCAGCGCATGGCGCAGGCCGCTCGATCGTGGCTGGCTTTCGCCGCCGGCGGCGATGCCCGCAGAGATCGCCGGCAACTGGACGACGAAACGCGCGCCTCTCGGCAACACCTCCTCGAACCAGACATTGCCGTTGTGCCGTTCGATGATCGATTTCGAGATCGACAGGCCAATGCCGGTGCCGACGCCGACCGGCTTGGTGGTGAAATAGGATTCGAAAATGCGCGAACGGATGGCTTCGGGAATGCCGGGCCCGTTGTCCTCGACCGAGAAACCGGGATTGCCCCGATCGCTGCGGAAGCTCCGCACCTTGATCAGGCGGTCGCCGGCGACGCCGGCTAGGGCATGCTGGCTGTTGATGAGGAAATTGGCCGCCACCTGTGTCACGTGGTCGGCATCGGCCATGGCGAGCAGCGGACCTGGCGCGAAATCGGTATCGATGACGATGCCGCTCGAGCGCGCGCCGTAGGCGGTCACTTCGAGAGCGGCGCGGATCACCTGGTTGAGATCGGTCTCGGCCTGTGCCGCCGGATGGAGGCGGACCATCGACAGGAAGCTTTTGACGATGCGCCCGCAGCGCTCGGCGGCGGCACGAACCTTTTCGGCCCGGACCTTGGTCTGCGGATCCGAGGCGAATTCATGCAGCAGCGTCGACTGGGCCACGACGACGGCCAGCGGATTGTTGAGTTCGTGCGAGACGCCGGCAAGCAGCGAGCCCATCGCCGCCATCTTCTCGTTCTGGTGCAACTTCTCGCGCTGCCGGTTGATCTCTTCCTCGGCGCGCAGCCTGTCGCGCAGGTCGCGGATCGAGCCAAAGATTAGGCGGCGGTCGGCGACCCGCATCTCGGTCGCCGTCAGTTCGATCGGAAACACCTCGCCGGCGGCATTCTGCGTCACGGTCTCGAGCCGCTGGCCGACCATCGGGGCGCCGCGGCCGGACATGTAGTCGGCCCCCGAGGCATAGCCCTTGCGGTAATATTCAGGAACGACCGTGTCGAGCAGGTCCTTGCCGAGGATATCGCTGCGCAGGAAGCCGAACATCTTCTCGGCGGCCGGATTGAATTCGATGATCGACCCGGCCTCGTCGATGACGATAATGGCGTCGAGCGAGGCCTGCAGCATGGTGCGGCGGATCACTTCGCTGGCATGGGCGTCCGAGGGCGAGTGTTCGATAGCGTCGCCGATGGCGAGGGCGACGATGTGCAGCGTCGCCTCCTCCTCGTCGGTCCATTCCCGCTCTTCGACGCAGTCATTGACGGCCAGCGTGCCCCACAGATGGCCGTGCGCGAAGACCGAGACCGACAGGAACGACTTGATGTTCTGCTTCTCGAAATCGGCCCTCAGGAATCCTTCGAGATCGCGCGTATGGCCAGCGAAAATCTTGCCCTGCCGCTCATCCTCGGCCAGCCGCTCAAGCAGCGGATCCGAATTGACGATCGACTGCATGATGACGGTCGGTGAGGCCAGTTCGCCGCCGAAGTCAGGATCGATCCAGTAGGCAGCGACCGACTGGGCGAAACCCTGGCCGGGCAATTCGCGCAGGCGGAACAGGATGCCGCGCTGGCACTCCATGGCGTGGCACAGCGTCTCCAGTATGCCGTCCATTTCGCGCTGCCAGTCGCCGGCCTCGCGCAGCCGGCGCACGACACGCACGGCGGCCATCGCCGCGCCCTGCCTGAAACCCTGCATGTCCGTGCTTGCCGTGTCGCCCATCATTGTCAGCCATTAGTCCAGAGTCACGCCAATCGATCGGCTGGCAACGGCTGCGGAGCGGACTTCCTCGGTCTGACGCTCAGCTGCCGTCGCCGGCCGGCAGCGAGAAAATATAGCCTTCGCCACGCACCGTGCGCAGGAATTTCGGGTTGGCCGGGTCCGTCTCGATCTTCTTGCGCAGGCGCATGATGCGGATATCGACGGCGCGCGACGATTCCGGATCCTCGGTGAAGCCGATCGCCTCGGAGATCGCGGCCCTGGTCAGCAGCCGGTTGGCGCGGGTCAGGAAAACCTCCAGCACGTCGAATTCGCTCTTGGCCATGTCGATCACCGTGCCGTTGGCGCCGGTGACCATCCTGCCGTCGAGATCGGCCTGGAAGGGGCCGAAAGCGACGGAGCGGCGATCCGTGCTGGCCTTCCTGTCCTGCGGCTCCGTCGGCTGGGGAACACGGCGCAGCACGCTGCGCACCCTGGCCAGCACCTCGCGCAGTTCATACGGCTTGACGATATAGTCGTCGGCGCCGAGTTCCAGTCCGACGATGCGGTCGAGCGCGGTGCCGGCAGCGGTCGCATAGATGATGCCGATCGGCATTTTCGAGCGCAGCCAGCGGCCGAGCGACAAGCCATCCTCGCCCGGCATGGCGATGTCGAGGATAGCCAGATGGAAGGACTGCGTCTCGATCAGGCCGCGCGCGGCGGCCGCGGTTTCAGCGGTCGAAACATCATAGCCGGCGGCGCCGAGATATTCGGCGACCGCGTCCCTGAGGTCGGGCTCATCCTCGACGATGACAATTCTTGCCCGCACGATGCTCTCGCTCCCACTTTCAGTGGAAAGTAGATTGGGTATAAACATGATGTCCAGCACTCATATCCGGTTGCCAGGGAACGGTTGGAAAACATGGCCGCACGAGCCGTCATCGCGCTTGTTTCCGTCGCCGAGGTCGTCGCGAGCGAGCTTGCCGACCATCTCGAGCGGCGGGGCCACGACGTGCGCCGGGCGCGGCAGCCCTGGGAGGCGGAATCGCTGCTGTCGGGCGGCGGCATCGACGTTGTCGTTGTCGGGGACAGTCTCAGCCAGGCGGAAGGGCGGGATCTGCTCAGGCGTTTTGGCGGCCAAGCTGGGGGTGGGGAGCATGGACCGGATTTCATCCTGATATGCCGGCCGGCCGATCTCCTCGACAAGGTGTTGGCGCTCGAGCTCGGCGCCGCCGACGTCGTCGAAAGTCCGCTCAATGTCAGGGAACTCGCCGCGCGTGTCGGTGGCCTGCTTTCGCGGCGCGGCAGGGGTACCCAGGAGCTGATCGTGCTGGAGAACGCAACCGTCGACCTGAGATCGGCGATGGTCATGCATCGCTCCGGTACGCAGGAGCAGCTCTCGCCCGGCCAGGTGGCGCTCCTCAGGCTGTTCCTGGCGAGCCCGCGCAAGGTACTGACGCGGGACGACATTATCGCAGCCGCGCCGGCCGAGAATGCCGACGCCTTCGATCGCTCGATCGACTCGCGCATCGTGCGACTGCGCCGCAAGCTCGACACCGAGACCATCACCACCATACGCGGCGCCGGCTACAGGTTCGATCCGCCACGGCAATTCGCCGACTGACGGCTGTGTTTTCCTGCTGGTTCGCCGGATGAGCATCGGACTTTCCATTTTCCCGCGCCGATGCCCGCGAGGTTCAGCGCACTACCAGCAATGACGGGCCCGAGGCCATTTCGCCGCCGACGGCGAACTCGCTTGCGTGAGCGCGTTCCTTGAGCAGCACGCTGGCGAGTGCGGCAAAGCCGAGCAGGCCCTGCGCATAGAGCAGTGCGGAAAGCACGGAAGCCGCGAATTTTGTCTTCATGATCTGAATTCCCCAAAAAGATGACTGTGTAGCGGGTCGCTTCAGGAACTCCCGAAGTGCCCGCGCCGCCCACGGAGCCCCCCGTCGCGGCGCGGGCCTTCGGTCCTCTCGGCAGCAAGTTGCCGGAGGGGCCGCGCAATGCCAGCAGCCGAAGGCCAACCCGCCAGAGGGCCTTCAACTGGGCGATGCGCAGGCTGGAAACGATCCAGACCGTGGCGCAAACAGGGCGACGTGCAGGGTCGAAATGCCGCTCGAACTCATCGCCGCCAGCCGCGCACGGGGCCGCCGGCAATGGTGCCGCCGCCGACAGCCGCCGCCGTGATGCTGATCCTGAAGAGCCAGGAGCGTATGTTCGTTTTCGTTCCCTTGGTCGTTGCCGTCTGCTTTCGTTGCGTCAACTTTTGCATCCGGTCGGTATCCGGATCATGCCGCCCAAAACCGCACTTTGTTGCAGATTGGTTTCGGATTGAGACAAACTCTTTCATGTAGGAGACAACTCGAACTTTCGTTTCAGAGTGAATGCCTGACTCCTTCATCCTTGGCCCCGTGTCCGGAATGGAGCGCCATCAAACAGGGTGATTGTCCTGTTAATCAGCGGAAACAGATTCGAAACACAAACGAGCATTTAGCGAAGTCCTTTCGAAACATGCCGCTGGGATAAGCCGCGTCATCAAATTGGAGCCGGCCGGGCCGGCAGAGAGAGGGGACATCATGCACACCACCATTTCCGCAAAGTTGATCAACATCACCGCCGCCACGCTCATGGGCAGTGCACTTCTGTTCGGCGCCAACGCCGCCCATGCCGCCAACAGCATCGTTGCCCGCGTTTCGCTGTCGCAGCAGGTCATGGAAGTCTCGGTCGACGGCCGGCCGACTTTCGCCTGGAAGGTTTCCACTGGCGACAGGGCGCACGTGACGCCGACCGGCTCGTTCAAGCCGACGCGCATGCATGAGATGTGGTACTCGAAGAAATACGACAACGCGCCGATGCCACATTCGGTGTTTTTCAGCGGCGGCTACGCGGTCCACGCCACCTATGCCATCAAGCGCCTCGGCCAGCCCGCATCGCATGGCTGCGTACGGCTGCACCCGGACAACGCCGCCGATTTCTACCAGCTCGTCGAGACGTTCGGAGCGGCCAACACCAGCATCGTCATCGTCAAGTAGCAGGCAGGTTGCCGCATTCGGCCATTATGCCGGAGTTGCTGGAGCGATCGCCAAAAAAAGGCCGGAGAAATCCCGGCCTCTTTTTGTGTCTTGCGCCCCGTGCCTCAGCTCGGCAGCGCCGGCATCAGCTTGGGATCCGGCTTTTCCGCCAGATGCGGCAGGTCCTTGCTGGCGATGAAGGTATAGAACATCGGTACGACGAACAGTGTGAACATGGTGCCGACCAGGATGCCGGTGAAGATGACCAGGCCCATCGAATAGCGGGCCGCGGCACCGGCGCCGCTGGAAACGATCAGCGGCACCACGCCCAGCGCCATCGCCGCCGTCGTCATCAGGATCGGCCGCAGGCGCACCTTGGCCGAGGCGATGATGGCGTCACGCCGCCGCATGCCATGCAGTTCTCGCTGCTGGTTGGCGAATTCGACCAGCAGGATGCCGTGCTTGGTGATCAGGCCGATCAGCGTGATCAGTCCGACCTGGGTATAGATGTTGAGCGTGCCGAGGCCCAGATTGAGCGGCACGATCGCGCCGAAGATCGACAGTGGCACCGCCATCATGATGATCAGCGGATCGCGGAAGCTTTCGAACTGCGCCGCCAGCACCAGGTAGATGACGATGACGGCCGCGCCGAAAGCGATCAGGATCGTGTTGCCCTGTTCCTTCTCCTGCCGGGACTGGCCGGAATAATCGATGAAGAAAGTGTCGGGCAGGCTCTCCCTGGCGATGTCCTCGAGCACTTTCAAACCGTCGCCCGTGGTGACGCCGGGCAGCGGCAGCGCCGAGATCGTCGACGAATTCAGCTGGTTGAACTGCTCGATCGCCGCCGGCGACGCATTGTTCGAAATCGTCACCACGGCCGACAACGGCACCATCTCTCCCGTCACGCTGCGCACGAAGTATTCGCCGAGCTTTTCAGGGTTGTCGCGGAATTCCTGCGGCACCTGCGGGATGATGTCATAGGAGTTGGAGTCGCGGTCGAATTGCGCCACTTCGGCACCGCCGACCAGCAGCGTCAGCGTCCGGCCGATATCGGCGATCGGCAGGTTGAGGGCGGCGGCGCGGTCGCGATCGATGGTCACCGTCACCTGCGGTGCGTCATAGGCCATCGAATTCTGCACGACGATGAAGCGGCCCGAGGCCTGCGCCTTGTTCTTGATTTTCTCGGCTTCCTCGTAGACCTGAGCGGAATCGCCGGTCGAGCGCACCACCATGGAAATCGGCAAGCCGCCGCCAGAGCCCGGCAGAGTCGGCGGCGCGAAGACGAAGGCCTGGACACCCGCCACCTTGGCGATACGAGCCGTAATGTCGGCCTGCAGCTCCTTCGAATTGCGCTTCCGCTCCGCCCAATCCTTGAAGGCAAAACCGACGAAGGCGCTGTTGGTCGTACCACCGAAGGCGACGGCCGAGAATTGCGCCCGCGTTTCGGGAATGTCCTTCACCAGGCCCAGGATCTGATTGACGTACGTCTCGGTATAATCGGAGGTCGCATAGCGCGGCCCCGTCACCAGCGAGAGCAGGAAGCCCTGATCCTCTTCCGGCGCCAGTTCCGTCGAGGTCTTGGTGAACATGAAGCCGGTCACACCGACAAGCGCCAGCACGATGAGCAGCGTCAGCGGGCGATAGTTAAGAGATCCGGTGACGGCGCGCTCGTAGACATGCTCGACGCGCGCGAAGGTGCCGTCGACGATGCGCTGGAAACGGCCGGCATTGCCGGGCTTCAGGAGGCGCGCCGACATCATCGGCGTGATGGTGATAGCAATGATGCCAGACAGCACCACCGATCCGGCGAGCGTCACCGCGAATTCGCGGAACAGGGCGCCGGTCAGGCCGCCGGTGAAGGCCAGCGGCGCGAACACGGCGGCCAGCGTCATGGTCATGGCGACGATGGCCGACGCGATCTCGCGCATGCCGCTGAAGGCTGCCTGCATGGGCGGCATGTGATCCTCTTCCATGTGACGGTGGATATTTTCCACCACCACGATGGCGTCGTCGACCACAAGGCCGATCGCCAGCACCATGGCCAGCAGCGACAGAAGGTTGATCGAATAGCCTACCGCGAACAAAAGGAAGCAGACGCCGATCAGCGACAGCGGGATGGTGATGATCGGCATCAGCACCGAGCGGAACGAACCGAGGAAGAGGAGGATGACGACGACGACGATGGCGACCGCCTCGCCGATGGTCTTGAACACCTCGTCGATCGAGGCGCTGATCTGTCCGGTCGCGTCGTAGACGACTTCGATCGTCATGCCCTTCGGCAGCGTCTCCTGAATCTGCGGGACGAGCTTGGTGAGTGCCGCCGCCGTGGTCAGCGGATTGGCTGCCGGGGTCGGGAAGATGGCGAGGAAGGTGCCGGGCTTGCCGTTGAAGGAAACCCTGGTGTCGGTGTTCGCGGCGGCCAGTTCGACGCGGGCCACGTCGCGCAGGCGCACGACATTGCCGTCGGTCGAGCGCAATGGCAGCGCGGCGAAGGCTTCCGGTGTCTGCAGCGTCGAGCGCACGGTGATCGACGAGACGACATATTCGTTCTGGGTGTTGCCGGGCGCCGACAGGAAGTTGGAATTGTTGATCGCTGTCAGTACTTCGGCCGCCGTCACGCCGCGCGCGGCAAGCCTGACCGGGTCGATCCAGACGCGCATCGAGTATTCCTGGGCGCCGAAGATCTGCACGTCGGCGACGCCTTCGACCGTTGACATGCGGGGCCTGATGACGCGCTCGATATACTCGGTCAGCTGCTCCTTGGTCATGTTCGGATTCTGCATCGAGATGTACATCATCGCGAACTGCTGACCCGTACCCTTGACGATGACCGGGTCCTTGGAGGCGTCCGGCAAGGTGCCGCGCACGCCCTGGACCTTGGACAGCACTTCGGTCAACGCGACGTCTGGGTTGGAACCGAGCTTCATCTGCACCGTCACGGTGCTGGAGGAGGGACGGCTGGACGAGGTTACGTAGTCGATGTTCTCGGTCGAGGCGACGGCGCGCGCGATCGGGGCGGAAATGAAGCCCTGGATCAGGTCGGCGCTGGCGCCCGGATAGGCTGTCGTGATTGTGATCGCGGTCTCGTCGACCTTCGGATACTGCCGGATCGACAGGTTGAAGATGCCCTGGAAACCGAGCAGCAGGATCATGCAGGCAAGAACCGTCGAAAGGACGGGCCGGCGGATGAAGAGATCGGAAAAGCTCATTGCTGGTCGGCCTGCTTGTTCGCCGATTTGGTCGGGTCGATCGTGTTGTCGACGTTGACGGTCATGCCGTTGAAGAGGCGGTTCTGGCCCGCGGTGACGACCTCGTCGCCGGCCTTCAGCCCTTCGACGATCTCGACCATGCCTTGATTGCGGCGGCCGGGCTTGACGAAGACCTGTGACAGCACAAGCGCCGGTTTGTCGCCTTCCGCCGCCGGCTTGGCCGGATCGGCCGCCGCTGGCTTGGCGGCATCGGCAGCGGCCTTGTCCGCTGGCTTGGCTGCGTCAGCGGCCGGCTTCATGGCATCGGCGGCGGGTTTCATGGCGTCTGCCGGCTTGGCGTCTGCCGCCTTGGCATCCGCGGGCTTGTCGGTGGCCGCCGCCGGCTTTTCGTCCGGCTTGGCTGGCTGCGCCGGGGCTGCCCCGGCGGGCTTCGCCGGCTGCACCACGAATATGTAGTCGCCATAGAGGCTGGTGGTCAGTGCCGTCTGCGGCAGTGACAGCACGTTCTGCTCCTCGGGCAGTTCGACACGCACCTGCACGAACTGACCTGGGGTCAATTTGCCTTCGGGATTGGCAACTTCCGCCCGGATGTTCACCAGCCGGCTGGAGGGGTCGATCTTGGGGTCGATGCCGCGAATGGCGCCGGCAAAGGGCATGTCGTCGCTGCCGCCAAGGCCCAGGCGGACCGTCTGGCCAATCTTGAGCAGCGGCAGCTGCTGTTCGGGAACCGAGAAGTCGACCCGCATCGTGTCGAGGTCCTGCAGCGTCACCACCGCGGTGCCGGGTGCCAGATACTGGCCGAGGTCGATCCTCGGAATGCCGACCGTGCCGGCGAAAGGTGCGGTAAGCTGCTTCTGGTCGAGCACGGCCTGCAGCCTAGTGACCTGGGACGCCGAAGCGGACGCCGCCGCACGCGCCGTGTCCAGCGTCGAGTCGGAGCCGACGCCACGCCTTGTCAGTTCGACGGCGCGGGTCAGCGTGGTCTGATCGAGTGCCGCCTGCGCCTTCTGCGCATCGAGATCGGCGCGCTCGACGGCGTCGTCGAGTTGCAGCAGCACCGCGTTGGCCGCCACCTTCTGGTTGGCATGGAAGGGGATTTCCTTGACGATGCCGGCGGTCTCGACCGTCAGGTCGACACCGCGCACGGCCCGCACCGTACCGATGGCCTCGACGCCCGGTGTCCAGTTCGACGGCTTGGCGATGGTTGTCGACACGGTCGCCGCCGGCGGCTTCATGGTGGCGAAATACTGCTTGATGCCGTTGTCGCGCAGGAAGTTGAAACCGACGATCCCGCCGACCACGATGACGAGCACGGCAAGGACCACAATAACGATAAAGACACGGAGTATGCGCTTGAACAAGGAAGTCCCCTCAGTCGAAAATCCGGCGCGAAGCGCGGACATCGGGACACATATCGACTGCGGGTCCCGATTTCAAATAGTGGCGGTCTTACTGTACCGTCTGGACGGTCTTGTCAATTGGGCCTAAGCTTGCGATGGGAGGCGCCATGAGAGCCCAACGACCGAACTCGCGCGAGAAGATTCTCGCCGCGGCGGCTGATGTTGCCCGGGAATCCGGGCCCGGCAGCCTGTCGCTCGATGCCGTCGCCAACCGCGCCGGCGTGTCGAAGGGCGGGCTGCTCTACAACTTCCCCACCAAGGCGAAATTGATGCAAGGCCTGGTCGAAGGCTATCTGCGCGATTTCGAGCAAGCGCTGGAATCCGCCAACAGCAACGACAAGGGCAAAAATCCCCTCGCCGTCTATATCAAGCTGTCAGCCGAGGATTGCGAGGAGAAGCAGCCATCGGCGTCCTGGATATTCTCGGCGATCGCCGAGGATCCCGATTTCATGATGCCGATCAAGACATTCAAGCGGCAGCTTTTCGAGCGCCTGAAGGGCGAGGCGCCGGACCTCAAATCCCTTCTGGTCTGCTATCTCGCCATTGAAGGACTGCGCAGCATGAACCTGTTCGATTCCGACGTGCTGTCAAAGGACGAACGGGACCTGCTGGTATCGTCACTTCTCGATATCGCCAAATAGGCTTGCCTGCGCGCGAGGAGGACGACGCTGCCGCGATCGTTCAATCGACGGCGCTTACAGGGCCTTGCCCGTCGAAGGATCGAACAAGCGAAGCGCGGCCTCGTCGAAGGCGAGGTTGCGCTGTTCGCCCTTGGCGAATTGGGCCCGCGGCGGCAGGCTAGCCGTCAGCCGTTGCGTGCCGATCCGCGCCGTGGTGACCAGCTCGGGCCCGGTCAGTTCGACGACCTCGATCTCCACGGGCAGTGACGGCTCCGCGGCGGCTCCGGTCGCCGCACGCAGCGCTTCCGGCCTGATGCCGACGACCATTTGTGCGCCCTCGCGTGCCGCATTCGCATAGCGTGCCGGCACTGGGATCCGTACATCGGATCCGGCAATGGCCAGCTTGCCGTCGGTGACGGTGGCCTGCAGCATGTTCATCGACGGCGCGCCGACAAAGCCGGCGACGTACAGTGTCGCCGGGTCGTTATAGATCTCCTCGGGGGTGCCGAGCTGCTCGATCCGGCCGTCGCGCATGACGGCGATGCGGCTGGCCAGCGTCATCGCCTCGATCTGGTCATGGGTGACGTAGACGACGGTCGTCCGCAGCATTTGGTGCAGGCGCTTCAATTCCGTGCGCATTTCCAGGCGCAGTTTGGCGTCGAGATTGGACAGCGGCTCGTCGAACAGGAAGACCTGTGGCTTGCGCACCAGGGCCCGGCCGATGGCGACGCGCTGGCGCTGGCCGCCGGAAAGCTGACTCGGCTTGCGGTCGAGCAGAGCCTCGATCTGCAGCAGCCTTGCCGCTTCGTTCACCGCCCTGTCGCGCTCGTCGGCCGCGACGCCGCGCATCTCCAGTCCAAAGCCGATGTTGCGGCGCACGGTCAGGTTCGGATAGAGCGCGTAAGACTGGAAGACCATGGCGATATCGCGGTTCTTGGGGTGGACGCCGAGGATCGAGCGGCCACCGATCAGGACGTCGCCGCTGGTCGCCTCGGCAAGGCCGGCGATGATGTTGAGAAGCGTCGATTTTCCGCAACCCGACGAGCCGAGCAGCACCAGGAATTCACCGCTCTGCAGCGCGATGTCGATGCCTTTCAGCGTCTCGACGCTGCCGTAGCTCTTGCGGATGCCGCGGATTTCAAGCGCGCTCATGCATGGGACCCTCAAACTGCACTGGCCCGCCATAGTTGCGGGGCAAGGTGGAAATGGCGCGCGAGGCGACGTGCGTAGCGGCGCGGAGGCAAGCGGACAGCGGCCGTTCCTGTGCCAATGCGGCCAAGAAGGCGGCATTGAAGACGTCGCCGGCACCGATCGTGTCGACCACCCTGACGTCGGGCGCGGCGGCTTCGACGAGAGTGCCGTCCGGGCTGATGGCGATGGCGCCGCGTGGCCCGCGCTTGACGACGAAGGTCGCGCCTTGCCTCATGCTGGATCGGATTTCACGCGCCGCTTCCGCCGGACTTGGCAACCCCGCCAGGGTCACCGTCTCAACCTCGTTGAACAGCGCCAGCGCGCAGCGCGACAGCCATGTCCTCGTCGCGGCGCAATTGGCCGCGGTCCAGCCATCGATCGGCCAGCCTGTATCGAGTGCCACGGCAACGCCGTGGCTGTCGGCCCAGTCGAAAAAAGCATTGTAGTCGCGCGTGAGGTCTTCCGTCAGGAAGGAGCCGCAGAGCAGGGCGTAGCCACCGGAGAGTACGGGGCCGTCGAGAACCGACAAGACATCGGCGAGGCCGAAGCGTGGCAAGTGCCCGCGTGTGGTGAAGAAGGTCCGTTCGCCATCGGGGTGGGTCATCCCGACCGACAATGTCGTGCCTTCGGGCCGGATAGCCCATTTCGCGGCGCGGACGCCAAAAGCCTCACCAAGCCAGCGGCCGAACTGGTCGTCACCGACATTGGCGGCAATCGCAAAGTCGACGCCCAGCGCTTGCCAGGCGAGCCCGGTGTTGCCGGCCTGGCCGCCGACGCGCAATTCGTCATGGTCGACGACGGTCTCGGTTCCCGCCTTCGGCCATGGCGCGACCGGGCCGACGATCAGGTCGACATTGACGTTGCCGATCACCGCGAGCGGGCGCATCACTCGCTCCTGGTGATCTTGGTGGTGCGCACCGGCGTGCCCGCATTGTCGACGCGACCGTCCGCGAAGGCGATCATCAGGCGCTGTGCCACCGGCAGCATTGCGAGGATAGCGGCCATCCCCGAGGCTGGTTTGAACGAGAGCGTGACGGCCCCGGCGACCGGCGTTTGTCCGGACGCGTCGAAGATGACCAGCGGCGCGCCGGTTTCGACCACCGAAAGTGCCATCGCTGTCACCAGCTCCGAAGTCGGGTCGGCACCGCGAAACAGGATGACGCCGATCTGAGGGCCAAGCATCTCCATCGGCCCGTGCCGCAACTGGCCGCCCTCGAGCGAAAAGCAGGGCAGCCGCGACAGTTCGGTCAAGCCAAGCGCCAGGGCTTCGGCCACGCCCTGCAGGCGACGGCCGGAGGTGACGATCGTGGCCACCTTGCCAAGCGCGGCGAGTGCTTGGGCGATATCGCAATCCTGCGGAGCCTCGAGCATGGCAAGGGCAGGGGCCGGATCCTCGCCCAGAGCCGCGAGGATGGCCAGGTGCAGGGCCAGGGTCACGGTCAGGCTGCGGGTCGCGGCGAAAGCCAGTTCGGTGCCGCCGGCGCCGACCAGGCAAGGCGCGGTGCGGGCAAGAAATGAACCGCCTTCGAGCGTCAGGCCGAAAACGTCCGAGCTGCCGCCGGCCTGCGCAAACCATCTGACGAGTTCGGCGCTCTCGCCGGATTGCGAAGTCACAAGCACCGTCCGGTCCGCCAGCGGCAATGGCTGGCCGAGCTGCTCGGACAGTGGCAGCGCCAGCGCATCGATGCCGAGTGCACGATAGAGCGGCTCGACGGCACGGCCGACCGCATGCGAGCCGCCCATGCCAAGCAGAAGCAGGCGGCCGCTCTTCCTGATCGAAGCGGCGACGTCTGCCGCCATGGCAGCGTTGTTCTCGAACGAAGCACGCGCATCGGCGTGCTGGCGCGCCATTTCGCGGTCGATGGCGGTCAGTCCGGCCGGCCGTTCTTTATCTGCAGTCATGTTCATCCTTTCACACCGCCGCTGGTCAGGCCCGAGATCAGCGCCCGCTGCATGACGAGGCCGATCAGCACCGGCGGCAAGGCGGCCAGCACGCCAGCCGTTGCAATCAATCCGTAGTCGGAAACACGGCCGCCGGCCAAATCGGCGATGGCGACGGTGAGCGTCTTGGCGCGCTGGTCGGAGGTAAACAGCAGCGCGTAGAAGAATTCGTCCCAGGCCAGCAGCACGGCGAACAGTGCCGATGTCGCCATCACGGGCGCGGCCAGGGGCAGTGTGATGATGCGCAGTGTCTGGAACAGGCCGGCGCCGTCGATCATCGCCGCCGCCTCGATCTCGCGCGGGATGGGATCGAAGCCGGATTTCATCAGCCAGGTGGTGAAGGGCGCCAGTATGGTGAGATACACCAGCGCCAGGCCGAAGACATTGTTGAGCAGGCCAAGATGCGACAGGCCCATATAGAGCGGCACGGCGAGCGCCACCGGCGGCAGCATGTAGGTGGCGATGACCATCGACAGCGACCAGCCGATCGCGGGTGTGCGCGAAACCGCCCAGCCGGCGGGGATGGCCAAGGCGAGTGCCGCCAGCGTCGCCATGGCGGCGATCTCAAGACTGTTGCGCAGCGACGAGGTGAAGGCGGCGCCGGCGCTGTTTTCGGCCGTCGACAGCAATTGCTGGTAGCGGGAGAAGTCGGCTGCCTGCGGCCACCAGCGCAGCGGCTTGGCGGCGAGATCGGCGGCCGGCGAAATGCTCATGATGAACAGCCAGGCGATAGGCGCCAGGATGATCGCGGCAAGCAGCAGCGCGCAGGCATAAATGAAGACGGTGAAGGCGAGGCTCTTGCGCTCCATCAGGCGGCGCTCCCGGCGGTCTTTCGCACCAGGGCGGCGTAGGCGACGGCGAGCAGTGTGACGAGCAAGGTGACGATCAGCGCCAGCGACGCGCCCGAACCGGCGCGCTGGAAGGAGAACGCTTCCTGGTAGACGAGGATCGAGAGTGTTCGCGTGGTGTTTGCCGGACCGCCGCGTGTCATCACCCAAATGATATCGAAGACCTTGAAGGCCTCGATGGTGCGCAGCACCAGCGCCACCATCAGCGGGCCGGCGAGATAGGGCAGGATGACGAAGCGGAAACGGTTGAACGGTCCCGCTCCATCGACGAGCGAGGCGGCGGTGATGTCACGCGGCACCGCTTGGAGGGCGGCGAGCGCGATCAGCGCCACCAGCGGAAAGTTCTTCCAGCAGTCCGCAACGATGAGGGCAGCCAGCGCCGTTCCCGGCTCACCGAGCCAGGACCGATAGGCGTCGATGAGGTGCAACTGCGTCAAGGCGGCATTCAGCGCGCCATATTCGGGATTGTAGATCAGCCGCCACAGCGTGGCGTTGACCACCGTGGGCAATGCCCAGGGCAGGATCATCAGGGCGCGCAGGAGCGCGCGCCCACGAAACTCCTGGTTGAGCAGCAGGGCGGCGAGGACGCCGATCACCATTTCGGCGGCAACCGAAATAATCGCGAACAGGGTCGTGGTGATCAGTGTGCGCGAGAAGTTGGTGCTCGACAGCATGTTGGAATAATTGTCGAAGCCGACAAAATCGCCAGCCGTGCCGACCAGCTTGGCATCGGTGAAGGAGAGCCCGACCGTATCGACCAGCGGCCAGCCGATGACGGCGACCATGACCACGAGCAACGGCAGCATCAAAAACCATGCGCGGGTCGTCATCCAGGTGCTCGACATCAGAGCAGCCTCTCTTCTCTCATCTGTGATCTGGACATAGCACGGGCGGCACTCGTGCATGACCCCGGAAATCGGAGGCCGATTTCCGGAAAGGATCATGCGCAAGATAGAAAGTGCTACAGCGTTTTTTGCGCGTCATAAGGGACGCAACGCTGTAGTGCCGCCCGTATCGAACGACTGGCTTGTCTCAGAGGCCGCTGTTCTGCGCGGCGGTCTTCAGAGCGTCTTCCGGAGAAGACGTACCAAGCAGCGATTCCTGGATTGCCTGCTGCAGCGCGGTCGACAGCTCCTGGTATTTCGGCGTGGTCGGACGCGGATACATGGCGGCCAGGCCGAGCTTGGCGGCGGCGATCAGTTCTTCCTGGCCCTTGGTGACCGTAGGGTCGTCATAGGACGAGGCCCAGATCGGCAGCGAGAGCTTGGCGTACTGGTTCTGCGTCGCCTGCGAGGTCATGAAGGTGATGTACTTCCAGGCTTCGTCCGGATGCTTCGAGACCGCGGTGACGCCGAGACCCATCGAACCGTTGACGGCCGACACCTCGCTGGTGCCGGCAACGCCCGGCGCCGGCACGACGCCGACCTTGCCGGCCACCTTCGAGTCCTTCGGGTCGTTGGCCATGTTATACATGTAGGTCCAGTTCAGCGCGAAGGCGGCATCGCCGTTTTCGAAAACCTTGCGCACGTCCTCTTCGAGGAATTCCTTGGAATTGGGATTGGTGAGACCCGACTTGTAGCTGTCGACCATGTATTTCAGGGCCAGCAGGCCGCCGCCATTCTGGAAGTCCGGCTTGCCGTCCTTGAGGAAGTCGCCGCCATAGGCGCTGACCAGCGTGGTGTAGTCGCAGATGGCCGCTTCCGCCTGCGACCAGCTCCACGCGATCGGCGTCTTCAGCAGGCCCTTGTCCTGGATGATCTTGGCCTGTGCGCCGAGCTCCTCCCAGGTCTTCGGCGGGGCCTTGATGCCGGCCTTTTCCAGAATATCCTTGTTGTAAAACAGGTATTTGGTGTCGAGGATCCACGGCATGCCATAGGACTTGCCGTCATACTGCACCGTGGTCCAGGCGCCGGGCAACACGCCCTTCTTCATGTCGTCGGTGATCTTGGAAGACACATCGACCAGAACCTTGTTGGTGGCGTATTCGGCCGGCCAGATGACGTCGAAGAGGACGACGTCATAGCCTCCGCCCGACCCTTGGGCGAGCACGGTCTTGTCGTGCAGGCCCTCATAGGGGACGAATTCGAGATTGACCTTGACGTCCGGATTGGCCTTGGTGAAGGCGTCCGTCATCGCACGCACGTCGGCCTCGCTGTAGGCGGCCTGCGCCATGAAAAGCGCGTTGAGCGTCGTCTCGGCGAAAGCGTGGGGGACGAACAGTCCTCCGGCAAAAACAGCGCCGACCAGTGTCTTGGTGATCGTCTTAAGCATTTTCTTCTCCCATTGCAGCGTTGACGGGCCGGCGCTGCCAGACGTTTGGCATCGTCTTCCCGGGTCCATGTCGCGTGACCTGATGGTGCCGGCTGACCAGTGGCGGCAGCAGAAGCCTTGGCCATCTTGTTTTGCGGTGCTCGGTTCACATTAAGTCAACTCGCTTGACTTAATTAGTCGATCAATATTCTAATGGTGTCAAGTGGGGAAACGCCGGTGGACGACATCAGCCCGATTCGTGCCAAGAGCGGCACCAACCAGGAAGGCACGAGCGCGCATAACCGCCGTGTCATGGTCGAGGCGTTGCGTCTCAATGGCGCGCTGTCGCGGGCCGATTTGGCGCGGGCGACGCAGCTTACCAAGCAGGCGGTTTCCAACATCATCGAGGACCTGGAACGCGACGGCCTGGTCGTTGCGCTCGATGCGGTGCGCAAGGGCAGGGGGCAACCGTCGACCCCCTACAGGCTGGTGCCGGAAGGCGCTTTCGCCATCGGCCTTCAGATCGACCGTCACCTGACGCGTGCGGTCGCGGTCGACCTGATGGGCAGCGTGCTGGCGCGGGCCGAGGCGAACCTGCCTTTCGATGAGCCGTCCAGAGGCGTCGAGGTGATCCTCGGCCTGATCGATGGTGTCCGGCGCGAACTGGCCGGTATCTCGTTGCAGTCGGAAAAACGCCTCGTCGGCCTGGGTGTCGCCATGCCCGGACCGTTTGGCCTGAAAAATTCGGATGACAAATGGATGATGCCGGCCTGGCAGAAGTTTCCGCTGCTGGACATGCTGGCCAAGGGCACGGGACTGAATGTCGGCCTGCAGAACGATGCCGCCGCCTGCGCGACGGCCGAGCGCATCGTCGGCGCCGCGCACGGCGTCGACCACGCAGTGTGTCTTTATGTCGGCTATGGCATTGGCGCCGGACTGATGCTCAACGGCGAACTGTACAGCGGCGGCCATGGCAATGCCGGCGAAATCGGCATGGCCTTGCTGTCGCCAGCCGGTCCCGGCTCGACACCGCTCGAACATCGCGCGTCGCTCGCCTCGCTCTACCAGCATCTTGGCCTCGATCCCGCCGACGAGGACCTCTACGGAAAGATCGGCGCGCTGGCCGCGGCGGGTGATGTGAAGATCATGCGCTGGATCGAGGGCGCGGCCCATGATCTGCGCTGGAGCGTGCATCTCATCGAAACCATCTTCGACCCACAGACAGTCATCCTGACCAGCGGCGCGCCGGAAGCGCTGGCGCGCCGGCTTGTCGAGGCCATGCATCCGCTGCTTTCGTCGATCGCCGACCGGCCAGGCCGGACCTTGCCACGCCTGCAGCTCGGCACAACCGATCCCTGGTCGATCGCGCTGGGAGCCGCGGCGGCGCCGATCAGCCGCGCCTTCGATCCGCTGTTCTCGGCGATCCTGAAGACACGCTCCGGTCCCGCCTGAAGGCGACCGCGCGTAAGGCCAAGCCTCTCCCGGCGTCACACAGGGTTCATCGTCCGGACATAGCGTCTTTTCCAGTTCTTTGCTGCAATGCAATAGGAGTGGGACATGGTGGACATAGTTTCTAGTGAGGCGGGCATTCCAAGGCCGGATCATCCGCTGGATAGTTCGGGTGGCGCGAAGTGGTTCCTGCCGGTCTTCGGTGTGCTGGTGCTGGTCGGCGTGGTCTATGTCGGCTACGCGCTTAGCCAGGACCTGGCGGTGGCCAAGACGGTGCCGTGGATCCTGCTCGGCATCGCCTTGCTGATCGCGCTCGGCTTCGAATTCGTCAACGGGTTCCATGACACCGCCAATGCGGTGGCGACCGTCATCTACACACGCTCGCTGCCGGCGGAGTTCGCCGTCATGTGGTCGGGCGCCTTCAATTTCCTCGGGGTTCTCACTTCCAGCGGCGCGGTCGCCTTCGGCATCCTGTCGCTGCTGCCGGTCGAGCTGATCCTGCAGGTCGGTTCTTCCTCCGGCTTTGCCATGGTGTTCGCACTGCTCGTAGCCGCCATCCTGTGGAACCTCGGCACCTGGTTCCTCGGCCTGCCGGCGTCGAGCTCGCACACGATGGTCGGTTCGATCATAGGTGTCGGCCTCGCCAACCAGTTCATGGCACCTGCCGGCAGCGCTACCAGCGGCGTCGACTGGTCGCAGGCGACCAATGTCGGCGTGACCCTGCTGGTGTCGCCGATCATCGGCTTCTTCGCCGCGGCGATCCTGCTCTACGCGATGAAGCTTCTCGTCCGCAATCCGGCGCTCTACGAGGCGCCGAAAGGCAATGCGCCGCCGCCCTGGTGGATCCGCGCGCTGCTGATCTTCACCTGCACCGGCGTCAGCTTTGCGCATGGCTCCAATGACGGCCAGAAGGGCATGGGCCTGATCATGCTGATCCTGATCGGCGTGGTGCCGACGGCCTACGCGCTCAACCGCACGCCCGACATCAACTATCTCGAAGCCTACAAGTCGGCCTCGGTCAGCGTGGAGACCGCGCTGGGCAAATATGTGAAGCCCGGTGTCACCGTCGCCGATGCGAAGGATGCCAAGGCTGCCGTGCAGGATGCCGTGCGCACCCGGAGCTGGAGCGACAAGACGACCGTCGCTCTGCAGAGCTACATCCACAACACGACGGCCGAGCTGCAGCCTTACGCTTCGGTCGACACCGTGCCGACCGATCTGGTCAGCAACGCCCGCAACGACATCTATCTGATCGGCGAGGCGCTGAAACTGATCGACAAGAAGCAGTTGCTGCCGATGGAGGCCGCCGATCTCAAGGCGGTGACCGACTATCACAAGGCCGTCGACAACGCGACGAAGTTCATCCCGATCTGGGTGAAGGTCGCGGTGGCCCTGGCGCTTGGCCTGGGCACCATGGTCGGCTGGAAACGCATCGTCGTCACGGTCGGCGAGAAGATCGGCAAGAGCCACCTGACCTATGGCCAGGGCGCTGCCGCCGAACTCGTGGCGATGGTCACCATCGGCATGGCCGACCGTCTGGGTCTGCCGGTGTCGACGACCCATGTGCTGTCGTCCGGCGTCGCCGGAACCATGGCGGCCAACGGCTCGGGCCTGCAATGGTCGACGGTGCGCAACCTGCTGCTCGCCTGGGTGCTGACCCTGCCGTGCTCGATCACGCTGGCCTTCGTGCTGTTCATCATCTTCCGCCAGGTGTTCTGAGCGGGCGAAGCGACAACACTACCGACGGCGCCACAATGGCGCCGTCTCGTTTTCCGGCGACAGGTTCGCGACCATTTCGGGCGGCAGTCATGAACGACGCATCGCATCTGGCCTTGCTTGCCGTCGACGACCAGCATCCGGCGCCTGGCCTGGTCTGGGCTTATCACCGCTTGCCAGGCAAAACCCCGGTGGCGCTTGCTCCCCGCGATATCGGCGCGGCACTGGCGATGCCTGGCTGGGTCTGGCTGCATGTCGATCTCGTCGATCAGCGCGCCCATTCCTGGGTCAGCCACGCCTGCGCCTTGCCGGCCTCTGCCCATGCAATCCTCGAAGGCCATGAGGACAGCCCTGCGCTGGCTCATGACGATGGTGTCGTCCATGGCATTTCCGCCGACCTGCACAGCGAAATCGCGCGTCAGTCGACGACCATAGGCAGGTTGCGCTTCGCGGTTTCGGAGCGGCTGCTGGTGACCGGCCGCCGCCATTCGCTGGCAGCGGTCGAGGAGGTGCACAAGGCACTGGCCGCGGGGCTGCGGCCCGCCACCGCCTTCGAACTTTTCGAGGCGATCGTGCTGGCGTTCTGCAGCAGCACCAGCCTGCGGCTCGCTGCCGCCACCAAGCGGCTCGACGAAGTGGAAGATCATTTGGTGACCGAGCGGCTTGCCGACGAAAGGCGGCGGCTGAAAGATGTTCGCCGTCTGGCGGTCTCCCTGCACCGCCCGATCTCGGCGCTGGCGGCACTTTTCCAGGACGAGGACCGCTCGGACTGGAAGCTGTCGGCGGGGGCGCACGAGATCCTGCGCCGGCTTACCACGCGGCTGGAAAGGCTCGACCGCGAAGTCGTCATGGTCAACGACCGTGCACGGCTGTTGCAGGAGGAGGTCGCCGCCGAGCTCGCGGACGAATCCAACCGCAGCCTTAAGGCGCTGGCTGTGATGAGCGCGCTGCTTCTGCCGGGCTCGCTGATTGTCGGCATGTTCGGCATGAACACCGCCGGGCTGCCGCTTACGCAAACGCCGGGCGGATTCGAACTGGCGCTGTTGATCGCGGGGGGCGCGACCGGCCTGTTCTACTGGCTCCTGCTGAGAGCCGGCGCCAATCTTAGGTTCTGAGCCAAAATAGACAGCTAGAGCGGCTCTGCGTTCCGAGGAAACGGAGAACCGCTCTTGGGTCGCTCAGGTCGGATCTTCGCGATGCAGGTCGTGGATGGTGACGCCGTCGGCATTGGTCGGCAGCATCAGCCATTTCTTGTGACGCAGCGTGCGCTCGGTGTCCTCGAGGCCCATCTCCCAATGCTCGCGCATCGAGGTGCCCGAAAACTCATAGTCCTTGGCGTGGCCCTCATAGCCTTTGTGCTGGTAGATCAGGTGGACGATGTTGACGACGCCGGCGTTGGAATAGTCGGCGATCAACTCCTGCTCGCCTTCCCTTAGCTGCTCCGACGGCACGCGCTTCAGCGCATCGAGCAGCTTCATCTTCAGCGCATGGATGCGCTCGAAATTGTCGGTGTTCTGCCGCGTGCGGCTCGAATACATGATGTCCTTGTGGCGCGACAGCACGTCGGCCATGCCGCGCGGCAGCACGCCGCGGGCGCTGAACAGATCGACCTGGAAGACCAGCGAGGAACGGTCCTCTTCCTGGTCGAGCAGGTATTGCAGCGGCGTGTTGGAGACGATGCCACCATCCCAATAGTACTCGCCCTCGATACGGATCGAAGGAAAGGCCGGCGGCAGCGCGCCGCTGGCCATGATGTGCTCCGGCTCGATACGCACCTTCTCGGTGTCGAAATAGACGAAGTTACCGGTCCTGACATTGACCGCGCCGACGCTCAGCCGCTTCTTGCCGTCGTTCAGCACGTCGAAGTCGATCAGGCTCTCCAGCGTGTCCTTCAATTCGGCGGTGTCGTAGAAGCTGGTGGCGCCTTCGGCGCCCGACAGCTGGAACCAGGGATTGGGATTGCGCGGCTTGAAGAAGCCGGGCTGGCCCATCGTCATCGTCATCAACGACGAGGTCTGGTTGCGGATATCGCGGTAGATGTCGCCTTCGGGCGTATAGGACCAGATCTTGCGGCCGGAAATCGTCTGCCAGAACTGTTCCAGCCGCTGCAGCCGGCGGCTCGGCTCGTTGCCTGCGATGATCGCGGCATTGATGGCGCCGATGGAGACGCCGGATAGCCAGGTCGGCTCGCAGCCGGCATCGGCCAGCGCCTGATAGACCCCGGCCTGATAGGCGCCGAGCGCGCCGCCGCCCTGAAAGACCAGCGCGATGCGGTCATACTGCGCCGTGATTTCCTCGATGGTGGCGACGGCTGCCTTGTTGCGGTTACGATCAAGCACTGACTTTCTCCAGCTGGGTTGCGCTGGCAGCGGATCGGCTGTGGTCAGCGAGGTAATCATGCACGACTTCGCCCAGGCCGAGCGTCAGATCGGCCTTGAAGTGAACCGCCGACACGATGTCGAGCACGGGCAGCTTCGCCACGTCGGCCATGACATGGGGCCGCAGGTCGAGCGCAGCGGGCGCCGTCCACGCTTCCTTCAGCGTGATATCGGTGAGGTAGTAGCGGACCAGCTCGCAGATGCGCGGCGTGCCGTCGACATGGGGGATGATCTTGATCAGGAAATTGGGGGCGGCGAGCGAGGCGAGCACCTGGTCATGATCAGCCTCACGATGCTTGTAGCCCATCGTGCCGGTGGCGCACAGAACGCTGCCATAGTGCAGCGTGCCGACGATCACCTCGCCTTCATGGACGATCTTGGGATTGGCGAGTTTCTTTGGAAACCCCCACAGCTCGCGACCGCCGGCAATCGGCGCGTCATCGTCGAGATACATCGAATGGACGTAGCCGCCATGCTGGCCCTTGTAGCGCACGGGAATGACCTGACCGGTCTCGGTATAGTCGCCGAAGCCGGTGGAGTCCGGCATGCGGATGAATTCGTACTTGACCAGCGGCTCGTCGATTTCCAGCGGCGCCGGCACGACGGCCTCGAGCGCCTCGCGTGTCGTGCGATAGGTGATGATGATGTATTCGCGGTCGAAGAAGCGATAGGGACCCGGCGGGAACGAGGGATTGGTGAGCGGCATCGCATAGGCGCGCTTCACGACATCGGCGATTTCCATGCTGGTGCCCCAAGGTTCTGTCGGACGAATTCGTTCAGGAAGGACCGCGCGAATGCGCAACGGTTATGTTGCACGGCACCATGACAGTGCCGTGTCAGCCTAACGACCATGGTTTCCGAACCGGGCGAGGATAAGCAGGCGTTGTCGTCTGGCTGTAATCGCATCGACACATGGCTCTGCCATTGTCATGCTGCGACGCACAATTATATCGTCATGTTCCCTCCCACCTCGCGCGAGATCTCCCATGGGTTCCCTGTCTTCGAAGAATGCCCTCGTCACCGGCTCGACCAGCGGTATCGGCCTGGCAATCGCCCGCGCCTTTGCCGCCGAGGGCGCCAACGTCACCATCAACGGTCTTGGCGATGCTGCCGCCATCGAGCGGGAGCGCGCCGGCATCGAGAAGGATTTCGGCGTCAAGTGCCGCTATTCCGATGCCAACATGATGGATGGCGCCGCGGTCACCGCCATGATCCATGACGCGGAAGAGGCGCTCGGCAGCCTCGACATACTGGTCAACAATGCCGGCATCCAGCATGTGGCGCCGATCGAGGAGTTTCCCGACGACAAATGGGAAGCCATCATCCGCATCAACCTTTTGGCCGCCTTCTACGCCATCAAGGCGGTGGTGCCCGGCATGAAGGCACGCAAATGGGGCCGCATCATCAACACGGCTTCCGCGCACGCGCTGGTCGCCTCGCCGTTCAAGTCGGCCTATGTCTCGGCCAAGCACGGCATATCAGGCCTGACCAAGACGGTGGCGCTGGAAGTCGCGCGGGACGGCATCACCGTGAACGCGATCGCGCCTGGCTATGTCTGGACGCCGCTGGTCGAAAAGCAGATCCCCGACACGATGAAGGCGCGCGGCATGACCGAGGAACAGGTCAAGCACGACGTGCTGCTGGCCGCGCAGCCGACCAAGGAATTCGTTACTGTCGAAGAGCTTGCGGCACTGGCATTGTTCCTGTGCTCGGATGCGGCCAGGCAGATCACCGGCACGACGTTACCGATGGATGGCGGCTGGACGGCACAGTAAAATTGGTCGAAACATGCCGCCTTCAGGCCAACGCCAGGGCGCCGGCAGGAAGGCAGTGCGCGGCCCATGAAAATCATCCAGCTCTCCGATCCGCATCTGATGCCGCCGGGTGGCCTTCTCTACGGTTCCGATCCGCTCGCGCGGCTGGAAGCCTGCCTGGCGGATATCGGCAGGAACCATGCCGATGCCGACCTGGTGGTGATATCAGGCGACCTGAGCAATGATGGCGAGCGCGCGGCCTATGCGGCGTTGCGAGGGGCGCTGGCGCGGTTCGTGCCGCCTTGCCGGCTGATGCTCGGCAACCACGACGACAGGGCGCTTTTTCTCGAAATGTTCCCGGAAGCGCCGGCCGAGCGCGGGTTTGTCCAGAGCGTTTTCGATGGCGGCGATGGCCGCCTGATCCTGCTCGACACGCTGGACAGCGGACATGTCGAGGGCAGGCTGTGCGCGGCCCGTCTCGACTGGCTGGACGAGAAGCTGCACGAAGCGCGCGACAGGCCGGTCTTCCTCTTCATGCACCACCCGCCGTTCCGCATTCACATGCCGGTGCTCGACGAGGTCAGGCTCGCCGACGCCGATGCCTTCCATGACATTCTCCGGCGCCACGGCAATGTCGGCCACATCTTTGCCGGCCATGTCCACAGGCTGATCGCCGGCAGCTGGCGCGGCATACCGGTCAGCACGCTGCGCAGCACCAATCATCAGAGCGCCCTCGATTTTTCGGACAGCTGGCGGCTGGGCCACGAGCCGCCCGCCTATGCCGTCATCTTCATCGATGCGGATGGAGTGGTCGTCCATTTCCACGATTTTGAGACGGGCCGGCCCGAGCCGGTCAAGGATCCTTGACGAGGCGGCTTTCGCCGCCGCCAAGATGGGTCTCCCATACATAATCGGAGATCAGCCGCCGATACTGTGGGGTCATGACCAATTTTCTGTGCGAGGCGCCGCCGACGTGGAAAAAGGCGCCGCCCAGCATCCGATGGTCCGCTTCCATCCCATCAACATCGAGATCGGCTGCCGTCTTTTGCGCATCGGAAACATCGTTCTCGCCAAGTCCGCGATACAGCAGGCTCCAGTTTCCGCCGCCGGTGTCCATTCCGCTGACAAAACGCGGTGTGAAGTCCAGGTCCAGTCCTTGCACGGCGCTGAAGCGGAAGAAGCAGAACCCAGCCCACATGAACCAGGCCTCGGGGTCCGCTTGCGCTGGGCGCTTTGAGCCGTGGACGATTTTTCCCTCCATCGTCGCGGCGATGTCCACGGGGACGGTCGGAAAGCAGTCGTGATCCAGAAATCCGAAAAGCTCCGGCCGCAAAGGCCGAACGATGTTGTGGAAGATCCAGTTCATGGATATCCCGTGCGATCGGTTGGGATGGCTCTCCCGGTTCCGGGGCAGACCGAAATAAGCGATTTTTCGCGCCCGGCAGATGTCCGCGATACGCACCCTTGCCGATCGATCGGATGAATTGTCGATGACCACCAGCGTCATCCCAGAGGAATACAATTGCCAGGCTCGGGTGAGCGCATCGATGACCCAGGGCGTATTGAAGGCTATGACAAAGCAGAAGCGTCGGGAACCGGTTTGCAGCAGCTCCTCGGCGAATTTCAGGCCTTCGGGAACGCCGCGCCCGCGAAAATCACGCTCAATCAAGGCGTTGCGAAAAGCCTTGGCCTTTCTGACAGGCCAGTTGTGGTTCAGCAGATCAACAAGGCCCTTGGCCGGCTTCCAGCTCATTACAAACTTCGCCATTGCTCCAAATCGGATGCATGCTCCCATAAGGCGAAGCTCATCTTCCCACAACCCCGGCCTTGAACCGCGAATTTTTGCGACCACCGGCTTGTCGTACACGCATGCTGTATTTCAACCTGATCTGGTCGCGGGCGCTATCAATCGCGACATCGTAGCGCTAAAACGCCATCCGGGTTCTGCACGGGGTTGATATGTTGGTTGCGATCTTCCGCGCATTGCGCGCCATTCCCTTCGTTGCCGCCAGCATTGCCTTTGCCACGGGCGCCCGGGCGCAAGCGGTCGAATTCAAGACAATCACGATCAAGGTCGGCTATGGCCCCGGCGGGGGCTATGACCAGACATCGCGGCTGATCGCTCGCCACTTCGGCCGGTTCCTTCCCGGCAATCCGGATATAGTCGTCCAGAATGTGCCCGGGGGCGGCAGCCTGAAGCTCACCAAGATGGTGTTGGGCAGCGAGCCGGCCGACGGCAGCGTCATCGCTTCCGTCAGCGAAGCCATGTCATATGCGCCGGTGCTCGATCCCCAGAACGCCAATTTCGATCCGCTTGCCCTGCAATGGATTGGCTCGCTCGTCAACGAGCCGGCCTATTGCCTGACGGCCAAGAGTTCCGGCGTCGACACGATGGACAAGTTCCTGCAGTCCGATTTCCTGATTGGGGCGACCGGCAAGAGCAGCGTGACCTATATTTTCGCGGCGCTGGTCAAGAACGGCTTGAAGGCAAAGTTCAAGGTCGTCACCGGCTTTGAAGGCACGGCCGATATCGAACTGGCGATGCAGCGAGGCGAGATCGCCGGAATGTGCGGAGTCTCCAGTTACAACATCTCCGAAAACCGCGACGCGCTCAACCTCATTGGTACCTTCGGCCAAGGCATCGTTGCAGGCCAGGAGAAGTTCACTGCTAGGATCGACGACCCGAAGGTCCGTGAAGCGGCCGCGCTGATCGAGACGGCTTTGCAGTTCCATCATCCGTTGGTTGTCCCGCCGGGCACGCCCAAGGAAACGGTCGAAACGCTGCGCAAGGGATATATGGAGATGGTCAGGGATAAGGCGTTCCTGGCCGACATCGGCAAGCTTAGCGAAATGACCGTCAACGCCACCAGCGGCGAAGACATAAGCCGGCTTGTCTCGGAGCAGTTGAAGGTGGATCCGGATGTGTTCGAGACCGCCAGAAATCTGGTGAAGTAGATTCCCGGCGAGGCTCAACGGTGGATCTGATACTCACCGCCGTCGTCGAGATGGCCCAGCCGTTTCGCATGCTGATGCTGGTGACCGGCGTTTTCGTCGGCCTCGTCGTCGGCGTTGTCCCGGGCATTGGCGGGCTGTTCGCGATGGCCCTGCTCATCCCGATGACCTACAACATGGACGCCTATGCCGCCTTCGCGCTCCTGCTCGGTATGGGATCGGTCAATACCACCTCCGATACGATCCCGGCCATCCTGTTTGGGGTTCCGGGCTCGGTCGGAGCGGCGGCGACGGTGCTCGACGGCCATGCCATGGCCAAGAAAGGCGAAGCCGCGCGCGCCTTCGGCGCCTCCTATTCGGCGTCGATGATTGGCGGCGTGTTCGGCGCTCTGGTGCTTGCCGCGGCTATTCCCATCATGCGACCGCTTGTCCTCTATCTAAAGACGCCGGACTTCTTCGCCATCTGCGCCTTCGGGCTCTCCATCGTCGCGATGCTGGCCGGGAGCCAGCCGCTGAAGGGGCTGGCCGCGGCCATGTTCGGCATGCTCGCTTCATTTGTCGGCATCGATAAGATCGCCGGCATCGACCGGTGGACCTTTGGTGAAATCTATCTCTGGGACGGTCTGCCGGTGGCCCTGGTGTTTCTCGGCCTGTTCGGCCTACCGGAGCTGGCTTCGCTCCTGTTGCGAGGTTCCATCCAGGGCAATGCGGAGCGACCGACTTATGCGGGCATGTGGCAAGGCATCAGGGACACGCTGCGGGAGTGGCCGCTGGTGCTGCGATGCAGCAGCATCGGTTCGCTGCTGGGCGCAGTTCCCGGTGTCGGCATCGCGGTGCTGGACTGGATCGCCTATGGCCATGCGTCACGGCGGCCTGGCTCGGGACCGAAATTCGGCGAAGGCAATGTCAGGGGCGTCATCGCGCCCGAGAGCGCCAACAATGCCAAGGAAGGCGGCTCGCTCATCCCGACCATCGCCTTCGGCGTGCCGGGTTCGGCCTCGATGAGCATCCTGCTCGGCGCCTTTGTCGTCCATGGGCTCATTCCCGGCCCCGACATGCTGGGCAAGAATGCCGCGCTCACCATGTCGATGGTGTTCAGCATCGCCGTGGCAAATATCGTAGGCGCGGTGACCTGCCTTGTGCTGACCCGGCCTCTGGCGCGCGTCGCGCAGGTTCCGGCCGCCATACTGGTGCCGCTGGTGGTCACCTTCATCGTGGTTGGTGCATACCAGACCAATATGAGCGCCTTCGATTTCGCGCTGGTCATCGGCGTCGGCGCCGTCGGCATGGCGATGAAGGAACTCAACTGGCCGCGCTCGGCCTTTTCATTGGGATTCGTGCTCGGCCCGAGCCTCGAGAACTATTTCTTTCTCGCCTATCAGATTTCCGGCTGGTCGTGGCTTGCCCAGCCGCTGGTGCTCATCCTGCTTGGACTGGCCGTGGTCGGTCTCGTCAGGCAGACGCTGTCGTGGATCAGGGCCAGAAATCCCGGCGGGCCGCTGCCCCCCGCGCTGCCCGACATTGTCGCAGGTGCCACCATGACATTGCTGGCGTTCGCGGCGTTGGTGACGGCTGTGACCGGCTTTCCCTTCGAGGCCGCCATTTTCCCGGTCATCACGGCTGGATTCCTGATGGTGTTTTCGCTGGTGACCACAGTGCAGGCGTCGCTGCGATGGCGCAGGCGGGCCACGCCTGTCCTATCCGCGCCTGCCGCGATACCAGGCGAATGGTCTCCGGTTTCGGAACCCACCATGAAAGGCAATCTCGCGATCATCGGCCTTTGCCTGGCCCTCGCCTTTCTCATCCTGTTGGTCGGTCACCTGGCAGCGACCTTCATCTTCGTTGCCGGCAGCATCACGGTGCTTGGGACGAAGTCGAGGCGGTCATCCCTGGTGATCGCTGCCGCCGCGACGGCCTTCGTCTATTCGGTCTTCGACATGCTGGCATCCCAGCCCTGGCCGACTCCGTGGCTCACAGGCATTAGCGGAATTTTCTAAGAACCCTTATGCGGCGCCAGCGTTTCGACCAGTTGGCGGCGTAGCAGCTTGCCGTTGCCGCTGTAAGGCAACGAGGCGACCAGCCTGATCTCGCGCGGCCGCCGGTCGGGCGCGATGTTGGTGCGCATGAAAGCCTGGAATTCCTCGACGGTTCCGCGGTCGGAGACGATGAAGGCGGCGATTTCCTGCCCCATGGTCTCATCTGGAAAGCCGGCCACGGCGACGTCCTGCACCTTGGCATGGGTGCGGATCAGTTTTTCAAGCTCCTGCGGCGCGACACTGACGCCGCCGCGAACGATCATATCGGCCTCCCGATCGACGATCGTGATAAATCCGTCGGCGTCCAGAAATCCGATATCACCGGGGATGCCCCAGTCGGAGCTCATGATCTGCGGATCGACGAACAGGCGGTTGCCGGGCATCAGGACCGCGGATGCCATGGTCGGCGTCCATGCCTTGATCAGCCCGCGCTCACCTTGCGGCAACACGCGGCCATCGGCACCGAGGATTTCGACCTGTGCGCCGGCGACCGGACGGCCGGCGCTTTCGGGCTTTGCCAGAATATCCTCACCCCATAGCGAGGATATGATGCCGGTAAGGCTCGATGAGTAGCTTATCCGGTATCCAGATGAGAGATAGCGGTAGGCAGCGATCTTGTCTTCGCCTCTGGCCGGTCCGCCTACGCTGTAGAGAACGGAAAGTTGGGGAAGCAGGTGGGTTGCGCGTTCGCCCACCTCCTTGACCATCCGGGCAATGACTGATGGCGCCAGCGCCGTGCCGCTTGCCTGGAACGAGAGCAGCGCCTCGATGAGCTCCGAGGGGGTGAACAAGGGAGGAAAGAACCGAACGATTCCCCCGTAAAGCAGATAGCCGAAGACCTGGTGACGCATTGCCGAGTATGACAGGGCCATCGGCGTCAGGAATCGTTTGGCGGTTCCCTCCACCACGCCGCGGCGCGCCGCGATGCGCCTGGCGAGTGCCTCATGCGACTGGGTGTAGGCCTTTGGATCGCCCGTCGTGCCGGACGAAAAGATCAAAAAGGCCGGGGCGGCATCGCTCGCCGGGGGGCGGATGTCGGATCCCGGCGCCGAAGCCGATTTCCAGCCAGCCTCGAAAAGGGCGTTCGGATAGACCTCATCGCCCGGCATGGCGCGGCTTTCAAAAACCATTCTCAGATCGAAGTCGCGGGCCTGCCTGGCTCGCTGACTCCTGGGCGTTCGAAAGTCGACGACAACAGGGGTCGCGCCGATTTTCCAGCAGGCGAGGATCGAAAGGATCACGTCGATGTTGTCGAGCATGGCGAGGCCGACGCGGTCGCCCGGTCGGATGCCCGATGCGCCGAAATTGGCTGCAAGATGTCCGCTCTGCGTCAGGGCCTGGGAATAGGTGATATCAGACCGGCCGCTGACCATCGCGACCTTGTCGCCATGGGCAGCGAAGGCCTCCAGTATCTGCCAACCAAAACTCATTGACGATGCGGGTTTTCGCGTGGGGCCTCGCTTCGGGCGGAGAGGAACGTCAAGATCTCCGCGTCGATCGCGTCCATGTTGGCCTTGCGGAATTTGTTGTGCGTACCCGGCATGACGACCGTTTTCACGCTGGCCTCGTTAGACGCCCAGCCCTTGTAGTCCTTCACGGTGGTGGCTCCCCATTCGGAACTGGCGAGGATGAGGATGTCGCAGGGGTAGGACGAGGGCACAAAACCGGCTGCGGCCTGCAGCAGCGCGCTCTTGTATGCCTTCTTGCGCAGATGGCGCCCCAGGCGTGTCTGTCCGAGACCGACCGCCTTCAGCGTGTCTCGCAACAGGCGCCAGTAGACCACCTTGCGCACGATATCGCGCCGCCTCCTCTCGGTGAGGCGATCGTCGGGCATCGGCTTCAGCCAGGCCGAACCTGGCGATGGCGGATCAATGAGCACGATTGCCGGCCGCTTGCCCGTTGCCTCATGGCTCAGCCGGCCGACCTCGATCGCGAGCAGGCCACCCACGCATATGCCGCCGATGACTTCGGGGTGCCTGCCTGTTACCGAGGTGAAGGCTTCAAAATAGTTGGTGCCAATTTCGGCCATGGTGGAATAGGGCGTCTCGCCGAGTTCCGTGCCCATGCCGCGCACCGCCATGATCGCGTATTTCTCTTTCAGACGCCTGCTGAAGCGATTGGCGAACAAGGCCGAGCCGGTGATGCCGTGGATCATCGCGATCGGCTCCTGGCCGACGCTGCCGGACACCGGCACGATCAGCTCACGGGCCGGATGCTCCGGCACCAGCGATGCGATCAACCGGCCGAATTCCCGCGGTGTCTGCGCTTCGAGCAGGACGGAAGTCTGCAATCTCACGCCGAACCGCTTCTGCACGGCAAGCACCAGAGTCTCCGCCATCAGCGAATCGCCGCCGAGATCGAAGAAATTGTCGTCGAAGCCGACGGCCGGCACCTTCAATTCCGCGGCGAAGATGCCGGCAATCGCATGGGCCGGTCCATCGCCCGGCGGTGGCACAGGTCTAACCCGTTGTTGGACGTTCATCGGAAAAGCCCCTAACCGACGGATGTTCACTGCTAACGCTTTTACGCAGGGTGAGAGCCCCTAACAAGTGTCCTGTGCGCCGCGCGTCGAGCCGCCGCTGGCGTGCTTGTCTCGCCACGGCAACGCGGAAAGTCGCGATTTGCCGGCTCCGCAACGGCCTTTTGTCCAGTTGTGTAAGTGTTGCAAAAGCACGCAGATTTGGACATTAGTCTTGACAGAAATACAGATGTTCAATACCCGTCAGGCAATTGAACAAGCCTGCATTATGGGAGGAATGAGCGGTATGGCGTCCAATGTTTCGTTGACGGGCCTTGCCCGCGATCTCGAGGAACGCGGCAAATCGGGCAAGCCGATCCGGATCGGGCTGATCGGCTCGGGCGAAATGGGAACCGACATCGTCACCCGCGTCGCCCATATGTCGGGCATAGAGATCGGCGCGATCTCCGAGCTGAACCTGCCCGCCGCCAGCAAGGCGGTGGATATCGCCTTCCAGGAAACCGGCCATGCGCGCGAGGTATCGAACGCCTCGGCAATGACGGCCGCCATGGAAGCCGGTAAGGTGGCGGTGACAAACGACGCCAGCCTGGTCATCAACAACGATCTTATCGACGTCGTCATCGATGCCACCGGCGTTCCCGCCGTCGGCGCCGAAATCGGCTTGCGCGCCATGGAGCACGGCAAGCATCTGGTGATGATGAATGTCGAGGCCGACGTCACCATCGGCGCCTATCTCAAGAGCGAGGCCGACCGGCTCGGCGTCACCTATTCGCTCGGCGCCGGCGACGAGCCGTCCTCCTGCATGGAACTGATCGAATTCGTCTCGGCGATGGGCCACCCGATCGTCGCCGCCGGCAAGGGCAAGAACAATCCGCTCAACATCGATGCCACGCCGCCCGCCTATGAGGAGGAGGCCATGCGCCGGCACATGAATGTCCGCATGCTGGTGGAGTTCGTCGACGGCTCCAAGACCATGGTCGAGATGGCGGCGATCGCCAACGCCACCGGGCTGGTGCCCGACAAGGCCGGCATGCATGGCCCGGCCGCGACGCTCGGCGAATTGAACAAGGTGCTGGTGCCGCAGAAGGATGGCGGCGTGCTGTCGAGGGTCGGCGTCGTCGACTATTCGATCGGCAAGGGTGTCGCGCCCGGTGTCTTCGTCGTCGCCGACATGTCGCATCCGCGCATTTCGGAGCGCATGGAAGATTTGAAGATGGGCAAGGGCCCGTACTTCACGTTCCATCGTCCCTATCACCTGACCTCGCTCGAAGTGCCGCTGACCTGCGCCCGCGTCGTGCTCTACGGCAAGGCCGACATGGTGCCGCTGGCCAAGCCGGTAGCCGAAGTGGCCGCCGTGGCCAAGAAGGACATGCAGCCCGGCGAGAAGCTCGATGCGATCGGCGAATATTGCTACCGCGCCTGGATCATGACTGCACCGGAAGCGCATGCCGCGAGGGCCATTCCCTGCGGCCTGCTGCAGGGCGGGTCGGTTACGGCGCCGATCAAGAAGGGTGAGCTCATCACCTACGCCAATGCCGCCCCGGCAGCGGGCTCCAAGATCGCCGAACTGCGCGCCCGTCAGGACAAGCTCGTCTACGGAACCGTGGAGGCGTAACCATGGCCGGAGCCAGCAAAGCCGTCGCGGACAGCCGCGCCAACCTGCCCTTCGTCTATCGCCAGTACAGCGCCGAGCAGCTGAAGCAGGTGCTCTACAAGATGTACCTGATCCGCCGCTTCGAGGAGGGCGCGGAAGAAAGCTACACGCGCGGCCTCATCCACGGCACCATGCATCTGTCGATCGGCCAGGAGGCGAGCGCCATGGGCATCTGCATGCCGCTTGGCGAGGACGACCAGATCACCTCGACCCATCGCGGCCACGGCCACTGCATCGCCAAGGGCGCCGAGGTGAAGCGCATGTTCGCGGAATTCTTCGGCAAGACCACCGGCTATTGCAAGGGCCGCGGCGGTTCGATGCACATCGCCGATGTCGCCAAGGGAAATCTCGGCGCCAATGGCATTGTCGGCGGCGGCATTCCGATCGCCGTCGGCGCCGCGCTCTCCGCCAAGATGATGAAGACCGGCAAGGTTGTCGTCTCCTTCTTCGGCGACGGAGCCAACAATGAAGGCGCCTTCCACGAGGCGCTCAACATGGCGGCGGTCTGGAAACTGCCCGTTATTTTCGTCTGCGAGAACAATGGCTACGGCATGTCGACGTCGACTGCCCGGTCCACCGCGGTCAAGAACATCGCCGACCGCGCCGCCGCCTATTCGATGCCGGGCGTCATCGTCAACGGCAACATCTTCTCCGAGGTCGCCGAGGCTTCGTACAAGGCGGTCGAGCGGGCACGGGCGGGTGAGGGGCCGACGCTGATCGAGTCCAAGACCTATCGCCATCGCGGCCATTCCAAGAGCGACCGCAACCGCTACCGGACCAAGGAAGAAATAGAGGACTGGATGTCGAACCGCGATCCGATCACGCTGTTCGAGAACGAATTGCGGGAATTCGGATTCATCGACGACAAGGGCATCGAAGCCATCCGCGAGGTGGTGGCGCGGGAGATCGCCGACGGCATCGAGTTCGCCAAGGCGAGCCCGTCGCCTGACGTCAGCGAGACCGGCAATTACGTGTATACGGAGCAGGCGTGATGGACGCGATGGTGCGTGAACTGAGCTACGCCCAGGCGATCCAGGAAGCCATGGCGATCGCCATGGACATGGACGAGCGCGTCTTCCTGATGGGCGAGGACATCGGCGTCTATGGCGGCGCCTTCCAGGTGACCGGCGACCTCGTCGATCGTTACGGCGCGGACCGGGTGCTGGACACGCCGATTTCCGAACTGGGCGGTGCGGGGGTCGCTGTCGGCGCCGCGCTGACCGGCATGCGGCCGATCTTCGAATTCCAGTTCTCCGATTTCGCCACGCTGGCGATGGAGCAGATCGTCAACCAGGCTGCCAAGATGCGCTTCATGCTGGGCGGCGAGGTTTCGGTGCCCGTCGTGATGCGCTTTCCCGCCGGCTCCGGTACCGGTGCCGCCGCGCAGCACAGCCAGAGCCTGGAAGCTTGGCTTGGCCACGTGCCGGGCCTGAAGGTTATCCAGCCGGCGACGCCCCATGATGCCAAGGGCATGCTTCTGGCTGCGGTCGCCGATCCCGATCCGGTGATGATCTTCGAGCACAAGCTACTCTACAAGATGAAGGGCCCGGTGCCCGAAGGCTATTACACCGTGCCGATCGGCAAGGCAGATATCCGCCGCGAGGGCCGTGATCTCACCATCGTCGCCACCTCGATCATGGTGCAGAAGGCGCTCGACGCCGCTGCCGCGCTGGAGGCCGAAGGCATCGACGTCGAAGTCGTGGACCTCCGGACCATCCGGCCGATGGACAAGCAGACCGTTATCGACAGCGTCAAGAAGACCTCGCGGCTGATATGCGTCTATGAAGCGGTCAAGACGCTGGGCATCGGCGCCGAGGTCAGCGCCATGATCGCCGAAAGCGAGGCGTTCGACTATCTCGATGCGCCGATCGTGCGGCTGGGCGGTGCGGAAACGCCGATCCCCTACAATCCGGAGCTGGAAAAAGCGACGGTGCCGCAGGTTCCAGACATCGTCACCGCCGCGCGCGACCTCGTCAAAGGGGTTCGCTGATCCATGCCGACCGAAGTCATTCTTCCCAAGGTCGACATGGATATGGCGACCGGACAGATTTCGCGCTGGTTCGCCGAGGAAGGCGCCACGGTCAAGAAGGGCGACGTGCTGTTCGAGATCGAGACCGACAAGGCCGCGATGGAGATCGACGCTCCGGCCAGCGGTGTGTTGCGCGACGTGACCGGCAAGGAAGGAGTCGATATCGCGGTCGGATCGGCGGTGGCTTGGATTTATGCTGACGGCGAGGCTTATAAGGACAAGGCGCCAATCTCACCCCTTGAGGGGGAGATGTCGACGAAGTCGACAGAGGGGGTTGCCTCAGAAGGCACCGCCCTCGCGCTGAGTCCGGTCGAACCGACCCCACCCGACCGGCCCTTGGCCGGCCACCCTCCCCTCGAGGGGGAGGGGAAAACCCGCGCTACACCCTTGGCGCGTCGATTGGCTCGTGAAGCAGGACTGAATCTCTCCGGCATATCAGGGACAGGCCCACATGGCCGCGTCGTAAAGGCGGATATCGATGCGGTACTCTCCTCCCTCCCCGAGAGGGGGGTGTCCGCGAAGCGGACGGAGGGGGTCGCCTCAGGAGGCACCGCTTTTGCGCCGAGCCCCGTCGAAGCGACCCCACCCGACCGGCCTTCGGCCGGCCACCCTCCCCTCAAGGGAGAAGGGGACGTGCTGAAACTGTTCGAGGAAGGCTCCTACGAACTCGTCCCGCACGACAATATGCGCAAGACCATCGCGCGGCGCCT